>DATEJK010000117.1:0-77646 GCA_035278025.1 Terriglobales bacterium | reverse complement strand
GCCAGTCTTTGAATTCCTGCCGTAGTTTGCTCTTCAGCAGCTTTCCCGTGGAGGTGTGCGGCAGCTCGCTGACGAAGACAAAAGCGTCCGGCACCTGCCAGCGTGCGAAGCGCTGCTCCAGGAAGGCGCGCAGCTCGCCGGCATCCACCTTCAGGCCATCCTTCAGCACCACCACGGCCAAAGGCCGCTCCTGCCATTTGTCGTGTGCAACCGCGATTACCGCTGCTTCCTTCACGGCCTCATGCGCCACCAGCGCATTTTCCAGGTCCACGGAGCTGATCCATTCGCCGCCCGATTTGATCAGGTCCTTCACCCGGTCGGTGAGCTTCACGTAACCTTCGGCGTCAATGGTGGCCACATCGCCGGTGCGCAGCCAGCCGTCGGCGGTCCACTTGTCCCCCTGGTCGAGCCGATAGTAGCTGCTTGCCACCCAGGGCCCGCGCACCTGCAATTCTCCGGCGGTCTGGCCATCCCAGGGCACTTCGCCTTCGTCGCCCACGGAGCGTACCTCTATAAAAGGCGAGGGCACGCCCTGCTTGGCGCGCAGCGCATAACGTTCATCTTCCGGCCAATCCTTCATGTGCGGCTTGAGGTTGCAGGTGGTGGCCAGGGGCGTAGTTTCGGTCATGCCCCAGGGCTGAATCACGCGCACCCCCAGCTTGTCGAAGCGGCGGAACATGGATTCGGGCGCGGCCGAACCCGCCACCACAATGCGCAGCCCGGGAGCCAGTTTCCAGCGCCCGGGATGGCAATCGAGCGCGTGCAGCACCGCCAGCCAGATGGTAGGCACTCCGCCGGTCAGCGTCACCTGCTCGTTCTGCAGCAGCTCAAGCAGAGCTTCCGGCTGCAGGTTGCGCCCGGGCAGAACCTGCCTGCAGCCGTTCATGGTGGCGGCATAGGGGAATCCCCAGGCATTGGCGTGGAACATGGACATGGCGGGAAGAACCGTGTCGTGGCAGCTCATTCCCAGCTGGTCGGGCAGGGAAATAGAAAGAGAATGCAGGGCGAGGGCGCGGTGGGAATACACCACACCTTTGGGGCTGCCGGTAGTGCCCGATGTGTAACACATGGCGGCGGCGTCATCTTCGTCGAGAGCAGGATGGTTGGGCTCGCCGCCAGATTCGGCGAGAAGGGTTTCATAGGACTCGCAGCCCGGCGGCAGCTTGCCCTTGCCGCCGCCCACAACCAGGATGCGCTCAAATTTCACCCGCGGACGAATTTGTTCAAAAATGTCCAGCAGCACATCATCCACAATTAAAAACCGGTCCTGGGCATGGTTGGCGATGTAGGTGATTTCATCCGGATGCAGGCGCAGGTTCAAGGTGTGTACCACCGCGCCCACGGCGGGCACGCTGAAATAGGCTTCCAGGTGTTCCTGCTCGTTCCACATCAGGGTGGCGACGCGGTCACCCTGGGCGATGCCGGCGCGCTGCAGGGCGGCCGCCAGTTGCCGGGAGCGGCGGTGCAGGTCGCGGTAGGTGCCGCGGTGGAGAGAGCCATCCGGCCGGGCGGAGACGATCTCCACGCCGGGGAACAGCTTGCTCGCGCGCTCTACCATGCTGGTGAGCAGCAGCGGCGATGACATCATGGTGGACTTCATGGAGCCTCCATGGAGCCAAAAGGAAAAGGGGGCTCGACCATTTGCCGCGCTGCACCCGCCAAGGGTGTGCGCCCGCGGCTGGAAGCGGCAAATTGGGGGGGAATTATAACTGCCGGCCAGGTCCGGCGCTATGGCAAAGTTGCTCCACCACCGGGCGCGAGAAGGCGGAATGCGCTGCCTACACCGCTTTAGGGGCCGCCTGTTTCCGCCGCTGCCACTCGACGCTGGAAAAGATGCGGGGGGCGACCTCAATCAGCCGGGGCAGCATCTGGAACACCGACACCGGACCCCATTTTGTGCCCCGGCGGGTACGATGGCCGCGCCGGTTCAATTCTTCCGCCACCCGCCAGTAGGGGCCTTCGTCAATAATCAACTCCAGCATATCCACCAGGGTGGTGGCTTCGACTGAGTCCTCGTGCAGGGCGCCGCCTGCCACCTGCAAGCCGAAGGGAATCTCCGCCGCCGGTTCCTCCCTTTCCTCCTCAGAAACCTCGCGCTGCCATTCCACCGCTACTAGAGTCCAGCCTTGGCTGCGCAGGTCTTCCATCTCTTTCGCGTTTAACGGCCCCGAAATTGGCTGGCGCAGATGCTCAATTTTGGACATGGCTCACCTCAGCGTCGCGATGCGAAGTGGTCCGGAGCACGTCAGTTTCCAGTGGACAGGAAGAAGCAGCTTGGCTTTCAACAACTTCAGGTAGCTGCCCCGACGAGCCCTCAGTTTTCGGTGTCCGCTCCTGGGATCAGCTGTGCGAAATCGAGCAGTGCGGCGGTTAGACAAGCAGGTGCTGGATGAGTTGATTGGCAATCAGAGCCGACCCATAAGCCAGGGCGGCCATGTAGGCGAACTGCAGCAGCGGCCATTTCCAGCTGTTGGTTTCCCGGCGCACCACCGCCAGGGTGGAGGTGCATTGCAGGGCAAAAGCGAAAAAGAGCAGTAGAGCCACCGCGCCGCCGGGCGTAAGGTCGGTGTGCAGGGCGGTTTGCAGGGTCATGGCGTGCGTGCCCGAATCCATACCGTAGAGCATGCCCAGCGTACCCACGATCACTTCCCGGGCGGCGATGGAAGTGACCAGCCCCACGCCAATCTTCCAGTTGAACCCCAGGGGTGAGATGGCCGGCTCAATTTTTTGTCCTACGCTGGCCAGCAAACTGTCTTCGAGCGACGTGCGTCCGGAATGGACTGGCAGGTTTATGAGCAGGGCTAAACCGAGGGAAACCGCCAGCACCACCGTTCCCACACGCGAGGCAAAGGCCCAGGAGCGGTCCGCCAGCCGCAGGCCCAGCGAGCGCAGCGTGGGCCAGCGGTAGGTCGGCAACTCCATCACAAAGGGGCTGCTGTGCGATTTGAGCACGGAGGATTTCAATAGCCGGGCGGTGGCGACGGCGGCAAGAAAACCCACCACATAAAGACCGAGCATGGCCGCCGCCCGCGTTCCCAGAAAGATGCCGGCCAGCGGGCGGTCGGCAACAAAGGCGGCAATAATCATGGTGTAAACCGGCAGGCGGGCCGAGCAGGTCATCAGCGGCGCGATCAGGATGGTAGCCATGCGGTCGCGTTTGTTCTCGATGGTGCGCGTGGCCATGATGGCAGGCACGGCGCAGGCGTAGGCCGAGAGCAGGGGAATGAAGGCTTTGCCATTCAGTCCCAGCTTCGCCATGCTGCGGTCGGTGATGACGGCGGCACGCGCCAGGTAGCCGGAGTCCTCAAGCATGCCGATCAGCAGGAACAACAGCAGAATCTGCGGCAGAAAGACCAGGACCGAAGTCATGCCCTTCCAGGCGCCGTCCATCAGCAATGAGCGCGCCATGCCTGCGGGAAGGTGCGCGGCCAGCGGCTGCCCCGCGCCCAGCAGCAAGCTTTGCAACGCATCCGAAAGCGGCTGGCCGACGCGGAAGATAAGCTGGAAGGCGGCAACTACGACGCCCAAAAAAATGGCCGGTCCCCAATAACGGTGCAGGAAAATGGAGTCCAGTCGCTGCGACCATGCCGGCGGCAACGGCCGGCGATAGGAAGCGCGGCTGGCCACGCGCACCGCCCACTCCCGGCAATGACGTACATCCTGCAACACCGGCAGCTCCGCCGGGGCGGGTGGACAGCCGTCCGAACCGACAAAATTCCGCACCGTAGACAAACCTTCCCCCCGCGCCGCGCTGATCAGTGCGATGGGTGTGCCCAATTGCCCGGCAAGCGCCACCAGGTCCACATCGCCATCCTGCTGACGCAATGAATCGGCCATATTCAGCAGAACTAGGGTGGGCAGGCCCAGAGCGATCACTCGCGCCGCCAGCACCAGGTGGCGGTTCAGATGGGTGGCATCAAGAATCAGGACAATGGCGTCCGGTTGGGGCGTGCCCGGCATGCGGCCGTGAAGAACGTCGGCAGCAACCCGCTCGTCTTCCGAGTGGGGGGAAAGGCTGTGGATTCCGGGTAAGTCGAGCACGGTGAACGTTTCGCCGTTCGTCCCGCGCATGCGCCCGGCACGCTGCTCCACCGTCACCCCGGGAAAGTTGGCAACTTTCTGCCGCAGCCCGGTCAGGTTATTGAATAAAGTGGATTTGCCGCTGTTGGGCGGACCGACCAGGGCGAGAACACGAATAGTTTTTCCCGCTCCAGTGGCGGAGCGGACCGCGGGGGCCGGTTCGATGGCAGTGAGTGTGGTCATGGGCAGACCTCGGCCGCTTCCTCAACCGGCAGAATGGAAATGTGGCGTGTTGTCTCGCGGCGGAGGGCGATCTCGGCGTCATCCACGCGGTAAACCACGGGATCGCCGCCGGGGGCGCGGCGCACCGCCAGCACACGCGATCCGGCCACTAGACCGAGGTCCATGAGGGCCTCGGCGGCGGCCGGCGGCAGGGCCAGGTCGGCGATGACGGCGGTCTGCCCGGGAGCCAGCTCGGCCAGGCGGCAGGGAGGAAGGGCGAGGGCCGTCTTTTTGAAATTGAAAATCATTTTCAACAAGACGATTATCGCCGCCTCGCCCCTTGCGGTCTATTGCTCCCGTCACCCCTGTGTGTGACGTAGCTCACAATGCGCCCCGCCCGCCCCCCGAGTCCCAAATTGGAATCCCGCCCCTCCCTTTTTTGCTCAGGCGTGACCCGAATCACACGGGCCTTGCCCGGCCGGGGGTATATGGGAAAGCTGGGGGGAAATTATGAAACGCCTTGCGATTGCCACCGCAGGTGGCGTGGTTGCGGGTCTGGTCTGCGTCTCGGCTGGCTCCATTCTGGGGTTGAAGGTAACCCCGATTTTCGCCGGCTGGGCTATGCTGAATCGCACCCTGCTGGGCTTTGTAATTGGAATCTCCGCCTTGCGCTTCCACTGGGCCTTGCATGGCGCAATCATGGGCCTGGTGGTGGGATCGCTCTTTTCCTATTCGCTGTGGATGCTGGGTGATCCCGCCTGGATCATTCCCGCGGTGTTGGCCGGCAGCATGATTTTTGGTCTGCTGATCGAGTGTTTCACCACCCTGGTTTTCAAGCAGCCGCAGCAGGTGTCCGCTGACAGGACGGAACTGGAGATGACGAGGCGAGCGGCAGCATAGGGCCGGCGGCGCGGCGGAAGAGAAAACCTGTTGGAGCGCGCATACCCCTGCCCGCCGAAAGGACAGCGGGAGGCGTGGGCGCCTGTTTGCTGCCGGGTGTTATCCCGTACTTGCGTCTACTTGCGGAAATAGAGGAAAGCAGCCACCAGCACTAGAACTACGGTCAAAACCCACATGAACGTCTGGCGGCCTCCGCTTTGTTGATCGGCCATGAATCACCCTCCACCAGGGGGAAGATATTTAGGCGGAAAGATAACAGATTACGGGAGCGGAAAAGAAAAATTTCTCGTTTCGCCAACCGCGGCGCAGGGCAAGAGGGAAGCGGCCGAACATCCTGGTGCAGGCCCGGGGTGGCTTCAGGCGGCAGCTTCGTAATCGTCTTTGCAGAGCTGGCACAGCAGCTCAGTCGCCAGGCGGAGGGCGGAAGCCAGGCTGCTCGTGACTCCCTGTCGCAAGATCTTGCCGTCCGGTCCTTTCAGGGTGTAGGAACAGACGCGCACATCGTCGTGCGCGATCACCTCCCCGGTTAAACCGCCGCCAAAAACGCGCCAGCAGCAGTTATGCCGGGAAGGCGGTGCGACTAGAATGCGCCCGTGCCGGAACAGCGCGGGTGATAGCAGGCGAGCGGTTTGCTGCACAGCGTCCATAATTACAAATTACGACGGGCGGACCGCGCCGGCTGTTGCCTGTGCTAATTCATTGGTGAGTTCGTGATTCGGCGCTGGGAGAGCATCGAATACATGATGAAGGCACGAATCCTGCTGGTGGACGATGAGCGCTCCATTCTCATGACGCTTACCGTTATCCTGCAGAAGAACGGATTTCAGGTGATGAACGCCGCCTCGGCCCAGGAAGCCAAGGAGAAGCTGGAGCGCAACCAATTTGATCTGGTCATTACCGACCTCAAGATGGAAACTGACGGCGCCGGTTTTGAGGTGCTGAAGGCCGCGCTGCAGCAGCCCTACAAGCCGGCTACCCTGTTGCTCACCGCGTATCCCGTACCGCCCCAGGAATGGGCCGCGCGCGGCGCCGACGGACTGCTGGAAAAGCCCACCGAGATGTCAGCCCTGTTGGAAACAATTTCCCATGTGCTGGCGGCCCATTAGCCCGCCCGCTGCGCGGCGGCGCTGTGGACCACACCTGCCAAACTCTACAACTCGCATTCGTCGGCCGGTTCCAATCCGGGAATTGGCGTCTCGTATCGTGTTATCTTCATTTTCGATTTCCCGCCGCTATCGTCATCCGGTGAAATAATCCTGATGTAGCCCTCCGCTCGCTAAGTGTAGTTCCCGTATTTACACAACATCTCCGAAGTCCGGCAAATGCCGTTGCTTGCATGACCCCTGTCACCAAAGTTGCTATTGCCGCCCTTGCAAAATTGGGCTTGTCTAGAGACTTAGTAAGACAGTCACATTCCTGTGCACCATTGATTCTGGTTTGGAGGCGATATGTTATTCCGTCACGCAAGGTCCACCCGTGTGCTCGGCCTCTTACTGTTCTTCCTCTTCGGTTCCGTGGCTATTCCGGCTTCAGCTCAAGACGATACGACGCCCAAAGCGGATATTTTCGTGGGCTATCAATGGCTGAATCCCGGCGGAAGTATTCCTGTGCCGGGAACGGCCAATCCAGTTCAGGGCCAGCAGTTGCCTAGCTTGTCCAAGGGCTTCGGCCTGGCCTTCGGTTACAACTTTTATCGGGCTTTCGCCATGGAAGCAGACTTTGGCCGCAATTGGGACCAAGGTCTGAGTTTCAACACCTATTCCGTAGGACCACGTTTCACCTGGCGCAGCGATAACGTAAACTTCTTCGCCCACACCCTTCTCAGTCTGAATCAGCTAAGCGCACCTTCTTTTTCGACCAGGGAAGGCATAGGAACAATTCTTGGCGGCGGCATGGACCTGCGGGCCACGCAGCACCTCAGCATCCGTCTTCTTGAGGCCGACTATCAGTGGACACGCCAGAACTTTGCCGCCTTCGTTCCAGAGACCCAGTCGAATTTGCGGCGGCCCAGCCTCAGCGGAGTTCGTTTGCGCGCCGGCTTGGTATTTAACCTGGGAGGTGGCGCGCCCCCGACACCCCCATCGGCGCAGTGCACGGCCCAGCCCGCCGAGGTAATGGTGGGCGAACCGGTCACCGTGAACCTGACCACCAATAATTTCAATCCCAAGCACAGCCTGAATTACAACTGGACCAGCACCGGTGGCAAGATCACCGGCAAGGACACCACGGCCACCATTGACACCAATGGATTGGCGGGCGGGAGCTATACCGCCACTGCCACCGCGACCGACCCCAAAGCCAAGCACAATAACCAGGCCTCGTGCACGGCAGGCTTTACGGTCAAGGAGCCTCCCAAGAATCCGCCTACCATGAGTTGCTCCGCCAATCCGGCTTCCGTGCCGCCGGGTACGGCCGCCAGCATCAGCTGCGACTGCAAGAGTCCGGACAACGTGCAAGTCAACGTCTCCAACTGGACCGCCACCGGCGGCTCAGTTTCCGGCAGCGGCAACACGGCCAGCTTGAATACCGCCGGCGCTTCTCCGGGATCGGTCACTGTGAACGCGACCTGCACCGACTCGCGCGGCCTGACCAGTACCGCCTCCACCCAGGTGGCTATCGAGACTCCGCCACCTGCGCCCGGGGTCAAGGAACTGGAAAGCAGGCTCGCGCTGCACAGCATTTATTTCCCCACCGCCCAGCCCGCGGCAAACAATCCCAAGGGTGGCCTGGTACTCAGCCAGCAGAAGACGCTGCTCGCCCTGGCCGCCGACTTTGTCAAATATCTGCAGAGCAAGCCGGAGGCGAAATTGACCCTGGAGGGGCACGCCGACCAGCGTGGTTCGGCGGCCTTCAATCAGGCGCTCTCCGAGAGGCGCGTAGACCGGGTGCGTGGTTTCCTGGAGGAAAATGGAGTGCCCTCCGCCAGCATTGAGACCAAGGCATTCGGCGCGCAACAGAACCTCACGCCCGCCGAGGTCAGAGGCTCGGTGGAGCAGAACCCTGACCTGACTCCGGGAGAGCGGGTGAGGATCCTGCGCAACATGCGGACCATCATTCTGGCCAGCAATCGCCGCGTGGACATCACCCTGAGTACCACTGGTCAAACCTCGGTGCGCCAATTCCCCTTTAACGCCGCGGATTCTCTGAGTCTTATCGGTGGCCGCGAACAGAAAGGAGCGGCGGTCAAGAAAGCCGCGCCTCGGCCCAAGGCCAAAAAGAAGACACCGAAAAAGAAATAAGCCGCAAGGAAGAAGCATTTACAACAAAGGCCGCCTGCGGGCGGCTTTTGTTTTTTCCCTTCCATCTGGTATAGGTTTGGCAGGACAGTAATACCATAATATGATAGGCTCTCCAGTCCCATGGAGGAATGAACCGCAATGGCACGCATCAGCTATTTGACTCCGAAAGAGATTTCCGACCCGCAGGCCCGGCAATGGCTAGAAGATTCCATCCGCGTAGGCCGGCCTGGGCCGGAAAACCAGGCCATACGCGCCCACCAGCCCGATGTGATGCGCTCCTTCACCCTCACCTTCGAGATGCTGTTCAAGCGGGGCCGGGGCACGGTGGAATGGGACCTTAAGGAGCTGTTGCGCGCCTACATTGCCCTCAGTATGTCGTGCAGTTATTGATCACACCAGGGAATCGCGCAGGCTGCGCGATCAAAAGAAGACCGCATGTCGGAGGTGACGCGCTACGAAGAGTCTGAGCGCTTTACCCCGCGGGAAAAACTCGCCCTGGCTTATGCCGATACCATCATCTGGAATCCCGACCGCGCCGATGATGCGCTCTGGGAGCGCCTGCACGCCGAGTTCACGGAGCCTCAACTGGTGGAGATCGGCTACTGGATCGGCTTCATCTCCGGCGGACAGCGCTGGCTCATGACTCTCAAGACCAGGAAGGGTGAACTAGCGGTGGTGCTGGCGGAAAAGCAACCGGCAAAAGCCCAGCCGTGAAGCCGCGTTCCTGGTACACCGGTCTTTACGCCCAGACGATGATGGGCATCGTCCTGGGCATCGCTGTCGGACATTTCTTCCCTAAGCTGGGCCTCGCCCTCAAGCCCCTGGGCGACGCCTTCATTGCCCTCATCCAGATGATGATCGGGCCCCTCATCTTCGGGGTCCTGGTGCAGGGCATTGCCTCCATGACCGACATGAAGAAGTTGGGGCGGGTGGGGCTGAAGACCCTGGCCTACTTTGCCGTGGTTTCGGCCATCACGCTGGTCATGGGAATGCTGGCCGCACAGATTGGCCGCACTGGCAGCGGATTGAGCCAGCTCACCGCTTCGCTCAGCCTGCACCAGGCCACCCATTTTGCCGCCCACTCCAGGAACCCGGGCTTCGGCAGCTGGCTGCTGGAGATTATTCCCCAGACTTTCGTTGGTGCTTTCGTGCACGGCAGCGTTCTTCCGGTTGTGCTGCTGGCGGTGCTGTGCGGATTCGCCATGGCGCGCATGGGAGAGGCGGGCAAGCGCGCGGGCGAAGCCGTGGAACTGGCCACCAAGGTATTTTTTGGCATCGTGCGCATCATCGTTCGGCTGGCGCCCCTCGGCGCCTTTGGCGCCATGGCCTTCACCGTCGGAGCCTACGACTTAACCTCGCTCTCCAGCCTGGCGAAACTGGTAGTCGCCTTCTATGTGGCCGCGATCCTCTTCGTGCTGGTGATTCTGGGCATCATCGCCCGGCTGTCGGGGTTTTCGCTGTTTCGTTTCCTTGCCTACATCAAGGATGAGCTGATGATCGTGGTGGGCACCAGTTCCTCGGAAACCGTGATTCCCGACATGATCCGCAAGCTGCGCAACCTGGGCTCGGCCGATTCCACCGTCGGGCTTGTTTTTCCCATGGGCTACAGCTTCAACAATGCCGGGGCCAACATCTATATGACGCTGGCCGTGTTCTTCCTGGCCCAGGCCAACAACGTGCACTTCACCTTTGGCCAGGAAGTGCGCATCCTGCTGGTGTCATTCATCGCTTCCACGGGCGGCGCAGGGGTGCCCGGCGGCGCCTTCGTCAAAGTGGCGGCCATGCTCAGTGTTGTCCCGCAGATACCGGTGGCGTCGCTCGCCCTGCTGCTGGGAGTGGACAAGCTGATGAGCGAATGTCGCGCCCTGGCTAACGTGATCGGCAATGGTGTGGCCACTCTTGCGGTGAGCCGCTGGGAAGGTGAGGTAGATGCGGCACAGTTGCGCCGAGCCTTGCGCGGCGAGCCGAATCTCGAAACTGGCGCCGGCTCAGCAGAACCGGCACCTGAGGTTCAAGATCAGCCTGTTATCTTTTCGCGGTCAAGCCCAAGTTCTCTATGAACCCGGCATCCCGACGGTGAATGCAACTGGTTCTATTCCAGCAAATCCGGCTGCTCGCGCGTGATGCGCGCCCAAAGCGGCTGAAACTGGAACCAGCCCGCCTGGTGGTTGCCCAGCAGTTCACGCGTGGCGCGGGCGTGGGAGGGTTCAATCTTTACCGGCGTGCCGGCGGCCTCCGCTAATAGCTGGGAATGGCAACTCCGGTCCATGGTGATGAACCACCACGCCGCCTCATCCACGGTGCTCCCCACGGTAAGCAGTCCGTGGTTGCGCAGGATAACCGCTTTGTAACCGCCCAGCGCCTGGGCGATGCGCTCAGCTTCGGAAGTTTCATAAACCACCCCGGTAAAATCGGCAAACAGGCCATGGTCTTCATAAAACGCGCAGGCATCCTGGGTGAGCGGATCGAGCAGGCGGCCCAGGGTTGACCAGGTCCGTCCGTACAGGGAATGCGAGTGCGCCGCCGCCACCACGTCCGGCCGGGCTGCATGCACGCGCGAGTGGATGGCAAAGGCGGCCGCGTTCACCGGATACCTGCCCTCCACCACCTGGCCCTGCTGGTTCACCAGAATGAGGTCAGAGGCGCGGATCTGGCCGAAGTGTATGCCGAAGGGATTCACCCAGAAATGGTCGGGTCGCTCCGGATCGCGCGCTGTGATGTGGCCGGCCACTCCTTCATCAAATCCATAGGCGGCAAACAGCCGGAAAGCCGCTGCCAGGCGCTGCTTGCGATGGCGCCGCTCTTCTTCCGGACTGATAAAAGCGGGCTGCTGCGGTAAATGGAATACATCGGCGGGCGCAGTGGCCATAAGGTCCCTCCAATTGGCGCGTCGAGACTATAGACCCGGCGTGCTCACCACCGCAAGTATGGAGGTGATTTTATGCAAGAAGCTCGGGGGTAGCGTTCGCGGCTATCGGCCCTTGACCGCCGGCTCCTGCTCCACAATTTCCGCCAGCATCTTGGGTTCGACGTTGCCGCCGCTGATTACAGCCACGTTGATGCGGGTTTGCGGAAGTTCAGTGCGATGGTAGAGGAATGCGGCCACGGTCACGGCGCCGCTGGCTTCAGCCACCAGCCGGGGATTGGCGGCCAGCAGGCGCATGGCCTGGCGAATTTCGTCTTCTTTGACCGCCACTATGCCGTCCACATATTTTCGGATGTGGGCGAAGGAGATCTCGCCCACGCTCTGCGTGCGCAAGCCGTCCGCGATGGTGGAGGTGGTCTGCTCCGCAGTCCAGGAAACCACATGTCCCGCCTTCATGCTGGCCAGGGCGTCGGCCGCCAGCTCCGGCTCCACACCAATGACCTTGCAGCGGCTGCCCGCCTGCTTGACCGCGGCTGCGATGCCGCTGACCAAGCCGCCGCCTCCCACCGGCGCCAGAATGGTCTCCACTTCGGGCAGGTCCTCCAGAATTTCCAGGCCGATCGTGGCTTGCCCTGCGATGATGCTTTCATCGTTGTAGGGTGGCACCACCACGTAGCCATGCTCGGCCGCAAGTTCCTCGGCGCGGGTGCGGCGCTCTTCGCTGCCCGGCCCCACCAGCACCAGTTCCGCCCCCATGGCCGCCGTGCTTTCCCGCTTGATGGCGGGAGCCGTGCGCGGCATTACAATCACCGCACGCACCCCCAGTGCCCTCGCCGCATAGGCCACCCCCTGCGCGTGATTGCCGCTGGAGTAAGCGATGACCCCGCGGCGGCGTTCTTCCTGAGAAAGGGAAGCGATCTTGTTGTAGGCGCCGCGCAGTTTGAAGGAGCCGACGGGCTGCAGATTTTCCGGCTTCAGATAAAGCTCTCGCGAATCCTTGGGATCCTCCTGCTGCGGCAGGTGCGAAAGCACCAGGTGCGTGCGCACAGCCACGTCCTGCAGGCGCTGCTGCGCTTGCCTGATTTGCTCGAGGGTAATAATGGTGGCGGTCTCCGAAAACTTAAGTCTAGTTTAGCGGGTCCTGCGAAGGTGAGTGTGAAACGTGGGTCCCTGTACCTTTGGAAACAAGTAGCTGGTAGTTTGTATGGCGGGGTACCACGGTCCACCAACTACCAGCTGGCAGCTACTAAATTTCAAGAATCACCGGCATGATCAATGGACGCCGCGCCGAGCGCTTCACGATGAATCGCTTCAGGTCCTGGCGGATCTTTTCCTTAATAACGCCGTAATCCGCTTTTTCTTCGTCGCTGGAGACCTCCAAAGTCTGCAGCACGACCTGGCGAGCCTCAGGCAGAAAGCCATCTTCGCCGGCGGCAAAGCCGCGCATCACAATTTCGGGCGCGGTCTCCACCCGGCCGGTTAGCTTGTTGATGGCAATGATGGGCAGCACGATCCCGTCCTCGCTCAGGTGGCGGCGGTCGCGGATTACCAGGTCTTCGACCACATCCGTGCGTGAGCCCGAATCAATGCAAACCCGTCCCACGGGTACTCGCCCAGCCTTACGCGCGCCCATTTCATCGAACTCCAGAATGTCGCCGCTCTCAATGGACATAACTTTTCCCACCGCTCCCTTCATGGAAGCGCCCAGTTCGGCGTGCCGGCGCAGCTGCCGGTATTCGCCGTGAATGGGGATAAAGTAGCGCGGCTTCACCAGGTTGATAATCAGTTTGAGCTCTTCCTGGCTGGCGTGGCCGCTCACGTGCACCGGCGGGTGCGAGCCATCCTCATAGATGACGTGGGCCTCTCGCCGGAACAGGTGGTCAATCATGCGGTAGATGGCCTTCTCATTCCCCGGAATGATGCGTGAGGAAAGCACCACCGTGTCGCCAGGCTCAATCTTGGCGTGCTTGTGGTTGTCCACCGCGGCCCGCGACAGCGCGGACATGGGTTCGCCCTGGGTGCCGCTGATAAGCACGCATACTTTATGCGGCGGAAAATTCTTCACCTCGCCGGGATGGATCAGCAGCCCGTCGGGCACGTCAATGTATCCCAGGTCGGAGGCGATCTCCGCCGAGTCCGCCATGGACCGCCCTACCAGCGCCACTTTGCGGTTGTACCCGTAGGCCAGTTCGAAAGCCAGCTTGATGCGGTGAATAGAGGAGGAGAAGCAGGAGATGAACAGGCGCCGCTCCGACCAGGCGAACACTTCATCGAACTTCCGGCGCACCGCGCGTTCGCTGGGCGTATACCCCGGGCGCTCGATGTTGGTCGAGTCCTGGAACAGCGCCAGCACGCCTTCCTTGCCGTATTCGGCGAAAGCATGCAGGTCGAACAGGCGGTTGTCGGTGGGCGTGGGGTCCACCTTAAAGTCGCCGGTGTGGATAATCACGCCCAGCGGCGTGTGAATGGCCAGGGAAACGCAGTCCACCAGGCTGTGCGTCACCTGGATGGGATTGATGGTGAAGGGGCCGATGGTGAAACGCTCGCCGGCGCGGATCTCGCGCAGGTCGGCCTCGTCCAACAACCCGTGTTCCTCCAGTTTGTCTTCCACGTAAGCCAGGGTGAACTCGGTGCCGTACACCGGAAGGTTGATTTCCGAGAGAATCCAGGGCAGTCCGCCGATGTGGTCTTCGTGACCGTGGGTGAGAACGATGGCCTTCACCTTGTCGCGGTTCTCAATCAAATAGGTGATGTCGGGGACGACGATGTCCACG
Organism: Terriglobales bacterium; assembly: GCA_035278025.1. Lineage (GTDB taxonomy): Bacteria > Acidobacteriota > Terriglobia > Terriglobales > Acidobacteriaceae > JAICWP01. The sequence goes on along the minus strand of DATEJK010000117.1, from coordinate 63,625 downwards.
CCCAGCAGTTCGGCCTCGGGGAACATCAGGCCGGCGTCAATGACGATGATTTCATCGCCCCAGCGCACGGCCATGCAGTTCATACCGAACTCGCCGAGCCCACCCAGGGGCACGATCTGTAGCTTGCCGGTTGGCATATGTTGGATTACTTGGATGCTAGCACAATGCCCGCTCCGGGGCAGTGCGCAGGCCACTTCCCGGTTACCTGCCGTTCATCTTCTTGCGGATGTGCAACAGCTTTTGCACCTCGGCCACCACCTCTCCGCTCTCGTCTCTTACCTCGACCAGAAAGGTGGGCTCCACCTTCTCCTGCATCTCCAGTTGCCGCCGGATGGATTCGATCTGTTCCTCACTCAGCCGGAAGCTGGCCACCACTTTGCCTTTGCCGGGTTTGCGGAAACGGATGCTGGCGGACTTGTCCCACACGATGTAATCGCGGCCCAGGTTCTCAATCAGCATGAGCATGTAAAACGGGTCGGTCATGGAGTAGAGCGAGCCGCCGTAATGGGTGCCGACAAAATTGGCGTTCCAGAAGCGCAGTTTCATCTCCACGTCAATTACCCGCCAGTCCGCCTGCAGCCGCGTGACCCGGATTCCCGCGCCCGCAAGGGGTGGCCACAGATTGATAAACCGGCGCAGGTGACGTTTCATAACCCTGTGCATGGTGCGATCCTATCCTAGAAGGTACCGTTTAAACCGGCCTTGAAAGGGCGCGGCTTCAGCCGTCAGGCGCTCTTATAGGTTGAGCTTTAGCTCCTGAGGGTTTTGCCCCGGCCACCAGGATGCGGTAAGGTGGTAAGAGATGTCGGGTGTAAACAAGAACTCCTGGTTGCGGCGGCGGGCCGAGAATGCGCTGCGCCGCGGTTTTACCGAAGCTTATGAAACCGTAAAGGTGGACCCTAACCGTTTCCTGCTGCAGTTGCAGGCCGCCCACAGCCTGCCCATTTCCACTTATCGCGGCGTTTACTCGCTGGACATTACGCAATTGGATGAGGTTGCCTCCCAGACCATTCGCGCGGCTATGAAGATCGCCGCCGTGGAAGGCGCGGGTCTGGGACTGGGCGGCGTTCTAACCGTGCTTCCCGACTTGAGCATCCTGGCTGCCATCACCCTCCGCACCATCCAGAAGCTGAGCCTGGTGTACGGCTTTGAATTCAACACCGATGAAGAAACCGCCGAGCTCTGGCTGGCCACCGCCAGCGCCGCCGGCGTAGACCTCAGCCGCGAGTTTCTGGAGAAAGAAGTGGTCAGCCGCATGGTGCCGCGTGTTATCCGCCGCATTGCCGTGCAGGCCAGCGCCGATGTGGTGGAACGCTGGTCGGGCCGGCTGATTCCCATTGCCAGCTCATTTATCGGCGGCGGCCTGAATTATTATTTCGTCCGCGCCTGGGGCGAACGCGCCAACGCCCACTTCCGCCAGAAGCACCTGAGCGTGCGCGAGCGCCTGGCTCTGGCGCCCGCGCCCTCCGTATGATTCCCATTCCCTCCCGGCGAGTCTTTTCCTGTGCCGCCATACTCTTCGATCTGGATGGCGTGCTGGTGGATTCCACTGCTTCTGTCGCTCGCTTCTGGGCTTTGTGGGCGGCGGAACACAATGTCTCGCCCGAAGAGGCCGTGCGCGTTGCTCATGGCCGCCGCACACTGGAAACCATTCGCCTGCTCGCCCCCCATCTCGATGCCGAGGCGGAAACTGTGCGCCTGGAGCGCCGCGAGGCCAACGACACCGACGGCGTCGGGCGCGTTCATGGAGCCCTGGAATTGCTCTCTACGTTGCCCGCGCAGCGCTGGGCGGTGGTCACTTCAGGCACGCGCTATCTGGCCACGCGCCGCCTCGCAACCAACGGACTCCCCGCCCCCGCCGTCTTCGTCACCGCCGACGAAGTCACACTGGGGAAGCCGCATCCCGAACCCTATCTGAAGGGCGCTGAACTGCTCGGGCTCTCCCCCCAAGATTGCCTGGTGTTTGAGGACGCGCCCGCCGGAATCGAAGCTGCGCGTGCCGCCGGCATGAGCGCAATCGGCGTGGCCACCACCTATCCCGCCGCCGAGTTGACGCTCGCCCACGCGGTGGTTGGCGACTTGTCGCAGGTGCGGACGCGGCTCGATGGCGATGGCCGGCTGGAAGTCACGCTCGGCTAGCATTCAGCACTCAGCAATCTGCATTCAGCCGTGAGCCACTAGCACTTAGCCATTAGCACTTAGCCTTTCACGATGTTCCGTCGCAATCAGCACTACTCTTTACGGGCTAAATGCCAAGTGCTAATTGCCAAATGCTTCCCGGCTGAATGCTGACTGCTGAATGCTGATTGCTGCTTTTATTCCACCTTCACCTCAAAATTCGTTCCTTCCCAGCGTTTATCCTCGGTCCAATAAAACGTGAACACCACGCTGCTGCCCGAAGGCAGCTTGTTCGTGGGCAGGTCCACCACGTAGGTGCCGATTCCCATATCGCGCGCGGTGCTGTCCTGGGTGGTGCGCCAGCCATTCGTGCTCCAGTGCGCCATCGCCGGCGACAAGGTTTGCAGGCGCAACACCAAGCCGGGCGGCATATTGCGCAGCTTGTGGTTGAAGCTCCATATAAAAACCGTGCCCCGCTGCTTCGCCAACACGTAACGCTGATAGGTTTGCGGCGGCTGGTCGAAAACTTTGCCGTCGCGCAGAGAATGCCGCAGTTTCAGATATTCCGCATGCGCCCACACCAGGGGCCGCGCCGATCCCGAAGGCCGCCCAAAGAACAACTCGAGCGCTGGAATGTCGGGTGTGTCCCACACCTGCTCCGGAATCAGCCCGCTCTCATCAGCCGATTTCTCCATGCTGTGCAGCAACGCCTCGGCGGCGGCGCGTCTTCCCGCCGCCAGCTCATAATGGGCCCGTTCGCCGGTAAGCAGCGGCCAGGCGCGGCCCACGCCGGTGCCGTCGAAGGCCGAGCCGTCTTCATGTTCGCCGTAGCCGTCGTCGTTGTAACGGTGCCACGAAGGCCCTTGCGGCAGTTCCACTTTCAATAAAGCGTCAATCGCCTTCAGCGTGCAAAGAATGCGTGGATCGTCGGGCGCGCGCAACCCAAAACGCACCAGCGCCAGTGCGTCCGGGCTGACGATGCTGGCCGCGGGCTCCAGCGTATCCGCCGGCGGGCGGTTCTTGATGGGCACATAGCCTTCCAGAGGGGAGGCGGCATCAGGATCAGCGGTGTCCGGCGGAGCAATGCGCACGTAGTAGCCGTCAATTCCCAGCTTGCGCGCCAGCGGTCCGCCCACCTGGTACATCCAGCGCTCGATGTTGGCATTCCAGGCATCGGCGGTTTCACGCAGAAAGACGCCCAGAGCCGGCTCGCCGTGAAGGTCAGCCAGGTCGGCCGCCACCAGCAAGCCGGCAATTTCCGCCGCCAGGGTAAAAGGCGAATAACCCGGGTCCTCCTCCCAGCGGTCCTGCTGTGTCACCGGGCCATTGCGCGCCACGAATCCGGCGGCGCGCCGCACCATCGGCCAGAAGCCGCGTAAGCCCCCATCGCTCAGAGCGCCCTTCCGCCGCAGCAGGTCCACCAGCAGGATGGGGAGCGCCGTCTCGTCCATCTGCAAGCCTTTCCAGTAGGCGATCCCGTCCAGCCACATGTTCTGCGGCCAGTGACCGTCGGCTTCCTGTGTCACACGCAGGTAGCCCAGCACGCGTAGCGCGTCCTGATTGGCCTCCAACGCCAGCAGACCGCTCGCGGTTTCCACCAGGTCCCGCGGCCACACCAGGTGATACCCTCCCAGGTCTTCGTCGCCCTTGGAGAAGCCCCAGGGAATGGACAGGCTGGCAATTATGCCCCCGGGAAACGTCTTTTCTTCGTGAGTACGCAGCACGCAGGCGCTGATGCGGAACATATCCTGGTTGCCATCACTGTCGGGCGCGTCCACTTTGTGCAGCCACTCCTGCCAGCCCTGCACGTACTCCCGGCGCGCGGTTTCATATCCTTCCAGCAGGCTGGCCAGGGCATGACCGCCGGCTTCAGGGGCCACCTGGCCAAAGCCCAGCGAGAGCACAAACTCGCCGCCGCAGCCCGCCAGGTCCACCTCTCCGGTCAGGGCGACGTTGCCGTTTTCCGCGCGCGGGTACTCCCATGTCATTTCGTAGTTGCGCGATAAATCCTGCCAGCCATCCGAGGTGCCCACATAACCGGCGGAGCGCTTCAGCCAGTTGGCTGAGGAAGCCAGCGCCAGCCCGTACCCATCGCGCGAGGCATAGAGCATGGGCGTGCCCTTGTAGTCGCCCAGAAAACCAGTATTGCCGTATCCGCAATTAGCCAGGTGGGGCGCCAGCAATACATAAACGTGGTAGTCGGCCAAACTCCCTTTCAGCGGCTGAAAACGAATTTTTTGCAGGCACACGTGGCGGCACGGATCGGTGCAGATTTCCTTCTCGATCCTGTAGCGCCCGTCCATCGCCGTGTTGACCAGGCGATAGGCGGGCACCCCCGGCGCCAGATAGTTGACCTCCGACGTGGCATGCCGTTTTTCCTCGGAAAAGTAGAAGCGGCCGTCGGTGATGATCAGCCCCAGGTCGCGGGTGCAGGCAATGTCTACCCGGGGAAAATAAATTTCATTCACAATGCCGTGACTGAGCGTAAACCACACCCGGCTGGAAGGGCTGAGCGCTGTGCCCACCCCGTTTTTCGCGCTGGAGGTCCAGCGCGGCGGAATGCCCGGCCAGCCAGGCGGAATGTTTGGGCTTGAGTTATCCATGCTGTTGGCGCGAAATGGATCGTCAATTTTAAACCGGAACTGGCCGCTTCCGTCCTGGGCTGAAAGGAATTGTTAACCTGCGCGCCACACAATTTCGTTACAATGGTCGGCCATTTCGCGGAAAGGGCTCACGCAACTTGAAGCGCACACTTCTCCTGCTGCTGTTGATTGCCGCGCTCGCCTTGGGTTACCAGAAAAAGCTTGCCCAGCAAAAAATAATCTCTCTTCCCAGCAGCAAGCAGTTGATGGCCCCGCCGCCGGGAAATCCGCAGCCCACCAATGGCCTGCCGGTTGCCGCCGTGCTCGCGCCCGGCGGCCGCTATCTGGCGCTGCTCAACGCCGGCTTTGGCACCCCCGAGTCTCATTATCGGCAGTCCATCGCCGTGCTCGATCTCCAGACCGGCCGGCTGACCGATTTTCCCGATCCCCGCCTCGGACCTCATGCCCGCCAGGCTGTGTTTCTCGGGCTTGCTTTCAGCCCGGATGGTGGCCGCCTCTATGCCACGGTGGGTTCCATTACCGATCCCACCGGCCAGCACCCGGGCGACACCGGAAACGGAATCGCAGTGTACCGTTTCGCGAATGGAAAGCTGTCGGCCGATAGCTTTATCCCTGTCGGCCTGCAGCCGGTCTCGCCCGCCAAGCACGTGGCCTACGATTTGGCCGAGGTTCCGCGCGGAGAAGCCATCCCCTATCCCGCTGGCATTGTCGCCTTCTCTAGTGGCGGCCGGGAAGAACTGCTGCTGGCCAATAATCTTTCTGATAACGCCGTGCTGCTCGACCGCCAGGGCAAGCTGCTGCACCGGTTTGACCTAAGCGCGGGCAGGGAATTGCCCTCCGCGTTTCCCTATACCGTGGTGGTCACGCGTGACGGCCGCCGCGCCTTCTGCACCTTATGGAACGCTTCCCAAGTGGCCGAACTCGATCTCGACCGCGGCAAGGTCATCCGCCGCATCGCCCTGCTCAAGCCCAATTCCGCCATAGAACCCGGCTCGCACCCCACCGCCATGCTCTTGAGCGCGGATGACAAGCTGCTCTTCGTGACACTTTCCAACGCTGACGCCGTGGCCGTGGTGGATGCCACCAGCGGCAAGCTTCTGCGTTTGCTCTCCACTCGCCTGCCCGGTGAGACCTTCGGGGGCACTTTCCCCAATGCCCTGGCCGAGTCGGCCGATGGCCGTCGGCTGTTCGTGGCGGATGCATCTTCGGATGCGGTGGCGGTTTTCGATATCTCCCAATTTAATGACGCCATGCCCGCAACCACCGCTCCCCAGGAGGCATCCGGTTTCATTCCCACCGAATGGTATCCCACGGCACTCGCGGTTCATGGCGACGACCTTCTCATCGCCAGCGGCAAGGGCGAAGGCACCGGGCCTAACACAAGCCACACCCGCCGGGGAAATGATACTGGCTATATCGCCACCCTGCTGCACGGCTCCATCGCCCGCGTGAGCATCCGCCAGGCGGAGCCGCGGATGGCCGAACTCACCCGCGAAGTCGAAGACAGCAATCTGCTGCGGACCGCTCCCGCGCAAATCATGTTTCGTTCCGGCAAAAACCCCATTCGCCACGTCATATACATCATCAAGGAAAACCGCACTTACGACCAGATATTGGGCGACCTCAAGCCCGGCGACGGCGATCCCTCGCTCACCATGTTTGGCGAGGATGTTACCCCCAATGAGCACGCCCTGGCCCGCCAGTTCGGCATTCTCGATAACTTCTATGACAGCGGAGAGGTCTCCGGGGATGGCCACGTCTGGTCCACCGCCGGCATTACCTCCGATTACACCGAGAAGACCTGGCAGATTGCCTATCGCGGCCAGGAGCGTACCTATGACTACGAAGGCGAAGTCGCCGGCGAGTTTCCCTTGCAGCACGATGAGCCCGACGTCAACGAACCGGAAACCGGATACCTGTGGGGCAATCTGGCCCGCCACCACCTTTCCTACCGGCACTATGGCGAATTCGTGGCCACCATCTGGTGCCGGGAACGGGGAAGCCAGGCCGCATCACCCCGCTCGGGCACGCCCCTCGAGCCTTCCCAGCCCTGCCTGCACCCGCGGGTGAAAAAGGGCGAGGCCCTGCCGCCCAATGTCGGCGAGCCCCACGGTTCGCCCAGTCTCTGGCCGTGGCCGGTGCCCATGCTGGCTCGCGATGTGCCCACCAAGCCCCAGCTGCGCGGCCACTTCGATCCCAATTTCGCCGACTTTCGCCTCGACTACCCCGACCAGCTGCGGGTGGACGAGTTTTTCAACGAGTTCCAGCAGTTCGTGCGCGCCCGCCAGGAGGGCAAAGGAGAACAGCTGCCGGCATTTGTCTTGCTCCGTCTGCCCAATGACCACACTGCCGGCACCCGCCCCGGCCTTCCTACGCCCTCTGCCTCCGTGGCCGACAACGACCTGGCGCTGGGCAGGGTAGTGGAAGCCGTTTCCCATAGCCCCTACTGGGACGATACGGCGATTTTCGCCCTGGAAGACGATGCCCAGGACGGCGCCGATCACGTGGACGCGCATCGCAGCATCGCCTTCGTAATCAGCAAGTATTCCCCGGGCTCTGCCGCCAGTCCCTATGTGGACCACCACTTCTACACCACCGTAAGCGTTATCCACACCATGGAGGTGCTGCTCGGACTCCCGCCCATGAACAGCAATGACGCCCTGGCGCCGCTCATGGCGCCCTTGTTCAGCGGACCCGGACAGCCGCCCTTCCAGGCCGATTACCGGAACCGGGACAACGGCCTGCTTTACCGCACGAACACATCGAGCACCCCCGGAGCACGCGAGTCGCTGAAAATGGACTTCACCCACGCCGACGCCGCTCCCGCACAGCGTTTGAACGCTATCCTGTGGCGCGACCGCATGGGCAATCGTCCCATGCCGCCGCCCCGGCGTGAACATTGATGATGGTTAGAAAGCCGCTGTCCCTACTCCCGGCTTTATTCACCGGAAGCAAACGCAGCCAGCTTTGTCGGACCTTCTCTGGCTTCGCCGCCGCTTCCGCCCGCTAATTTCTTGGTACTAAAAGTAAATTCCGCGCTTGCTCTGCTTGACAGAACTAACGCCAGCGTTATAGTAATCGGGAATTGCGGAAGCCAATCTAAACAGCCTATCGTGTCATCAATGGTGACAGGTCACGGCGGAAAAAGTGGCGAACTGGCGCGATATGCTCGATATCGTGGTCTGTACGCCCGCGTCGCCCGCCACTTGGGTGTGGACCGCTCTTATGTAAGCCGCGTCGCCCGCGGCGAGCGCCGCTCCCAGCGGGTAGAAGAGGCGCTGCGTGCCGAACTCAAGCGCATCCGCAGCCTCTGAGACGCGCTTTCCCCCCTGACCGTCAGGAAATTTCATGAACACCCAGGTCAAAGTTCTGATTGCGGATGACGAAGTGCTCATCGCTGATACGCTGGGGCTTATCCTGCGCCAGGGCGGCTACCAGCCCCGGGTGGTGTATTCCGGCGCTGCCGCATTGCAGGAATTGCTCTCTTTCCGTCCTGAATTGCTCATCAGCGACGTCATCATGCCCGACATCAGCGGCATAGACGTGGCCATCCGCGCCCGCGAGCTTCTGCCCGGCTGCGCCATCCTGCTGCTCTCCGGCCAGGCCTCCACTGCGGACTTGATGCAGAAAGCCCGGGCCGCCGGCCATTCCTTTGACCTGTTAAGCAAGCCGCTGCGTCCGGAAGAATTACTCAATCAGGTGGCGCGCCGCGTGAAGCGCGCCCCCTCTTCCGGAGCTTGAGGGCGCCAGCAGTTGTTTGTCTTTCGCAAAACTGGTGGCCCGGCAGGCCTGCGGCTGCTCATGCTCATTCCATCCCCATGCGCGGAAGCGGTCGCTCCGTACCACCTGGGTGCGGGCTCCGTCCATCACCGCCGGCGCGGTGTAACGCATATCCTTGTCAACGAATAAAACCAGCGCAGCCTCGCCCGGACTGTCTTTGCTGGCTCCTATTCCCACCCCGAAAATCGCCCTATTACCGCGCATGAGTTGTTCCGCTTGTTGCTCCTTGACCCTTGCGACCCGAGCCACCTCTGATTCCGGAACAGCAACCGCCGGAACGCCCGCGGCCGATTCGGCACCAGCTGGGGCTGCGGAAATGGCCACAATCCTGGTTCTGACCCCATCCAATTGGGCGGGAAAGGCGCCGGGATGGGGCAGGGATTTCACATAGATGACCACGGCCGCGTTGCCGGTTGCGTCCTCGCTGCGGCCCACCGCGATTCCGGCAACCGCCGGGTTGGCCAGCAGCCTCGTAGCGTAGCGGTTAGAGACCTCGGTGGCGTGAGCGATCTTGCTTGCGGCCAGCGGCGCTGTGGTCTGCTCCGAGGCGGGAGCGGCGCCCGCCAGCGTGGGGCAGACAACGGCGTGCGCCGCGCCCCCCACAATCGTAGGCACATTGCCTTTGCTGTCCGTCAGAGCTCCTAGCACTGCGCCGATGGGATTGGCGACCGTGCTGCTGCTATCACCCCCATAGAGTAGTCCTACCGGTTGAGCGGTTTTTGAGTTCACCACCAGCGAACCGGAATCGCCCGCCGCGCTAAAGCTGGCTCCGCTGATCACAATCTGGTTGTTGTACTGCACGTAGAAAGTCGTGCCCCCGCTGCAGCTGGTGGTGTAGCTGATGTCCACCGCTGTATTAATGGAGCTGATGCTGGAGCAGGTCAGGCCCGAACTCCGGCCCGCCTTTGCCACCCCCATACCGATTAGCGGCGCAATCGTGGTGCTGGCTGGCGGCGCGGGATTCGGGACCTCGGGCGTCGAACTGGCCGTTCCCAGCTCCAGTATGCTGCCGGAGGTGTCCACTGCGCCACTGATGATCTGGGCGATCGCTGCGTCCACGGTGCCTGTCTTGGGAGCGGTGCTGGTGCCACCTTCCGGCAATTGCACGAATTGGCTCAAGTTGGCTACCGGCGTAGCTGGATTGCAATTGCTGTCCACCAGTCCAGGTTGCGTAATCGGTTCCCCGGTTTTGCCCTGATCGGAGCGCGCCAGCACATGGTTGTTGCTCAAGATGTAGAAGGTGCCGGCTCGCTCAATCAGCGACCCCAGTGTGCCTGAGCAGCACGTGATCGTCGTGCCGCTCTTGGTCAGGTCCAGGCTGTTGCCGCCGGAAGTGCCCATTTTGATGGGCAGCGACTGCATCTGCTGGTTGGCTGCGCCGGCGGGTTGGCCAATGGTCACCAGAGCTCTCGCCGATTTGCTCGGGTCGGCCTGCGAAATCGCCTTTACGTTCACCGTCGGAGGCGTCGGCTCGGTAGGGGGCGCTACGTACACTCCAAACGTGCTGATGGTCCCGACCTTGGCATTACCGCCATTGATATTGTTGACTTGCCAGGTTACAACCGTGTCCGTGGTATTGATGACGGTGGCTTTAAAGACTTGTGACGACCCTGGGGATAGCGTCACCGTGCTTGGCGATACGCTTATCCCGATTGCGGGAGGCGGCGTTGACCCTCCGCCGCATCCCACCAGCAGCATTGCAGCCCATACGGTGGCTACGCACAACCCTCGGCTCATCCGGCCTCCAGCAAGCCGCGCACACACTTAGACGCTAAATCTCTGAACAGTGTCTCTGAAAACTTTAGAAGAGTGGTATCCCAGGCTGTTTTGGGTAACATTTTGGGTAAATGAGGGGCTTCCTGGCGCGTATTGATTATTGGCCAGCCGCTAAGAACCGTCAATGTGACGGCCGGTTACTTTCGGAACTGGCCGGCCGCTTCACTCCCCGCTCGAGTCCATTACGCCTAAGCGGCTGCTCTGGAGGAGCCGGCTGAAAATCTCAGCACCTTTGGCTTCTCCAACCGGGCGAAGTCCTCGTAAGCCAGGCGCATCAGTTCCGTATGTGAGCCGGCGTTGAATACGATCTCCTGGTCATGCGTCACGGTCTCATCCACCATAAGTGGCAGGCCGTACAGTCCGGCAAATGGCGGCATGGCGCCGGTTTCACAGCCCGGAAATGCGTCCTTGAATTCCTCTTCACTGGCCAGCGCCGCCGTGGCCGCGCCCGTCGCCGCCTGCAGCAGCCGCAAATCAATGCGATGCGAGGCCGGCACCACCGCCATGGCCAGCGCCCCGTCCAGTTTCACGATTACCGTCTTGGCCAGCTCTTTGCCCGAAATGTGGGTCATCGCGGCAATGCCCTGGGCGGTATAGGCGGGAAGGTGGACTATGCTTTCGTACTGGACGCCATTGCGGTCCAGCAATTCCTTCAACCTCTGCAGCGGCATGGGGTGCTCCTTTTCAAGCCAAGATGGATGCTGGCTGCAATAATGCAGCCATTTCCTCATCGCTCACCTGCTCAAAATCAACGTACCACTGGCCCACCGTAAGAAAGCCGTCGGGCATCGCCAGGCAAACCACCTGGTCGGCCAGCATCTGCAGTTCGCGGCTGCTGTACGCCGGGGCAACCGGCGCCGCCACCACGATCTTGTTGGCCCCCAGTTCCCGCAGAGCGGCAATGGCGGCGCGCATGCTGGAGCCAGTGGCAATTCCGTCGTCCACCAGAATGGCCGTCATGCCCGCTACTCGGTGCGGCGGAAGGTTGCGCCGGTACAGGCTTTCGTTTTGCCGCCGTGTCTGTTCCTCGCCCGCGGCGATGCGGGCTACCGCTACGGCGGAAATTCCCAGCTCGTCAATCAGCTGTTCCTGCAAAATGCAGATGCCTCCCGGAGCCACCGCCCCGATCGCCAGTTCCGGGTTGCCGGGCGCCCCCAGTTTGCGTACTACGAAGATATCCAGCGGGGCGGCCAGCGCCTTGGCGACCTCGTAAGCAACCGGAATGCCGCCGCGCGGCAGCGCCAGCACCAGCACGTCGCTTCGCCCGGCGTAGGCTCCCAGCGCGCTTCCCAGCAGTCGCCCGGCTTCGGCCCGGTCCCGGAAGGGAAGTAAGCTTCGCTCCTCAGCTTGCCCTCTCACATGCGCCGCCTGACCCGGCCCAGCCTCGCTGCCACCTACTGCTGCACCAGCAAGAGCTTGCCTTCGCGATCGCGCAGAAAGAAGCTTTCGTTGCCCCGCGTGATCTCCCGCGCGATGATGGATTCGTCTCCCTGCAAGCTGAGCTTGGAACCAAGCACTTCGATCTGGTCGCCGGGCGAAAAGCTGAACTTCTGGCTGCGCATCACCCGCGCCGGCGCCAGGTGGATCTGCATCATGCCCTCGACTGTTTGCAGCCGCAGGTGCCGGCCAATTTCGCTTTCGCTCACCGCGCAAGGGGAATCCTCGATCGCGCGTACCACTCCCTTCACCGTAGTCTCGCTCGCGATATTGTATAGGGCCGCTCCCTGTTCCGTCGGTCCCCGCGGTTTCACCCCGAAGGTCAACAGCAGCATGGCGATAACCGCGACCGAAAGGATACTGCCAAGCAGCAGGCTGAAGGGCTTCATAGGCCCTCCTTTCTGCGCACACCGCTGGACTGCAGCCTTCGCAGGAGCGGTGTGGCCGGGGCTATTCTCCCTCTTTTAACCTATGCGCTCTCCCCGCCTTCGGCTGTGACGCCTATCACCGGCCTGTGCTTCACGCCCACCGCTTGGCCTTTTAAAGGAAAGTGGCGGCCCGCCGCAAATCGCCCTGGCCAACTCTTCCCGCCTTTCAATTGCTCGGCCCCGTAATTCGCAGGTACGGCTGATAAGACCGTGAGCCACCCTGGGTGCCCATTTTTTTAAAAATATTCAGCCCGCTCATTCGTCTACATCAATAGATGGATGAGGCGACTACCATCGAGTGGATGACGACGGAGCAGGATCGGCGCATCTCCGCGGCTGTCGGGAAGGAGAGAGCCGGGCTTCGCAATTTTATCCGCCGGCGCGTGGCCGACGAGGCCGATGCGGAAGATATTCTGCAGGACGTGTTCTACGAGTTCGTGCAGGCTTACCGCCTGATGAAGCCGATTGAGCAGGCTGGTGCCTGGCTGTTCCGCGTCGCCCGTAATCGCATTATTGACCTGTACCGCAAAAGAAAACATGATCCGCTGCGCGAACCGCTCGCGCTTGCTGAAGACGGAGAGTCGTTCAACTTGCAAGACCTGCTGCCCTCGCCGGAGTCTGGGCCGGAAGCGGCGTTTGTCAGGCGTTTGCTCCTGGCCGAACTGGAGGACGCCCTGGAAGAGCTTCCCGATGAGCAGCGCGAGGTATTCATCGCCCATGAAATCGAGGGCCGCAGCTTCCGCGAACTAGCCGCTGCAACCGGGCTCAGCGTGAACACGCTGCTTTCGCGCAAGCGCTACGCCGTGCTGCATTTGCGGCGGCGGCTCAAGGCTATCCACACCGAATTTTCAAAATTGTGAGGACCGCAATGAAAAGTCGCATAGCAAGGGTACTGAAGATCATGCTGTTCGCAGTCGTAGCTTTTGTTGTCTTTGGCTTTGTCATCATGGCCCTGTGGAACTGGCTGATGCCTGCTCTGTTTGGCTTGCGGCACATCAGCTTTTGGCAGGCACTGGGGCTGGTCATCCTGTGCAAGATTCTTTTCGGCAGCTTTCACAGTCACGGGGGTGGGCGCACGCATTGGCGGCGCCGCATGCGCGAGCGCTGGGAACAGATGACTCCCGAGGAACGTGAGAAGTTCCAGGAAGGCATGCGCGGTTGGTGCGGCGCTCCCAACCCCGAGCCCAAGGTGTGACAACTTAAGAAGGGCAGCTTCGGCGCTTTCTGAAAGCCTCAATCTCCGTAATAAATGAAGCGGGCGGCATAAGGGAGGACCCGATGAGAGCCGCTATCTAAACAATCCTTATCTGTTTCCTTCTGTCATCCCGAGCGAGGGCGGGTCGAGCTTGCGAGACATGCCCGAGTCGAGACCTTGTGTTCGAGAAACGGCGCAGACCGCTCGTCCAGTAGGACATGTCTTGCAGAGATGAATTTTCTACGAACCACTATTTACCGCAATGGCCAAATGCTAATTGCTAACTGCTAATTCCCAACTGCTGATTGCTCTGGCTGACTGCTGAGGGCTAACTGCTGAGGACTGACTGCTGCGGGCTGACTGCTGCGGTTAGTCTCCCACCTGCTGCGAATGCTCGGTCAGCAGCGGCTCCTGCAAGGCAGGCTGGGCAAAGCTCTTGCGCGCGCCTCGGCCCAGGTAATTCTGCAGGGAATCCATGTAGGTGTAGAACACCGGGGTTAAATAAAGGGTCACAATCTGGGCGAAAACCAGCCCGCCCACCACCGAGAGGCCCAGCGGCCGGCGTGCGTCCGCCCCGGCGCCCATGCCCAAAGCGATGGGCAGCGTGCCCATGATGGCCGCCATGGTGGTCATCATGATGGGCCGAAAGCGGATCAGGCAACCCTGGTAAACCGCCTCCGCCGGCGAGCGCCCGCCGGTCCGCTCCAGTTCCAGGGCAAAGTCCACCACCATGATGGCATTCTTTTTCACGATGCCGATCAGCATGATGATGCCCACAAACCCGAACAGGTCGAGCTGCATGTGGAACGCCATCAGCGTCAGCAGCGCCCCGAACGCCGCCGCCGGCAGGCCGGAAAGAATGGTCAGCGGATGGATAAAGCTTTCGTACAGAATTCCCAGCACAATGTAGATCACCAGGATGGCCATGCCCAGCAGCATGCCCAGGCCGCTCAGCGACTGTTGGAATGCCTGCGCGCTGCCTTGGAAGCTGGTGGAGATGGTCAGGGGCAGCGTGTTGGCCGCCAGGCGCGAAATCTCGTTCACCGCGTCGCCAATCGCCACTCCCGGCTGCAGGTTGAAGGAGATGGTCACCGAGGGCAGCTGCCCCATGTGGTTCACCGTCAGCGGTCCCAGGTTGGTCACCAGCCTGGCCACCGTGCTCAGCGACACCAGCTGCCCGTTGGCGCAGCGGATGTACAGTTCCGAGAGCATCTGCGGATCGCTCTGGTACTTGTCTTCCAGCTCCATGATCACCCAGTACTCGTTGTTGGGCGCGTAGATGGTGGAGATCTGGCGTTGTCCGTAGGCCGTGTAAAGCGCGTCTTCAATTTGCTGCGGCGTCACCCCCAGCGCGGAAGCTTTATCGCGGTCAATTTCCACGTTGGCCTGCGGGTTCTTGATCTGCAGGTCGGTGGTCACGTCCTGCAACCCCGGCAGCGTCTTCATCTTCGTGGCCATCTGCTGGGCGTATTTGTAAAGCTGGTCGGTTTGCGGGCTCACCAGCGTGTACTGATACAGGCTCTTGGTGAGCTGGCCGCCGATGCGGATGGACGGCGGATTCTGCAGATAAACGCGAACCCCGGTCACCGTATCCAGCTTGGGTTGCAGCTCCTGCATGATGTCCGCGATGCCCATATGGTGCTCGAAGAGGGGCCGAATCGCCTGCACCCCCCAACCCACAACCGGCACCTTCCCGTAATCGCTGTCCAGCCGCTCGTAAAAAGCGTTCCTCGTGTAGGGGCGCTTCGATAAATCCTTCAAGTGAATGAACATCCGCCCAATGTTCAGTCCGGCGGTGCCGTTGTCGCTCACGCTGGAGAAGAACTGCAGCGTGTTGGGGTCGTCCCACACAATCTTGTTGAGCTGTTCCTGGTGCTGCTTCATGGCGTCGAAGGAAATGCCCTGCAGCGCCTCGCTGAAGCCCACAATTTCCGCGATGTCTTCTTCCGGCAGGAAGCCCTTGGGAATCACCCAGAACTGCCACGCCGTCGCCAGCAGCAGCCCCAGTCCAATCACCATCACCGTAATACGGTGCCGCATGGCCCACTGCAGGGTCACGTCATACCAGCGCAGGCTGCCGTCGAACACGCCTTCCAGCGCGTTGTAAGTGCGCCCGTGCCGCTCCCCCAGGTGCGGCCGCAGAAAGCGGCTGCACAGCATCGGCGTAAGGCTCAGCGACACCACGCCCGAAACCAGGATGGCGGAGATGATTACCACCGCAAATTCGTGCAGCAGGCGCCCCAGAATCCCGCCCATGAAGAACACCGGCAGGAACACCGCCGCCAGCGATATCGTCATGGAGATGATGGTGAAGCCGATTTCGCGCGAGCCGCTCACCGCCGCTTCCAATACGCCTTCGCCCTGCTCCATGTGGCGCACGATGTTTTCCAGCATCACGATCGCGTCATCCACCACGAAGCCCACCGAGAGCGTCAGCGCCAGCAGCGATAGGTTGTCTTCCGTGTAGCCCAGCAGGTACATCACCGCGAACGTTCCGATGATGGACATGGGCAGCGCCAGGCTGGGAATAATGGTCGCCGAAAGGTTGCGCAGGAACAGGAAAATGACCAGCACCACCAGGATGATGGCCAGGAACAGGCTGAACTTTACGTCGTTGACCGACTGCTGAATGGAGATGGACTTGTCATACTCGGTGGTCAGGTACATCGCCGGCGGCATGATGGCGCGAAACCGCGGCAGCAGCTTGTTGACCGCGTTGACGATCTCGATCGTGTTGGTGCCGGGTTGGCGCTGCACCGCCAGGATGATGCCGGGAACGGCATTGATCCAGTTCGCGATCTTGGTGTCCTGCACGCTGTCGTACACCTTGCCGACTTCGTCCAGGCGCACCGGCGAGCCGTTCCGGTAGGCCACGATCAGCGGCTTGTACAGCGCCGCCTTGGTCAGCTGCCCGTTGGCGTACACGGTAAACGCCTTGTGCGCGCCGTACATGGTTCCCGTGGGCAGGTTCACGTTGCTGTTCTGCACCGCCTGCGAGACTTCGTTGATGCCGATCTGCCGGCTGGCCAGCGCGTCCGGGTCCAGGTCAATGCGCACCGCGTACTTCATGGAGCCGTAGATCTGCACCTGGGCCACGCCCTTGACCATGGAAATCTGCTCGCCCAGCAGCGTCTCGGCGTGTTCGTCCACCTGCGAAAGCGGCAGCGTGGGCGAGGTCAGGGCCAGGTAAAGAATGGGCTCGTCGGCCGGATTCACCTTCTTGTAAGTGGGCGGGGTGGGCATCCCTTGCGGCAGTTGGTTGGAGGCCGCGGTAATCGCGGTCTGCACGTCCTGCGCCGCCGCGTCAATGTTGCGCGTCAGATCGAACTGCAGCGTGATCTGCGTCGTGCCCATGGCGCTGGTCGAGGTCATCGAGTCCAGGCCGGCGATGGTGGTGAACTGCTTTTCCAGCGGCGTAGCCACCGCCGAGGCCATGGTGTCCGGACTGGCGCCGGGCAGGTTGGCCGAAACCGTGATGGTAGGGAAGTCAACGTTGGGCAGGTCGCTGACCGCCAGGTTGCGATAGGCGACCAGGCCGAACAGCAGAATGGCCAGCATGATCAAGCTGGTCATTACCGGCCGGCGAATAAAATCCTCGGCTACGCTCATCGCTATCTCTTGACTGTCCTCAGAGGCTGTTCTTGATGCTCACTTTCACTCCCGGTACCAGCCGCACCTGACCGTCCGTCACCACCGTCTGGCCGGGTTGAATGTCGTTGGCCGCCACCACCGATTCCCCGTTGATGGTCCGCAGCACCTTTACCGAGTGCGAATCCACCGTCATGTCCGGCTTGATCAGAAAAACGTAGTCGCCCTGTTGCCCGGTCAGCACCGCCTGCGCCGGCACTACCACCGCGTTTTCCTGCTCCGTCAGACGCAGCACCACATTGACGAACTCGCCCGGCCACAGCCTCAGGCCGGCGTTGGAGAACGTTCCCTTCAGCTTGATGTTGCCGGTGGAAGCGTCCACCGTGTTGTCCACAAAGCTCAAGTACCCCAGCTCCGCCCGCGAATCGTCCGAGGGCACCGCCTGCACCGGCAGCCGCCCTTTGGCCATGTAGCTTTTGATTTGCGTCAGGTACTGCTGGGGCACATTAAAATCCACGTAAAGCGGGGAAACTTGGTTGATCACCACCAGCACCGGCACGTCGTTGGCCTTCACCACCGTACCGGGATAAATCAGCTGGCTCCCGGTGCGCCCGCTAATGGGCGCGTAAATCGAGCAGTAGGCCACGTTCAGCTTGGCCGTCAGGATATTAGCCTCGTCGGCTTGCACCGCCGCTTGCGCCGCGTCGAAATTCGCGCGCTGCTGGTCGTACTGTTCCTTGGGCACCACGCCCGCCTGTGACAATTTGCTATAGCGTTCTACCTCGACCCTGGCCAGTTCCGCCGCTGCTTTGTCCTTGGCCAGGTTGGCTTGCGCCTGCTTGAGCGCGGCCACGAACGGCCGGTCATCCAGGCTGATCAGCAACTCCCCCTGTTTGACATATTGGCCTTGTTGGTAATGCACCGCGCTGACAATGCCCGCTACCTGCGATTCCACCGAGACCGTTTTGAAAGCCTCGCCCGTGCCGATGGCGTGCAACTCCACCGGCATGGGTTTGACCACCGCTTTGGCGGCCATGACCGGAACCGAATCCGCAACCGGTGCGGGAGCGGCCTTTTCCGCGCAGCCGGTGAGCAGGAGGAGGCCCAGGGGCCAGAGGATAAAAATGCGTTGTAATAAGCGCTTCATGTTCTGAGACGGCTGGATCCGTTGACCTGGCAGGCGACGGCTGTGGCGTGGTAGCTCGTACCAGCCGCGAGCATTTCTTCCAGTTTAGAAATTATACAGTCAGGCGAGACGCTTCCGGCGGGCGCTTCCCCGGCTTTACAATTCGCACCGCCCTGGCGCCAGGGAAGTTCGTATCAGGGCACGGGCTTCAGCCGTGCCGATCGTGGCAGAAGCAAATTTGGCCTTCAGGCGCTGCGGGCAGGACACCGGGTTAACACTTTCGCCCAAAACAAAGCTGGGCACGTCTTCCTCTTCACTTCATCGTCCGCTGTACCGCAAGCACGATGAAATCAAGGGGCCCAGACGTACCCAGTCAATTTACGTTTTTACTCCCTATATCGTGAGTTTTCCGTGATCTGCGGCACACTTCCGTGTGACGAAAGCGCGATTTTTTACCTTGCCCTACAGCAACTTACACAACGGCGGAGCGGGCTCCATCGCCGGCGATTGCGCCGATTTCCCGCCGCGCCCACCCTGCTCGCGAGATGAGCAGCTAGTCAGCCAGACATCTAGCTAGCCCGGGTAGCCGGCGGGCTGTCGGTAATTTCCTCCTTCTCCGCATCCCAGTACATCCTCTTGCCGCTCCAGTAAGCTTCCGTCGCCATGATGCAGGCCACGGCGTGGGAGAAGCCGTGGTCCACGTTGGCGTTGGGCGTGCGCCGGTCTCGCATGGCGCGCAGCCAGTTCAGCAGATGCTCGGGATCGTCATCATCGGGTCCCTCGGTGTTCGCTGGTATGTGATCCACACGCACCACTTCCGCCTTGTCCGTGGCCGGCCCGCCGCCTGGAGGCGCATCATAGGAAACCGGATCGTGCTCCTGGCCCTCTCCCGTCACCACGAACAGGGAAGCCCCCTCGCCGCCATAGTTCACCACCGTACCCTTAGTCCCAAGAATGCGGCTGAAGGGGCGGTAGCTGTTCCCGAAGGTCGTCGAATAGGAGTACAGGAACCCTTGCGGATACACCATGCTGGTAGTGACGGTGTCGGCGTTCTCGCGGCCGTCCTTCCACACGAAGACGCCGCCGTTGGTCACCACACTCGCAGGAGCGGTGGCATCCGTCCACAGGTGGACCAGGTCCACGCCGTGGCTCATCCATTGATCGAAAATGCCCGAAGAGAACTTCTTGTACAGCCGGAACTCCAGGTATACACGCGGGTCGAATGGCTGGTAGGGCTTGCCCAGCAACCAGCGATTCCAGTCCGTATCCTGTTCTTTTAACTCCGCCACCTCCGGACGCCCATGCCAGCGCTCGTGGTTCACGTTCCACTCCTGCTCAATGCGCATGACTTTGCCGATGCGTCCGCTGCGCACGATGTCGCGCGCCGCCAGCGGATAAGGCTGGCTGCGGTGCTGCGTGCCCATCTGTACTACCTGGCGCGAGGCCTTCACCACCGCGCGCGCGTCCTTCGCCTCCTGCAGGACGTTCGCGAAAGGCTTCTCCACGTAACAGTCCTTGCCCGCGCGCACCACCTCCATGCACAGCTTGGCATGCTGGAAGTCGCCGGTGGCAATCATCACCCCGTCAATATCGGGCTGTTTGAGCAGTTCTTCGGAGTACTTGTATTGCCGCGGAGCGTGCCCAAAGCGCTGCTGGACATCGGCGGCGCGGCGCTCGCGGGCCAGACTCCACAAGTCGCACACCGCCACGGTCTCCGCCGGAATGGTCGGGGAAGCGGTCTGCACCATGTGCACGTGCCCGCCGCTGCGGTCGCCGCAACCCAGTTGTCCCAGCCGGATACGGTCATTGGCGCCCAGAATTCGGGCATAAGAGCTGGCGGGCATGGCCAGCGCGGAAGCCGCTAGTGCGCCTCCCGCTTTGAGAAAGGTTCTGCGATTCAAACCGCTCGTGCTCTGATTACCCTCGGCCGGTGTTTCCTTTTTCTCCATCACCATTCCTAAGTGGAAGTTTCCAAAGCTCTTGCGCCGCGAATTATCTCTAATTGGTCCGCCGCTGACAAATCCGCTGCCGCCCTGCTGTCCGCTTCCGAACAGTGCATTTCGCATGTGGACACCGCCGCGGTGTTACGGTCAGAGGAAAAGTGACGTTTAATCATTTGTTTTCAGCAGCTTGTCTGGATGGTGTTGTTTGGCGATGCAGATGCCACAACTTGCCACAGAACTGTGGGAATAATTATGGGAACTCTGCTGCAGGATTTTCGTCACGCCGCCCGGCAGATGCGCCGCACCCCGACCTTTGCCATGGTCGCCATTGTCACCTTGGCATTGGGCATCGGCGCGAATGTGGCGATTTTCAGCATGGTGGACTGGCTTCTTCTGCGTCCCTTGCCGGTCAAAAATCCCGGAGAGATCACCGTCTTGCGCCTGCAGCAGAACCTGGACATTCTGCTGGCCACGGTCTCCATCCCTGATTACCGGGATATCCACAGCCAGACCACGGCAGTCTTTGACGGGCTGGCGGGATATGAATTGAGCCTGGACGGGCTGAGTGTGGACGAAGGCAAGGCTGACCGCATTGTCACTAACTTCGTGACCGGCAATTACTTCTCCGTGCTGGGGCTCAAGCCGGCTTTGGGACGGCTAATTTTGCCTTCGGAAGGAAACGCGCCTGGCGCTGACCCGGTGATTGTGCTGAGCTATTCCTACTGGAAGGATCGCCTGGGTGGCGATCCCGGAGTTATTGGCAAGAAAGTGGTATTCGACGGCAGGCCCGTGACCGTGGTCGGGGTGGCTCCCCAGGGCTTCCATGGAGCTCAACCCCTGGTCGCCATCGCCGGGTATCTGCCCTTGGGCATGCTGGCAATCAACGATCCCCCGGGCTTCATGGAGAACCGGGGAGAGCGGGGCCTGTCCGTGCTGGGACGCCTGCGTCCGGGCGTGGACCTGCAACAGGCACAGGCTTCGCTTACCGTGGTTTCGCAACGGCTTTCGCAGCAGTATCCGGACGTGGATAAGAACGTGAAGGCGCTGGTCTTCCCGGAAACCAGCACCCGCCTGGGCGATCCCCGTACCGCCAATACGAAATTGCTTTCGGGGTTGTTTCTTGGGCTGGCAATTCTGGTGCTTCTGCTGGCCTGTGTGAATGTGGGCAACGTTCTGCTGGTGCGGGCCTCGGTACGGGAGCGGGAACTGGCCATTCGGGCGGCTCTGGGTGCGGGGCGCGGGCATCTGATCCGCCTCTTGCTGGCGGAGGGACTTCTGCTGGCCGTACTGGGCGGAGCCGCCGGCATGATCCTGGGGACCTGGGGAGGCGCGGCTCTGAGGTCCATTAATCTGCACACCGATTTTCCCGTCCAACTGGACTTTCGCTTCGACTGGCGGGGTTTCATTTATGCGTTTGGCATGGCCCTGGTAGCCGGAGTCATGGTCGGCATTTTTCCCGCATTGCGGGCGGCGCGCCGCGACTTGAACCAGGTGCTGCATCAGGGCGGACGCGCGCTAATCGGGGGCGGGCAAAAGTTGCGCAGCGGGCTGGTGGTGGTGCAGGTGGGCGGCTCGCTGATGTTGCTCATCATCGCCGCTCTTTTTGCGCGCAGCCTGGGCCAGGCGCAGCGCACCGATCTGGGTTTTGATCCGTCCCACGTGGTGAACCTGACTATGGACCCTCTGGAAATCGGCTATCACGAGGCCCAGACCCGGGAGTTCTACCGCAACCTGTTGCAGCGGGTTCGCGCGTTGCCGGGCGTGACCGCCGCCAGCACCGCCTTTTCCGTACCTCTGGGTTATTACAGCAACGGCGGCACGCTGACCATTGAGGGCTATCATCCGCCCCCGGGGCAACCGGCTCCCGTGGCGGTGATGAATTTCGTCTCTCCGGAAAACCTCCGGACTCTCGCCATTCCCCTGCTTCAGGGGCGCGACTTCACCGACCGCGACGACGAAAAGGCGCAATACGTGGCGGTGGTAAATCAGACCTTCGTGAAGCAGTATTGGCCCAACCAGGACCCCATCGGAAAGCACTTCCACGTGGCGAATGATCCCAGCCATTCCATCGAAGTGGTGGGCGTGGCCAAAGACGCCCGCTATATCTTTGTGCGCGGTCCCCAGTATCCCCTGGCGTACGTTCCCTTCGCCCAGCACGTGCGCAATGCCAGCCTGCAAACCCTACAGGTGCGCACCGTGGGAGACCCCCAGACCATGATTCCAGAATTGGAACTAACCATCGGATCGTTGGCGCCCGAGTTGCCTGTCTTCGAGGTGAAGACCATGACTCAGGCGCTGTACACGCTTAACGGTTTTCTCGCCTACGAGGTAGCGGCCGGGTTGGCGGCGGCGATGGGAATCCTTGGACTGGCGCTCTCGGTCGTGGGAGTATATGGTGTGATCTCCTACGCTGCCAGCCAGAGGTCGCACGAGATCGGAGTGCGCATGGCCTTGGGCGCGCAGCCGGGCCAGATCCTCCGCATGGTGCTGGGGCAGGGAATCGTCATTGTCGGGCTGGGCTTGGCGGTGGGTGTACTGGCAGCTCTGGCCGCGTCGCGCGTGGCGGGCACCTTCCTGGCGGTGAGCCCCACCGACCCTCTGACCTATGTAGCGGTTTCCGTACTGCTGACCCTGGTGGCGCTGGCCGCCTGCGCTATTCCCGCGCGCCGCGCCATGAGCGTGGACCCCATGGTGGCGCTGCACTATGAGTAGCAAGTGAGTGCCGCCCCTGCGGGGTTCTCCCTGTCTGCCGCGGGCCACCCAGGACTTCCGTCCTGGCTTTACTATTGCGCGCCTGACGGCGCTGACGCCCTGCGCGATGAAACAGCGGATTCGTAACAGGGCATCGCTTTAGCGATGCCGACCAGCGCTGCACCAACACTCGGCTTTAGCCGCTGTGGAAGTCGGTCCCATAATTCGGCCCAAGGCGCGAATCCTTATCGTCGCGGGGCGGCTTGCGCCACTTCCGCGGAGCTGACAAGATGCAGCCACTCCGCCGAGCGTGGATGGCGGCCGCGGGTGAGTTGTTCGAATGCGTGCTGCACCGCCTTAGTCACCGGGCCGGCCTTGCCGGCACCCACCTTGCGCATATCAATTTCCCGCAAACCAATCACTTCCGCGGCGGTGCCGCAGACAAAAACTTCCTCGGCCACATAAAGCTGATCGCGCGAAACCGGCTGCTCCACCACCGGGTAGCCCAGGTCGCGGCACAAAGTAAGCACCGCGTCCCGGGTGATGCCTTCCAGGATGGCGGCAGTATGCGGCGTGTAAACCGTGCCCCGCCGCACTACGAAAATGTTCTCTCCCGTGCACTCGGCCACATAACCTTCGGGGTCGAGCATGATGGCCTCGTCGAATCCCAGGCGCAGAGACTCGGTTTTGGCCAGCACCGAGTTCACATAATTTCCGGAAACCTTGGCCTTGGTCATGGCGATGTTGGGATGGTGGCGCGTAAACGACGAAATGTTGGCGCGAATGCCGCGCTCCTTCGCTTCCGCGCCCAGGAAGTGTCCCCACTCCCACACCGCGATGCCCAGGCGCAGCTTGCCCGATTCCACCACCATGTTCATGGCGCCATCCAGCCAGATTAGCGGGCGGACGTAGCAGTCGCCGAAGCCGTTGGCGGCCACGGTCTGGTCAATGGCCGAGATCAGTTGCTCCCGGCTCCAGGGCAGGTCGCGGAAGCCGATGACGTTGGCCGAATCCAGCAACCGGTCCACGTGCTCAGGCAGGCGGAAGATGGCGGGTCCGCGGTCGGTGGCGTAGCAGCGGATTCCTTCAAATACGCTGATGCCGTAGTGCAGGCCGGCGTTGATGAAGTGCAGGTTGGCGTCCTTGGAATCAACCAGGCCGCCGTCCATCCAGAGATAGCGCGGGGCAGATGGCATGGGGCTCCTTGTGGAATTGTGGAATGTTCAGAGTACCGTTTGAGCGCGGGATTGGGCAAGGGGGCAGAAGGCAGCAATTAGCATTTGGCACTTAGCATTTAGCCCCTGAACTCTTGTGCCGCGGGCGCCCCCGCCCGCGATTAGATGCCAGTGTAACTAAACCAGCACCGCAGAGGACCCGAAGTACGCCGAGGGTTGAAGCATTGGAGATCGTCTAAACACATTGCGCCAAATTCAATCGCGGGTAGCAAAATCTTTGATCCGCTCGGCGATCTGGTCGCGAACCTGGCGGAAAACCGCCAACCGTTGCTCGTGTGTTCCGGTGGCCGCCGCAGGGTCGGCGAAACTCCAGTGGAGGCGTTGGACTTCGCCCGGGAAATAGGGGCAGGCTTCTTTGGCGCTGTCGCACACAGTGATCACAAAATCGAATTGCCCCTGCAGGAACTGGGAGACGTTCTTTGAACGCTGTGCCGCAATGTCCACCCCGGCCTCGCCCATGACCAGCACGGCATCGGGATGAAGTCCTGCAGGCCTGGTCCCCGCGCTTGCAGCTTGAAAGCGGTTTCCGGCCAGGTGACGGAGCCAGCCCTCCGCCATCTGGCTGCGGCAGGAATTGCCGGTGCACAGAAAGAGGACGCGTTTCATAGGCAGTTGCTACCCGCTCCCCTGATTGCCCGCCTTTCAGCCAAGCTGCACCAATTCCGCCCGCAGGCGCTTCAAAGTTTCCCGCAGCTCTTCCTTGCTGGGGAACTGGATGGCCTGCACCGGGCAGACATTAACGCAGGCCTGGCACCCCACCACACAATTGTAGGGATTGGCCACGCGCGGCTGAGCGTGTTCCTCATCCCAGAGGAAGACCTGGTTTTTGCAGAAGTTGAAACACTCCTGGTCGCCGGTGCAGAGGCCGTAATCCACGGTGGGAAACCAGGGAATCTTTTCACGCGGAAGAGCGCCAGGCGGCATAAATTGTTCTCCTTCCTCTCCCGCCTTTAAAGGGCGGGCGGGCTCTCCATCTCGGCGAAAGCCTGGCGTACCTTTTCGATGGCCTGCTCCGTGGAAATGGCGCGCAGGTCGAGGGGAACCACCTGCTGGTCGAAGCTGATTCCGGCTTTCGCAAAGGCGTCGCGGAACATTTTTTTCTGCAGGCGCGGGTCGCAGGCGCCGATAACGTAGCGCTCGCCGGGCTTGAGGATTTCCACCAGAAAGCGCTCGCCATCATCCATGCAGAGCTGCGGGTGGAGCACGGCGTACTCGGACTTCAGCTCATTGCGCACAAAGTTCAGCAGCTGCCAGAAATTCATGTCCTTAAACCCGGGACATTCGCCGGTGCAGTTGCAGAGCAGAAAACGCGGTTTGCCAGTCATGGCACACTCCTTTCATCAATCGTCGGCGGCCTGGAGAGAAGGCAGCGAGGCCATGCTTTCCCAGGAAAACCAATGGCGGGTTCGGTTACACACATTGCATACGGAGAGCATGACCGGCACCTCCACCAGGACGCCCACCACCGTGGCCAATGCGGCGCCGGAGCCGGCTCCGAAGAGGGCAATCGAGGTGGCGACCGCCAACTCGAAGAAATTGCTGGCCCCGATCAACGCGCCCGGCGCCGCGATTGAGTGCTGCACCCGGAACAGGCGCATCAGGCCATAGGCCAGCCCGGAATTGAAATACACCTGCAGCAGGATGGGCACGGCGATGAGCAGCACATGGAAGTAGCGCCCGGTGATGTTGTCGGCCTGGAAGGCAAAGATACAAACCAGGGTGGCCAGCAGGGCGGCAATGGTAACTGGTGCAAATCGGGGTAACAGGGTGCGCTCAAACCACTCCCGCCCGCGGCGGCGAATGAACCAGTAGCGCAGCGCCGATCCCGCCGCCAGGGGAATAACAATAAACGCGGTTACCGAATACAGCAGCACGCTGAAAGGCACGTGCAGCGAGGATGCGCCGCTGACCAGGAAGCGCACGATGGGCGCGAACAGGAACAGCATGATCAGATCGTTGAGCGAGACCTGAACCAGGGTATAGGCGGGATCGCCATCGGTCAGGTGGCTCCACACGAACACCATGGCGGTGCAGGGCGCCGCCGCCAGAATAATGGCTCCAGCGATGTACTGGTCGGCTTGGGCAGGAGCTATCCAGGCGCTGAACACGTGACGGAAAAACAACCAGGCGATCAGCGCCATGGAAAAGGGCTTCACCAGCCAATTGACGAATAACGTGACCAGCAGGCCGCGCGGCCGCTCGCCTACGTTGCGAATGGAGGCGAAGTCCACCTTCATCATCATGGGAATGATCATCAGCCAGATGAGCACGGCTATGGGAATGTTGACCTGGCTGCCGCGGCCAAACTCCAGGGAGCGCAGCAGGCTGACCGAGGCCGGCATCCATTTGCCTACCGCCAGCCCGGCGAGCATGCATAAGCCCACCCAGAGCGTCAGATAACGTTCAAAAACGTTGAGACGTTTGGTGGTGCACGGCGGGGACCCTTGATTGGCGATCGTCGTCATGGCTGTGCCCTTTCCCCGAGGGTGGCGGGCGTTAAAGCAGGAACGGGCGCGGGCAGGGGAGCGGCCTGCAACTGCACGAAGGCTTGCCGGCGGCAGCAGGCGCGCACCAGTTGAGCCTGGTCCTTGCGCATCTCCGCGTCCTGCCGCAGCCATGCCAGCGTGCATTGCAGAATGCGTGCGGCGCGCGGATCGGACGGAGCCAGTAGACGGTAGTGCATCCACTTGCCCTGACGGCGCGCGCCTACGATTCCCGCCCGCCGTAGATACGCCAAGTGGCGCGAGATCTTGGGCTGGCTCAGCTTCAGCACGGCCACGAAGTAGCAGACACAGACTTCCTTCTCCCTCATCAGGTTGAGCAGGCGCAAGCGGGTACGGTCAGCCAGGGCACGGAAGAAGTGCTGCTGCGCCACCGGGGTTGAGCTTGCTTTCATGCCGTTAGCTTAGCATATAAATATGCATAAGCATATGTGTTGGCGGTCACGAAAGATCGTGATGCGCGTCACCTGTGAAGGGGGGTCGTCCAGCCAAGCCAAAACCACAGAGGACCCAAAGGACGCTGAGGTTTAAGAAATTTGGAACTAGCTCAAGCCGTCGAGATCCATGACGGTGCTGCGTCAAATCAAAGACACAAAGGCATGAATTCCCGAAAACCTCCGCGTCCCCTGTGGTTTTGGTGTTAGCTGGACTACTTGGTTTTGCGCGCTACCCGCACGTCGGCGCTCTCCACTTCGCGCAAGGTGCAGCAGGCGCCGGGAGGGATGGGCGCGCCGTGGGGGCAGGCGCGGGGATGGCCCAGGAAGGCGCAGATGCGGTCGGTGGCTTCGGGCGATAGGATGTGCTCGAACCTGCAGGCCTGCTCTTCCACTTCCGCCGGGTCGTCCATGCCCAGGCTCTCGGTGAAGAGGCGCTCGGCCAGGCGGTGGCGGCGGATGACGTCAGCGGCGCGCTGGCGGCCCTGGGGTGTGAACTCGATCATCAGGTCGCCGTCGGCCACGCGCTGCGAAATGTGGCCCAGCGCGTCGTGGCAGGGATTGATGACGGCCTTGTGCGCGTGCGGCTGCGAGGGGTGCGGGCGCGTGGTTACCAGGCCCAGCTCCACCATCTTTTCAACAGCGATGCTCACGGGCACGCCGCCGTGCACGTCCATGCTGCCCAGTTCGGCGGGCTCGCCGTGTTCTTCGATGACCCAAATCTCTTCCAGCACTTCGTCGAACTGCTCCTGGTCAGACATGGCGAAGACTTCTTCGGTGGCAATCCTGCCGTGGTGCAGTTCCACGCGGCGGTCGGCCAGGCGGGCCACCAGCGGGTCGTGGGTGACCATGATGATGGTGCGGCCTTGCTGGTGCAGCTCGCGCAGCAGGCGCAGTACGATCTCCTCGTTCTGCGCGTCCAGGTTGCCGGTGGGCTCGTCGGCCAGCACGATCTTGGGGTCGTTGATAAGGGCGCGGGCAATGCACACCCGTTGCTGCTCGCCGCCCGATAAATGCGCCGGCAGGTGCTGGGCGCGCTCCTTCAGCCCCACCCGCTCCAATGCCTCTAGCGCCTCCTGCTCGTCGGTCATGCTGTGGAAGTACTGCGCCAGCATGACGTTCTCCAGCGCGGTGAGGTACGGAATCAAATGGAACTGCTGAAAGATGAAACCGATTTTCTCCGCGCGCACCCGGGTCAGTTCGGCGGCGCTCAGCCCGGCCACATTCTGGCCGGCCAGCCAGACGTTGCCGCTGCTGGGCCGGTCGAGGCAGCCGATCAGGTTGACCATGGTGGATTTGCCGGAGCCGGAGGGGCCCATGATGGCCAGCCACTCCCCGGGCATCACCGTGAGAGACACGTCGTCCAGCGCACGAATGACGCCGCCGTTCTCCTCGGCCTTGGCCGGGTAGAGCTTGCTGACGTGTTCCAGTCGGATCATGGCTTATTCCCCTCGAAGGATCGTGGCCGGCTGCACCCTCCGCAGCAGGGCCATGGGCAAGGTGGCGGAGAGCAAGGCTACCACAATGCTGCCCAGGAAAACGCTGGGAAGGACGCTGAGACGTGGCGAAATTGATGCCTGAAAGTTGGCGCGGCCGATCCAGGCGGCGGCCCCAATGCCGATGGCGTAGCCCAACAGAGCCCCCATCGCCCCGATGGAGGCGGCCTCGGCGGCGAAGAAGCCGCTGATCAGGCGCTCCGAGGCGCCCAACGCTTTCATAATGGCGAAGTCGCGGCGGCGGTCCAGCACCCAGGCGGTCAGAGTGGCCAGCACGCACAGGGCGGCGGTCAGGATGATGAGGGCGGCGGCGGCCAGCAAAGTCGAGCGAGTTTTGCCCAACACCCGGCCCTCGGCTTCCATGATCTGACGCACCGGGCGGACCTCGGCGCCGGGCACCGCGGCGGCCACCTGCTTCAGAATGGACGCGACTTGCGCCGCCGAGCCGTTGGCGGCGATTTCTATGGTCGAGGGCTGAACGCCCGTCCAGGCGGCAAAGTCGGCAAGTGGCAGATAAACCCGGCTGTCCTCGGCGGCGCCGGTGCTGAGGGTGCCGGCGGCGGTCAGATGAATGGAGCGGCCGTGGAAACTCAAATCGAAGGGCTGGCCCTGCAGGCTGACTACGGTTGCAGCGCGCGAGCCCAACAGGGCTTCGCCGCTGCCATGCGGCCAAGCGGAGACGCTCCACCAGGAATCCAGGCGGCGCACGCTTTCCATGTCTGTTCCGGCAGCGACAATCGGCGATCCGTCCGCCGTGCTGGCCACCACGTAAGCAAAGGGCACGGCGATGCCGCGCCCGGCCAGCGCCGCCTGCACCCGGGACAACGTGTCCGCGGGAAGAGACTGGCCCTGCTTGGCGACCACCACAATGTTGGCGCCGTACTTGCGGAACTCCGTGCGCAGCTTGGCTTGCACTTCCACGTACAGGTTCAGCATAGCGGTGGCGACCGCGGCTGCCACCACCACGGCCAGAAGGGCGGAGAGAGCCCGGCCACGGCGGACCAGCGAGGCGCGCAGCAGCATGCGCAGGAACATCCCGCGCTTGCCCGAGCGGCGAATTGAAGGCATGGCGCTCATGCTTCAGCCTTCAGGGCGTACACGGGATCGAAGCGCACCGCGCGGCGAATGGCGACGGCGCTGCCGGCGAAAGTAACCAGCGCCGCAATACCCAGGATCACGGGGAAGAGCACCGGTTGCACGCTGATTTGCGAATTGAAGATGCTGCGACCGATCTCCCGCGCCAGCAGGCCGCCGCCGAAAAATCCGACGATTCCGCCCAGCACCGCCAGCAGAGCAGCTTCGGCGAAGAACACGGAGGCAACCGTAAAATTGGCGGCGCCCAGCGCTTTCATCAGGCCGATTTCGTTGCGGCGCTCGAAGATGGCGGTGGCCATCGCGGCGGAAACAGCCAGCGCCGAAGCCAGCAGCGCAGCCAGCGTGATCAGCAGCATCAGGCCCTGAATCCGCTCCAGCACCGTGCCTTCCGTGCTGGCCACCTGGCGTATGGGCTCCACACGGGAGTGGGGAATCGCCTTCTGCAGCACATAGGCGATGGACTGCACGTAAGGCGAGCACGACCAGCGCTCCAACATGGCCGGCGACATGGTCTTGGGATCGCGCAAAGCGAGCGCGTCTTCCGGCTTGGTCAGCGCGCTGACGAACACGCGGCGCACCGCGCCCGGCCTCCCCAAAATCTGCTGCGCTACTTGCAGCGGCGCGACAATCTGCTCCTCCTCCGCGCCCCCCGTAGTCAGGATGCCGGCCACACGGTGAGGCTGGCCGTTGATTGCAATGCTGTCGCCCGGCCGCCGTCCCAATTTTGCCGCCAACTCCCTGCCCAAAAGTACGTCCGAGGAATCATCGGCGGGCCAGCCGCCACTCACTCTCCACCACGGGTTCGTGGTGCGCACGCCGGTGACAAAGGATTCGCGATCATAGGCCAGTTGTTTAGCGAACCAGGTGCCGACAACTTCCGCAGCTTCGGTTTGAGTGCCGGTGACGATGCTGGCCCGCACCGGCAGCATGGGAGCAAAGCCGACAATGTTATTTTTCCAGAACGTGCCCTTAATGCGGGGCAGATCGGCTTCCTTCAGGAAAGCGCCGTCGCTGGGCGGCTTCAGGTCCACGCCGCCGATTTCTACATCCAGGGTATCCGCCTGGGGCGTGATGAGCAGGTTAGCGCCGTAGCTGCGCAGCTCCTGATTAATCTTGTCGCCGATGTTGGTGGCTACCGCGATCATGGCGGTGGCGACGGCCACGCCCAGGGCGATAGCCACCCCGGCCAGCAGCTTGCGCCGACGCTGACGCCGGAAAGATTCAAAAACCAGGCGGGGAAACATGGGCTACTTCTGGAAGTAGCGGCTCCCCGCCGCCACTTCCGCCTCCGTTATCAGCACCTGCCCGCCGCTCACTGCGGCCTGCAGGGGAACCGGATTGCAGCCTCCGGGATGACCCACGGTCGCGCCGTTGATGGGAGCGCCGCAGTTCTTGCAGACCAGGCCCTGGCTGGTTTTGTAATAGCCCACCCCGCCGCAGATTTCGCAGGCGTCAAACACCGTGGCCACGCTGCCGTCGGGCTTGCGATACAGCAGGAAGCGCACCGGGAGACCATGTTCCGTGGCGACGTAGCGATGGAGCTCGCCGTCCGAGACTTGGGAGAGGGGGATGCCCAGTCGCCCATTGCGGAAGGCAACCGGTGTGGCGGGGGAGAGCGCGCTCACGCTCTTGGTGTAAACGAATTCCGCCGTCACCAGCACGATGAACAGAAAGCAGCTGGCATAAACGGAAACCATCCACAGGCGCTCGCGGCGGGCGCTCCACAGGGCTTTGCGGCGCTCCGCGGGGGAGGCCGGCTCGGGCGCGGGCTGCCGGCGCTTCATCTCGAACAGCACCATCAGAGCAGCCAGGGCCAGGATGGTCACAAAGAAGAACACCTCATTGGTCACAATGGGCCCGATCAGCGCCATCTCCCGCTTGCTGGAGGGAAGCACGCCGTTCTCCGAGAGCTCGTGCAGGCCGGAAACCACCAGCTGCACCGCCACAAATATGAGGATCACGCTGGTGATGCGAAAGAACTTGCGCAAATTGACGCGCACCGAGCCTTTGACGAACATCACCCCGAACACAATCGCCAGCGCGATTCCCAGCAGCGTGCCCAGAAAATTCATGAGCGCGCTGGAATTCAGGGAGACGGCGGAAAGAATGAGCACCGTCTCCACGCCCTCGCGCAGCACCATCAGGAAGACGAAGAGGAAAAGGCCAAGTTGAGAACCGCGGTCGGCCAGAAAGCCGACCTTGCCCTCGATTTTGCCCTTCATGCTGCGCGCGGTCTTCATCATGAAGACCACCATGGTGACCACGAAGAAAGCGGCGGCCAGCATGACCCAGCCTTCCAGGATGTCCTGGTTCAGGTCGAGGCGGGAAACGATGAGGGCGGCGCCAATGCTGCCCAGGAAAGCGGCGGCCAAGGCGGCGTATACGGCGCGGCGCAGGTCAGTGCGGCTGATCTTGGCCAGGTAGGCGAGGGTGATGCCGACAATAAGCGCGGCCTCCACGCCTTCGCGCAGGGTGATAATAAGAGCGTCAATCATGGCAAGCGGGCTCGAGCAAATTGAAAATGAAATTCATTTTCAACTTCTCAAGCATACTGCCCCCCGCCAACCCAGGTCAACGCGTGTTGTCACCGACGGTCGTGATATGCATTCCACGGTATCCCCGCTCCGGCGAATGGTCGCACCTGGCCGCCCGCCAGGCCGGCCCTTCGGCCCTGGGACAGGGAAATTCCGGCCGGGCAAAACATCCAGCCGCATGTAGCCTGCGTCTAACCATTGCACGCCCGAGGAGGCCAGCGTTTGCTTCGCAGCGTTGTCGCGCGCTCGCCCGCCGAAATAGACCGCTTGCGCCCGGTCTGGGATCACCTTTACGGCGCTCACCCGGTCCCAACCCTATTTCAAAGCTTTTTCTGGAACCGGCTGGCGGCACGGCTGTTTGCCGCCCGCGAAGAGCCTTACGTGGTTCTGGTGGAAAGCGACGCGGGCGCGGCGCTGATTCCCGGCGCCATTGCCGACCACGGTTTCACTCTGCTGGGCGAAGCGCTGTTCGATTATCGCGATGTGCTCTTCGAAGGCGATCCGGCCGTGTTGCGCCAGGCCTGGGAGGAAGTGGCGGCGCTCAAACTGCCGCTTTTCTTTGCCGCCCTGCGCGGCCAGGAGCGCCGCCGCGCCTGGGAGGATTTTTCGCCGCAGCCCTTTGTCAGCGCTCCCTGCGTGCTCTCCAGCCACACTTCCGCGGAGCAATTAGCGGCAGCGCATGCGCGCATCGGCAGCCGCTGGCGCAAACTCCTTCGCCAGGGGGTGGAATTCCGCCGCGAGCCGCCGGCGCCGGACCTGCTGCGGCGGATTTACCAGCTCAAGGCGGCTCAGGTTCCCGCCAACCTGTTTCGGGACGCGGCGCGCATCAATTTTCTGGTGGCGGCGGCGCAAAGCGGTCCCGCGCCCTGCGATGTGTACACGCTCACCCAGGGCGCAACCCTGGTGGCCGCTCTGGTCACGTTTCGTGATGGGGAAACGTGCCGCTTCTATACCACGTATTACGACCACTCCTGGTCCCACTATTCGCCGGGAATGGTGCTGCTGTTCGAGGCAACACGCCAGAGCCTGGAGGAAGGGCTGAGCTGCGACTACATGACCGGGGAGCAGCCGCACAAAACCCGCTTGGCCACGGCCCAGGTGCCGCTGTTCCGGGTGGAATGCCCGCGGGAGGTGTGGGCGCGAGTCTGCGCATACACGGAGCAGGAAGCGACGGAGTTGACGGCATAAGAAGCTAGTTTCAAATTTCCAGTTTCGCAAGTTTCAAGAAAAAATCACACCCTTCCACCGCCGAGACGCAAAGGCAGCGGAGAAATTTAAATCAGGTTTCATTGATGAACAACTGACGGGTTTCAAAATTCCAAGGCTTCACAGCTTTCAAGGAAGGCCAGACCTGGAAAAAGAATAACCTTGAAAAACTCGGCGGGCTCGGCGTCTCGGCGGTGAATGCTTTTGACTTTGAAACCTGCGAAACCTTGAAACCTTCCCCTAAAGCCTTCTCAAAAACGCCTTGGCCTGCTCCAGTTCCGGAAAGAGGCGTTCTTCCGCCTGGAATTCGGGGGAGTGCACGCAGCGCCGGCTGCCGCGCAGCTTCACCGGATGCTTCAGGTGCAGCATCTCGTGGTAGAGGAGGTATTCGACCGCGTAGCGGGGAACCAGGGGATGGTCGAAGATGCGGCTGACCACGATGGTATTGTGCGCCGGGTCGTAGTGCCCCAGGCTGTTGCGGGCGCGCTGCTGGCTCCAGCTGAGCAGCGGGCGCGCCATCAGACCGTAGAAAAAGCGCCGGTTCAAGTCTTCAAAAATTTCCTCCAGATGATAGACGCACCCGCGCGGCGTCTGCAGTTTCTTCCAGCCCCGCAGTTGCCGCACCTGGTTGGCCTTGTTGGCGATTTCGTGGCTGGATATGTAGCGGCGATAGCGGGTGGCGTGCGCCGCCGCAATGGTCTTGCGGTACATCTTGGCCAGGAGAATGTGGGCGATGGCGCGCAACACCGCCTCCGGCGCGCCCTCCAGCAGGTCGGAAAGCCGTACCAGCAGACGTCCCTCGCGCAGCCGGATGGTGTTGTTGACGTTGGCGAAGGCGAAGAATTCCACCCGCAGCTGGGGCATGGGCGCGCGCGGGCGCAGCTCGCGATAGCTTTCCTCAAAAATGGCCAGGAGTTTTTCCCGCACTGGCCTTAGGTTAGCACGGAAAAAGAGGTCAGCTGGTAGTTAGTAGTTGGTGGCTGGCGGGCGCACAAGGCGCAGCGCAGCCGGGCCCTTAGCGGTGAGCTCTCTTTTTTCCTTTGGCGGCCGCCTCCTGTTCCTGCTGCAGCTGGCGATGCTCAGGGGTGCCGGCGCTGACCGCCTCCATGGCGCTGGTCAGGACGAAACCATAGTCGTTCATCTCATCCGGCGTGGAGGCATGGCGTAACTGGTCCAGCTTTACCTTGAATTCCCCGTCGCCGGAGGTCACCATTTTCAAGGGCTTGCGCAAGTCTTCCTTCTGGTCGGTATACATATCAATGTTGTCGCCCAGTTCGTCATAAATAGAAAGAAAATCCTGCAGCGAACTGTGGATAGTGGCAGTGCGATCGGCCGCCGATAACTTGGGATTGTTGCGCGCGGCCAGGGCTGCATCCAGGCGTTGGCGCGCGAACTTCACGATGAGCGGCAGCCGCTTTTCCGGTTCCTGATTGGTGTCGCGCAGCTCATCCACTTCTTTCTGGTTGAGGGGGTCGCGCTGGCCGCTTTGCGCCGGTGCCGGCAACGCGGCCAGAATCAGAAGCAACGCCAACAGAGGGGTACGGTTCATCTTCATATCAGTGTTCCGAAAACATCTGCATGAGCAACTGGGTACGAATGTGTTCCAGGTGGTTGATGGCATCTTGCACCGGCGGGCGGCTATCCACATCCAGGGTAGGCTTCAGGTCCTGGAGCCGCCGCGACAACTTGCGCATCTCGATTTCGGTCTTCTTGATGTGCTTCCGCGACTTGCGGGCGGCATCGCCGGCCTGCTGCGAGTAATCCACTACTTCCTGCAGCAGCTTTTGCCCCTGCGGAAGTTCACCGGCACTATAAGCTTTTTGCATGGCGTCCAACTGCCGGTGGGCAATTTCCAGGCAAATCTTGGGCTTGTCGGATGGGGTGGCGGCGCTCAACTTCGCTTTCAGCTCCTCCACCGTCTGGCGGCGGGCGAATCCAGGCAGCGACCAGGCCACCACCATCATCAGCAGCAGGACGTGCGTTGCGAAATGGCTTCTGCGGTTCATTTCTTGGGGTCAATGGCCAGCAGGCGGTGTTTCGCCTGCCACTCCTGCTCCGGGTTTTTGCCGGCGGAAACCGCCAGGAACTGCCGGTAACTCGCGGCCGCCAGCTTGAACTGCTTGAGGTGGTCCAGAGCGGTGGCCCGCAAAAAGTACGTTCCCGGGTTTTCGGGAAAAAACTTGGCGCGCACGTCCAGAGCTTTCAGAGCGAGCGGATAATTCTTGTTTTCGGCGGCCGCCACCGCCAGGTCGCCATAAATTACGCCGGCATCGGGCTTCAGCTTAATGGCGTTAAGGAACTCATTTTGCGCTTCGGGATACTTGTGCTCAGCCATCAGAGATGCGCCCAGCCCGTAGTGTAGTTCGGCGTCATTGGGCATTTTGACAAGCAGGCCGCGGTAGATGGTTTCCGCTTTGTCGTACTTCCCGGCACGGGCGTAGGAAAATGCCAGGTCGCGCTGGGCAGTCAGATCATCGGGCGCAAGCTGCAGGCCCTGTTGCAGTTCGGCGGCGGCTTCGGCGTGCTTGCCCTCCGCTTCCAGCACCCGCCCCAGCTGCAGGTGTGCCGCGCCGTTTTTCGGGGCCACCGCCAGATACTGGCGCAGGGCAGCCTCCGCCTGGGGCAGGCGCTTGCTCTCCATGTAAATGTTGGCCAAGCCAACCAGCGCGTCGGCGGAGCCGGGGGCCAGGGCCACGGCAGCTTTGTATTCCCGCTCGGCGCCGGAGAGGTCGTTCTGCTTCTCCAGGATGGCGCCAGAGGAAAGATGCGGCTCCGGATCCCTGGGCTGAAGCCTGGCGGCCTCAGCGAAGGCCTGCAGCGCTTCCGCCGGCTTGCTCCCCTCCAGCACGTGCCCCAGGGAGAGCCAGGCGCGGGCCACACCTTCCTGGGGATGTGCCGTAGGCTTCAGTTGAGTGGCGGCGCGAAGGAACTGCTCAGCGTCGGGGCTGCCGTTTTGCGCCAGCAGCAATCCAAGATTGAGGTTGGATTCGAACACGTCCGGCTTGGCGGCCACCGCTTTGCGGTAGGCTTCTATGGCCTCCGGTTTGCGGCCGGTGGCGGTGTAAAGGTAGCCCAGGTCAAACCAGGCGCGATAGTTGCCGGGATTGCCGGTGGTAATGTGCTGCAGCAAAGGTTCAGCGGCGGAATAGTTGCTCTTGTCGAGAGCCGCCTCGGCCTGGCGCAGTTCGGGAGGGAACAGGGGGTCGGATTCTTCCACGCGAACGTGGTGAACGCTTTTGTGCGTTTGTTGCGCCCACAGGCCGGCGGGGGACACCATTACCAGCGCGGCGGCAGCCCACCCAACCAGCTTTGGTTTACCAATCATTTCGGGAAAATCCGCTACCCTCTAAGATGCGCCTGGCGGCATCCAGTAGCTTACCGCGAAAGGCGGCGCCAGCCCAATTGGGCAGGCTAACTTTGCGGGCGCGCGCCGTTACCGTTCAGGACGTGGGCGAGGAATTTGCCGGTATATGACTTTGCATTCCTACTGATGCTCTCCGGCGGGCCGGCATCCACCACGTAGCCGCCGCGTTCGCCGCCTTCGGGGCCAAGGTCAATGATCCAGTCGGCGGTCTTGATTACATCCAGATTGTGCTCGATCACCAGCACCGAGCCGCCGGCTTCGATCAGACGGCGGAAGGCGGCCAGCAGCTTGCTGACATCGTCGAAATGCAGCCCGGTGGTGGGCTCGTCAAATATGTAAAGCGTCCGGTGGCGCCGCTTTCCTTCTTGCGGGGTGCGCAAGCTGCTGCGCGGCTGCAGGTGCGCGGCCAGTTTCATGCGCTGAGCTTCGCCGCCGGAAAGCGTGGTCGCGGACTGGCCCAGGCGCAGGTAGCCAAGCCCTACTTCCTCCAGGACGCGCAGCTTTTCGGTGATTTTCGGCACCGCGGAGAAGAACTGCAGCGCCTCCTTCACGGTGAGGTTCAGCACCTCGTGGATGTTCCTGCCCCGATAGCGCACCTCCAGCACCTGCGGCTTGTAGCGCGTGCCCTTGCACTCCTCACAGATCAGCTCCACGTCGGCCAGAAACTGCATTTCTACCGTAACCGTGCCGTCACCCTGGCAAGTTTCGCAGCGGCCGCCGGGAATGTTGAAGGAAAAATGCCCGGCGCTGAAGCCGCGTTTGTGCGCCTCCGGCAGGGAAGCGAACAGCTCGCGGATGGCGTCAAAGGCCTTGATGTAGGTGACCGGGTTGGAACGCGGGGTGCGTCCGATGGGCGACTGGTCCACCAGCACCACTTCGTCAAGCCACTCGGCGCCATCCAGACGCTCCAGCGCGCCCGGCGCCGGTCCGCCGCCGTTGGTCTGCCGTTTGGCCGCCGCCAGTGACTGGTAAAGCACGTCGTGCACCAGCGTGGACTTGCCCGAGCCGGAGACCCCGGTGATGGCCACAATCATGCCCAGCGGAATGGTGACGTCAATCGCCTTCAGATTGTGGGCGCGGGCGCCAATGATGCGCAGCTTGTGCGTGCCCGGCTGGCGGCGCTGGTTGGGCGGCTGGATGCGCAACTCCTGCGCCAGATAGCGACCGGTGAGGGAAGTGGGCGTGCGCCTGATCTGCTCGTAGGTGCCGGCGGCGATGACTTTGCCGCCATTTTCACCGGCGCCCGGGCCGAGGTCGAGAATGCGGTCGGAAGCCAGCATGATCTCGGGGTCGTGTTCCACTACCAGAATGGTATTTCCCAGGTCGCGCAGACCGTGCAAAATATGGATGAGGCGGTTGGTATCGCGGCTGTGCAGCCCGATGGAGGGCTCGTCCAGCACGTAAAGCGTGCCCACCAGGCGCGATCCCAGGGAGGTGGCCAGTTGAATGCGCTGGGCTTCGCCGCCGGAGAGCGTGGCCGCCAGGCGGTCCAGGGTGAGGTATTCGAGGCCAACATCGTTGAGGAAAGTCAGGCGCTCGCGGATCTCCTGCAGCAGCTTGTCGGCGATGGCGGCTTCCTGCCTGGTCAGCTTGAGCCCGTCAAAGAATCTCCGCGCCTGCTCCACGGTGAGCGCGCAGACTTCGCAAATATCCTTGCCCGCGATCTTTACTTGCCGTGCTTCCGGACGCAGGCGCGCGCCGCCGCAGTTGGCGCATTGCGAATAGCCGCGGTAACGGCTGAGGAAGACGCGCACGTGCAGCTTGTATTTCTTGCGCTCCAGGTGGGCGAAGAAGCCGCGAATGCCCATGTAGCGGCCCTCGCCATCAATGATCACCTGCTGCTCTTCAGGATCGAGTTCCGCCCAGGGCACGTCCATGGCAATGCCGCGCTGCTTGGCAAAGCGCTTGAGCTCAGCCTGCAGCGGACGGTATTTGGGCTTGGTCCAGGGCTCGACCGGGCCTTCGGCGATGGTGCGGGTCTTATCGGGAATAACCAGGTCAAGATCGAAATCGATGGTGTTGCCGAAACCCTGGCAGCGCGGGCAGGCGCCATAAGGATTGTTGAACGAGAACAGACGCGGCTCGGGCTCTTCCAGGCGCAGGTTGCAGCGCTTGCACTCGAAGCGCTGGGCGAAACGCAGGGTTTGTGCCGATCCGGGATCGCGTGGGGCGGTCTGGAAAATCACTTCGCCGGCTTCGCGATAGCCGGTTTCGACCGCGTCCACCACGCGGGCGCGGGAATCTGAATCCAGGGCAATGCGGTCCACCAGCATGAAGACGGGCTGGGAGAAATCAAGGTCCAGCAGTGATTCGGGAGTGGAGAATTCGAACAGCTGACCGTTTTGAAACAGGCGGTTGAAGCCGCGCTTGCGCAGTTCGAACAGGCGCTGCTTCATCAGGTCGGTGGCGATGCTGTCGGTACGCGGACGGGACGCTCGCGCGACAGCCGTCGGGCCGCCGGCAGCGATCTTTTTTGTTCGCCGCTTTTTCTCGGGCGAGGTGGCGGGCGCCTGCCCCGCCTGCAGCGGGAACAGGACGTTGAGCCGGGTGCCTTCGCCCAGGGCGAGAATGGAATCGGCCACCTCGTCCACCGTGTCTTTCTTCACTTCCGCCCCGCACTGCAGGCACCAGGTGCGCCCCACGCGGGCGAAGAGCAGGCGCAGGTAGTCGTAAATTTCAGTCGCGGTGGCCACGGTGGAGCGCGGGTTGCGGGTGGTGTTCTTCTGCCGGATGGCAACCGCCGGAGCGATGCCGTCAATCACGTCGGCGTCGGGCTTCTCGATGCGCTCCAGAAACTGCCGGGCGTAGGCGGAGAGCGATTCCACGTAGCGGCGCTGGCCCTCGGCGTAGATGGTGTCGAACACCAGCGACGACTTGCCCGAGCCGGAGACGCCCGTGACTACGGTGAGCGTGTTGTGCGGGATCTCAAAATCAATGTTCTTGAGATTGTGGACCCGGGCTCCGCGAACAATGATGCTGTCGTTTGACATCGGCAGGAGTGAACTCGTCCCCCACAGCCCTCCCCCAGGCCGACACTGCGGCCTCCCCCACTACTGCCTTCAGGAGCACTGCGGAATCTTTCTATTATAAGTTGCCGGAGGGTGCAGGCTCAATCGCTTCCGACGAGTTGCGATTGTCATCCTGAGTGGCGCGACCAAGGCACGAGGAAGCCCGGCGAAGGACCTGTTTTTTTGCAATACCGATTCAAACCAGGGTTTCTTTCTCTTCCACCTGCTGATCGCGCTTGCGGGCGTACACGAATCCGGCGCCGATCAGGATGGACATCATGCCTACGGGAGGCACCAGGAGCACGGCTACGCCTTTGCTGAGCGCCTTCTGGCTCTTGGGCGTGGCGCCCAGGGCGGAGGTGTAGCACATGGCACAGCCCTGGCCGAAGGCGGGTGCGGCCCACAGCGCCAGAGCAAATCCGAGAATGGCCACACGCAGCTTCATTGCACGTCCTTCATTTCACACCCAGGCTGATAATGCGGAAGGCATCGGCAAAGAACACGAACATCAGGGTCAGGCAGACCACCAGGGCCACCATCAGCACCCACTTCATGCGGGCGATTTCGAACTTCAGGTGCATGAAGTAGAAGATGATCATCGCCGACTTTATCACCGACAACCCCATGAGCACTTCCAGCATGCGCACCGGGGCGAACACCTGGTTGTAGGTGAGCACCACCTCGATGGCGGTGAGAATCAGCAGCGCCACCCACACGAAGTAGTAGGGCGTCCTGCTTTCCTCGTGGACTGCTGCAACACCCGGTTTCAGGGCTACATCATGCATGGTCGTTTCGGCTCCGCTCAGCAGAGTGCGTTACACCACCTTGGTGGACATCAGGTAGACCAGGGGGAAGATGAACATCCACACCAGGTCTACGAAGTGCCAGTACAGGCCGGCAATTTCTACGTCGTGCGCGTCGTAAACTTTGGGTTTCAGAACCAGAATGAGGGCGGAAACCGCCGCCACCAGCAGCAGGACGTGAATGCCGATGTGGAAGACGTTGGTGGCCGGCGTCAGCAGCCATCCCAGCAGCCAGATGCCCAGCAGAATAGGTATCCACTTCTTGCGCAGCGCCACCACGCCCAGGTAGCACACTCCGATAGTCACGTGCAGCATGTGCATTCCGGTGAGGGTAAAAAAGGTGCCGCCGAACTGGGGAACGTTCTTCGCCCAGGGATTGCTGAACGGCCGCAGGCCTTCATGAATCAGCCCGCTCCATTCCTTGGCGTGCAGCACCACGAACAGCGCGCCGAAGAACATGGTGGCCAGCAGCCACTTCACCGTCGCCTTGTGGTCGCCTTTCTTGGAGGCCAGCACGCCCAGCACCATGGTGAGCGAGCTGGAGAGCAGGCACACGGTCATGATGGTGGCGTTCACGATGCTGGCTTTGCCAAACGGCGTGGGCCAGTTTGGGGTGGAGATTCGGCCGTAAGAATAGGCAAACAGCAGCGCGCCGAAGGTGAGGGAATCGGAAAGCAGGAACAGCCACATTCCGATCTTTTTGGAATAGGTGCCGAACAGCGACGGCTCATAAGCTCCCGTTACGCTGTGTTGCACCGCAACATCGGCCATTGTGCCAGCCTCCTCGAGCTAGTGCGCAATTTCCAGCAGGGCGAATATGTACAGCCACAGCAAAGCCATGAAATGCCAGTACCAGGCGGTGACGTCTATCACGATGTGGCGCGATTCCGGCGGCCGCCTCATCCAGAAGGTCACCGAGGCATAGAGCAGCGCCACGACCCCGCCCAGCAGGTGCAGGGCGTGCATTCCGGTCAGCAGATAAAAGAACGAACTGCTGGGATTGCTGGACAAGAAGAAGCCGTACGCCTCCATTTGCCGCCAGGCGAGCACCTGGCCGGCCAGAAAAGCGAGTCCCAGGACCACGGTCAGGCCGAGCCAGGGGAAGCCGCTGGGTTCGTCATCGGCGATGCCGGGAATGGCGGTTACGGGGGCAAGGGCCGCCAGGCGCGCGGCCTGCCGCCGGGCAAATTCCATGGTCACGCTGCTGACCAGCAGAAAGCAGGTGTTGATCATCAGCAGCAGCACGGGCAGGCGCACCGGCGCCCAATCATTGATGTAGCTGTTGGTCCGCAAGTCCCAGGAAGCCAGTCCCTGGCGCACCAAATAGGCGCTGCTGAAGGCGACGAACAGCATCACGATGGGCGCAATGCCCACCGCCAGTCCCAGGCGGCACCGGCGCAGGCGCTCTCCGTAGTCGGGAGAATCGTCGCCTCGTCCGCCGGAACCTCCGCCTCCGCCGGGGTAGTGGGGGATGTCCCCCGTCCCGCCGCCACGGCGTTTGGGCTGCTTAACCGTTAAGGTCGGAGTCAATGTGGCCATACCAATCTAGTGCGCAGGCACGGGAGCGGGATCGGTCTGCATGATGTAATCCTTGTCTGCACCCGGCACGCTGTACTCATAGGGTCCGTGATAAACCACCGGGGTTACGCCGCCAAAGTTGTCGTGCGGGGGCGGCGTGGCCGTGGTCCACTCCAGGGTTGTGGCTTCCCAGGGATTCTGGGGAGCCTTTTTGCCCTTCTTCATGCTCCAGAAGAAATTGAAGAGGAATATCAGCTGGGCAGTTACGGTGATGATAGCAGCATAAGTAATGAACTTGTGGATGGGCAGGAGCGGCGCCAGGTACTTGACCTCGGTGAATTGCGAGTAGCGCCGGGGGTTGCCCGCCATGCCCAGGTAGTGCATGGGCATAAAGATGCAGTACGCCCCCACGAAGGTGATCACGAAGTGGATTTTGCCCAGGGCGTCGTTCATCATCCGCCCATACATCTTGGGGAACCAGTAGTAGGTTGCGGCGAAGATGCCGAAGATGGCGGCCACGCCCATGATCAGGTGGAAGTGGGCGACCACGAAGTAGGTGTCGTGCAGGGGAATGTCAATGGCCGGCTGCGCCAGGAAGGGGCCGCTCAGGCCGCCGGAGACGAACAGGGAAACGAAACCGATGGCGAACAGCATGGGCACGGTAAAGCGGATTTTGCCCTTCCACATGGTTCCCAGCCAGTTGAAGGTCTTGATGGCGGAAGGCACACCGATGGCCATGGTCATGAAAGAGAAGGCAAAAGCCGAGTAGGGGCTCATGCCGCTCATGAACATGTGGTGGCCCCAGACCATGAATCCCAAAATGCCGATGGACATCATGGCGTACACCATGGCTTTGTAGCCGAAGATAGGTTTACGGGAGAAGGTGGAAAGCAACTGGGAAGCGACGCCCATGCCCGGCAGGATGGCGATGTAAACCTCGGGGTGCCCGAAGAACCAGAACAGATGCTGCCATAAGAGGGGCGAGCCACCGCTGTGCTGCACCGGCACGCCGCTCACCACCAGGCCGCCAGGCACGAAAAAGCTGGTGCCCAGGTTGCGGTCCATGAGCAGCAGGATGCCGCCAGCCAGGAGCACGCCAAAGGCCAGCAGGCCCAGGATGGCGGTAATGAACCATGACCAGCAGGTCAGGGGCATGCGCATCAGGGTCATGCCTTTGGCTCGCAGGTCGAGGGTAGTGGTGATGAAGTTCAGCGCGCCCATCATGGAGGCGACGCAGAACAGCGCGATGCTGATGAGCCACAGATCTTCGCCCAGGCCCTCGCCCGGCCCGGCCAGGGGGATGGCGCTCAGCGTGGGATAATTCGTCCAGCCGGAGAGCGGCGCGCCCCCGGCCACGAAGAAGGCGGAGATCATCA
The DNA here is from genome assembly GCA_035278025.1 of Terriglobales bacterium. Classification (GTDB taxonomy): domain Bacteria; phylum Acidobacteriota; class Terriglobia; order Terriglobales; family Acidobacteriaceae; genus JAICWP01. The sequence goes on along the minus strand of DATEJK010000117.1, from coordinate 20,370 downwards.
CCGCGAACGACAGAAACGTGGTCCAGAAGGAGAGCATGTTCAGGGTGGGGAAGGCCATGTCCGGCGCCCCGATCTGGATGGGCAGGAAATAGTTGCCGAAGCCGCTCTGCGGAGCCGTGGTGAGCACGAAGAACACCATGATGGTGCCGTGCATGGTCATCAGCGTCAGGTACTGTTCCGGCTTGATGGCGCCGAAGAAGGGAATGGACGCATCCGGCCAGACCATGTGGATGCGCATGGCCAGGGAGAGGATCATGCCCACGCATACCGCGCTCAGAGCCAGGAAGTAGTACTGGATGCCGATGACTTTGTGGTCCAGACTGAAGACGTATTTGCGGATGAAGCCGGTCGGAGCGTGCCCGTGAACCGTGGCCGGTGCCGCGCCTGCAGGGCCGTGTGACTGTGTCATTGTTTATCCGCCTCCCGTGCCGCCAGCCATTTCTGGAAATCCTGCTCGCTTACCACGCGCATGATGCCGTGCATCTTGTAGTGTCCCAAGCCGCATAGTTCGGCGCAGGCGATTTCGTAGTCGCCGGTCTGCTCGGGGCGGAAGTGCATGTGGATCATCAGCCCGGGCACGGCGTCCTGCTTGAAGCGCATGGCGGGAACAAAAAAGCTGTGAATCACATCCTGGGAGCGCAAGGTGAGGTCTATCTCGGTGTTTACCGGCAGCTCCAGGATGCCGCTGACCACGTCGTCTTTGGAGGCGGGATCGTTGGAGTCCACACCCAAAGCGCTCATGCCGCCCAGGGAAGCGTCCTCCAGTTCGGGGCGGGTGGTGCCGAATTTGTTATCCGCGCCGGTATAGCGGAAGTACCAGGCGAACTGCAGCCCGGTGACCTCCACCTTCATGGCACCCTGGTCCGCGGAATGAAAACGCTCAGCCGCCCAAATGGGGCTGCCGATGGCATTCAAGCCCAGGAAAAGGATGGCGGTCAGCACCGTCCAAGTGAGTTCCAGCTTGTTATTGCCATGCGAGTAGCTGGCCTTGGCCGTGTCGCCGCGGTCGCGAAAGCGCCAGACGAACAGGCCCAGGGTCACCTGCGCCATGATGAAGATCACTCCCATGGCGACGAAGGTCAGGTGCCATTGGTGGTCTATGTAGGGGGCGCTTGCTGAAATTGCGTGTGGCCACCAGGCATGAGCAACGAAGAAGTAGGAACTGAAGAAGGTGATCAGCCAGATAATCAACAGAAGTGCCAGGCCCATCCCCTTGCCTCCCGGGTTCGAAGTTTTCCTGCCAAGCCCTAGATGTAGTGGTGCGAGAACCCCATTAACTTTGTGGGCGGGAGTGTATCACAAGGCCACGTGCGCAAGGCAAGAGGAGATGTGCAGGAGGTTTACCGATCAGAGGGAGGCCACGCATGCGTAGTTAGTAGTTGGTAGTTAGGCCTACCAATGAGTACGGCCAGCAACCAACTACCAGCTGCTAAGTACTGCTTTTTCCGTTTTTCTCGATTTCCTTGATGTAGAGCCGCAGGGCCACCATTACGAATACGATCGCGACCAGCGCCATGCCCAGGCCGGTGCGGCGGTAATCGCGCTCGCGCAGGGCGGCCTGGCCCTCGCCATAGGTCTTGGCGGTGATCTTCAAGCCGGAGTCCACGTCCGTGAGGACGGCCTTGCCGGCAAAGGTATGCACGCTCACCCGCGCCTTGGTGAGCGCATCGCGGGCCTGGTCCAGTTCCAGCCGCGCCTGGCTTACCTCCATGCCGGAGGATTCGGCCCGGTCGAGAATGGCGTCAGAGCGGCTGATGGAGGTCTCCAGGCCAAGGATTTGCTGTTGCATCGTGCCCGCCGTTTGGTAGCCGGCATCGCCTTGGGTGTGGCAGTTGGTGCACACCGATTTCGCGCCGGTACCTAGCATCTCGTCGGTTGGCTTGCTGATCCCATGATTGCTGTGGCAGGTAACGCAACCCGGCAGCCCCGCCGAAGCAAACGCCGCCTTATGGGGGCTGGAATCAAACAGCTGCGCCTGGAATACATGGCAGGTGGAGCAGACATTAGCCACCGAGGCCACCCCGGGCGGCGTGGCCCCGTGGTTGCCATGGCAGGTGGTGCAGGTGGGCGCGCTTAAGTCGCCGCGTTCCACCATAGCCTGGTGGTGCACGCTGATTTTGTAAGCCGCGTACTGGTCGGTGCGGATTTTGTATGCCGCCATGTACTTCGAATCTGCGTGGCAGCGCGAGCAGGTGGCGGCGATGTTCAGGGGATGAACCTTGGAGCGGGTGTCGGAGGCCGGACGCAGGTCGTGCACGCCGTGGCAGTCGGTGCAGACCGCCGCCTTGGTATCGCCGGCCGCCAGCCGCTTGCCGTGGATGCTGGTCTGGTACTGGCTGAGCTGGTCGGTGCGCAGAGAGGGGTTGTATTGGCGCATGAACCCAGGATCGGAATGGCAGGAGCCGCACAGCTTGGGCACCGCCGCGCGCTCAATTTTGCCTTTGAAGCCGGCCGCCTTGCTCATGGCGCTGTCGTCGGTCTTGCTGGGATCGCCCCCGTGACAGCTGGCGCAGGTCAGCCCCTTTTGCCCGTGGATGTCCTGGGCAAACTGCTCCTGGGTGACGTGCAGCTCACCCTCCAGTGCGGAATGGCAGTCTACGCAGCTGTTGGGCTGCTGCGCCGGGGCCAGCGCCACCGCGGTTGCCAGTACCAGTACCACGCCGAGGCTCTTATTTCGCCACATAACCGTATGCCGTCATGGCTCCCATATAGGCCACCACGAACATGGCCGCTCCTGTAACCAGGCGCTGTGTCCGCTTAGTGCCATCGAGGAAAGGCACCAGCAGCCAGATGAGCCCGGCGAGAGAGAAAGTGAGGATGCCCACCACCTCGCCATCCAGCATGCCCAGCTTGGCGGGAATGAGTTTCAAAGTCTGGAACATGAACAGGAAGTACCACTCCGGCTTGATGCCGGCGGGCGCGGGGGCAAAAGGATCGGCTTTGGTTCCCAGTCCCCAGGGCGAGAACGCCGCCAGCGCGCCCAGAACTCCCAGCGCGATGTACCAGGCCATCAGTTCGCGGAGCAGGAAGTTGGGGAAGAAGCGCATCTCGCGCTTTTCCCGGGGCATGGTCTTCCATTCCGGCTCTATGCGCGCCGGCACGCTGATCCCGAAGCGCTGCACCAGGAGCAGGTGGAGGGAGATGAGCAAGGTGATCAGCCCGGGCAGCACGGCCACGTGAAAGCCGAAAAAGCGGCTGAGTGTGGCCCCCGTCACTTCATCGCCGCCGCGCAGGAAGACCATGAGGCGGTGGCCGACGAAGGGCACCTGCCCGGCGATGTCGGTGCCCACCTTGGTGGCGAAGAAGGCCAGCGTGTTCCAGGGCAGCAGGTAGCCGCTGAAGCCGAAGCCCATGGCCAGGAACAGCAGCAGCATGCCGCTCACCCAGGTCAGTTCGCGCGGCTTGCGGTAGGCGCGCAGGAACAGGACGCTGAACATGTGCAGGAAGGCGGTGAAGATCATCAGGTTGGCGGCCCAGGAGTGCACCGAGCGCACCAGCCATCCGAATTGCACCTGGGTCATGATGTACTGCACGCTCTCAAAGGCTTCATTGGCGCTGGGGCGGTAATAGAGCAAAAGCAGAATGCCGGTGCAAACCTGCACCCCAAAAAGGAAGAGGGTGATGCCGCCGAGAAAATACCAGTAGGAGTAGCGGTGGATGGGCACGGTCTTGTGGCGCAGGGGAGCCAGCAACTCCTCCCATCCGAAGCGTTCATCCAGCCAGTTGCGGACGCGGACCAAAGGCGCCATCTACGCCTCCCGCCGGCGGCTGACGATGATCTCATCGCCGCGGACGTGCACGTCATACTGCTCCAGCGGCCGGGGCGGAGGACCGGACAGGTTGCGGCCGGACAGGTCGTACATGCCGTTATGGCAGGCGCACCACACCTCACGCAGGTCGCTGCGGTACTGCACCGTGCAGCTCAGGTGGGTGCAGGTGGCGGAAAGCGCGCGGTACTGGCCGTCGGCGCCCAGCATCAGAAGGCCGGGGCGGCTGCCAAAGCGGAAAATCTTGCCGCTGTTGGGCCGCAGTTCCCCCACCTTGCCCGCCACAACGGTGTCGCCGCCCATGTCCGTAATACGCGGTGGCACCAGATAGCGCAGCACGGGATAGAAAAATGAGACGGCGGAGGCGAACAGGCCGCCGCCCAGCAGCATGCCCAGAAAGCGACGTCTTCCCGGCGCCGCTACTGCTTCCTGTTGTGGTTGTGCATAGTGCATGGTTCCTGTCCTATTGTTTGCGGGGGGCAGCGGATTTGGCCGCCGGCCGTTCTGTGAATGTTCCGGCGCGCCACATGATCCAGCCCAGCAGCACGCCAAAACCGATAAACCAGATACAGGTCCCGGTCATCCAGTACACCCAGGTCAATTCGCTTTCCGAGCCGGTAAGGAACAGAATCGCTCCCGCCACCAGCATCGCGAGGCCCGCAAATCCAATAACGTCCGTGCGCCGCAGCATGACGAGGCCTCCTTGTTTGCGTGTCCGGCGGCAGCGGCACGTGGCGGACTCGCGCAGGCCCAGATTTAGTCACAGCTTGATGTGATGTTATGCCGCAGAGCGTCACCCCTTGTCTGTGACCGGCATCACCGCCCGGTTGTAGTCTGGGTCAACCTTTGCTGTGATAAGGAAGGTCTTCCTCGCCAGGGGGTGGACAGGGCACAACCCGATGGTGGGGTGGTGGGAGCCTGCCCGTGTCGCGGGGATTACGAAGGTCACGTTTTACCGGCCCCGGCAAGCGGTCTAGACTTGCGCGATGGACCTATCGTCCAATGCGGGCCCTGCCCGGCAGAACCTGAACCCAGCCCCGCCTGAGCCCATCGAGCCCGGCAGGAGTTCCTGGCGGGCGCTATGGATCGTAGGCCTGGTGCTGGCCCTGGTGGTAGGCAAGCCCACAGCGCGGGCAGCCTGGCAGCAGGTAGAGCAATTTCTCAGCCTGCGCGGCAAGCCCGTGCCCGCTTCCGCCAACGTTCTGTCCGAGCACGAAACGGAGGATTTGGACCGAATGACGCCGCAGGCGCAGGCTGGACTGCTTCTGGAGCGCTCGGTTAATCATTACAAGGGCGCGAACGACCAGATCGCGGCGCGCGCGGAGCAGTGGCGGGGAAAGATCACTCTCGATAGCCGGCTGAACAACCTGTTCGTCACCGCTCTCAATTCCGACGATCTGCGGGTGCGGGCGGCGGCCATCGAGGTGGACCTGGCGGCGCGCAACCTGGAAAAGACCTCGGCCACGGTTGACCGGCTGGAGCCGGATGCCTATACGGGGGAGCAGGGACCACGCGCCAATGCGCTGTGGGATATCGGGCTGCTGGGCGGGCGCGGCATCGAGCCGCAACGTGGCGCCCGGATTCTGCTGGCTTCCATTCACGACTCCAACGTGAACATTCGCTATTGGGCGGTCGAGGGTGTTTCCTACCTGGGAACCGATGAGACCATCGCGCCGCTTCTGGGCGTGCTGCACGACGATCCCTCGCCTATGATCCGCGAGCGGGCGGCGTGCGCGCTGGCACAATCCGGCATGTTGAGCGAAAAGCAGCGCCGCACCGCCGTGCCCAGGCTGCTCGACTTTGCCGATGATCCGGCGCTGGATGGGCAAACCCGCCTGTGGGTGTTCCAGGCCCTGCGCGACATCACCGGGCAGAATCTTCCGCACGATGCCGCCTCCTGGCGGAACTGGTACAGCTCCAATGACGGGCGCTGGAATCCGGTAACGCGGGATAGCCAATGAACCTCGCAGCCATTTCGTCGCTGTCCCTGGCGGCCGACCTTCGAAGGACTCAACGGTTTTCTTCCCCGCCATATAATGCCGGCATGCGCTGTCCCATGCTGCTGTTTCTTCTCTTGTGGGCTGCTGTGGCTCACGCAGCAGTCATGCATGTTCCGGTCAAATCGGGGGTTGTCCTGAAACCAGGACAAGCGTACACCATCACTGTTGAGTCAACCGAACCGGTCGAAATTGGGTGGCTGGCTGTGCAAGCTCAGCGTTGCACGACGAATTGTGTTCAGGCCACGGAGTTGACCAGCGGCATCCACTACTCGATTGCCACCCCGCTGGGCGCTTCCAGGAAATACCAGCCTGTATCCGGCAAAGTCTCGGTCGAATACAAGAACACATCCACCCAGCCCGTCACCATCAACATTTACCGCGTCAAGCGGACTTGTGAGGCGGAGGCCTGCAAGTTCCTTGCTCCAGGCCAGAAAGGCCGCTGGCTCGTGTTTAAGGTGGACGAGTTCAGGTCCATCGCGACCAGCAACGATGGGTCCTATTCCGTGGTTTCGGGAGTAGCGGAATCGGGAAGACCCTTCAGATTCAGAGCGGTGTGGTGGACAGAGGAAAAATCCGCGTTTGCGGTCAACTGCTCTCCCTTCATCAAAAAATTCCTGGACAATCACACGCCCAGGGACCAATACCGCCCCTATGTGATTTCGGGGCAGGCCGTGGGCGAGCCGGCCAACATCGTCTTAACCTCCATTGATACGTGCGCGCCTAAAGCAGCCCATTTCGGCGTTCCCGAAAACAACGTCTTCAAATAATCTCACCTGACGATCTGCGCCGCTGCCGAGGGCAACACCCCCGGAGTCCTTTGCGCCGCCGACCTTCTTTACTGAGAACTTGGCCTTTACTGAGAACTTGGCGCTGTCCTCTCGCCTTTTCGCCAAACAGGGGGCCAGGAATCATGAAAGGCGGGGCTGGCGGATTCAGCATCACACGAGCATGTGACCGGCGTGGCTGCAGGAGCGGGGAAGAAAGGGAAGAATGAATAGTTTGCGGGCTTCGGCAGCCCGTTTTATGGAGGCGGGGCGTGGCCAGCCGCGTAAGCTTCAGCCGCCGGCCGGGTCGTATAATGCCCTGTTTATGCGATGGCAACCATGAGCAAGACCATTCCTGAATTGCGTTTGGCCCGCCGCATGTCGCGGCTGGGCACGGAAACCGCGTTTGAGGTGCTGGTCAAGGCGCGCGCCCTGGAGCGGCAGGGCAGGCGCATAGTGCACCTGGAGATCGGCGAGCCCGATTTCGCTACCCCATCCAACATCGTGGATGCGGCGGTCGAGGCCCTGCATAAAGGCTGGACCCATTACGGCCCCTCCGCTGGGCTGCCCGACCTGCGCCAGGCCATCGCCGACGAGGTCAGCCGCAGTCGCGGTGTGCCCGTCTCGGCCGACGAAGTGGTGGTGGTGCCCGGCGGCAAGCCCATTATTTTCTTCCTGATTCTGGCGCTGGTGGAAGAAGGGGATGAGGTCATCTATCCCAATCCTGGCTTCCCGATTTACGAATCCATGATTCGCTTTATGGGTGGCAAGCCGGTGCCCATCCGCTTGCGGGAAGAGCTGGATTTCTGTCTGGATGTAAACGAACTCGCGGACCTGATCAGCGACCGCACCAAGCTCATCATTCTGAACTCGCCGCAGAATCCCACCGGCGGGGTGCTCAGCCAACGCAACATTCGCGACATCGCCGCCGCCATCGGCGACCGCGACGTCATGGTGCTCTCGGACGAGATTTACAGCCGGCTGGTCTTTGAAGGCGAACACTATTCCATCGTGGCCGAGGATGGATTCAAAGAGCGCACCGTCATCCTGGACGGCTTCTCCAAGACCTACGCCATGACCGGTTGGCGCATGGGCTACGGCGTGATGCGCCCCGACCTGGCCACCTATATCGCCCGCCTGATGACTAATTCCAACTCCTGCACCGCCAGCTTCACCCAGGTGGCCGGCATCGAGGCGCTGCGCGGCGAGCAGTCTTCGGTGGAGTACATGCGGCAGGAATTCCAGCACCGCCGCGACGTGTTCGTGGACGGCATCAACCGCATTCGCGGTTTCTCCTGCCGCCGTCCCAAGGGCGCGTTCTACACTTTCCCCAACATCAGGCAGACCGGGTGGCCCTCCAAAAAGCTGGCCGACGCGCTGCTGGAGGAGGCGGGAGTGGCTTGTCTTTCAGGCACGGCCTTCGGCGAGTATGGCGAAGGCTATTTGCGCTTCAGCGTGGCCAATTCCATTGACAACATCCAGACCGCGCTGCGCTCCATCGAGGAATGGACCAAGAAAAATCTTTCTTAACCCCAGAGGACACAGAGGGCACAGAGGCATAATTCTCAAAAACCCTTCACCACGAAGGACACGAAGTTCCACAAAAAATTGATTCTGGTTTAAAGCACAATAGCCGGTGTGGGTTGTCTCCCGGTTGCTCGATGCGCATCTTGTTTTTGACTCTGCTTTGAAATCCTTCGTGACCTTCGTGCCCTTGGTGGTAAGGAGGGTTTGCGGACAATAGCCGGTGCGGGTTGTCTCCCGGTGCTCGATGCGCATCTTGTTTTTGACGCTGCTTTGAAATCCTTCGTGACCTTTGTGGTAAGAGATTTTGAATGTTTTTCCTCTGTGTTCTCTGTGTCCTCTGTGGTGAAAAAAGAGCTTTGCGGTGTGATGGGCATCACTGACCCCCGGTACATACCGGCATAACTTCATCAGTTGGACTACGTGTGTACAGGGGCGTCCCATGGCACTCATTGATTCCAAAAGCGGAAAGCACATCCGTGACTACTCCATCGAGCAGTTAGCTGAGGCTGCCGATCTGATGCGCGGCTACGACCTGGTGACGCTGGCCGCGGCGGGCTCGGGCCATGCCGGCGGCACGCTTTCCATTATGGATATTGTGGCTGCGCTCTACCTGCGCGTGGCCGATCACGATCCCAAAAATCCCAACTGGGAAAACCGCGACCGCATCATCTGGTCGGCGGGACACAAGGCGCCCGCTCTGTATCTAGGACTGGCGTTTGCGGGCTTCTGCAAGCCCGAAGACGTGGTCACGTTGCGCAAGCTGTGGTCGCCCTTCCAGGGACATCCGCACTGGCCCAAGCTGCCCGGCATTGAAGTTTCCAGCGGCTCGCTGGGTCAGGGGCTGAGCGTAGCTGTGGGCGCAGCCCTGGCCGCCAAACTGGACCGGCGCAAGAACAAGGTTTTCTGCCTGATGGGCGATGGCGAGCAGCAGGAGGGCAACATCTGGGAGGCGGCCATGGAGGCGGCGCACTACAAGCTCGACAACCTGGTCGCCATCGTGGATTTCAACCGTCTGCAGATTGACGGGCCAGTCTGCGAGGTCATGAACATCGAACCGTTGCAAGACAAGTACCATGCCTTTGGCTGGGAAGTGGTGCGCATTGATGGCCACGACATGAAGCAGATTGTCACCGCTCTTGAGCAAGCCAAAACGCGGCCGGCCACGGGCACGCCGCTGCTGGTCATCGCCGCCACGGTTAAGGGCAAGGGCGTCAGCTTCATGGAAAATGTAGCCGGCTGGCACGGCAAGTCGCCGAGCAAAGAAGAGATGATCAAGGGCCTGCAGGAACTCGGGCTGGAGAAAAAAATCCCTTACGAGCAGTTGCTGGCCTGGGCCCGCCACTACCAGGCGGAAGTGGAGGAAAAGCTGGCAGCCAAGCAGCCCAAATTTGGCCGCGACTACTGGTGGAATGCCGGCCGCAACATGAAGGTGAAGATGGAGCCCACGCGCAAGGGCTTCGGGCAGTCGCTGGCAGAAAACGGCGATGACTCGCGGGTGGTCTGTTTAGGACTGGACATTTCCGGCTCCATCACCATCAGCGAGTTCTACGCCGGGCATCCGGAGCGCAAGCCGCGCTGGCTCAGCATGGGAATTGCCGAGCAATCGGCCACGGCCGCGGCGGCCGGGCTGGCCAAAGAAGGCAAGCTGCCGGTGCTGGGCACCTATGCCACCTTTGCGGCCGCGCGTAATCTCGACCAGTTGCGGGTTTCCGTCTGCTACGGCAACTTCAACGTCATGGTCGCCGGGGCCCATGGCGGTGTTTCCGTGGGTCCGGACGGCGCCACCCACCAGGCCCTGGAGGACTTGTTCGCGATGTGCGGGTTGCCCAACATGTCGGTGGTGGTGCCCTGTGACTCGATTGAGACCAGGAAGGCCACCGACTACCTGCTGCTGGAGCACGTCGGCCCCAAGTACGTGCGTTTTGCCCGCGAAGCCACGCCTATTGTCACCAGCCAAGACACGCCTTTTATCTTCGGCAAAGCCAACGTGATTCGCCTGCGCGGCGAGGCGGAGCAGTTTGTGGATGCCTTCGAAACCATTCTGGCTTCCGAGTACCGCAACGAATCGGAAGACCTGAGCATCATCGCCTGCGGGCCCATGGTTCCGGAGGCCATGCGCGCCGCCTTCATTCTGAAAAGAGATTTCGATTGCGAAACCCGGGTCATCAACCTGCACACGCTCAAGCCCCTGGACCGCGCCGCCCTCATTCACGCCGCCAAGGAGACGGGCGTGGTCATTACCGCTGAAGAGCACCAGATCGGCGCGCTTTCCGGCCGGGTGAGCGAGGTCATTACCGGCAGCGGCCAGCTCTATGGTCTGCCGGTGATCACGGGCGCGATTGGGGTGAAAGACCGCTTTGGCGATTCCGGCGCGCCCTGGGAGCTGATCAGGGAATTCGAGGTCAGCGCCGAGCACATCGCGCAGAAAGCGGTGGAGCTGCTGGCCATCAAGAAGTCGCACGCCCGTGAGCACGCCATGGCGGCGCTGTGAAAAGCAGCACTTAGCACTTGCCAATTAGCACTTAGCGCTTCACGATTCTCTTCCATTCGGTCGCGAAGTCCAGGGGCTAAATGCTAACTGCTCATTGCTAACTGCTTGCCTTCGCGACTGCTGACTGCTTCTTCTGCAGTACAATTTCCAGTTTCGCCTGTGGGGTTTTTAGGAACCAGAGGAACCATGCCCGAAAACAACGGCTTTCGTGTGTTTGCCACCTGCGACATTGGCGGCGACGCGCTGGAGCGGCTGCGCCAGCGCGGTTACGCGGTGGAGGTTTACCCGAGCCCGGAACCGCCGCCCAAAAAGCTCATCTTAGACAAGCTGCGCCAGGGCGTGGATGGGCTCATCACCACGCTGCGCGATCCCATTGACGCGGAAGTGTTCGAAGCAGGGAAGCCGCGCCTGAAGGTGGTGGCCCAATACGCTGTAGGTTTCGACAATATCAATCGTGCCGATGCCAACCGCTACCACATCCCTTTCACCCATACCCCCGACGTGCTCACGGAGGCCACCGCCGAGTTTGCCTTCTTCATCATGGGGGCGCTGGCCCGCAAGCTGTGGAACAGCGAAAAGCTGGTGCGGGAAAACAAATGGGGCTCATGGCACCCCTACCTGCCCTTTCTGGGGGACGAGGTTACCGGCAAGACCATCGCCATTATCGGCACCGGACGCATCGGCCTGGCCATGATCAAAAAGTCCACCGGGTTCGACATGAATATTCTCTGTTACGACCCGGTGTACCAGAACCACGACTACATCCAGGCCATCCAGCAGATCAAAGACCTGCGCTTCGAGCGCCACTTGAATCCCGAGCGCACCTGGATCAAATACACGACCTTCGAGGACGCCATCAAGCAAGCTGATTTTGTCAGCGTGCATGTGCCGCTGCTGCGTGAAGGCGAGGCCAAGACGCCCACCTATCACCTATTCAACCAGTTCACCCTGCGCATGATGAAGCCCACGGCTTACCTGGTCAACACCTCGCGCGGCCCGGTGGTGGAAGAAAAAGCGCTGTACAAAGCTCTGAAGGAAAAATGGATTGCCGGCGCCGCTTTGGATGTCTTCGAAAAGGAGCCTCTGCCCGCCGACTCCTCCTTGCGCGACCCCGCGCTGGCCGACCGCCTGCGGTTGTTTCATCACTTCGCCAGCGGGGCTTCCATCACGCGCCTCTCTCCCGATCCCAACAAGGGCATGGCGGGCCGTTGCGTGCAGGCCGTGATTGATGTGCTGGAGAAGAACTATGGCGGCGACCTCACCAAGGTGCCCAACGTGGTGAATAGAGAGGCGTTCGGGTAAGGACAGTACCTGGTACTGGTGCCCGCAACAGTACTCGCAAATCCCTAGCGTCCGCGACAAAGCTTCCGCTCGCGCGAGCGGTCTTAACTAGGTACTGGGTACCAGGTAGTGACTACCCCGTCGGCCGCTTCACCTGCAGCTCATTGATCACCTGCTGCACGTTGGGCACGCTGGAGGCAAGTTGCTGCGCGGTCTGGCGGTCGTCGGGCGTGTCCACTTTTCCGGTAAGGGTCAGTACACCATTCTTGGCCTTGTAGTGAATGCCCTTATCGAGGTGATTGGCAATCAGCACCGCTTGGTATTCCTTTTCGATGGCGGTATCCACGTCGCTGGAGATCTTTTTGGCGGCTGATTCCTGGTCCACAGGTTGAACGCTGATCTGGTTGGCGATGACCCGGGTGGGGGCTGCGGCCTTAGCCACATCCATCGCCCTGTTTTTAGCGTCGGGCGAGTGCACGGTACCGCCCAGGGTTATCAGGTTTTTATCGCGGTCTTCGTCAACTGTAACATTCTGTAAATCAGCCTGTTGCAGGGATTTCTTGACGCTATCTTTGAACTCTGGGTTGCTGGAACGATTACCGCTGCACCCCAGGGCAAAGAAGATTGCCAAAACCGACAGCGCCACCATGTATCGGGCTGGACGCATAGCTCTCTCCTGAGTTGATCCGGGGAACGTCAAGAGACTCTGATGCTTGTTGGCGGGCATGGGAGGGCCAAAAGAAGGGCAGAGAAACCGGCAAGATAGGTGAGAACTGAGCTTTAGAAAGTGAGAACCCGAGAACTGGGAACTCGCAACTGCCCTATTTCACCGCCATAGCAGCAACCATGGAACGGAACACCTTAATACCATCCGTGCCGCCGAGTTCGCGCTCGCTGGCGCGCTCGGGATGAGGCATCATGCCCAGCACGTTGCGGCCTGGACTGCAGATGGCGGCAATGTTCTCCAGCGAGCCATTAGGATTGGCGGCGGGCGTGATGTCGCCCTCCGGCGTGCAGTAGCGGAAAACGATGCGCCGCTCGCGCTTGAGCGCCTCCAGCGTAGGCTGGTCGCAGAAGTAGTTGCCGTCCATGTGGCCGATGGGAATGGTAAGCACCTCGCCCCGGCGGCAGGCGTTGGTGAAGGGAGTGTCCGTGCTTTCCACCCGCACTTGTACCGGCTTGCAGATGTACTTCAGGCCCACATTGCGCATCAGCGCTCCCGGCAGCAGCCCCGACTCGCAGAGAATCTGGAAGCCATTGCAGATGCCGATCACCAGTCCGCCGCCCTGAGCGAACTTGCGCACAACCTCCATCATCGGGGCGAAACGGGCGATTGCGCCTGTGCGCAGATAGTCGCCATAGGCGAAGCCGCCAGGCACAATGATGGCGTCGCAATTCTCCAGGTCATGCGATTCATGCCACAAATAAGCGACCGGCTGCTGCGCCACCTGCGAGACTACCCAGTAGGCATCGTGATCGCAATTAGAGCCGGGAAATACCAGCACGCCAAATTTCATGGGACTTGGCCTTTCGGGGAATCGCTACCTTCGAGTCTAGCACGGAGAAAAAGGGAAGCGTCCTGCCCGCGAAGGTGCGGAACTGGAAAGGCTGCGGGGACGTAAAAGTGGAGTAGGGAATCGCTCGATGGGCATCCAATAGCTATGGAACTTGAGACCATGGATTGGCGCCAGCACCTGCGCATCACGGGCGGAGCCCTGCACCGCTGGATCGTAGCCCAGACCTATGACGCCATAATTGTCGGCGCTCTGTGGTACATCGGGCTGAGCATTATCCATGTTCCTTGGGCGCCTCTATGGGCAGGCGTGGGCGCGATTCTGCAATTTGTTCCCAATATTGGGCCGGTGCTGGCGCTGATTGGCCCGGCGTTTGCCGCTCTGGTGAGCGGCGGCGGAATGCGCACGCTCTACGTGCTGATTCTGTACGCGGTGATCGTGGTGGTGGATGGCCTGCTGCTGCAGCCCGTGCTGCAAAAGCGCATGAATCGCGTGCCTATCTGGGCCTCTCTCCTCACCCCCATTGTGCTCGGTATCCTCATTCCTTTCTGGGGCGTACTGATTGCGGCTCCGTTGCTGGCTGTGGTGTACGCCTACAAGGCACAGGTCGCCTCTGGCCGGAACTAGGGCCAGTTTGCTGTACTTGCCATGCTATAATTTGGGTTCGCCTGCATCTAATTGAGGCACCTGTTGCTCTCCCCACGGGCGAACCCTGCGCATTCATAGAAACGAGGTTCATCATGTCTGGCCACTCAAAATGGGCCACCATTAAGCACAAAAAAGGCGCCCTGGACGCCAAGCGGGGCAAGATATTCACCCGCCTGATCCGTGAAATCAGCATGGCGGCCAAATCGGGCGGCGATCCCGACAAGAACCCGCGTCTGCGCAAGGCGATCAATGATGCCAAGGCGGAGAACATGCCGGCTGACAACATCAAGCGCGCCATCCAGCGCGGCACCGGGGAGCTTCCCGGCGCCACCTACGAGGAGTTCTCCCTGGAAGGCTATGGGCCGGGTGGTGTAGCCGTGCTGGTGGAACTTTCCACCGACAACCGCAACCGCACGGTCAGCGAAGTTCGCCACATCTTTACCAAGCACAGCGGCAACCTGGGCGAAGCCGGGTCAGTGAACTGGATGTTCCACAAAAAGGGCGACATCATTTTGCCCAAGGCCGCGGCCAAAGAAGACGACCTGATGAACATCGTGCTGGAAGCCGGCGGCGAAGACATGCGCGAGGATGGCGACAACTGGGAGGTGCTGACCGATCCCCACGCCTTTGAGCCGGTAGTAGAGGCGCTGAAGAAGGCGAACCTGCAGCCCACCACCGCCGAGGTGGCCATGATCCCGCAGAATTACATCAAGCTGGAAGGCCCGGCGGCCACCCAGATGATTCGCCTGGTGGAGGCGCTGGACGAGCATGACGACGTGCAGCATGTATACTCGAATTTCGATGTGGATCAGAAGCTGCTGGAGGAAGTAGCCAGCTAGAATAAGCAAAGGTTTCGCAGATCGGGCCGCCGTATCCGGCGGCCTTTTTTTTCGAGAGCAGCAATTAGCATGTAGCAATTAGCATTTGGTCCTTCACGGTTTTCTTATCCATCCATAACCGTTCTGGGGCCAAGTGCTAATTGCTAAAGGCTAATTGTTTCCCTTCGAGCAACAATGAAAACCGCCATAGCAGTTCTGCTGCTGTGCATGACCAGCGCCGCCTTTGCCCAGAAGCATCCGGCGGAGGGAAATAACGAACTGGCGCTGTGGGCGAGCGGCGGGCGCGGCACCACCGGACGCACCGCCGGGACCGGCATTCTCAGTTTTGGGCTGCGTTACGGCTGGGTGTTGAGCGAGCCGCATGGCTTCGGTCCCTTGCGCGGGCGCTTCGAATACGCGGTGGATGCGGTTCCTGCGACCCTTGTTTTCCAGAGCACCACCACCTTCGGCACCGGCATTGATCCGGTCGTACTCAAATGGAACTTTGAACGCCATGGCCGCTGGGCGCCCTATATGGAGATTGATGGCGGTCTTCTCTTTACCAGCGACCAGGTGCCGCCCGGCACTTCCAACGTCAACTTCACTCCCGGAGCGGCTTTTGGCATCCAGTTCTTCGGCCATCATTGGAATCCCATGCTGGCCGCGCGCTATCTGCATATCTCCAATGCGGGGCTGAGCGCCCCGAACCCGGGCATCAACACGGTGCAGGTCATGCTCGGTCTGGGGCGCTTCTTTCGTTAGCTTGGGGCAAGGCGGCAAGGAACCGGGTGCCTTGTTGGGCCGCAACTCTCTTATCAATCAAGAGCTCTCCTCCAATGCTGCTCACTCGCTATCCAGGGTGCACCTGCCAAGTGGGTTTTCGTGAGCCAGGGCAGAACCGGCTTAATCTCCTGCATCGTTCCACATGTGAGCGAATGGAAAGCGGGAGCAACTATGAAGAGCTTCTTGGCGGGATTGGGACTGGGGGTGGTGACGGCAGTGGTTCTGAATCAGCGTGCCCGCGGCCGAAACCGGCAAAAACGGACTTTCAGCTCAACCGCGAGTGAGCCGCGCACGGGGAGGGAACAGCCCATCATGATGGCGTCCAGCCGGCCGGAACGCGCTCGGAAGAGCGCTTCCCAAAAAGCAGTGCTTGCCCCAGCCGGAACGGCCGCCCGCCCGGAGCAGCCGTCCCAGCCGGCTCCCGTCATGAGCCCCGAAGAGGTGCTCAATTCGGCGACACGCCAGCAGCTGCTTTCGGTATATGGCATTGGCCCGGTGCTCGCCGACCGCATCATTCAAAACCGGCCCTACGCTGCGGCCCATGATGTGGTGAAACAGGGAATCATTCCGGAAAGCATATTCGTGCAACTCAGAAAACAACTGCTGGACCGCCGCGGCGCCTGAACCGCTGTGCGGCCACAAAACAGGGAGGATGGTTTGCCATGCCCGTACTACAAAGTTCAGTAAAGCTAGCCACGAAGCACATGCCCAAGATAATCTCACCCAAAACTCACGCCGTGCTCGACTATGTGGCGGCGGGAACCTTCCTGGCGGGCGGAATCCTGCTGCTCATGCGCAGGCGGGACAAACGCGCCGGCATCAGCGCTCTGGTTTGCGGCGTGGCGGAGACAGTGACCAGCCTGTTGACCGATTATCCCGGCGGGGTTACCGGCCTGATCCGCTTTTCCACCCATGGCAAGATTGACATGGGGCTGGCGGCGATGACGGCCACACTGCCCGAGTTCATGGATTTCGCGGATGGCCCGGACATGGGCTTCTTTCGCGCCCAGGCGCTGCTGATCACGGCTAATGCCGGGCTGACCGATTTCGGAGAGGGCCGCAATTACGAGGAAGCATGGCAGCACGAGGCGGCATAAAAAACTCGCCAGTGCAGTAGGCTGATTAGTCGTCCTGACCGGTATAGAGAGGGAGAGAAGCGCAGGTGTTTCTAATGAGCTCTTGTTGGGCCGTGGTCAGAAACTCGAATTCAAATCCATAGCGGAATGCGACTTTGTTGCGCACCACGGCGGTAGCGCGCAACGGACCGCCGGGAAGCTGCATGGTGAACTCTATGGTTTCACCCGCGGATAACTGCTCCGGCAGGATGGCCGAAATTCCCGACTCGCTGATTTCCAGGGCGATGCCGGGAATCATAGTGCCCGTTCCCGCGCGCCGCCATAAATTCAGTGGAATGGCCAAATGGTGGCGAGGGTGGCGGCGATGAGCGGAATGGCTGGCGGCCGCCCTGTTATCGGATTCCCCTGAATGCAACATTCTGCCCGACTCCTTAGCCATCTCACATCGTGCTCGGACTTAGCGTTGGTAAATCAGAATTGTAAAAGAAGGTCGTGACGCGAGAAATGTACCGTGGGTAATGGGGTTTTTCCCGACTCCACGGGGAGCAGGACGCAGACGCGGAGAGCTTACGTTTCCACCGGAGTGGGTGGGGCGGATTCGGCGTAAAGCGCGTCAATCTGCTGATGATACCGCTGTTCCACCTGGCGGCGGCGCAGCTTCATGCTGGCGGTGAGCAGGCCGTTGGCCACAGAAAATTCCTCCGCCACCAGCAGAAACTTCTTGATCTGTTCGTAGCGGGCCAGCTTGTGGTTGATTTCTGAAATTACGCCCTCATAAAGCCCGCGCACCGCGGCATCGGCCACCAGTTCTTCGCGCGAGTTGAAACGCACGCCATGGTTGCGGGCCCACGGCTCCAGCATGCGGAAATCGGGAGCGATGATGGCGGAGGGAAACTTGCGCCGATCGCCCAGCACCACCGCTTCGCCCACCCAGGGACTCATCTGCAGGGACTTTTCGATGGGCTGCGGAGTAATGAACTTGCCGCCCGAGGTCTTGAGCAGATCTTTCTTGCGGTCGGTGACGCTGAGAAAGCCATCGCTGTCCAGATTCCCGATATCGCCGGTATGGAACCAGCCGTCCACCAGGGCCTGGCTGGTCTGCCCCGGCAGGTTCCAATAGCCCTGGAAGACAGATGGACCGCGCACCAGGATTTCGCCGTCGTCGGCGATTCTGACTTCGACGTTGGGCAGTGGCCGGCCCACGGTGCCCAGCTTATGGTGAGCCGGAGTATTGACGGCGATAACGGGAGAAGTCTCCGTCAGGCCATAGCCTTCGTCAATGCGAATGCCCACGTCGGCGAACCATTCGCCCATCTGCCGCGCCAGGGGAGCGCCCCCGGAAAGATAAATGCGCACCCGCCCGCCCATTCCGTTGCGCACCTTGGAGAAAACAAGCGCGTCCGCCAGCCGCCAGGAGAGGGAAGCGGGACGCTTCTGCTCCAGAGTTTCGGCGCGGTGGGCGTGACCCACCTTCATCGCCCAGTTGTAGAGGGCGCGCTTGACTCCACTTTGAACCTTGAGTTGGACCTGGCCATACATCTTTTCGTACACCCGGGGAACGCCCACAAACGTGGTGGGCCGCACTTCCTGCAGGGTGGAGGGAAGTTGTTCGATAGCCGGGCAATAAGCGACGGTGACGCCGCGGTAAAGCCAGGCATAGTCCACGTGGCGGGCGGTTACGTGTGCCAGGGGCAGGAAAGAAATGCCCACATCGCCCGGCAGCACGGGAACTTCGTGCAGGGAAAATTCCACGTTGCAGGCCAGGTTGCCGTGGGTCAGCATGGCGCCCTTGGGCACGCCGGTGGTTCCGGAAGTGTAGATGATGGTGGCCAGGTCGCCGGGCGCGACGCGGCGGGCACGGGCATCGAATTCGCCATCCCGACTAATGGGGCCGCCTTGCATCAGGCTGGGCATGGCCACGGCTTCCGGCGTGCCCGCAGAATCCATGATGACCGCTTTTTCCACCCTGGTCTGATCCCTGGCGGCCAGAAACTTCTGCCATTGCGCGATCGTGGAAAGAAAGATTATCCGGGCCTCGGAATCTTTGAGGATGTAGGCGGTCTGTTCCGCAGTCAAAGTCCCGTAAATCGGCACTGTAACCGCGCCCAGGGCTTGGATGGCAAAATCGGCCACCGCCCATTCGGGGCGGTTTTCGCTGAGGATGGCTACCCGGTCGCCCCGGCGAATGCCCCATTGTTCCAGAGAGCGCGCCACCCCCAGAACATCACGGTAGAGCTCATGAGAGGAAATGGAGATCCAATTGGCCGTCTGCTTGTACATCATCACCTGGGCGGAATTGCGCTCGACCACGGTGTAGAAAATCTCGTTAATGGTAGTCAGGCTCATGGCGAAAGGCGGGTCCGGCGATACGCGTTAACATCGTGGCGGCATTACCGGACCGACCGCGGGCGATGGCAAGAAAAAGCCGTAACCGCCGGAAGATATTTTCTTCTAATTGTTGCCTGCCCGTGACTCTACTGGCAACTGGGGACGCAGGCAAGTGCGGGTGCCGAATTGACCCAGTCCCCTTTTGGGAATAGGCTTAGGACCCGCATTTGGGGAGGAACATGATGTGCAACAAGCCTTTGCAGTGGGTGATGATGTTTTTGCTGGCCTTTAGTTTGTTGGCAGCGGAGGTTTCGCAGAGCGCCTGGGCGGCCGACAAGAAGAGCTCCGGCAAAGCCGAGGCGCCGCTGAAATTGAAGGTAGGCGACATGGCGCCCAATTTCACCCTGCTGGCTTTCGACGGGCACGACCTCAAGAAGGTGTCGCTGAGCGATTTCCGCGGCAAAAAGAACGTGGTGCTGGCCTTTTACGTCTTCGCCTTTACCGGGGGTTGAACCCAGGAAATGAAAGCCTTCCAGAGCAATTTGAGCAAGCTGGAAGGCGCCGACACCCAGGTTCTGGGTGTGAGCATGGATAGCCCCTTCTCCAACTTTGCTTTTGCGCAACAGAACGGCGTCACCTTCCCTCTGCTGGGCGACTTTGGCGGCAAAGTGACTCGCGAGTACGGTCTGGCGAAGAACTATGACATCGAGGGCGTGTCGCTGGAGTCGGCGCGGCGGGCCACCTTCCTGATTGATAAGTCGGGGAAGATCACTCACGAGCAGGTGGACAACGAAGCCGTGGACCCGACCAAGACCGTGGACGCTTGCGTGCGGCCCAAGATGAAGAGCTAAACCGCAGAGAGCAGAAATATCGTACGTTGCATGTTCCTGGCCGGATTGACCGCTGCACGACGCCGTTGTTATCATGAGTTCGCGGGGTGGAGCAGTCTGGTAGCTCGTTGGGCTCATAACCCAAAGGTCGGTGGTTCAAATCCACCCCCCGCAACCATTCTGAAGGCGGTCCCAAATGGGGCCGCCTTTCTTGTTTATGTCGCGCGTTCGGGCAAGCCGTACTCTGTGTACGTTCTCTGGAGTCAGAGCGGACGATGTTTCTATATTGGCATCAGTGAAGACCCGGAACACCGCCGGCAACAGCACAATGCCGCCGAAAACCGAGGTTGGACGGCGCGCCATCGGCCATGGGAATTGGTTTTCCGGGAGAAGTGCGAAGACTACAACACGGCCCGGCGCCGGGAAAATGAACTAAAAAGGCAGAAGGGCGGGATAGGGTTCTTCGAAAAGACTGGCCTGGACCCGGCGCTGTTTGGCCGGGCTTCATAATCCCGCCGAGCGGGATCGCTGGTTCAAATCCAC
>DATEJK010000116.1:0-43181 GCA_035278025.1 Terriglobales bacterium | reverse complement strand
CCCGGCTTCTGCCGGACGCGGTAGAACTCCTCCAGAAACGCCGGGGGAAATACGTCCGACAGTTTGCGCGTGAGCGCTTGCTGTCGCGGCAGCGCGTACATCACTTCCATCTGCGAGTTCCAGGACTCGATCCGGTCCTCCAGATCCACCGCCAGCACGCCCACGCTGATGGATTCCACGATGTTCTCGTTGAATTCCTTGAGGCGCTCGTACTCGGTGGCTTTCTGCTCCAGAGAGGCGTAGAGGCGGGCGTTCTGGATGGCAATGCCGATGTATCCGGCCAGCGTCTCCAGCAATTCCACGTCTTCGCTGGAGAGGAAGTCGCCTTCCACCGTCTTGCCCAGCCCCAGCACCGCCACCGTGCCCTGCTGCGAGGTGCAGGGAATGTAGTAATTGAGGTCGAGACGGGCGATGGTTTCCTGGGCGCTGGGAGTTTCGCGGATGGCTTGATGGGTGTTCTCAAAAAACAGGTGGCCGGCGCCAGTTTCTGGACGCGGCTTGCTGAGGAAGCTCAGGTCCAGGCCGTTGGTGTGGCTGATGCGGAATGACTTGGCCAGGCTGAAGTGTTCCGGCTGCTCGCCGCCCGCCAGGAAAATGGCAATGCGGTCCACAGCCAGCGTATGCGACAACCGGTCCACCACCATGCTCAGCATCTTGTCCAGGTCGGGCTCGGAGCTCAGTTCGCGGCCGAAGCCCACCAGGGTGCGGCGGTAGTCATAACGTTTGTGGTAGAAGACCTGGTCGAGGCGCGCCTGAATCCAGTTCTTCACCGGATTGAAAAGCAGGGCGGTGACCGCGATGGCCACGAACATCCCCACGGTGCCCGTGCTGGGCAGGCGCATGTGCACCAGTTCGGCGATGCCCGCCACCACCGCGAAGTAAGCGCCGGCGATGGCGGCGGCGGTCAAGGTGTAAGCCACGCCGCGCTTGAAGATCAGGTCTACGTCCATCAACCGGTAGCGGAAGATGGCGTAGCCAAAGGTGAGCGGCAGGAACACCAGCGACAGCACCGAGATCTTCATCAAGGTGGTGGGCACGTCGCCGCGCAGGTAGGGAATCACGTAAAACAGCGTAAAGGGCGCGATGGCCAGGATGGTGCCGCGAGTTACCCACTTCATCTGCTGCCGCAGGATGGTGGTGCGGGCCTCGCGATAGCTGTGCCATAGCACCGCCGCCGCCAACGCGAACAGCAGCGCCAGGTAGGACATTTCTACCCGGTCGAGGTTCCAGCGCAGAGTCTCGCTGGCTTGCAGGAACTCGCGGGCGCCAATGTGGAGCGCCAGCAGAACCAGCCCGGGCAGGTAAACCAGAGCCTGAATCCAGCCGTGGCGGCGCACAAACTGTTTGTTTTCCGGGAAGGTCAGGGTGAAATGCAGGAATAATGCCGGTTGCAGGAGCAAGGCGACGGCGTTCACCCAATAGACCGTGGTGTCGAACGTGCTCCAGTTGCCCACGTAGTGGAAGGCATAGAGAATGAACGAGACCAGGCAGAAAATGTAGAAGTGCAGCGACTTGGGCGCGGTCCAGCGCCGCAGCAGCACGTAAATGCCGATGCCCAGGTAAAACAGGGCAATAAAGCGCAGGCCGATATAGAGGGACTTGTCGGCTGGAACCAGGATGACCGGGGTTTCCAGTGGAATGGAGCCGCGCGTGAGCTGATACTTGGCCTGGGTCCACGCGCCCACGCGATAGAACTGGTGTTCCAGGCCGGCTACGCTGGTAACGGTGCGGCCGTCAACTCCGCGCAGGCGGTCGCCTTGTTTGACGCCGGCGCGAGCACCTGGGCCTTCGGCGTCCACTCGCTTGGCGACCAGTTGGCCGCCCTGCTCCACCCACCAGACGCCATCCACCGGAATTTGCAGCTGGCGCTCTTTGGAGAAATTGAGAACTGCAAAGGTAGCCGCCGCCACCGTCAGCAATGCCAGAACCACGGCGGTGAACCGGATCTGCAGCTCTTTGTTCATGGACGCGAGCGGCGGTCCGGGGCGTGGTGCTGGCCGCGCAGACCTATCGCGATCCGTTTTAAGCAACTCAGGTGCCACGCTCACGGCCATGGGAGAAAAGCTAAGCCCCTATAGAAGCAAGGGTTACTCGATTATAAAGCGAATTACTTCGGCAATTTACAATTATTGGAAGACAGCTTCGGATTATGGGATTTTTTATGTATGTGCCGATTCCACAATAACTTGGCAGCCGGGCGCGGCTGGCACGCTTTCAGTCCGCTCTGATTGCTCGTTCTTTTCTGCTGGAACCCCGGGCGGAGGTGCGCCTGTGGGAAAGCGTAGATTGTGTTTCGGGCGGCGAAGACCTCATCCGCCTCAGGCGGCCGCCTGGGACAGGGCTGCGGATGCACGGGCGCGGTAGCGGCGATAGTCGCGCAGCAGGCGCTCCTCTTCCGCGCTGCCGGAGAGGCTTTCTGCCGCCATCTTGCAGTAGCCGAGGCGAAACGCGGTATAAGCCTGCGACCAGGCGGGCAAGCGGATGCGGACCGCGTCGCCGCTCAGGGCGGTGTAGCGCCGCAACAGATAATCGGCGGCATCACGTCCCATATCCCACTCCACGATGGCGCCGGCCAAGTCCCAGGCGATGTCGGCGCAACCGGGGAAGAAGTGGTCGTCCCCATGGGTGGAGCCGTCAGTCTTAAGAATTCCGCGTTCGGTGAGCAGCCACTCGTGAGGCTGCATGCGGCCATCGGGGACAACGGGAATTTTCATCTCCAGGTGGGCCGCTTGCGGGTCGTAGTTCACCCCAAACTCCTCGTGCAGGTTCCATGCAGACATGGCGGCCAGGTCTTCCGAGGGAGCCGAGGGTTCGCGAAACGCTGAGGCACGGAAGGCGCAATATTGCGCCAAGTGATCCAGCAGCCGGGGGCACAACTCGCTGCGTGTAGCGGGAAGGCCGCTCTCTTTCTCGTACGCGAGGTAACCATTGCCGGCGTTTTCGCAGCCCGGCGCGAAGCCCGCCTCGGCCAGGGCCTGGGCGCGCCCCGCCACCTTGACCCCAAAATGTCCCAGACCTTCAAATTTGAACATCCGCCGCCCGTCGCGGGAAAGGAACTTGGCGCGTTCCATGGTCACCCAGGAGCCCGGCCAGTTGCAGGGAATGTCGAAGAGATAGCGCCGCCACAGGCCGCCACTCAGGTTGAGGTCAGCATCGGCGGGCGAAGACGGCCGTGGCAGCACAGCCCAGGAGCGGTATTCCAACCAGCGCCGCCCGCCATTGCGTGCTCGCAGCCGCGAAGGCTCGGGCTGGGCGCCGCAAAGGAAAGTGATGCTGTTGCGCGCCACCCCCGCCTGCAGCAAGGCGTCGCCTACCGAGAGGAATGACGAACCGCTCAGCCCGGGGCCTTCGTCCACCACCAGAAACTCGGCGCGGCGTGCGCGCTGGGCCGCCACCCAGCGCAGCTCAGCGGAAGTGAATTCCGTTTTACGGTCGAAGGGATGACCGCCGGGGCGCACGGTGATGCGCTGCGTTTCAACTCGGCGCCGTCCCAGGGCAGCGGCCACCACCGCGCTCAGTGTGCTGCCGATGCTGCGAATTCCGACCACCGCGGCCCGCTGCGAGGCCAGGGGGAGGCTGCTCGCCAAATCCGCGTACCGCAGCGGGTGCAGCGCGTAATAGGCAAAACCTTCCGGCGTGGAAACAGTGATTTTTTCCGGCAGGCGAACCCGGCCGAGGCGCTGGAGCGGCTCCAGGGGAGGAGCCGGCGAGGCGCCCCCCAGCAGCATTTCCGCCAGCGCATTCGTCGCTGCCGCCGCTTGCGGCGCAAACGGCGAATCCAAATCCGACAGGCCGCACTCCAGTTCCCCGCAGCGCAGCAGCGCTTCCAGCAGCAGGTCAGCAGGCGAACTTGCGCCCGCCCTATCCAGCCGCTGAACCAGCGGGAGCAGCGCCTGCAGCAGGGCGTTGCCGGCGTGGGCACGCCGGCCCTGACGAAAAACGAGCATGGGAATCAGATATCAGGCAGCGCGATTCTTGCTGCCGCGGCGCGAGCGGGCTACGTCGCCATCTTTATCAATGAAATACAGATACTGGTTATCGCGCTCGACGGCGTGGGGCACCAGAACCTTGCCCTCGCCTTTGCCGGACTTAGGTTTCTGGCAGACGTTGCCTTGGCCATCGAGGTAATACAGGTAGTTCTTGTAATCGCGTTCCAGGTTGAGCTTCTTGACCTTTTCCGCCATTGGGCATGACCTCGCTCCAATTTGGATTCAGGTCAGGCCCGGGCTGATGCCTTGGTGGGAACGATAAAACCGGCTCAGCGAGAGCGCCGCCGGGGGCGCCGAACCGCCGGATGGGCCGCCTTTTCCGCCTCTTCCGCCGGCGAGAGCACGCGCCGCACCAGGGGGGTATTCAGCTTGTATTTGCGTTCCACCACTTTTCCGCTGTCATCCTGCACCCGCAGGATGAAGACCGGCAGGTTGCCTTCCTTGTCGAAGTTTTCATGGCTAATGGTCAGCGGGAACACGCCGAACAGTTTGCGCTCCCGGTAAGCGGTCTCGTACCGGTGGCGGCGCACGTTCCAGGTGAAGACGCGAATCTGGTTGTAATCGAACGGCATGCCGTCGTGCGGTTCGGTGAGGACCATGAGGTACTGGGGAACTTTCTTGTCCCCATCCTGCACCTGGTCGAGAACAAAGGCGCCGACAATGCGCTGCCCCTCGGCGTACTGCGCCACCTCCAGCGGCAGATCAATATCCACCATGCGGGCCAGAACCCAGCCCACCCGGCCCAGTGGATCGCGCACCAGCCACCAGTCTTCCAGCGCCGGTTTGGGAGCGGCGTTTTTCCCGCGTGCGTCTTCGCGCACGGGGAGAATGGCGGGCAGAGGCTTGGCCGCGGTGGCGCGCTTCAAAATCTGAACTTTGGTCCCGCCCTTCACCTGGTAAAGGTGTTTAGTGTCGCGTCCGGGAGCGACGTGGATGTTGGTGTCGTTTTCCGTTAGGCCGGTGGCCACCAGCGGGGTGTTGCGATTGGCGGCCGCCAGTTGCTCCACCTGATCAAAAACATCCTGTCCGGCCAGGTAGCGCTCCTCGACCCAGCCCTCCTTGCCGTCGCCGGTGCGCACCCTCACGAAGCGGCGCGAGTGCTCCAGTACCTGCACCCGCTCCCCATTTTTCGCCAGGGCCACGCGGTTATAGACGGCGGCAACGCGGTCGCGCAGATAAACCTGGGGCGCGGTGATGTAGGCGCTTTCTTGCGCCCTGCCGTGGCGGGAGCAGCCTGCCAGCAGCAACGCGCAAAAACAAACCAGGACGGCTGCGGGAATGCCGGATTGCGCGAACCTGCGCGCCAGAAGTGTTCGGGCCGACTTCATGAGAGGGTTACTGCCCTAACTATAGCGCCGCTCGAGACTCGGTGGGGAGCTGAGTTGCTGCCGCATCAGATCTGTTACGGACTCAGCATCCGCACCCGTCATCAGCTTCGCTCAGCGGCAGGGAAGGGAAGACGGAGTTTCCAATCCGCTCGGCGGCGAGTCTTGGGCGGGGACAACGAAATCGGGCGGGCGCCCCGTCCACCGCAAGGCAATGGTGGCATGGTTTCGGCGCAGTGGAGGTTCGTAGGGCCGGCGGGCCCACAAGTCCTGTCTTCCGTATGCCAATTGCGCGCCAGGTCCGAGCCCGATCAGGAAGAAGCGCACGCCGCAAACTTCGATCGGCATCCCAGTGATAAGCAATTCGGAATTGGGCGGAGGCGACGGCTCCAGGCGGGGAAGGGCGGCGAGAAACTGGCGGGTAATCCTGCTGTTTGCCCGCCAGGCGGAGAGGTTGTGCCACAGTCCGAACACAAAGCAAATCAGCAGCAGCAGAAACCAGAGGCGCCGCGGGCGCCCGTCCGCAATGCCGCTCAATAAAGCCGCCAGCAGCAGGGCCAATCCAATAGCGCTGATGTAAAGCACACGCGACCACAGCAGGGCCGGGTCGAAGTTCCACAACAGGAAATGAACCGGCAATGCCGCAATCACCATCCAGCCCAAAGAAAACCAGGCCAGCTTGCGCCGGTGCGGCCCCGGCCTGCTGTTAAGGAGAAGCGAAAACAGCGCCGCCGTGGTGGCGGCCGCGATGACCACGATCTGCCATTCCGGAGCCTGATGCCAGTTGTATCCCATCAGGGTTTCCGACGGCGCGCGCAGCAAGAGCGCGGCCAACATCTTGCGCCCAAGTTGCAGCACCTCCGCCGTCCCGGCCGCGCTCTGGTAACCGCCAATGCCGTGCAGCACGCGCCAGCGGTAGGCAAAGCTGGCGGCGGCAACGGCGAAAAAGCCGCCCAGCGCCTTCCGGTTGCGTACGGGCATGACCATTAACTCGAACCACAGCAGCAGCAGGGGCAGCACATAAACGCTTTCCTTGGCGAAAGTGCCAACCAAGAACAACAGCAAGGCCAGTGCGTACATCCCCGCCGAGCCGCCTTTGCGGAAACGCAAATAAGCGACGAAGGACCAGATTCCCAGCGCCGCCGCGAGCAGGTCAAAACGCGCCGCAATATAGGTAACCGGTTCCACCGTAATGGGGGCAATGGCAAACAAGAGCGCGGCCATGGCCGCCGCCTTCCGCGGAAAGCCCAGTTTTAGGCTAAGGAAGTAAACCGCCGTCACCACAACCAAGTGCAGCGCCAGGTTCACCAGGTGATAACCGGGTGCCCAGTCGTGAAACAAACGGTAATCCACCATCAGACTGGCGAAGCCCAGCGGCCGGAAAAAAAGATGGTAGCCGCCGCCGACCACCTGGCCCTGCGACAGCTGTCGCGCAATGAAAGGCAAAAGGGGAAATCGCCCCTGCGCCAAGTGAGCAAAGTCATCGCTGACGAAATATGTGCCTAACGCGGGCAGGTAAACCAGGGCAGGGAGCAGAAAGATAAATATCGGATGCAGCGGGAGAGGTTCCGCGTCGTCGCGGTCCTCGGCAAGGCAGCCCTGCGAGCGCGCCAGCCGGACAATCACCAGCAAGAAGAAAATAGCGGCAAACCCCTGCAGCCACGCAATTCTTCTCTCCGGCTTGACCAGAGTCAGAGTGGCGCCGGTCAGGATGAAAATGGCAAGGGCGGCCAACCCCGCGCGGGACTGTGGATTACTCAAAAATTTGAGGCGACCCTGCATTTGCTGTCGGACCGTGATTGCGGTTCAGGTGAGCACGCCTCAACGCCCCTGAGTGCTTCAACTCTGCGGGGCACAGGCCTGGCCGGCCCGGCAGAGCAAATACAGCCACCTCGCGAGAATATCACTGGACTGTCAAAACCGTAGTCGCCGTCTGGGGGGTGCCGCCGTTGGGAGTGAAGGTGGCGGTAATGGTCGTCTGGCCTGTGCCCTGCAGCGTAGCCAAGCCCGGAGTCACGCCGGTAAACACGGCTACACTCTGGTTGGAAGAAGTAAAGGTGGTCAGAGCGGTCACATCCGTGCCATTGCTGGTGGCGGTGAATTGCTCCGAACCGGTTGACAGGCTCACAGTCGGGTTGCTGGGGGAGAGGAGAAGATTGTTGGCATTGGTGCCGACAGTCAAAGTAGCAGAGCCGCTCACCGTTCCTTCAGTCGCGGTAATGGTGGCGGTGCCGGTCTTCACGCCCTTGGCCAGGCCGCCGGTGGAGATGGTGGCAACCGTGGTGTCCGAACTGCTCCAAACCAGGCTGTGCAGGGAACCCGTGGTGCCGTCGTTGTTTACCCCCGCGGCCGTAAACTGCTGGGTAGCGCCCACCGCTACCGACCCGGTGGATGGAGTCACGTTGATGGAAGTCAAAATCGGGTTAACGAAAAATCCTCGGCAGGACACACCACCCAAGGCGACCAGCACTCCGAGCGCGAGCAGCGGCAGCACGCGTCTATTCGACATCAGCCAGGACTCCACGCCCCAGATGGGCTATCAGCTTCAATTGTCAGTGGTCGCGCTGCCCGCATTCTAACAAATCAGGCGCGACGCTATGGGTAACGGCGGGTGCACCACCCCTCGGCCCCGGACCACGAAGACGGGGAATAAGGCCAGGGCCACGCACCTGTACCTCTGGGCTTAGAACGCCGGCAAGGGGGCGAGTTGCGCGGCAAAAGGGCTAAATCTGGCGCTTGGGCTTGGCTCGCGGGATGCGGTCATCAATGGGCTTGCGGCCCGCATAGCCCTCCTGTACCCCGTGCCAGTGGGTGATCTTCTTCTCTCCCAGTTTCCAGCACAGCAGCACGGTGTGGCTGTCCACCACGCAGGGGAAGTCGAGCAGGCCGATATCCAGGTCTTTCACCTGCACTCCGGTGGAGTTGATTTCGCTCACCGCGTCTTTCACTTGCTGCGCGGTTTTCTCCCTTTCCGCTTTACGGCGGGCCAGGCGCGCCAGAGGCAACAGCATGCCTCCGGTGAGAAAGACGCGATGCGCCACGTCCTTCAGTTCTTTATCAATTTCCTCGATTTGCTTTTTCCCATCGATCGCCTGGCGCAGCAGGCTCTCCAGCACCGGTAATAGTTCGTGGGCTTCGTCCAGGGTAAACGTCCGTTCTGACATAGGGTGATTTGACTCGCGCCTGGGGTGGCTGAAACGTATTCACATTATACGGGAAGAAGAAGTCGGTCCGCGCCGTAGTTTATGCAGGCATATCCGTTCCTTTCCCCTGACCGGCAACTGGGTACTGTACTACGCTCTGGACCCGCCCGCCGCGCGCCGGCGGTACGCGTTCAGGATATCGGGCAATGCCACCACGCCCTGCAGTTGGGTGAGGTCGGCGCGATGCACCACCGGCAACAGGGGCCAATCGTAAATATGGCGCAGGGCGGTGTCCAGAGGATGGTCAGGATGGAGCAGCGGGGCCACGCTATTCTCCGCCCCCACGGTTTTCAAGGGCAAGTCAGCGTCCCCCTGGTCGGCCAGTTCGGCCAATTTTTTGCGCGTTACCCCACGCCACATTCCGTCGGGTAAGCGGAACAGCAAGAGCGGCTCAGTGGATTGTTCCAGTTCGCGCAGCGCCACCTTGACGGGCTCCTCTCCGGTAAGCATCGGGGTGCGCAACGCCCGCATGGCATCCTCCACGCGCAGCAGCGGCTGCTCGCGCTGTTCTTCCATGGAGGGAAGGTCCAGCCCTGACTGCCGGGAGAGTTCATCGAAAATGGGCGTGGGCTGGGCTGCACGCGAAATGACGTAGGCGATAGTGTTGGAGATGATCACCGGCACGATGATCGTGTAATCGCCGCTTACCTCCAGCACCATGAACACCGAGGTCATGGGGGCGCGAATGAAGCCGGCAAACAGCGTTCCCATCCCCACCAGACAGTAGGCGCCGATGGGACCGCTCAAGTGGGGAAGCAGTTGATGCTCCAGCGCGCCCACCGATCCGCCCAGCATGGCGCCGACAAACAGGGTGGGCGCGAACATTCCGCCGGGGGTGCCGCTGACAAAGGAAATGGTGGTGGCCAGAATTTTCAGTCCCGCCAGGATGCCCAGCATTTGCCAGGCGTACTGGCTGTGCATGGCCTGGTCCATGTAGGCGTAGCCGGCGCCCATGACCTGGGGAAAGCCGAGATAACCGATGAGGCCGATCAGCAGCCCGGCCGCGCCCGGCTGCAGGTGCTGGCTCCATCGGGGAGCGTTCTTCAGCCGCAAGCGGAAGAAGAGGATCAGCTTCAGGAAAACGACGGAGGCGATACCGCCCACCACGCCCAGCACGCCATAAGCCAGTAGTTCACCGGGATTGACCGCCCCAATTGGAGGAACGCGGAACAGCGGCTCCGAGCCCAGGAACCAGCGTTCCACCACCACGCTGGAGACCGCCGCCAGCACCACCGCGCCCAGCACGCCGGCGCTCCAGCGCCCGATGACCTCTTCGATAACAAACAGCACGGCGGAAATGGGCGCGTTGAAGGCGGCGGCCAGCCCGGCAGCCGCGCCCACCGGGGCGATCAACCGCAACCGTTCGCGGGAAAGCTGCAGCTTTTCTCCCAGCAGCGAGGCGATCCCGGCGCCGATCTGCAGCGACGGGTCCTCTGGTCCCAGCGATTGCCCGCTGCCAATGGCCAGCGCCGAGCAGATGAATTTCCCGATCACCGTGCGAAAGGGAATGTGGCCGTTGTAGATGTAGAGCGCCGCCTTGGTCTGGTTAACCCCGCTGCCACGCACGTAAGGAAAAGCGTAAATCACCAGCAGCGCGATCACGACGCCGGTCAGCGAAGGCACCAGAAGCAGGTGCGAGGGCGAGGGCGAAAGGGAAGTGCTCAACAGCCAGGTGCGAGTGGAAAGATACGCGATGCGAAAACATACCACCGCCAGGCCGGAGAGAATGCCGATGAAAATGGCCAGCAAGAGAAAGAAGGGCTCTTCCCGGATAATCTGATGGCGTGAAGGCCAGAGGCGCCGTGTTTGCGGGCTGGTGGTTCCGCTGCCGCTCGCGGCCGGCGGCGAACTTATGGTTTCGCTCACTGTTCCCCCGGCCGGTGTGCCAACAGCAGAAGAGCCAGATCAGCGCCGGTGGGGGTGCCGCACTGTTGCGCGGTGAGGCTCTCGATCTGGCTCACAAGCCCCATCGCCAGATCGGCAATCTGGGGATCGCGTTCCAATTTGTAGGTGCGCACCCCGCGGCTCATTTCCGTGACCTGCTGCTGCAGTTGCTGCATCTTATCCGCATCGAGCTGTATGGGCGCGGGATGAGCCGCAGGCGCGGCACGTTTTCCCGGTTCTATTTTGCCGAAGATCTTGGCCACCAGTCCGGAATGGGACTCCGGGGCAGCAGGCGCAGAGGCGGGACTGGGGAGGGTGGTGCCGGCCGGCGGCGCCGCCGAACCCGAGGCCTGGGTTAGCGTGATGTCCTTGACGGCGGCACATTGCTGCAGCCGCTGCCTGGCCTGACGAAATGCCTGCACGATGCGCGCCGCTCTCTGTTGGGAGCTAATGCCGATAGCGTAAGGGTTCCACTCCAGAACCAGGCGGCTGGTGGCCAGCAGTTCTTCCGTTCCAGGGTCATGTTGGCCGTTGCGCACGGCGCCCTCCAGGTATCGAACGGCATCGCCATATCGCGACAATTGGAAGGCAGCTTCGCCGGCGCCCTGGGAGGCGGCCGGGTCCCTCGGATTCAGGCGCAGCGCTTCCTCAAACTCCTGTAAGGCGCGGTACTGATCGCCCGCCTGCAGAAATAAGTCGCCGACCTCGATGTGTGCCGGCGCGCTGCGGGGAAGTTCCGGAATCAAAGCAATCAATTCTCCATCCGCCTGGGTCGTATCGTGCAGCCCGAGCAGATAGTGAATCAGCTCCAGGCGGGTCTGGCGCCGGCGGGCGGGGGCTGCGCCGTCCGGCCATAGCCCATAGATAGCGCCGTGGTAATACCGCAGCGCCGGCTGGGTTCGCGCCTGCTTGGCCGAAAGCCGCGCCAGTTGCAGATTGATGGTGCTGTTGCTGGGTTCGTCCTGCCACAGGGTCAGCAGATAAGATTGCGCCTCCGGAATGCGGTTGGCTGCCAGCAACGCCTCGGCGAGGCGCAAGCGGTACCCGGGATCATCATGCGAAAAGTAGAGCGCGTTGCGGAAGTCCTGAATCGCCGGCTGCGGCTGTCCCGCCGCCAGCGCCGCCTCTCCTCGCTCAAACCACATCTTTCCCAGCCGCAGCTGCTTGGCCTGGTAGAACCGGTTGGCGAACACTGTCGCCGTGCAGAAAGCCACGGCTGCGAGCACTACCAGGGCCAGAAACAGGGGCCGCACACTAAAACTTCCTGGCGCGTGCTCCCCACAATAGCGGCAGATTTCCCCCGCTCGGGGCAGGGGCCGCTTGCAATCGGGGCATATGGCTTCTTGAATAGCTTCCAACGCGGGTGCTTCGTGTGGCGATTAATTCGTGCTACGAGCAGTATAAGCGGAATAACGGGTTAAGTTAAGGTCTATACCGAGGAGTATATTTGCTCGGCAGCGCGCGCGCCCACCGCTTCGCCCGCCCCTCCTGCCATCACCTTTAATAGTGATGGCCGTCACAGTGACTTTGTTCCTGGTGCGATATTTTTCATACCCGGATTGGTCGGGTGACACGCTTG
Organism: Terriglobales bacterium; assembly: GCA_035278025.1. Lineage (GTDB taxonomy): Bacteria > Acidobacteriota > Terriglobia > Terriglobales > Acidobacteriaceae > JAICWP01. The sequence goes on along the minus strand of DATEJK010000116.1, from coordinate 31,201 downwards.
CTGCATCACAACCTGGGAACTATCCAACCCGAGCTGTTGCGCGCCTTTGGGGCCTCCGCCCTGGTCCGGCAGTACCGGAAGGGAGCAGCCGTATACCGCCGCGGTCGCGCCGTGCGCGGGGTTTTTCTCGTCCAGAAAGGGCGCGTCCGGCTCTTGCTGGGCGAGCGCGCCGCCGGCCTGGCTTTGAACGTGGCCGGCCCCGGCTCGGTTCTGGGGCTGGGGGAAACCATATCCGGAAATCCCTATGAGGCCAGCGTGGAAACCCTGGAGCCCTGCCAGGTTGCCTTTCTGCCGCGGGAAGCATTCCTCAGTTACCTGCGCCAGAACTGTGCCCTCTGCATGCAGCTCGTGCAGCTGCTGAGCGAGGACTTGCACCAGCTTTATCAGCAGTACCGCACCATTGGCGGCCCGGCTACGCGCGCGCGCAAGCCGCGGGCCAGCGGCTCAGCACAATCCCGCCTGCCTGCGGCCGGCGATTCCCGAAACTAGCTTTCTATTCCAGGTGCGGGTTGCTTTCCCCGGAGACAGGCGTCAGTTCCCGGGGATAGACCCCGCCGTTGTACTCCAGCAGCCGGTTCTTCCATTTGAGGAACTCGGTGATGGTTTGCGGTTCGATGCGGATTTCCACCCGGCGCAGGCTGGCCAGCAGCAGGTTCATCTCATGTTCCATGCCGGCGGGGCTGCGGAGGCTGCGCCGCGGCGGCTTGACCGTCATTTCCACCTTGCGCCCTACGCACTCCAGCAGGCCCCAGCCGGCGGGCAGTTCCGGAGGGGCGATCAGGCCGGCTGGCGCCATGTAGAAGCGCTCGCAGCCCAGTGCGATTTCCGAATTCTGGCGGAAGGGCTTGCCCCGGTCGGCAAGAAAATCCGCCCGGCTTACCTTGCATTCCACCACCACCGAGCGGCATTTGCCTTTCCAGCCGATGGCGTCCGGCATTTCGCCGCTGGCGCAGGCCTGCTCCGACAAGACCACCCCGCAGCGGTAGCGGCGCAGCCAGTCAATCGCCAGGCTCACCATTTGTGCGTGGGTCATCGGCGGTTCACAGCGGGGAGAGCGCCTTCATCCTTCAGAGACATGACCCGGCCCCAGCCCTCGCCTGACGGAAACTCGTGCTTCAACGCCGCCATCATAGCAAAGGTCAAACCCGACACGCGGCAGTGGTTACCGCAGTGATTACCTGCACGGAGGTGGTGCGGCTAAGCCAGCGGCTGCAGGGGCAGCGGCTCCCTCTCCTCGGCCGCTTTCTGGATCTCGGCCAGATTGCCCAGGGAGAGCAGGCCGCGGCCCATCGCGTCCTGGAGAGAGGTATAAGGCCGTCCGGCTATGATTTTCGATGCCTGCTCAGCACCCAGGCCGGCCGAGGCCAACTCCTTTTCCGTGGCCATGTTGAGCACGGCTATGGGGTGAATGCCGGTCCGGCGCGCCCCCGCGAAGCTCATGTATTCCGGCCTGCGCGGGAGGCGGAAGCGGTCCCGCTCCTGGATGGCGGAGCGCTGCAATTCGCGCTCCTTGTGTTGCGGCAGGCTGCGTTGCAGCTCCCGGGTGCGTTCGCGGATCAACTCGTCATGTTCGTTGCCGCTTTTGGGCAGCAGCAGAAAGCCAATTCCGAAGCCCAGGGCCACTCCCAAAAAAAACGCCTTCATCGTCCCTCCCGCGGGGAACGCGCGCATGGCGCCGTTATCTACAACGATGCGGGGAGTGAGGAGGGATTTGCCTGAAAAGCAGCAGTTAGCATTTAGCAATTGGCACTTAGCCCCTGGCCTGTTTCTGCAGAATGCCGGATTACCTCTGCGCCCCAGGGGGCAGAATCGAAGCCGCCCAGATCAACCGCTGCGTGGGTTACTCACGCCCGGCACAACGCCGAGTGGCTAAATGCCAAGTGCTAATGGCCAATTGCCGCTCTTCAGAACTTCGTCACTTCCGTGAAGTTGAACTCGCGCACCTTCATTGCCGGCACCACCATGTCAAACGACTCTTCGCCGCTGGCGCGCACCGGCGTGCCCATCTCCTCCACATTGCAGAGCATGTGCAGCAGGCTTTCGTTGAAACGGAAATTGCGGATGCCATTCTTGAGCTGCCCGTTTTCGATATAAAAAGTGCCGTCGCGGGTCATGCCGGTCAAGATCTTCTCGTAGGGGTCAACCTCGCGGATATACCACAAGCGGGTGACGAGCACGCCGCGTTCGGTGCCCGCGATCATCTGGTCCACGCCCTTGGACTGTACCTGCCCTGGTCCTTCAAAAACAATGTTGATGGGCGCTTCCCCGATCTCATTGGGCAGGGGAAAGCTGTGGCCGGTGGGTTCGACTGGACCAACCTTGGCGGCGTATTCCGATTCCGCCATCTTCTTGGCGGTGGAGCGGGCATAGACCAGGCGCTTGACCACGCCTTTTTCCACCAGTTGCACGCGCTGGCGGCGAACTCCTTCGCCGTCGAAGGGCGCGCCCGACTGCAGCGGGTGGGAAACGTCGTCCCACACCGTAACGTTGGTCCCAAATACCTGCGTGCCCACCCGGTTGTTGAGAAACGAGCGCTGGTCCAGGATGGCCATACCGCCGAAGTCCCAGAACATGAATCCAACCAGGTCGAGCACGGCGGCGGGTTCCAGAATCACGGTGTACTTGCCGGCGGCCAATTCGCGCGGTTTTGCCGACTGCAGCGCCTTGCGGGCCGCGGTTTCCGCCAGCGCCACTGGATTCAGGTTGCGCACGTCAGGCGAATTGAATTTCTGCCAGCCGGAAGAATCGCCCCCCAGCATGGTCACCGAAATCTCCGACGAAGTCTGCGTATGGTAGGCCACCAGACCGCGCGAGTTGAGCACCGCCTCCACCGACTCCGAATTGGAAAAAATGCCGGCCGCGGTGAGCTTTTGCTTTTTGGCGACGCTGACAATCTTCTCCACCGCTTGCGCGCGTTGCCCGGGGGTGAGCGAGGAAGTCTCGTAAAAAGCTCGTCCCACCTGGGCGCCGCCCTCGTAGTCTTCCGGTCCGGGCAGGGGCAGCAGGTCGGGGTCGGGCTCCTGCACCTTGGCCAGAGCCTCGGAAGCCAGCACCGCCTGCTTCAGGCTCTCGTCGTCGAACTTGTTGGTGGTGGCCCGGGCGGTGCGTCCACCGAATACGGTGCGCACAGAGACCACGTAATTCTCTTCCGCCACATTCTGGTGGATGGTGTTGTTGGCGAAGCGGGTGAGGGCGCTCTGTCCGCCGGCGATGAGAGCTTCGACTTCGTCGGCGGTAGAGAATTTCTTCAGGCGTTCGAATATTTCGGAAGCTTTTTCTTTAGTCAGCATCAGGCACTTGGCACTGCCCCAGCAATTAGCAATTAGCAATTAGCACTTAGCATTTAGCCAGTGAACGTTCGAGGTCAACTTTGCGAGACAGCGAAGTAAGCATTCTCCGAACCTCCAGCAATAATCCAGCCGAGTCACGATAGGCGGATTCGTGGAGATAGTGCAGGTCGTAGGCGAGCAGCAGGTGATAATCCAACTCACTGGCCGACCCAGCCGCGATCTGCAAGAATCTGTGGAACTCTGCATTCCCTCTTCTGCCACATCCCTCGGCAATATTGGCTGCAATTGAAGCGCTACACCTGCGTATTTGGCTCGTAAGGCCGTACAGTTCCTCACGAGGAAATATTCTGGTCAAACGATATAAAGCTAATGTCAGAAGATGAGCTTTTTGCCAAACCTTCAACACTTTGAAGTCCTTCATAGCGCCCCTCCCGTCCAGGGGCTAAATGCTAATCGCTAAGTGCTAATTGCTTCAGTGACGTCCTTCACGTCCCCTTATACGCGCTGCCCACTTTGATATTCCTGAACCGCGCCGGCGCGGCGCCGTGCCCCGTGCCCATGGTCTGCATGGGCTGCCCCTTGCCGCAGTTGGGCGTGCCCCACAGCGTCCACTGGTCGCGGGAGCAGATGGCGTCCATGGAATTCCAGAACTCTGTTGTGATTCCGGAATACGACGGATTCTTCAGCATGCGTCCCAGCTTGCCGCCCTTGATCTCCCAGCCAATCTCGGTGCCGAACTGAAAGTTGTAGCGCTTGTCGTCAATGGACCAGGAGCGGTTGGTCTGCATGTAAATGCCCTTATCGGTATCGGCAATGAGCTGCTCGAAAGTAAGCGGCTTCTCTCCCGGCAGGATGCTGATGTTGGTCATGCGGATAAGGGGAATGCGATTCCAGCCTTCCGCCCGCATGGTGCCGCCCGAGCGGTTGGAGCCGATCGCGTGCGCGGTCTCGCGCGACGACAAATATCCCGTGAACAAGCCGTCGGTGATGATGGGCGTGCACTGCGCGGGCACGCCTTCATCGTCGTAAGCGAAGGTGCCCAAGCCGGGTCCGTGATTGCGCGTGGCATCGGCCACCACATTCACCAGGTTGCTGCCATAGCGCAGCGCGCGGAGCTTCTCGATGGTCAGGAACGACATGCCGGCGAAGTTGGCTTCCATGCCCAGCACGCGGTCGAGTTCGATGGGATGGCCAATGGATTCGTGAATCTGCAGCCCAAGCTGGGAAGAGTCGAGCACGATGGTGAAGTTGCCTTCGGGGCACTGGTCGGCCTGGTGCAGGGCCACGCACTCTTCGGCAATGCGGCGCGCATTCTCCACCAGCTTCAGCTCTTCTATTAATTCGTAACCCTTGTTCTGGTACTGCCCGCCGAAGGAATTGGGATAAGAGCGTTTGTGGATTTCGCTGCCCGCGAAGGCGTAAGCGGTATAACCGGCGCCTGTGGTGATCTTGGTTTCATGAATATTGGAGCCCTCGGAGGAGAAGAACCACTGCTCGTAGCGGCGGAAATTCATGTTGGTTTCCGCCAGCGTGATCCCCTGCACCGCGCACAGTTCTTTATCCACGCGCAGCAGCAAATCGAGATTCTGCTCCACCGAAGTGCTGAATGGGTCAATTCTGCAGGGGGTAACCCACTCGTCGGTGAAGGGTTTTTCCGGGGCCAGGCGCACATCCTGCTGCTTGACGCGAGCGGAGGACCGGGCAATCTCCACGGCTTTCGCGGCGGTCATCTCCACCGCGATGCGGGTCAGATCCTCAGTGGAGGCGAAACCCCAGGCGCCGTCGGCCAGCACGCGAACGCCGATGCCCAGAGAGGTGGAATCGGAGGCATGGCCCACGCGGCCATTCTTGGTGGCCAGGGCGCGGTTGCGCTCGTCCACGATGCGCACGTCGGCATAGGAGACGCCGTGCTGATTGGTCAGATTCAGAGCCCATTCGGCAATCTGCTTCATGCTCATGGCAAACATTGATAATAAATCGTTGGAGGAGTTTTGTGGGGGAGGGATGTGGAATTTTGCCTGCTCCGTGAAGCAGCACACGGGATCTGTTTCTTACACGTAGTCGAACAAGGTCATGAACCCGAAATCCATGTGCAATTGCTGGTGGCAATGGAACAGCGTCATCCCTGGATTATTCGCCACAAAATCCACCGCCAGCTCCTGATAGCCGCCCAGCATGGCCACATCCTTCATGATGCCCGCCGTTGGCATTCCCCCCACGCTGGTCAGCTCGAAACTATGGCGGTGCAGGTGAACCGGGTGCAGATCGTCACTCTGGTTACGCATGTGAATGCGGTAGCGGCGCCCTTGCCGCAGATGGAACGAAGCTGGCGTTATTGCCCCGGTCATCGGGTAAGCCGCGCCGTTAATCGTCCAGCGGTTGAAGCCGGCGGCGGCGGCATTGTCCTTGGCGAACGTCATTTCGAAGGTCTCATCGGGCGCGGGTGCGCTCGCGCCCGGCTTGGCGAATCGCGTGTAGTTCCACCGGAATTTTGGCGGAGCTATCCACTGTGGCTTTGCCGAATGGCCAGCGTACTCGAGCACAATGCCCATTCCGTGGCGGCGGTCGTCATCGCCGGTGTCGCCCATGGTCCAGACGCCGGGATGATTCATCTCCACAATGGCGGAAACCCGCTCCGCCGTTCCCAGCCAAAGCACCGGCACCCGGGCGGGATTGGGGACCGGATTGCCGTCCAGAGCGGTTACCAGGAAGGAATGACCGGGCAACGCCAGACTGCGAATCTCTGTGGCGCTCCCGTTCAGAACGTGAAACAGGACTCTCTCTCCCCGTTTCACGCGGATCGGCTCTCCGTGTCCTAACATGCGGCCATTGATGGTGAAAGAACTGTAGCCGACCTCATACCCGCGCGGCATTCCTTTGGCCAGCGAGGCTTTCATGGCTGACTCGCCCCTCTCCTCGAGCGCCTTCACCCGGGTTGCCGGCGCAAGAACATCCTGTGGCATATCGCCGCCGCGGCTGAACTTGGGGTCGAATTCCTTGAGCACCAGGAAGACCTCCCGGTCGTAATTGCCGGGCTCGCGTTCCGGTTCGATGTACACCTGTCCCACCTGGCCGCTGTACTGGCCGGCGGAAAGGTCGGCGCCTGCACGGTTGTGAGTATGGTAGAAGCGATACCCCGCAGGCCGCGGGACAAACGAAATTCGGCGCCTCCCATGTGCGGGGATATAGGGTGTACCTTCCTCGGCGGACCCGTCCACGTCCACGGGGACGATCTGGCCGTGCCAGTGCAATTGCTCGGGAGTGCCGGTGTTGTTGACTAAATCCACCGTCACGCGTCTTCCTTCTTTGAACCGCAGCAGAGGCCCCGGAAATTGGCCGTTGTACGTGGTGCTGGAAATGATTCTGTCCCGTGCAATCTCGATGGGCGCGGCAGCGATCCTGATGGTGTAATCGGCGGCGCCTTCGCCGCCAGAGGCAGCGCGCTGTTCTTGGGCGGCCGGGGCTGCCTGGAAGATGGCCGAGGGAAGCAGCGCGCCACCCGCGAGCGTGCCAGCGGTCTTGAGAAAGTTGCGCCGGGAAAAACGCATGATCTTCCTTAAATGCGCACGTCCGTGTAGGAGGCGCCGTCCTGTTTGCTGAGATTCAGAGCCCGCTCAATCTGCTTGCTGCTGGCAAAACACTGATGATAAACCGTGAATGCGAGTTTTGTGGGCAGGCCTGTTTTGGCTTACGGCAGAGATAGCAGAGTGCTCGTTTCTGACGGAGCAAGCGGCCGGTGACAGGCAGTTCTCAAATGCGAACGACATTATTGATAGCTGCTGATATCCAGCAGTAACGCGGGCGTTATGGCATGATGTGCCATGCCCGGCCGCACTCTCCGCATCCTCAAACTCACGCCCATAGCGCTGGCTGTCTGCGACCTCTGCAACCGCCAATTCAACTCCTGCCAGCGAGTGGAGGATGACGCGGAGCGTGAAATGCGGGCCCTCTTTGAGAGCCATGAATGCGAGCCGACGGCGCCCTTGGCGATCTGAGCGGTTAAGGGCACCACACGCGTTCGGGGCACCCGCGGGTTTGCGCAACATTCTCCCCAGCCTCCGCTTTCTGCCTGCTTTCCGTTGACTTGCGCTGGCTCCCCGCCTACCATAGCGCGACATTATGATTGGCCAGACCATCTCCCACTACCGCATCCTGGAAAAGCTGGGCGGCGGCGGCATGGGGGTGGTGTATAAGGCCGAAGACATCAAGCTAGGCCGCTTTGTCGCCCTCAAGTTCCTGCCCGAGGGACTGGCCAAGGACCCCCAGGCGCTGGAACGACTGCAGCGGGAAGCGCGCGCTGCTTCCGCCCTCGACCACCCCAACATCTGCACCATTTATGAAATTGGCGAGGACCAGGAACAACTATTCATAGCTATGCAGTTCCTGGAAGGCGAGACCCTCAAGCACCGCATTAGCGGGAAAGGATTCAAGCTGGATGCGGTGCTGGAGCTGGCCATCCAGATCAGCGACGGGTTGGACGCGGCACACTCCAAGGGAATCATTCATCGCGACATCAAGCCGGCCAACATTTTTATAACCCAGCGTGGTCAAGCCAAGATTCTGGATTTTGGACTGGCCAAGGTTGTGGCAGAGCGGCAGGCCATAGCGGAAGCGGTTGGCGCTTCGGCCACGATGGGCGCTTCTGAGGAACTTCTGACCTCGCCAGGAACGGCTGTAGGAACGGTCGCCTACATGTCCCCCGAACAGGCCCGGGGAGAGGAACTGGACGCGCGCACCGACCTGTTTTCCTTCGGGGTGGTGCTTTATGAAATGTCCACTGGGCGGCAGGCTTTTCCCGGCAACACCTCGGGTGTAATTTTCGACGGCATCCTGAATCGCGAGCCGACCCCCGCAGTACGCCTGAACCCGGATCTTCCGCCGGAACTGGAGCGCATCATCACCCGGGCACTGGAAAAGGACCGCGACTTGCGCTACCAGACGGCGGCGGAGATACGCGCCGAACTGAAAAGGCTGCGACGCGATACCAGTTCAGGCCGGGTGCTGGCGGTGCCGGCGGCTCAGACAGGAACCGACTCGGCGGCGCCGCTCTCCCCGGCTGCCCTTCCGGTCACTCGGCCGGGGCGCAAGCTGGGGCTCATGATCGGGGGAGGTATCGCCGTGCTCGCGGTCGTTGCCGGCGCTGCCTACAAGCTGATGACCCGTCCCCGAGGCTTCAATTTGCAGAACATGAAAATCGTGCAGGTCACCGACAGCGGCAGGGCCAGGCAGGCCGCGATTTCCGCGGATGGCCGCTACGTGGTTTACGTGCTGCGCGAAGGGGAGAAGCAGAGCCTGTGGGTGCGGCAGGTGGCGACCGGCAGCGATGTGCAGGTGCTCGCGCCCGACGTAGTCAATTACCAGGGAGTGGCGATTTCCCCGGACGGCAACTACGTCTACATGGTGCGTTCCGATAAGACCACCATCAACTTCAATTACCTGTATGTGATGCCCGTACTGGGTGGCCCGCCTAAGCAAATACTCCGAGATGTGGATACACCGCCGGCCTGGTCGCCGGATGGCAAGAAGTTCGCGTTCTTGCGCGGCGATCCAAACCATTCGCAGATGATTGTGCTGACTGCGAATATAGACGGAAGCGGGGAAACACCAGTAGCGAAGCGGCCGGCAATTGTAAATTTTCCGCCGCCTCTCTCCTGGTCGCCCGACGGCAAGTGGCTGGCATTATCGCTGCAACGTCTGGAGCACGGTGGCGCTTTTCGATTCGTAATTGAGCTGATCTCGCCGGCCACGGGTGATGTCCGCGATCTGTACACTTCGGAGACGCCGCTATTGGGAGTGCGCTGGCTGCCGGACGGAAGCGGAGTGCTGGTCAATCGGCTGGATCCGGCCTCTTCAAGGCAACAGATTTACTTCGTCTCCTATCCGGAAGGGAAACTTTCGCGCTTCACCAATGATTTGACCTCCTATGACGGATTTTCGCTTGACCTGACCCAGGATGGGCGCAGCCTCGCAGCCGTGCAAACCACGGCGCAATCGCACCTGTGGCTTTTGCCGGAAGCGGGCGCCGGCAGCGGTAAACAACTGACATCCGGCGACGAGGAACTCACCAACTCCGTAACCTGGGGCGACAACACGCACGTGCTGGGCACCACCAGCCGGGGCGCGCTGGTCAGCGTAGGCACAGACGGCCGGGCGAACACGCTGATCAGCGGCGGCGCGCCGGTTCTACTTGTTCGCGGCTGCCGGGATCGGAACCAGGTTCTGCTCGACCGCCTCGAAGGCGGCACTGACCGTGTGTATCGCTCCGATCCCGATGGCAGCAACTTGCAGGCGGTCGGTCCTGGATTTTTACAGGGGTGCTCGCCGGACGCATCCTGGTACTTGTACGTTGGTGCTTCCGACAAACTTTTTCGCGCACCGCTGTCTGGGGGGAGCGGACACGCTCTAACAGCGGCAGGCGCCGCATCGGGAACAGACATTTCGGCCGACGGCAAACTCATCCTCTACCGTTACCAGGAGCTCGTCAACGGCGTGTTCGGGTTATTCGCCGGGGTAATACGAAGCGACGACGGTGTGAGGACAAAGTCCTTCCGGCTGCCCATCGGCGCAACCGACCTGCGCTGGTCCCCCGACGGCACAGCGTTCCAGTACGGGCTGACCCGCGACGGGGCGGGAAACCTCTGGGAGCAGCCCATCGCCGGTGGTCCGCCGCGCCAGGTGACCCATTTCCCGCCGGGAGAAGACATCCGCGGATTTGCATGGTCGAAGGACGGAAAGCAACTGGCCGTGGTGCGCGGCCACGTAAACAGCAACGTCATCGTTATTAGCGACTTTCGCTAGGCTGTCCAACTTCCCGATTGCATTGACTTGCCTCCGTCTCGCGCCTAACATAACGCCGCACCATGATTGGTCAAACTATCTCCCATTACCACATTCTGGAAAAGCTGGGCGGCGGCGGCATGGGTGTGGTGTACAAGGCCGAGGACACCCGCCTGCACCGCATGGTGGCGCTCAAGTTTCTGCCTGATGAGGTGGCGCGCGATGCCCAGGCGCTCAGCCGCTTCCAACGCGAGGCCCAGGCCGCCTCCGCCCTCAACCATCCCAACATCTGCACCATTTATGACATTGGCGAGGAGGGCGGCAAAGCCTTCATCGCCATGGAGTACCTGGAAGGCTCCACCCTGAAGCACCAGATCGGCATCCGGCCCATGGAGATGGAGACTCTGCTGGCGCTGGCCATCGAGATTGCCGACGCTCTGGACGCCGCTCATGCCAGGGGCATCATCCACCGCGACATCAAGCCGGCCAACATTTTCGTGACCGACCGCGGCCACGCCAAGATTCTCGACTTTGGGCTGGCCAAAATGGAATACGCCGGCCGGGCCCAGCAGCAGGAAGCAACCTCCGCTCCTACCGTGGTCAGCGAAGAACATCTCACCAGCCCGGGTTCGGCCCTGGGCACGGTGGCTTACATGTCGCCGGAGCAGGCCAAGGGCAAGCCGCTCGACCGGCGCACTGATCTGTTCTCCTTCGGCGCGGTGCTTTACGAGATGGCCACCGGCAAGGTGGCCTTCCGCGGCGAGACTTCGGCGGTAATTTTCCAGGCCATTCTGGACCGCGCGCCCACCGCGCCCGTGCGCATCAACCCGGAAATTCCCCCCAAGCTGGAAGAGATCATCAGCAAGGCGCTGGATAAGGACCGCGAGTTGCGTTACCAGAACGCGGCCGACATGCGCGCCGACCTGAAGCGGGTGCGCCGCGAGCTGGAATCGGGAAGAAGCCCGGTTCTGGAAATTGGCGAAGATGAACCCGCGCCGGCCAGAACGGGCAGCGGTTCGGCAGCGGCCTCCGCCGCGCGTATGGCTCCAGCAAGCTCGGGGCCAGCCGTCGCCGTGGCCAGCAGCAGCCGGGTCTCGGCCGCCGCCTCCGGCAGCACGCCCGCCGCAGCCACAGGGTCTTCCTCTTGGGCGCCCCCGCCCCCGCGCCGCAAGTGGCGCCTCTATGCCGCGCTGGGTGCTGTGGTTCTGGTAGCCGCGGGCATTGCCTTCTTTCTCTATCAGCGCAACGCGCACGCCATTACCGAAAAGGATTCCATCCTGGTCACCGATTTCGTGAACACCACCGGCGATGCCGTCTTCGACGGCACCCTGAAGAAGGCGCTGGCGGTTGACCTGCAGCAGTCGCCGTTTCTCAACGTGGTCTCCGAGCAGCAGGTGCAGAAGACGCTGAAGTTCATGGGAAAAAATTCGGATGAGCCGGTCACCGCCGATATCGGCCGCGAGATCTGCCAGCGCAATGGCATCAAGGCCATGCTCACCGGTTCGATCGCCCTGCTGGGCAGCCAGTATGTGATCACCTTGCAGGCGCTCAACGCCTCCACCGGCGACTCCCTGGCGGAGGCGCAGCAGCAGGCCGCCGGCAAGGATGCGGTCCTTGGCGCCCTGGGCAGTGCCGCTACCAAGCTGCGTGCCAGGCTGGGCGAGTCTCTGGCCTCGGTGCAAAAGTTCGATAAGCCGCTGGATGAGGCCACCACCTCTTCCCTGGAGGCCTTAAAGGCCTTCACCCTGGGCGACGTCCAGCACACCAAGCTGGAAGACATCGCCTCCATGCCCTTTTACCAGCGCGCGATTGAACTCGACCCCAACTTTGCTCTTGCCCACCTGCGCCTGGGCGTGGCGGCCGGCAACAGCGGGCAAACCGCTCTCTCAACCAAAGAGGTGCAGAAGGCTTTCGAACTGCGCGACCGCACCAGCGAGTATGAACGGCTCTACATCACCGCCTATTACTATTTCGACCGGGGCGAGCTTGAAAAGACCATTCAAGCGTGGGAACTGATGAAGCAAACCTACCCGCGCGACCTGCCCTCGCGCGTGAATGTAGCGGTGGCGTACGGGTTTCTTGGGCAATATGACAAAGCCGTGGAAAACTGCCTGGATGCTATCCGGGTCGAACCGGATACGCTGAATTGCTATCTGGTTGGAGCCGGAGCCTACCGCGACCTGGGCAGGTTCGATAACGCCGACGCCCTGCTGGCCCAGGCGCAGCAGAGGAAGATTGGCGGCACCGGCCTCTACGTTGCTCTGGCCAGCTCCGCCATTTTGCGGGGCGACAGCGCCGGCGCCGCCCAAATGGAGCAATTGGCCCAGGCTACCCCGGAAGGCGAGTTGCGCACGCTGGGGCAGCAAGCGGAGCACGCCGCGGCGCTCGGGCAAATGGGGAAGGTGCGGGAGTTGCGAGCGCGCGCGGTGGAGAAAGCCAAGGCCTTAGGCGCGCCCGATGTTGCCGCCAACCTGCTGGTACAGAATGCTGTCGCGGAAACCGAGTTCGGCTATCCTTCCCGCGCCGCCCAATACATTGATTCCGCGCTGGCGCTCTCGCACGAACCCAGTTTTCTGGCGGATGTAGCTGATGCCAGCGCGGCCGCCGGCCAGGAGCAGAAAGCGACAGCACTGATGGCTGAGGCCCGCCAGTCGCGTCCTGAGGACACGTTCCTGCAGAAGGTCACCGTCCCGCGCATTGAGGCTCAGCTGCAGATGCGCCAGGGAAAAGCCGCCGCCGCGGTTGAGACCCTGGCTGTTGCCCAACCCTACGAAAACGGCCAGTTCTTTGCCACCCACGTGCTGCGCGGCCGGGCTTATCTGGCCAGTGGCGATGCCGCCAACGCGGCCTCGGAGTTCCGCAAATATCTCTCCCGCCGCTCCCTGGCGCCCTTTTCCCTTTACTATCCGCTGGCTCAGCTCGGCTTGGCGCGCGCCCTGACCGCCCAACACGATTCGGCCGGCGCCCGCACCGCCTATCAGGATCTCTTTGCCATGTGGAAGAACGCCGACCCAGACCTTCCCGTCCTTAAGGAAGCCAAGGCGGAATACGCCAAGCTGAAATAGGAGGCGCGGACCAGTTTCAGCCCCGCATTAAATGTCTCGCGATGCAGTTGGTGGCGGCTCAGCCCTCAATTATTTACGGCTGCGTCGTATGCGCTTGCCGGTAGCGCCCGGCAGGGAGGCGCGCTTTCTCGTTCCCGCGTTCTTCTCCACGCGGATTTTCCAGGCGGTCCGCAGAGCTCCCGCCAGCAAGTCCTCGTTCGCCTCCGACAGGCGGAGATGAGTGGCGCCCATCCTTCCCCAGCCCCCACCTACAGGAATGAATACGCTGGGCAGTTCCGCAACAAATTCAGCCTGCACTTCCGGGGTGAGCAGCAGGTTCCCATAACCTTGCCGCTGGGCGGCCAGTGTAGCGAATATCCGCCCGCCAACCCGGAAGTCGGGCGAGCCCATATGAGAACTCTCCTCAACCCCTTCGAGGGTGAGTGCAATCCGGCGAAAGTCTTCCGCATTCATTTGTCCACCGCGTGCGCTGAGCTACAGCTTTTGGCACATGCCCCCGAGGCAGCTCTCTCCCGCGGAGCAACTGTTGCCGCAGCGGCCGCAATTCTGGGAATCGCCCGTAAACGTGGCGCTGTTTACGCAACGGTCCATGCACTGTTCGGAACCGGGCGGGCAGCCGCAAAAACCTTCCGTGCATGTTTCTGAATAGGAACAGCGGTTGCCGCAACGCCCGCAGTTCTGGCTGTCGTTGACGAAGGTGATGGTATCCACGCATCTGCCCTGGCACCATGCCTGGCCGGCCGAGCAGCTTCCGGCTCCAATCCCGGGAGTCTGGGGAGGCGGAGTTTTGCCCGTCGTGCATGCTAGCAATAGAAGCGCCGCCAGACAGGCTGTTACGGCTAGAGTCTTGGTCGCCATTCCGCAATGTTGCCAGGGCGAGAATTTCCCGGCTACTTCTTATTGGGCAACTGGAAGTTCAGCCGGATGTCGGTTTCCACTTCCACCGGCTTGCCTTTGAGCTCGTAGGGGCGGAAGCGCCAGTGCTGCACCGCGTCAATGGCCGCCGAGGTCAGCTCCTCCGGGCCCTGCAAGGGCCGAAGTTCGGCGATGGTGCCGTCTTTGCCGATCACCGCCTTCAACACCACCTGTCCCTGTACGCCCTGCCGCCGCGCTTGCTCTGGGTAAACCGGCAGTACTTTCTGCAGGAGCATCCCCGTCAGTTCGGAGCTGCGCGGAGCTTCGCCCGCCAGGTTGCTGGCGGCCCGGCTGCTCGGTTCCGTCAGATTACTGGCCGCATTCGCCGCGGCGGCGGCCGGCGGAGCGGGTAGCGCGGGCGTCACAGGAGCCGGTTGGGCGGGCGCGGGTACGCTGTTCTGCGGTGAATTTGAAGCCGTTGTTGGCCTCGGCTGAGCGATTGCTCCTGCGCTCCTGCTGGAAGCGTCAGCCGCTGGCTCCCCCCGGGGCAATGAAACGCTGCCGATGAACGCGCTCACCGCCGACTTGGCCGTCGCCAGAGCCGCGTTCGGCGCGGACGACCGCAGGCTTGATTGCTGGGAAGCTGGGGAAGACGTGGGCCGCAGGAACACATTCTCCAATTCCGCCGTCACCGGGCTGGGCTGTGAGCCGCTATCAGCATCGGCCGGACTCTCCATCCATTGCCATAGACCTATGGCGAGGGTGATCAGAAAAACGATGGCGATCACGGAATCCAGCGCGGGAGCGCGGCGCCTTGTTTTCTTTTCTTTTTTTTCGGCTGGCAGCGGCTTTGCCACGCCTGCCTCCGCCGTCGCTGCCGCTTCGCGCTCGCCGCCTTGCCCTTCCGGCCATTCCTGCGGATCCGGCGACTGCGGCGTCCCGCACGTCAGGCACACCGGGATCTCTTCCGCCAGTTCATCGCCGCAGCTGGCGCAGACGGGAAAATCGCTGCGGGGCGGAGGCGCGAGGCCCGGTTCACATTCCGTTTCATTTATCAAACGGGAGCGCAGTCCGGGATCGGCCCCCAGCTGCTGCAACTGCTCGCGTTGCGTATGCTCCAGGCTGAGAAATTCCAGACCGCACAGCAGGCCGGCATGGTGCCGCACCACCGCCCGCATGTTCAGCGGCTCCGGCGAAACCGGCAGCAGAATGCTGAGTTCCACCCGCTCTCCGGGAAGGACCGTTCCCGAAAGCAACCCTTTCAGGCCGCCCTCACCAACTTCCTCAGTTTGGCCGTTCAAGCACATCACTGTGCTTGGCCGGAACACTGCCAACTCGAAGGGAACTGACAGATGGTAGCGCGCATAGCGGCGGCGCGCTCCTCCGCTCTCCGGCACCGGCATGGCAGCGGCGCTGCTCACCTCCGCACACCTCCGGCCTGCTTGTGGGGAACGGGTTGATATTTGGCTGGCAAGACTTCCCCTCGAGCACGATGGCGCAATGGCGCTCGGATTCTCTGGCCAGAAGACTAGCTTTGGCCCGCTCGGGTGTCAATGAGACGATTGTGCCAGGAGAATTAAGTACCTCGAATGGAGAGGCTTGCAGGGCGGGTACGCGATTGACTGAGGCGGAGAGCAGGGCGGAGTTGGTGCTCCGCCCCAGGTTCGATCCTGACTTAGGGCCAGCGCTTGGCCGTCTCTTCCCATCCCGTCGGCCGGGCCGCATCGCGTGCCGCCGTGGCTACCGCCGGCTGCGGCACCCGCAAAGGCTGCTGCGGGATCGGGGTCGCGGTGGCGGTCTTGCTCAGCCCGCCGTTATCGCTCAGGCTCTCCTTTTCTTCAGATAGCAAAGGAGCGGCTATGCGCAGAGCCTCCACTTCCTTTTCCAGACGGGTAAGCTCCAGCTCCTTTTGCCGCAACACCTCATAGACATTTTTCATATATGCACCCAATCGGATTCTTTGTGATGCCGGATGTCCGGAATGTAAGCAGACCTAAACGACTTGTCAAGAACAATTTGCGAGTCCGTCAACCGCTTTCGTACTCACCTTCTACATGCACGGCTTGATGAGGGCCGGAATGTAATAATTTGACTCGGCTTCCTTCTGCGTCATGAACGATCCCCGGTCCGTGCGCCCGTACTGTTCCTCTCCCGGACAGTAATAGTACCCCTTGCGGGTATCCACCCAAACCTTAAGGTTGGGGTCACCGTTAGAGGGGGGCACGGCTTTCTCGTTGACCGGCAGAAGCTTGGAGAAATCCGAACTCACCCCACCCAGAAGCTGCTTCACACTCTTGGCGATGGTGGGGTTCTGGGCGCTGGCGGCGCCGGCTGCGGCAGCGCTGCCGTTCCCCGCATCGGCTGTGAGCGCGTGCTTGGAGTCTTTGTTGGCGTGGGCCGCCGGCGTGCCCGGCGTGCCCGGCGCTGGGGTTGCCGCTGCCTGCACCGCAGGCCGCGCTGCGGGCGCGGTTCCGGTTGCCTGGCGCGGGAAGGGAGCCACCGCCACCACCAGGGCCATGATCACAAAAACCGCCGGAACCAGCAGACGCCGGCTGCTAAGCCTTGCCTTCCAGCCCAATGGCTCCACCTCTGCAGGGGCGGCCGGGCTACTTTCCTGAAAAGTGCCGCAGCCGGTGCAGAACACCGCGTCATTGGCGATTTTTGTCCCGCAAGCACTGCATGTGCTTTGCCCCTCTTCTACGGGCGTGGGCGGAGCAGGCTCCGGCTCCGCCGGCAAAACCGGCGCTTCGCCCTGTTCCAGCAGTTTGCCAATTTCCGCGGCCAGCGCTTTTACCGTCTCGACATCGCGCTCCTGGAAGGAATAGGCGTGCGCGGAAAACAGTTCCAGCACCCCCACCAGGTTCTGTCCACAACGTATGGGAGCGATGATGATGGACTCGATGCCCAGGCGCCGGCAGCTTTCCATGTCCACCCGCGAGTCCTGCATTACGTTATCGCAGCGCAGCAGTTCCCCGCTGCGCAGGCATTCCGCCGTCAAGCCGGTCTTGATCTGCAGCCGCGCCCCACGGTCGGGCGCGCTGTTGCCGCTGGCCGCGCGGCATACCACGTCCGCTCCCTGGCGCAGGGCCAGCGCCGCTCCCGTAGCATTGCTTGTATATTGTGCCTTCTGCACCAGGGCCTGCAGGCTGGAATCTAAATCGCCTGGCGGCGGCTGCGGTTGCGACTCCGCAGGCGCCGACAACCGAGCCTCCGCCATTGCGGCAGGAGCGGTTTCCGCTTCGCTGGTGGTCGTGACCGCGGGTTGGGTCAGCGGCATTTCCGCAGCCGCTGGCTCCTTCCCATCGTGCAGGGGCACAAACGCTTCCTCGGGCACCCCTCCGCGTTCTTTGTCCGGCGATGGAGGCTCGACGATCGAGTAGTGATCCATGCGACTTGGCGCCCGCTTCAGGACGGGGGTTGCTTGCCCTGCCGCCCGCGACTCAGGACAATACACCCCGGCAACGGCTTGTCTGGCTCGCCGGTGGGAACATAGGCGAGTTTCGTATCAATCAGCGGGTGTGTCAAGGTCCTGCCGTGGGGGAGGCATTACACTAAAGGTCATGCCAGCCCGGGCCTGCGTCGCGGCCACAGCTCGCATATTTTTATCAGAGACTTGCCGTGTGACCCCGGCGGCGTCCCACCTGCCCATTACTTTTTCACGTGCTGCGACTGCGCCCACTGCTGCACTTTGCTCCAGGCTTGTGCGGCCTGCGGCAAGGTGGGAGTTACCCCTTGCGCGCTCGCCTGCGTAAACCATTTCAGAGCTTCAGGATAACTCTGCGCCACCCCCTCGCCGGTGGCGTACCGCACTCCCAGGGCCAACTGTGCCCCCGCATCACCCGCCTTGGCTGATTCCAGCAGCAGGTTCAGAGCATCGTGGCTCAAAGTTTTTCCGCCGGACGATTGCGGAACTGCCTTCACCACCGCCTGGTTCAGGCTCAGCCGCTCTCCCCCCGGGGATGGCGCGGCTGGCGCCGGTGCAGGCCGCAGTTGAAAAGGGGGAGGCGTGAGCTGGACTGGCGGCTCGGCCGCGTCTTTCGGTGGAGCGGCTTCCGCCTGCTGCCGGACGACCGGCGTTGGGCGCGCAGCCGGGGCGGCCTGCACGCTGGTCGCCTCCATCGATCCGGGCTGTGCTGCGGAACCGGTGAGTGAAGCAGGCGCTGCTGCCGCGGAATTTAGCGGCAGAGCCTTTTCCATCGCGGCGCGCTTCGCCTTGTGCGGAACGCGCGTTTCAGCAGCTTTGGCCTCTCGACGGCTGATTTTGGCTCGTAGCGCCTGCTGGCTTGGCGTGGCTTGCTCCGGACGCGGGGGCGGGGGTGGTTCGCTGCTGCTCTCTTCGCCCGACGTCGGCGGCTCCGGCGGCGCCTGGCTGGTTGCGGGCGGGGGCTGTGCTGCCGGCGGGGAAGAACTCGGCGCCGTGGCTGCGGGCGGTGCCGTGAGCGGCGGAGCTGTCCTCGAAGCCGCCTCTACGGTGCTGCTGGTAACGGTGTTGCCGGCCGCATGCGGGGCCCGATTGCACCACCGCAGCCAGATGAGCCCAGCCAGGGCCACGACCACCCCGGCCAATATCAGCTTGCGCGAGATGGTGTGTTCCGGCAACGTCGGAGGCGCGGGCGCGAATCCTCTCATGGCATGCGCGGGATGGGGCTGCGGCGCGGCCGGTGCCGCCGGCCGGGCGGAGCGCATTTCGATTTCGCAGATCAGGTCGTCTTCCGGGTCGGGATTGGCGAATGGCGGGGGGATGCGCGGAGTCGCGGCGGGGACCTGCTGGCTTTCCGCCTTGATCAGTTGGAAGGCGCGCGCCTGTGGAATGCTCTCCGGCTTGACTGGAGCCCGCTGCTCGATTTCGCAGATCAGGTCGTCTTCCGGGTCCGGAATCGCGGCCGGGCGCAACACCGCCGCTGCCGGTTCTTCCTCGGCTGCACGCTCCCCCAGCGCCGCGGCCGCCGCGCTCTCCGCCTGCGGTCCCGGGCGTATTACCGAGATCACCAGGTCGCGCATGCTTTCCAGCGCCGCCACCTCGTTGCCGGTAAATGCTCCTGGCTGTGGCGAGAATACTTCGAACACGCCCACCACTTCCCGGCTCAGGCTGATGGGAAGCACCGCCATGGATCGTATGCCGAGGTAGCGGCACACATCGAGGTTCACGCGGGCGTCTTTTTCCGTGTCCGCGCACACCAGCGTGCAGGCGCTGCGCACGCATTCTCCCGATAGCCCGGACTGGATATCCAAGCGGGCCCCCAACGCCGGAGCCATGTTCCCGGCGCGCGCCCGGCACACCAGCAGTTCGTCCTGGCGCAGGGCAATGGCCGCACCGCTGGCCAGAGTCAGCATCTGCGCCTGCTCCGCAATCAGGCGCAATTCCGCGTCGAAGGCGCCGGCGGCGATGAGGTGGAATAAATCAGAGAGCGAAACATTCCCCGGCGTGCCCGGGACCGGGCGGTCTTCTGGCCGGGAATCTGGCTTCAGGTGCAATGGCTAGCCACGGGAACTGCGCCGCGGCATCTCAACTGGCCTGGGCGAAGCTCCTTAAGTATCTCTAATCACTGAAATTGTGCTGCTGAGGCGCAGTTTCGCCCTCGTACTTACCATTGTCAAGGTGACGCTAGGGGGCGCGCCAGTAACAAAGGTTAGTCCTGCCTGGCTTCATTTCTTCCGCGGCGGCAAGTACTTCTTATGGATGGATGCCACAATCACGTAATTGGGGTCCACCATCTCGTCGAGATGAATTGTGGCCACCTTGGAGAGCAGTTCGTAAGCGTCCAGTTCGGAGAGGCCGTAGTCCTGGTGTATCCAGGCGATCAACTGAGTGAAGGCCACCCGCAGTGCGTCGTCGAGCGGGCGCGTGATACCGACGGCCATGATGAAGTTGTCGTTTTCAAAACGCGGCCAGTCAAGCCTCCGGCCCTTAATCACCTTCACCTGGAGACGGGCGCGCAGCGGCGCTTCGATGGCGGTGCCGTCCACCTCGCCGTCGCCCATGGCGGCGTGGCCATCTCCCATATAAAGCATCGCCCCGGCCACATTCACCGGCAGGTAGAGCGTGTTGCCCACGCTGGCTTCGGGCGCGTCCATGTTGCCGCCGTTTTCCGCGGGCACGATGGAGGAGCGCGCTTCGCCCCCGGCCGGAGCCACGCCAATGCAACCGAGAAAGGGATGCAGGGGAATCTGCACCGTGAAATTGGAATCCTGCGCGTGGAAGGTGGCCGCATTGGCGGCGTGGTCCACCGGGTAATACCAGATGCGCTCCGCCAAGGGCGCCCCCAGCATGGGAGTGTAGGTGCTCGAGTTCAGCGCTCCAAAGCCGGGAGCGAAGGCGCCCACGCCCTGGTTGCCGTCCACCTCGAGCTCCAGAAACTTGATGGCCAGCGTGTCGCCCGGCGCGGCTCCTTCAATGTAAAAGGGGCCGGTCAGCGGGTTATCGCCTTTCACCATGTCCAGCGTGTCGCCCGGGCGCTTCAGCACGTTGCCGAAGGCGTCCAGCGTGTTGGTCTCCAGCACGTCGCCCGAGCGCAGGCGCGCCACCGGCGTCTGCACGCCGTAGGTGTACTTCACATCCTTAATAGTGGCGTGATACTTCACCAGCCGCGCCCCCGGCGTCGGCATGTGCATTTTCTCCTGTGCCCTGGCCGCCGCCGGCAATCCCAGCACACATACCGCAATCGCCATCGCAATTCGCCGATGATTCATATACTTCTTATTCTCCGTGTCTCTGTGTCTCCGCGGTGAGAGTCACCGGATCACCGCCAGCCACGCCCAGCCAAATATCAACGTGGCCACGGTAATCGGCAACCCCGCGCGGAAATAGTCGCGGAAGCCGATTTCCACTTCCGGCCGTGCGCTCTCCACCACAATAATGTTGGCTACGGACCCGGTAATCGTCAGATTCCCGGAAAGCGTGCTGGCCATGGCCAGAATCAGCCAGGCGGTGTGCGGGTGGGTGAAACCCGGGACCAGCGACTTGAGCAGCATTACCGCGGGCACGTTGCTCACAATGTTGCCCAGAGCCGCGGTGACCACTGTAAACACGGCGGAGTTCTGCAGGTTCCAGGGACGGGCAAAAGCCAGCAGCTCTTCGACCAGGCCGGCCTTCTGCGCCCCTCCCACAATCACAAACAGCCCTATAAAGAAGACCAGCAGTCCCCAGTCAATTTCCTGGTACAGCTTGCGCGGCTCCAGAGTACGGGTGATCAGCAGCAGCGCCGCGCCAATGGCGGCCATCATGGCCGGCGGCACCCCCGCGAAAAATCCCGCCACCACTGCCCCCACCACCACTCCCGGCTTCATCAGCCGCGAGCCCTGCACCGCCTTTTGTTCCACCGCCTGCGCCACCGCCGGATGCGGACTTTCGTGAGGCACGTACAGCCAGTGCAGAACCGCCCAATCCACCGCCAGGCCCACAGCCGCAATCGGCCCCATGTGGGCCATAAAGTAGCGGTAGGGAATGCCGGAGTAGGAGCCAATCAGCATGTTCTGCGGGTTGCCGGTGATGGTGGCCACGCTGCCGATGTTGGAAGCAGTGGCCACCGCCAGCAGATAGGGCAGCGGCCGCACGTTCATGCGCCGTGTGACCGCCAGCGTCAGCGGCACCATTACCAGGCAGATGATGTCGTTCACAAAGAACGCGGAAAGAATCCCGCAGGTGAGGATCACGGTGGGCAGCAGGTGGACCGGTTTCACCCAGCGCAGTACCAGCCGCGTGATCCACTCGAAAAAGCCTACCAGGCGCAGGTTGCCCACGATCAGCATCATGGAAAACAGCAGCACGATAGTGGTGAAGTCAATGGCGCGCAGCGCCTCCGCCGGCGACACAATGCGGAAGGCCGCCATCAGCACGGCGCCGATGATGGCTGCTCCCGGGCGGTCTATTTTCATCCCCGGAAACTTGCCCAGCGCGAACACCAGGTAGCCGGCGGCGAAAATGGCGTAGGCCGCAATAATGCGGGCTTCCGACAGCGCGGCCGGCGTAATCTGCGGCATGCGTGAAGCAAGGATTGTAGCAATAGGTCGGAAGGAAAAGGATTGCACGGGCGGGCACCGCGCGCTTCAAAGTTTCAGGATTTCAAAGTTCACGAGCGCAGCCCACTCTCTGCTGATGGTCTTGCCTTTGAAAATTGAAACTTGAGGCTCAGAAACCTTCGCAAACCTCGAAACCGTGAAACCTCAAACCACTCCTATCCCTCAGGTGAGAAAAAACTCATTTATCACTTGCTTCCTCCGCTCCGGGCTCAGCTTGCCCAGCGCTCCCGCCAAGGGCATGCCGCCGTCCTGCGCCAGGGCCGGGTCGGCCTGTGCCAGCAGGTTTCTCAGGCGGTGCAGGCTGCTCTGCATCCAGTTCGCCGCCAGCGAACCCTGCAGCAAATTTCGCCGGTTAATCTCCATCTCCGGTGATTTGATGATGCACACCCAGCCCTCGCCATAGGGGTCGCGCAATAGCAGCTCCGGATCCTGCAACACCTCAGGATTAATCGTGGTCACCACACCCTCCAGCGGCGAGAGCAGCTCTATAGTCTCGGCGTCGCCGGTCACGGCCATCAGTTTTTGACCTTGCCTTATCCAGCGCTGTTCGCGAGTCACCGTGACCCTTTGCGCCTTGCCGATGAGGTTAGCGGCCAGGTTGTCAATGCCCACGCGCGCGCTCTCCCGGCCCTGCTCGGCCATCCAGGTGTGGCCGGGGTGAAAGCAGCAGCTGTGGGGAAGTTCAAATTTTAGAAGCGGTTCTGGCGGTTTCTGGGGAGGCGGATCAGCCGCCATCAGGGTGGCGGCGCGTGAAGCTTGCCGCAGGTGGAAGCAGAGGGCTGCGGCGATTAGCAGGACTATCAATACCGCAGGTCCGATAGACACAGTCTTCCCCTTCCCGGCGCAGCCCGCGTTCAGGCAGCGCTCCCTCGCGCGCGCGACGGAGGCGCCCCCAGGCACACCCTCTCACCTTCGTCTCTGGGTTTCCGTTCTCTAGCTCCAGCATGGAGGAGATGAGCGGCAAGCGCAGTGATAGCAGTCACCTCTTTCTGTGAATGGCCTCTTCGTAACTTCGCTCTTGGGAATCGGTCCGCTATCAGGAACCGCTGCGGCCGCCGAGCCATCTCGCATCTACCTCTTAGCTTCTTACCCCGGTGCAATGGTGTGGGGTCTCCTGCAATCTGAAATGCGGAAATCGTGCGCCATTATGCTGGCCGGCGCGCTGGCCGTTCCTGCCGCCGCGCTGGCCGTTCCTGCCGCCGCGCAAACGCAGGCCGCCATCGCTGCGCCCGCGGAATCCCCGCCTGCGCCCGCCTCGCTCACCATCCGCCGCCTGGTGCCGGAAGTGGAGATGGTTTTTGCCGCTCAGGACCGCCGCGGTCATCCGGTGCTGAACCTCAGCCCGCCTCAAATCAGGGTTTTTGACAACGGCGCTGCCGCCGCTGTCACCAGTTTCCAGCCTGCGGCTGCTCTGCCGCTGCGGGTTACCCTCGTGCTTGACGCCAGCGACTCCATGCGCCCCGGCTTCGCCGCCCAGCGCCAGGCCGCGCTCGCCTTTTTGCGCCGCCTGCAGCGTGACGGCAGCGATCAGGTTTGCACCCTTGTCTTCGCCGCCCGCCAGGCGCCCGACGACGCAAGCGACCCGGCCGGCGTACTCTCTGCCCGGCAACTCGGCGGCCAGACCGCGCTCTACGACGCGCTGGCCGCGGCCGCCGCCAGCTTGCAGTCCAGCGCGCCTGCCCGCCGGGTTCTGCTCCTCCTCAGTGATGGCGACGACAACTACAGTCGTTCCACCCTGCCTGACGCCATCGCCACCCTCCAGCGCTGGAACATTGCCGTCTTTTCCGTTACTGTGCACAACCCGCGGCTGGAATTTCCCGGTGACCGGGTGCTGCGGCAGTTGGCTGAGGCCACCGGAGGCCGCGCCTTCCTGCTCCGCAACTATGCCCAGGGGGACAGAATTTTCGCCGCATTCGAGAAGGAACTGCGCGGCCAGTATGTGGTGGGATTTCGCCCCGCGGGCAGGCTCGCCGGCGGTGAGTTTCACTCCGTAAAAATTGTCGCCCCCGGCATAACCATCCGCGCCCGCTCCGGCTACTACGTCAGCTACTAGTTGCTGAGGCCGGCTACCGTCTACCTGTCTTCCAGAAACTCCATCACCGCCCGGTTGAACTCTTCCGGAGTCTCCTCATAAGGCAGATGCCCGGCTCCCTCAATCACCATTAGCCGGCAATTGCGAAACTGGCGCTGCAACTGCGCCGCCGAACCGGGCGCGATCACCCGGTCGCGGCTGCCCCACATCAGCAGGGTGGGAATATCGGCAATGCGGGGCAGGGCCGCTTCCACCTGCGGCATGTCGTTCTGCCAGCTCTGGACGATGGCGAGCGCGTAATCGAAAGCGCCACGGTCCGCCAAAGGCGCGGCGTAGCCGGCCAGGGTGCCCGGCGAGATGCGCCGCGGGTCGCCGTACATGCGCCGCAGATAGTGCTCGTGGGTTAATTTGATCCCGGGAAGCAGCAATCGGAAGAGCCCGGCGCCGGCTGGCCGCCGGAGCAGCCTCATCAGCACTGGCCGCGGATGTGACCAGGGATGTGCGGGATCAACCAGGATGAGCCGGCGCACCGAACGTTTGGCCTCTGCCGCCAGCATGATGGCCACGGCTCCGCCGTGCGAGGTGCCCAGCAGGTCAAAGCACTCAATTCCCTGGCTGCCCAGGAAGCGCCGCAGGCGCCCGGCAATGGCCGCCATCGAGCAATCCAGGCCAGGAACACGCTCCGAGAAGCCGGTGCCCGGCAGGTCGGGCGCGAACACTGTAAACCCCCGCGCCAGCACCGGCAGATTGAACCGCCAGGAGAAGGAATAGCCCAGCAATCCGTGGATCAGCAGCAGCGGGGGGCCCTTGCCGCCATGCAGGTAGCGCATGCGGTGGCCGTCCACTTCCGCCCAGTGCTCGTGAATGCCAATTTCGGAATGAGAACACATTATGGTAGAGACGTTGCCTGCAACGCCTCTTGCCGCGCGTGGGCACAGGCGCCTGTGCGGCCGAGCTCAGCTCGACTCAATCCGCCGCCGCTGATTTCGCCGCCTTCTTGGCCTCCCGCAGCAGCTTGCGTAATACCCGGATGCCGCGGTCCACGTGCTTCTCCTGAATCAGGAACGAGGGCAGGAAGCGCAGCACCGTGTCGTGGGTGCTGTTGAAGAGCACGCCTTCGCCCAGCGCCTGCTCCACCAGCGGGCGCGCCGGAATGGTCAGTTCCATGGCCTGCATCAGGCCGCGACCGCGCACTTCGCGCACCAGCGAAGACTTTTCCGCCACCGCCTTGAGCTGCTGGTTGAAATACTCACCCACTCGGGCGGCGTTCTGCAGCAGGTTTTCCGCTTCCAGTACGGCGAAATATTCCAGGGCCACGCGGCAGGCCAGCGGCCCGCCTCCGAAGGTGGTTCCGTGCTGGCCGGAAGGCAGCGCCGCGGCCAGCTCCTCGCGGGCGATGAACGCGCCCAGCGGGAGGCCGCCGGCAATCGGCTTGGCTACCACCACGATGTCGGGAGTCACTCCCGACTCCTGAAAAGCGAACATCTTCCCCGTCCGTCCCAGGCCGCACTGGATCTCGTCGAAGATGAGTGTCGCGTGATGGCGGTCGGCGGCCGCCCGCGCCTCGCCCAGAAACTCGGGCGAGCAGTCGCGAATGCCGCCCTCTCCCTGGATGGGCTCCAGCACCAGCGCGCAGGTCGCATCGTCCACCGCCTGGCGCAGCGCCACCACGTCGTTCAGCGGCACAAAGGTTACTCCCGCCAGCAAAGGCTGGAACAGGTCGCGGTATTTCTGCTGCCCGGTCACCGAGAGCGCGCCAAAGGTGCGCCCGTGAAATGAGCCCTCCACCGCCACCACCTTGCTCTTGGCCTCTCCCCCGTGCTGGTGGCCGGCGGCCCGCGCCAGCTTGAGCGCGCCTTCAATCGCCTCCGTGCCGCTGTTGGAAAAAAACGCGCGCTGCAGGCCCGAAAGCTCGCACAGCTTTTTGGCCAGCGCCCCCTGGTACTCGTTGTAATAGAGATTGGAGAGGTGGATGGCGCGCGCCGCCTGCTCGCGGATGACTTTCACAATCCGCGGGTGGGCGTGGCCCAGCGCGTTCACCCCGATCCCGGTGATGAAATCCAGGTAACGGCGGCCCTCCAGGTCATAGACAAACACTCCCTTGCCGCGGGCGATGGCCAGGGGATAGCGGTTGTAAACGGCAATCAGGTAGCGGCGCTCGAGTTCGGCGATTTCTTCGAAGGAAGGCATGGGAATTGTGTAATCGGGTAATTGAGTAATTGGGTAAAGTGCAATTTGTAATTCGCCATTCTAGCGCGCTCCTGCGCTTCACGGGGTCTTTCAATTACAAATTACACAATTGCTCAATTGCGCAATTTCGCTATAATTTCCGCCGCCCATGTTCCAGCAATGGCCCAGGAATGCGCTCATCGCCTTCGTCTCTATGGCTTTCGTCCTGCCCGCGTACTCGGCCGACATTCCCGGCTGGTGCCGCGCCCTTCCGCGTCCCGAATATAAGACTCTGACCCGCGTGTCCGTTCCCGATCCCTGGTTTGAGGTTTACAGAGTCGCCCCCGGAGTCTTTGCCATTTACGAGCCCCACCAGGCGGAAGAGACCATCAGCTATCTGATTCTCGGCAGCCGGCGCGCTGTGTTATTCGATACCGGCATGGGCATCAGCGACCTGAAAAAGATTACGGGCCAGCTTACCCCTCTGCCCATCGTGGTTCTCAATTCCCATACCCATGACGATCACGTCGGCGATAACTGGGAGTTCCACAACATCTATGGGATGAACACCGGGTTTACGCGCCGCAACGCGCGTGGTTCCCGCGAAGACGCGCAGGCCGAAATCGCTCCCGGCCAGATTTGCGGCTCGCTGCCGAAGGGTTTTGATCCCAAGACTTACGTGACCCGGCCCTGGAAAATCTCCGCCTACATCCACGATGGCGAGCACATAGCGTTGGGCGGACGAACCTTGCAGGTGATTGCCACTCCCGGCCACACTCCCGATGCCATCTCCCTTTTCGATTCCGCCCACGGCCTGCTCTTCACCGGCGACACTTATTATCCCGCCGCCATCTGGCTCTACCGCCCTGAAACCGACCTGCGCGCCTACGATGCTTCCATCCGCCGCCTGGCGGCGCTGGCGCCGCGAGTAAAGGTTGTCCTCGGCGCCCACAACATTCCGGTGGCGTCGCCTTCGGTGCTGCCCCGCCTGGTCGTCGCTTTTGAGCAGGTCCGCGACGGCAAGGTTCCCGCAACTCCGGATTCTCCCGGCAAGGTCATTTACAAGGTTGGCGACTTTTCTTTCTTGATGCGCCCCCTGGAGCCGAAGCCCTGATGTGGCGGCCAGCCTGGTAGAGACGTAACTGGTTACGTTTCGCACAGCCTTGAGGGCTTCAGCCCCGGTGAGTTTCAATGCGCGGCAACGGGGGAGTTGTCTTTCCATTTTCCAAGGCGCCCACCCACTCCTCCACCTGAACTCGCAATCCCGCCAGATCAATGCCGCCCTGACGCGCGGGATACGCGCTGAGGTTTTTGTGGGCCCGCGCCAGCAGCGACCGCGCACCCACACCGTTGCCGCGCGAATAGTGGTGCAGGCCCACCGCCACCTGTATCAGCCCCTGCAGAAATTTTTTTTCCCCCGCCGGGGCCGCCCGCCACACGTCTTCCAGAACTTCGTGCGCGTCGAAAAATTCGCCGCGATTGAACAGCTCCAGCCCGCGATGGAAGCCCGCCTCATCCATGAATTGACGATTGAAGATTTTCGATCGACGATTGAAAACCACAACGCAGAGGCCGCAAAGGCTAACGCAGAGATCGCTGAGAAAAAACAAAAATGAAAAAACCTTAAAGACCAGAACTCTCTCTGCGTCCTCTGCGTTAAGGTCTTCTCTGCGCTCTCTGCGTTAAGTTTTTACTGCCGTTCGCCGCACCAGCCGCCGCCCCGCCACTTCGTACTCCCCTCCCAGCACCACGTTAATGGCTTCCGTGTAGGCGATGTGTTCCTGCTCCAGAATACGTGCCGCCAGCGTGTGTTCGTCATCGTCGTCCAGCACCGTCACCGCCTTCTGCAGGATGATGGCCCCGTGGTCGAGTTGCTCGTCCACAAAGTGTACCGTGCAACCGCTCACCTTGGCGCCATACTCCAGCGCCTGCTTCTGCGCTTCCAGTCCGGGAAATGCCGGCAGCAGCGAAGGATGGATATTAAGAATGCGGTTAGGAAACTGGCGCACGAACCAGGGCGAGAGCAGCCGCATGTAACCGGCCAGGCACACCAGGTCAACTTTCTTTTCCTGCAGCGCGGCCACAACCTCGGAATCGTGCTGCTCGCGCGCCTTGCCCTTCGAGGGAATTACGCGGCAGTCCAGCCCACGCCGTCGTGCCGAGTCGATCCCCGGCGCCTCCGCCCG
This sequence comes from Terriglobales bacterium, assembly GCA_035278025.1. Classification (GTDB taxonomy): domain Bacteria; phylum Acidobacteriota; class Terriglobia; order Terriglobales; family Acidobacteriaceae; genus JAICWP01. The sequence continues at coordinate 2,808 of DATEJK010000116.1, read as the reverse complement.
GTTGGAAATCACCACCGCGATTTGGGCGCGAATCCGCCCCGCCGCCACCGAATCGGCAATCGCCTCAAAGTTCGATCCCCGGCCCGATAGCAGGATTCCCAGCTTCTTCATGATTGATTATTCACCACTGAGGCACGGAGGAACACAAAAATTGATGATTGCTGATTTTCGAGTGACGATTTTAAGGTCCCCCTCGCGCTGCACGGTTTTCATTCGTCAATCGTCAATCTTAAATCGTCAATTTACCTCACGCGTACTGCACTTTCCTGTCGCCCTTGATGATCCGCCCGATGGTGTAGGCCTTTTCGCCCACCCGCTCCAGCACCGTCTGCGCTTTTTTGAAGTGGCTGGCCGGCAGCACCAGCACCATGCCTACACCCATGTTGAAGGTGCGGTACATCTCCGTCTGCGGAATATTGCCCAGCTTCTGCAGGTGCTCGAAAATCGGCGGCACCGGCCAGGAGTTGACCTCCACCACCGCCGCCGTGCCCCGCGGCAGCACCCGCGGCAGGTTCTCCGTGATCCCTCCCCCGGTAATGTGCGCCATGGCGGAGAGCAGCCCTCCGTCGAGCAGCTTCTTCACCACCGGCCAGTAGCTCTTGTGGGTGCGCATCAGTTCGTTGCCCACCTTATTCTTTATCTCGCTGACGTAGGTGTCCGGGGTGTAGCGCGCTACCTCAAACAGCAGCTTGCGCGCCAGCGAATAGCCGTTGGTGTGCAGCCCGTTGGAAGCCAGACCCAGCAGCACATCGCCCGGCTGCACGTTTTTGCCGGTCAGAATGCGTTCCTTGTCGGCGATGCCCACAATAAATCCCGCCAGGTCGTACTCGCCCTCGGCATAAAAGCCCGGCATCTCCGCCGTCTCCCCTCCGATGAGGGCACAGCCGTTGGCCTTGCAGGCTTCAGCAATGCCGGTCACCACTTTCTCCGCCACCTCGGGCTGCAGCTTGCCCGTAGCCAGGTAGTCCATAAAGAAGAGCGGCGCCGCTCCCTGCACCGCGATATCGTTCACGCAGTGGTTCACCAGGTCGGCGCCCACCGTGTGGTGCAGGTTCATCTCGAAGGCCACCTTCAGCTTGGTGCCCACCCCGTCCACGCTGGAGACCAGCACCGGCTCATGGTACTTGGGGCTGAGCGCGAACAGGCCGCCAAAGCTGCCTATATCGCTGAGCACGCTGCGCGAGAAAGTCTTGTGGGCCAGGTACTTGATGCGCTGCTTGGTGCGGTTGGCGCGGTCAATATCCACGCCCGCATCGGCGTAGCTCACCGTGTTGGAGGTCGCATCCTGTGCCACTCAGGTCGGTCCTTTTTGTCGTAGCGGAAATGCCTGCTGCTGCCGGGGAAACTGCGCCAGGAGTGGCAATTTTAACACGCCCGGGGACGGGGCTTCTGTGACCCCTGAAAGTGGAAAATTCCGCCCTCCCGGTCGCCCCGGCGCTCACCACTGCCAGTCGAGCATCATGGCGGGGGCGTTTTTGTCCGGCAAAACTGTTCTATAATCCGCCAACGCCGCCCGGCGCTGCCGTCCGGAGGTCCCGGCATGAAAACTCTGTTCGCGGTGGCTTTTGTTGTCAGCTGCGCCTTGGCGCAGGACCCAGCGGCAATCACGCGCGCTCGATCCGCCTGCGGTCCCTGGCCCGCCAAGTTCGCGGTCAGGACGGAAAGGGGCGCGCATCCCGCTCCCCAAACGCCCGCCCGCAAGGCCCTGGTCTACATTGTCGAAGACCAGCGGCAGGATCTGCGGCCCTGCCTGGGCAACTGCGGCGCTCTCACCCGCCTGGCCATGGACGGCGCCTGGATGGGGGCCAACCGCGGCAGCTCTTATTTCTCCTTCTTCGCTTCACCGGGCGAGCATCATCTCTGCGCCGCCTGGGAAAAAGGCGGCAACCGCCTTCAGGACCGTACCTCGCTTGCGCCTTTTACCGCCGAACCCGGCCGCGTTTACTACTTCCGCGTTCGAGTTACTAACATCGCGCCGCCGGCGGGCTTCTACTCCATTGATCTGGAACCGCTGAATGCTGACCAGGGGCAGTTCCTGGTGGCCGCCTCGCCGCTGAGTACATTTCGCCAGACGAAATGAGCCGGTCCCCGCACCGCGCGGCTCAACTCCTGGCATCCTGAGCCAAGTGGTCCGATCCCGCTTTGCGGGGTCGGCCACGAGTCGAAGGACCTCGTGTTTCCAGAACCCTCATCTCCAGGGAGTTTTCCGCAGCTGCAGCTCCGCCAGCTGCCAGCTTCCGCTAATCGCGGGTTCCAGTCGCGCCATACGTGCCCATCCTCCCAAATGTCATTCTGAGGCAGTGCTAGCTTGCTCCGGGAGGCCAGCGCGAAGCGAAGCTGCAGTAGGTTCCTATCAGAGCATGGCTTCAGCCATGCCGTTTTGGTCGCATTACAATTGGCTTTAGCCGCTGCCGAATTGCACGGCGGCTGAAGCCGGATTCTCTTTCAGCCCAGGTCGGCACGTCTGAAGACGTGCCCTGATACGAATCATGCCAGGTGTTGTTGTGGCGCGGCCGCTCTGGCACGCGGCATGTCGCCCAGCGAGGTTCCTATCAAGGGGTGTTTCGACTCGGGCAGGCGCCTCGCTCAACATGACAGGCGTTGTGAGAAGTGGAAGTTATTACGGACTGGCCTGACCCCCGTCCTCAACCTAGTCCACGGGCCAAGTGCTAACTGCTAATTGCCAACGGCTTCCTACCCCACCTCCAGCTCCGCCTTCACCGTCTGCTCTTCCAGATCGGCGTGGATGCGGAAGCCCAGCTTCTGGCAGATGGCGCGCATCTCCCGGTTCTCGCCCAGCATGGTGGA
>DATEJK010000115.1:0-60698 GCA_035278025.1 Terriglobales bacterium | reverse complement strand
CGATGGCGGCCGACCGCGTCAATTTCGTCAATGAAGATGATGCAGGGGGCGTTCTTCTTGCCCTGCTCGAACAGGTCGCGCACCCGGCTGGCGCCCACGCCCACAAACATCTCCACAAAGTCGGAGCCGGAAATGGAGAAGAAGGGAACGTTGGCTTCGCCGGCCACCGCGCGGGCCAGCAGGGTTTTGCCGGTTCCCGGCGGGCCCACCAACAGCACTCCCTTGGGAATGCGGCCGCCCAGCTTCTGGAACTTCTGCGCCTCGCGCAGGAATTCAATAATCTCGCGCAGCTCCTCCTTGGCCTCATCTACCCCGGCCACGTCTTTAAACGTGACCTTTTTCTGCTGCATGGAGAGCAGGCGGGCGCGGCTCTTGCCAAACGACAGCGCCTTGTTGCCGCCGGTCTGCATCTGCCGGATCATGATGAACCACAAGGCCGCCAGCAGGATCAGGGGGGCCAGGTTCAGTAGCCAGGTGGGCCAGCTGCCGCTCTGCACGTCTTTCACGATCATGCTGACGTTGTGATCGCGCAACGTCTTATACATGTCCGGGTAATTGGTAGGAACGGTGGTATGAAACTGGGCCTTGTTCTCGTACTTGCCGGTAACTTCCGCCCCGGTGATGGTGACCTCAGCTACCTTGCCCTGGTCCACATCCGTCAAGAATTGGGAAAAATTAATCTCTTGGGTCTTTGCCCCGGCGCCACCCGCCTTGACCACCTGCCACAACAGCACCCCAGACAGGATGATGACCAGCCAGAACACCACCGTTTTGACGGTTGAATTCACGCAAAACTCCTAATCAGCCAATGAAGGGTCGAAAATCACCCGGGAAGCGACAGTCAACCGCACACTTCCAAAGAATTAGATGCTCTACCACTGATTTGGATAGAAGCAATAACTCACGCTGCTCTCCATTGTAACCCGGTTCAGCTGCTTATGACCCGCGATTTGAATGACCTAGGTCACTTACGGCTGTGCCGCGGCTAAATAAGGCAAGTTGCGCTCAAGCAGCGGGTTACCGAGACCATAGCCGAGCAGAAATTTGTCGTCCACCAGGAATCCGAAATAGTCGGGCTGCAGCGCCACCCGGCGCGCCGTTTGGCGGTCCAGTAGGGTGGCCAGCCGTACCGAGGCCGCCCCCCGGGAACGCAGGCCGCTCATCAGGAAATCCGTGGTTACCCCCGAGTGCACCAGGCCCTCTACCAGCAGCACGTGATGACCGCGCACCTCGATTTCCGGGCTGAAGAAAATCTCCTTGCTGGTGCTGGTGCCGTGGATGCGGTCCCGGTACAAAGGCTTGATGAACTCGCACATTACCGGCACCTCCAGAGCCCGCACCAGGTCGGCCATGAACATAAAGCCGTTCTCCAGCACCGCCAGCCCGTGTACCGTCTTACCGCGATAATCATCGCTGATCTGGCGGCCCATTTCGCGCACGCGCTTATGAATCTGTTCGGAGCTGATCACCGGTTTCAGGTGGGCGGGAACGGCAGCGATGGTTTCAGATGCCAAGGTGCTAAGCTCTCTGGCCGCAAGGTTACCAGCCGGACGCGGCCTATTCTGCCTGATGTGGGGCGTCCTGCAAAGCATACTCCTGAATAATCAGACCCTGCGCCTGGCCCGGGGGGACCAGCAACACCTGCGGCGGGGGGAAACCGCGCAACCAGATCACTTCTTCTTGGCCCGAAACCGCGCTGATGATCACCGGCCAGCTATGGCGCTGGGGCACAGGAACCTTGTGTTCCTGAAGCAGTTCCTTGACCTTCCTGGGAGCGCGGGTATGTTGCGGCCAAAAGCGGTCTCCCGCACGCCAGTTGCGGACCCGCAGCCGGTCTGGCAGGCGGGCGGGGTCGTAAGCCTCCCTTATGCGCTCCGGGGAAATAGGGCCCACAGTAGCCCGAAAAACCGTTCCTGTCTCCGCCACCGCGACTTCGCCGGGCAGGGGGAGGGTATAGGCAAAGTCTTGATTCTGAGTTGCTTGGCTGGCTTTTGGCGGCTCGAACTGGAGCCCGACCCGGCGCCGAACTACGCGCCAGCCCTCCGGCAGCATGACCTGTTTTTCGCCGGCCGGCGGTGCCTGCCCCAGAGCCAGCACTTGTTCCACATGCTGGAGCTCCAGGTGCAGCCCTGATGATTCTGCCGCCGCCCTTACCAGTCGCCGCTGTAAGGCCAGGGGATGCCGGTGAAGTTGAGCAATGTGCAGGAAGCCCTGGCCGCCTGCGCTCGCGGCGCTCCCGACCTCCGGCAGAAGGCGGGAGACTTCCGCTGCCCAGTAATCTTCCTCGGCGCGGGCGATTTCGGCGATTTCGGCCAGCAGTTCCCGGATCCGGGGGTTTAGTTCGCTCTCCAGCAAGGGCAGGACCTTGTGGCGAACGCGGTTGCGGGCGAACCGCCGGTCCAGGTTGCTGGCGTCCTCGCGCCATGCCTGTTCCAGGCTTTCCAGGTAGGACAGCAGTTCGCAACGGCGGACCTGCAAAAGCGGGCGGATGATGGCGGCTGAGGAAGGCGGATTCCGCCGGCCCGCAGGGGTGGGCGACAACCGGCCACTCCTCCCGGACCTCCGACCACTTTCCAGCGGCCAATTTGGGTAAATCCCCGCCAGTCCGGTGATCCCCGTGCCCCGGCCCAGCCGCAGCAGCACGGTTTCAGCCTGATCATCGAGGGTGTGGGCGGTGGCCACCTTGTCCAGAACTCCATCGCCAAGCAACCGCTGGAAATGTTCATAGCGCAATTCCCGGGCGGCCGCTTCCAGGCTGAGGTGGCGCTCGGCGGCATGGGCGGGGGTGTCAGCCGAAGAGGCATGCAGCGGCAGGCCATATCGCGCGGCCAGTGCAGTGACGAATTGCTGGTCGGCCTCAGCCTCCGAGCCGCGGATCTGGTGATTCACATGAACCACCGCGAGCACCAGGCCCAGCTCATCGCGCAACTCCAGCAGCAAACGGAAAAGAGCAACGGAGTCGGCGCCGCCGGATACCGCCATTCCCACGCGCTGGCCCGCGCGAACAAGCTCCCGCTCGCGGAGGTAACGGGAGACGCGCTGAGCGAGGTCCTGCACGCGTACATGGTACTGCATGGGTGAATCGTTTACTCCCAACATGACAGCAGAGTCGGGATAATGGAGCTGCGAGACTCACCTGTTTCGAAATCGGTAACGGGCACGAAAGTGCCATCTGAAGCGGCTTTCAAGGCACCGCCGACCCCGCAGTCCCGCTGCCTTGGTAACCTTTCGCCGGGACGGGGCAAAGGCTAATATTGCTTCACTCCAGGGATCAGTGGCGGGGCTTCACGCCCGAGGACCAGATTCATGCTGCTGAGCCTGTTGGCTTTCCTGCTGCTAAATACCACGGTGCCCACCGCCGTTGCGCCCAACCTTTCCACTTCTCAACTGAAGATGCCGAGCACGGCTGCGGCCCAGCAGAACGCGGCCATCATTTATTCCGACCATGGCGGCTTCATGATTTCCGTGCCCAAAGGCTGGGTGCTGGACCGGGCTACCGGCCAGAAGATGGGCACTTGCTGCGTGCTCTATCCGCAGGGTTCCAGCTGGGACCAGGCGGAGAGTGTGATCTATCCCAACATCGCTGAAAAGCAGCCCGGGCAGACGCTGCAACAGCTGATGTCGAGCGATCTCAGCGGTTTTCGCCAGCGCTTTCCCAAAATGAACGTTGTGGAAGCGCGCGACCTGCCCGCAGGCGAGAGCCAGCAGGCCAAGGTCCGCTTTTTCTACGGCGTGAACCAGGGCTCCTACGAGTTGGTGGCCTATGTGGACGAGCCCCAGGTGGTGGGACTGCTGGTGCTGAGCTCCCGTTCCAAAGAGTCCTTGGGCGAGGCGCTGCCCGCCTTCCGCGAAGTGTTGAAATCCTACGTGTATATGGACATGACTACCGGCGCCAGCGTGGGACTGAGCGCAAAGTAGAACCTCAAGATAAAAATGAATATGCAGGGGCAAGCCGCCCCTGTCCGGGGGAGTGCAGCTCGCCTCATTTTTAGCCGGGCTGCGCCCGGCCGCACAGCCGAGGGCGGCTGTGCCCACGTGTTCACTGAAGCCGAGAGTGTGCCCGCACAAGGTATTAATCCAGGGTGGCGGATTTCGAGGTAATCAGGCGGGTAATGCGGGCCAAGAAGTCCGTAGCGGGCACTTGTCCTTCATCGCCTTTGCCGCGGGAGCGGACGCTGACTTTGCCGGCTTCGGCTTCTTTATCCCCAACTACGAGCAGAAAGGGAACTTTCTGCAGGGTGTGCTCGCGGACCTTGGCGTTCATCTTCTCGTTGCGCGCGTCCACGTGGACGCGTATGCCAGCGGCCTTAAGCTGATCCGCAACTTTCCGCGCGTACTCGTGGTGGCGTTCGCTGATGGGAATCAGCACCGTCTGCACCGGCGAGAGCCACACGGGGAACGCACCCGCGTAGTGCTCGATCAGCACGCCGAAGAAGCGCTCCACTGAGCCGAATAACGCCCGGTGCACCATCACCGGCTGGTGCCGCTGGCCATCTTCGCCCACATATTCCAGGCCAAAGCGCTGCGGCAGGTTGAAGTCGAACTGGATGGTGGAGAGCTGCCACAGGCGGCCGATTGCGTCCACCAGCTTCATATCAATCTTGGGGCCGTAGAAAGCGGCCTCGCCGGGAATAATCGTGTACTGAATATTGCGCAGCTTGAGTGCGTTTTCCAGCGAGCGGTTGGCCCCTTCCCATTGCTGGTCGCTGCCCAGGAAATTCTTGCGGTCCTTGGGATCCCAGGTGGAAAGCTCGGCGGTGTACTGCTCGAAGCCAAAGGCGCGCAGAGTTTCCAAGGCGAAATCCAGGCAGCCGAGAATCTCGTCCTCGATTTGCTCCGGAGTGCAGAAGATGTGGGCGTCGTCCTGGGTAAAGCCGCGCACGCGCAGCAGGCCGTGCATCACGCCCGAACGCTCATAGCGGTAAACCGTGCCCAGTTCGCCCAGGCGCACCGGCAGGTCGCGGTAGGAGCGCAGCTGATCTTTATAGATCAGGATGTGGAAGGGGCAGTTCATGGGCTTGATGCGGTAGTCCGCATCGTCAAGCTCCATGGGGGTGAACATGTTCTGCGCGTAGTAGCCCTCGTGGCCGCTGGTCTTCCACAAATCCACGCGGGCGACGTGCGGGGTGTACACCAGCGAATACCCGCGCTTCAGGTACTCCTCGCGCATCCAGTCTTCCATGGTCTTGCGAATAATGCCGCCCTTGGGGTGCCAGAAGATGAGCCCCGGTCCGGCCAGCTCCTGGATGGAGAACAGGTCGAGCTGCTTGCCTATAACGCGGTGGTCGCGCTTCTTTTGTTCTTCCAGTTGGTGGAGGTAATCGTCCAGCTCCTTCTTGCTGAAGAAGGCGGTGCCGTAGATGCGCTGCAGCTGGGGATTCTTTTCGTCGCCCAGCCAGTAGGCGCCGGCGATGTTCAGCAGCTTGAAGGCCTTGATTTTGCCGGTAGAGGGAAGGTGCGGCCCGCGGCAGAAATCAGTGAACTTGCCGGTGCGGTAGATGGAAATTTTTTCATCGGGCTTGGTGAACTGCTCGATGAAGTGGCACTTCATGAAGTCGCCTTCCTGGCGAAACTCCTCCAACCCCTGGTCGCGAGGCAGCCACTCCCGGGCGTAGGGCTCGTCGCGCTGAACGATTTCCTGCATCTTCTTTTCGATTTTTTCCAGGTCTTCCGGGGTGAAGGGAGTGGGCCGGTAAAAATCGTAGAAGAAGCCGGTGTCGGTGGCCGGGCCATGGCCCAGCTTGGTTTCGGGGAAAAGCTCGAGCACAGCGGCCGCCATCAGGTGGGCGGTAGAGTGGCGGTAAACCTGGAGGGCTTCCTGATCCTTTTCGGTAAGGATGCGCAGGTCGGTGTCTTTATCCAGCGGCTTGGTCAGGTCAATCAGGTCCCCGTTGGACTTGGCCACCATGGCAGCCGAGGCCAGGCGGGGACTGATCTCTTTGGCCACGTCGAGCGCGCTGGCGCCCTTGGGCTCTTCCTTCACGCTGCCATCCGGCAGCTTAATTTTGATCGTCTCAGCCATGGGAGAAGGCAGATGTGCTCTGAAACATTGAGTTTAGCGGAGGAGCACGGAATCAATCAAACACGGCAAATTGCATCTAGGCAACGGCGAGTCGCAACAGCCGCAGCGCGCGCGCCAAATCGGTATCATCCAGCGCGATCGGGTCGGTACGCCTTACCTCAATCTTAAAAGGCTCGAACAGCGCCCAATTTTCGATGGCGCTGCCGTATTTGGAAGGGTAACGAATGCCGTCAAGTCCGGCATTGAATATGGCCCGCGACACCATTTGCGTAAGCTTGCGGGGCGCGCCCGCCTGTAACACCGCCTGGTCCAGGTCGTGAATTCCAAACTGGGTCAACAGACGCGGTCCCAACTCCGACCGTAAGCGGCTGAGCCATTCGTTGCCGCAAACGTCGGCATATTCGCCCCTGAAGGCTGCGGTCCCCAGCATGCGCGCGACAAACCATTCCGCAGGCACCTGCCCCAGCGGATAAAAATCGTTTTCACCTTCAATTTGGTTTAGCTCGGTGGCCAGTGTGGGATCGGGACGAAAGCGGGCCAAGGTTTCCAGATAACATCCCAGCCTCTGCGAGGAGGCGTACAGAACGCGGTAGCGCGATTCGGGATCGTCATAGCGGTTGCCGAAGGTGCCATCCAACTCAGCCCAAGCCCAGTCCAAGGGCGCCCACGGGTCCGGTTTTCTGGCCAGGCGGTAGATTTCTTCCGGATTGATCACGCCGGCTTTAACCCCCGGCCAGAAACGCGCGCGCCGCGGTCAAAAGTTCGCCGCCTACCTCTTCCGGATCCGACGAACGCAGCAAGCGCACCGGAACGCGATCGTGCAACTCCGGGTTCAGCCCGGTCAGCCAAGCCTGCACCACCTGCTGGCCTTCATAGTCGCTTAACATTTTGGCAATGTGGTAGGCCAGCCGCAGCTTCTGCTCGGCTCCCTTGTACGGCTCGGCCCCCGCAATCCACCGGTCCACCGCGCGAACATCCTTTACCGAGGCTATATAAGCAATGAGCTTCCTGCCGATCAGGCGGGAGAGCCGCTCGACCACCTCGGGAAATGGCAGGCTCGTCGCTTCTCGATACGCGCGCAGATCAGGACGAGGCGGAGATTGTACTTGTAAGCCCATATCTGAACCTCAAAAGAGCATCCTCATTGTAGCACTTATCCGGGCAAATATCATATAAATATCTTACAAATAACTAATGATTATCACTGGTCTTAACCGGCTCATTCTGTTGGGGTTGTCAGCCTTGAGGGGGGGCTCGGGTTCGGCCGGGGGTCGGGAACGGCGGCCCGGGAATAATACAAGTCTTCAATCGCCGTCTTCACCCGTTCGCTAAGCCCAACCATGTCGTGCAGGGTAAGACCGGCGGTGGAAATGGGTTCGCCCACCAGCAACTCCAGTGGCCACGGCCGGATGTGAAAGGTGTTCATCTTAAGCATCTCGTAGCTGCCCACGATGGCCATGGGAACGATCTCTACCTGGGCCTTGATGGCAAGGAAGAATGCGCCCGCGAGAAATTCCTTCACCTCTCCGGTAGGGGTGCGGCCGCCTTCAGGAAAGATGACCAGGGGCATGCCGGATCGCAGCGTTTTCACCGCCGACTTCAACATGCTGATGGATTTGGCCGGGTTCTGCTGGTCAATCCGCACCTGCCCCGACCGGCTCAGGTGCCAGCCCATGAAGGGATAGCGGAACAACTCCTTCTTGGCCACGATGCGGAACTGGAACGGCAGTCCCACATAAAGCACGGGAATGTCCATGGCCGAGGCGTGGTTCACGGCGTAGAGGTGCGGCTTTGAGGCATCAATGCGGTCCAGGCCGCGCACGGTCAGAGGCGAGAGGCTGGTCTTCAGAATCAGCCACGACCAAAGGCGCGCGTGCGCATGCTGGATGCGGCCGTCGCGGTCAAGCAACGAAGACAGCAACGACGAGATCGCCAGAACGATGGTGTAGCACCAGATCAGCGGGTCGAAGATCAGATAAGAACGCAGGCGGCTGAGCAGGTGCCTCCACCCGGATGCGGCGCGGATGCTCTTGCCCGCCTCGGGCGGCGAAAAGCTGGAAGTCTGGTTGGAGGAAGATGCCAAAATGATTCAGGCGCGAATCCCCAGTTCGCGCATAGCCTCTCCCACAATGTAAATCGAACCGGTGATTACGACCAAGCCTTGTGGGCCGGCCATAGAGCGCGCCTGGGCCAGGGCTGAGGGAACGTCAGCCGCGCAGAGCACCTCGGCGCCAGTGCGGGCGGCAGCGTCGCGAATCTCATCCGGCGTGGCCGAACGAGGGTTGTCGGCGCGGGTGGCGATCACCTGCTCCGCCAGGGGAAAGAGTATTTCGGCAATCTCGCCAATGGCCTTGTCGCGCATCGCCCCAAAAATGAACGTGAGCGGGCGCTCGTCATAAGCTTGCGAGAGGGCGGAGCGCAAAGCCCAGGCGCCGGCGGGATTGTGGGCAACATCGAGGACGAGTTCCGGCCAGGCGTTGTGCGCAGGAATAATCTGGAACCGGCCGGGCCAGTGAGTTTGGCGAATGCCGTCGGCGATGTGGGATGGAGAAATGTGGAATTCAGGCGAGCTGCGCTCGTCGGGGCAGACGGGGGCGGTGATCGCCACCCCAGTTGATGCGGGGGCGGCTGTCCCTGGGCGAGGCGAACTAAGTTCCACCGCGGCGGCCACGGCCAGCGCGATGTTGCGGTATTGGTGGCGGCCGATCAGGGGCGATTCTACGGTGATCTCTCCGCCCATGACTTCCAGCGGGTAGGAAGTGCCTTTCAGCTGGCCGGCGTCCGCGGCCGGAGAAACGGGAGGGACGTAGGGGGCGGCGCTGACCGCGCGGGCACCGCGCGACAGCACGGCATTGCCGATCACGTCGTTGGCGGCGGGGTGCTGGGGCAAGGTGACCACCACCCCGCCGGGATGAATAATGCCCGCCTTCTCGCCCGCGATTTCGGCAATGGTGTTGCCCAGGAATTTCTGGTGATCGAGAGAAATGTCCGTGATAACAGAAACCACAGGCTCCACCACATTGGTTGCATCCAAACGCCCGCCCATGCCGACTTCCAGCACCGCAATATCCACGCCGGTCTGGGCAAAATGTTCAAAGGCGATGGCGGTCAGCATCTCGAAAAAACTGGGATGCCAGGGAAGTTCCCCGGCGGCGACCAGACGATTGGCGAGTTCCTCCACGCGGCTGTGAATAGCGGCAAAGTCCGCATCACCAATTTCCTTGCCATGGATGCGGATGCGCTCATTCAACCGCACCAGGTGGGGCGAGGTGTAAAGCGCGGTGCGGTATCCTGCGGCCCCCAGAATAGAGGCCAGGGTGGCGGCCGTGGAGCCCTTGCCATTGGTGCCCGCGATAAGCACAGCAGGAAAGCGTCGTTCCGGGTGCCCCAGCGCCGCCAGCAGCACGCGCATGTGGGCCAGGTCGAACTTGTGCGAGGGCGTGCGCGCCAATTCGTGGCCGAGCGCATACAGACTCGCGACTGCGGTGTCGTAGGACAAGTTGTTGGCTGTTAGCTGTTCGCCCTTGGGCGTTGGCTCTCCGCTTTTGGCTTAAACCCGACAGATATTTTATAGGGTGGCTGCAGCTTGCAGCAGAAGCGGAAAAACTGACAGCTAACAGCCAGGAGCCAAAAGCAGCTGGCTAGGCCGCCATAAAGGCCAGGGCCCGCGCGATGTAAGGCTTGAGCTGGCGGCGGTGGACCACGGCATCGAGCATGCCATGCTCCAGCAGAAACTCGCTGCGCTGGAAGCCTTCAGGCAGCTTCTGGCGTATAGTCTGCTCGATAACGCGCGGGCCGGCAAAGCCGATGAGCGCGCCCGGTTCGGCGATGTTCAGATCGCCCAGCATGGCGTAGGAGGCGGTGACGCCCCCGGTGGTGGGGTCGGTGAGTACGGAAATGTAAGGAACGCGAGCCTCGTGCATGCGGGCGAGCGCGGCTGAGATTTTGGCCAGTTGCATCAGGCTGACCACACCTTCCATCATGCGGGCGCCGCCGGAAGCGGAGATGATGACCAGGGGTGTCTTCGTATCGGTGGCGCGCTCCACCGCGCGGGCTATCACTTCGCCAACCACCGCGCCCATGCTGCCGCCGATAAAGGAATACTCCATGGCGCTGACGATGACAGCCCGGCCTTCCAGTTTGCCGCGGGCATTGATGACGGCGTCCTTCAGGCCACTATCCACCTGGGCCTGCTGCAGGCGCTGGCGGTAGGACTTCAAATCCACAAACTTGAGCGGGTCCGTGGAAACCAGGTTGTCGTCCTCGACCTCATACTTGTCGTCGTCGAGAAGCTGCGCCAATCGGGTGCGCGCGTCAATGCGGAAGTGGCGGTCGCACTTGGGGCAGACGTTAAGGTTCTCCGCCAGGTCCTTCTTCCAGATAATCTGGCGGCACTGGTCACACTTCACCCACAAACCTTCGGTGCGGACCTTCTTTTCGCCCGAGGTGTCCAGCTCTCCGCCTTCGCGCTTGAACCAAGCCATAAAACCAGTTGTCAGTGGCCAGTGGTCAGTTGCCAGTTATTGATGTTGATGATTTTCGATTGATGATTCAACACCCAGTAGCACTTTTAAGCCGAGATTAACCAATCTTCAATCGTCAATTTCAGTATTCGATTCCCCGCTGCGCCTCCACGCCCTTCTCGTAGGCGTGCTTGACCTGGCGCATTTCCGTGACCGTGTCCGCCAGTTCGACAATTGTCGGATGGGCATTGCGGCCCGTCAATATAACATGCACCATCGGCGGTTTATTTTTCAGCACCTCAGCCACTTTCGCTGGATCCAGCATGTGGTAGCTGATGGCGTAATTGATTTCATCGAGAATCACCAGGTCCCATTCCCGCGAAGAAATGGCTTGGGCAGCTTCCGCCCAGGCTTCCTCCACCAGGCGAACGTCTTCGGGGTCGGGCTTCTCCGCGCCCACCTTCACGAAACCGCGGCCCATCTGCTTCATGAGGAAGCGGTCGCCGAAGGCCTTCACCGCGTCCAGTTCGCCGTAGTGCCACGAGCCTTTCAGAAACTGCAGCATGAGCACGCGCATGCCCTGGCCCACCGCGCGCAGAGCCGTGCCCATGGCGGCGGTGGTCTTCCCTTTGCCCGGGCCGGTATTCACGATGATGAGACCGCGGCGAACGTCAGGCATAAAGCCGGTTGTCAGTTCTCGGTTGCCATTTGTAAGCAGTGGGCGGTGGTCAGTAAAAGCAATCTCGATTGTAAATGCGATTACGGGAATTTGCAGGGCGCGCGTTTGACGCAGTTGCTGCGCGCGGCCTAACATGGGCGGTTTTTCAGCGGAAATGAAGATGCGCAGACCAACTGCTGTGGCTTTCCCTGTTAGCGTGCTCCTCTTGTTAGTTGCTTCGAGCGCGGCCCAGAACGCCCCCATTGCGCTGAACGTGGATGCGCGCGAGGCCCCCGGGCGCATCTTTCATGTCCGGCTGGTGTTCCCCGTGTCGCCGGGCCCCCTCACGCTCTATTACCCCAAGTGGCTGCCGGGAAACCACCGTCCCACCGGGCCCATTGCCAACGTCGTGGGGCTGCGCTTCAGCGCCGCGGGCCAGGTGCTTCCCTGGCATCGCGACGATGTGGATATGTATGGCTTCCACGTGGATGTGCCCCCTGGCACGAACTCGCTCGACGCCAGTTTCGATTACGTAACACCCAGCCGCGGGCCGGGACGCTTTGATCCCGTTTCCACCGACCAGCTCATGATCCTGAACTGGAACGTGGTGCTGCTCTATCCCGCGGGCAAGCCGGCGCGGGACTGCCAGTACCAGGCGACCCTGGAATTGCCGGAAGGATGGAAATTCGGCACGGCGCTGCCCCTGGGCAGCCAGGCTGGCAAAAGGGTAACCTTCGCGCCGGCGGCGCTCGATACGCTGATTGATTCCCCGGTGCTGGCCGGGGCGAACTACCGCGCGGTGCCGCTGCCCACGCCCGGCGCGCCCCCGCAGGAACTCGATATAGCGGCCGATTCCTCCGCCGCCCTGGCGATTCCAGAAGCATCCATCACCGGCTACACTCGCCTGATGGCGGAAGCCGGCGCGCTTTTCGGCGCCCGCCATTATCGCGACTACCACTTCCTGCTCACCCTCAGTGATGTGGAGCCGCCCAACGGCCTGGAGCACCACGAATCCAGCGACGACCGCGCTCCCGAGCGCACCCTGATAGATCCCACCCTGGGCAAGCTCATGGCCGGGCTGCTGCCTCACGAGTTGGCGCACTCCTGGAACGGCAAGTACCGGCGTCCCGCGGGCCTGGCCACCTCCGATTACCAGCAGCCGATGAAGGGCGAGTTGCTGTGGGTTTACGAGGGCCTCACCACCTACCTGGGAGAGGTGCTGACCGCGCGCTCCGGCCTTTACACTCCGGCCCAGTTCCGCGAGCAGGTGGCGCTGACCGCCGCTGCCATGGACCACCGTGCCGGGCGCATCTGGCGTCCGCTGGAGGACACCGCAGTTTCGGCCCAGATGCTCTACGAAGCGCCGCCGGAGTGGACGGCCTGGCGGCGCAGCGCCGATTTCTATCCCGAAAGCGAGCTCATTTGGCTGGAAGCGGACGCTATCATTCGCCGGCAGGCGAACGGGCGGCGCTCGCTGGACGACTTCTGCCGCGCCTTCGAAGGACCGCCCGGCGGGCCACCGGAAATGAAGCCCTTTACCCTCGACGACGTGATTGCCGCCCTCAACCAGGTTGCACCCTACGACTGGCGCGGCTTTTTCCAGTCGCACGTTTATGCCGTTGCCCCGCGCGCGCCCCTGGGCGGAATTGAGCAGGGTGGATGGCGCCTGGTTTACAACGACACTCCCAACGAGCTGCTGCAGGCGGAGGAGAAGTTCGCTCACGGAGTGGATCTTACCGATTCCATCGGCATCATCATCCGCCAGGAAAAGCATGAGGACGAGGGAACCATCGTGGACGTGATTCCGGGTATGGCGGCGGCCGCCGCCGGCATCGCTCCCGGCATGAAGCTGGTAGCGGTCAATGGACGGAAGTGGTCGCCCGAGGCGCTGATCTCCGCGCTGCGCGCGCGCAAGCCCCTGCAATTGCTGGTCGAGAATATCGGCTACTACAAAACCTGCACCGTGAATTACGACGGCGGCCCCCGTTTTCCTCATCTGGAACGCGTGGACGGACGGCCGGATGTGTTGGGAGACATTATCCAGCCGCGCGCGGCAAGGTGAGCGGGCTCGCCGGCTGCCCAGAAAAGCTGCTGGTTTTCCAGCTAGCCAGCCAGTTTGTCTTCTTCAGTGCCCCAGATGATAGGGATGGCCTTTAAGAATTGTGAACCCGCGGTACAGCTGTTCCAGAAGCACAACCCGGGCCAATTCGTGGGGCAGGGTCATTTTGCCCAGGGCAAGCAGAAGGGAGGCCGACTTTCGCGCCTGCTCGCTGAAGCCGTCGGCCGGGCCTACCCCCAGCAGCAGGGGCTGCGGGCCGCGGCTCTGCTGCTCATCCAGAAAGCGCGCAAACTCCTCGGAGGTGAATTGCCGGCCGCGGCTGTCCAGCAAGACCAGGGTGGAAGGCGGGCGATTGGCGCTCCTGGCCGCTAGCTTGAGCAGCGCCGCTTCACTGCCCACGGCCAGCGCCTCCAGTTGGGCATAGGCGGAAAGCCGTTTGAGATACTCGGCGGTCAGCGATTGGATTGCCGGGTCTTTGGTTTTGCCCACCCACGCCACTTTGATCTTCACAGTTTCGATTTAAACACAAAGCCAGAGGAACCACGGGGCGCCTCGACTGCCGGCTTCCCAAACTGAATGCGGTGATCCGCCAGCGCCGCCGCAGCAGGTTCCCCGTCACGCTGTTACCATCTTCGCCGGCCAGTTCCTTACGAATGTTCCCAAGCGGTCGAGAGCCCTGGAGAAATTGTCTCCGGCGGCGGCAAAGCCCAGCCGGAAATGCGAGGGCGCGTCGAAGCAATCGCCGGGAGCCAGCAGGATTCCATGCTCAGCGGCGGCCTGGCAGAAGGGCCGGGCGTCCTCCCCGCTCACCAGCCAGGGGAACGCGGTCATGCCTCCCCGGGGAGGAATCCATCCCAGCAGGTCGCGATGGTCGGCCATGAAGCGCTCCAGGACTTTGAGATTTTTAGTGGCGGCCTCCTGCGCCCTGCCCAGCACGGCCTCACGTTCACGGATCGCGATTTCGGAAAGAATTTCTCCGGTGGTGGTATTGGATATGGAAAAGTAGGCGCGGGCCGTCCAGTATTGCTGTCGGCGCCGGGCATCGTGCTCGATCATCCATCCCGTGCGCACGCCGGCAATGGAAAATGCCTTCGACAGGTCGGCGATCACAGTGGCGTGGGGCAGGCGCGCCGCCGATTTGGTGTGCCTTCCGTGGTAGATAGGGTGGTAGACCTCGTCACTCACCAGTTGGATTCCGCGCTCGGCGGTAAAGCTGTGCAGGGCTTCCATCTCCTCATCGCCGATGGTCGCGCCGGTGGGATTGTGCGGGCTGTTGACCAGGATGAGCCTGGTCTTCGCGTCGGCGAGCCGCTCGATCTCCTCGGGGTCAATTCGGAAGCCGTTCTCGCGGCGCACTCGGTAGAAGCGGGTTTCCAAGCCAAGCGATTGCGGCAGCGCCGAGAAAGTAGTGAATCCCGGCAGCGGGAGGATGACGTTCGAGCCGGGCTCGGCAGCCAGCCACATCAGCGCCACCAGCGCCTCAGAGGCGCCGGTCACAATCTGCACGGCTTCCACCGGCACACCCTGCATTTCGGCGATCGCCTCCCGCAGACTGTCGGCGCCGGCGGGCCGGCTGTACACCAGGTTGTGGTTCAGGAAACGGTGGCGGGTTGCGTGGTCGCTGAGGGCGAGGATGTCGCTTACCGTCCAGGTCGGCCCCGTGCTCGCAGCCAGGTTGAATTCTATATGGTGTTCGTACTGGTCGAGCCAGGCGTCGAGCAGAAAGGGCTTGAGTTGCACGCGCGCACCTCCGGGGAGAAGTTGGTTCCTGTTATGGATTCCGGCAGCCGGCGCGGGGATGATCTTTTTAGTTTACGAGCGATTTGCTTCTGAGCGCAGTCGAAAGCCCGCAGGCGAAATCCTGAACGAAGTGAAGGACCGCTAAGGAGAACATGGTCGGGACGGCCGGATTTGAACCGGCGACCCCTTGCACCCCAAGCAAGTGCGCTACCAGGCTGCGCCACGTCCCGACGGAAAGAAGAACCGCTGGGGGTCTGCTGCGAGGGTCGTCATTCGCATTTTACACCACCGCTGCTTCCGCGATGGCTTGCGATAACATGGGCTAGCCATGGACGGCGCGCCCACCAGGCTGCTCTATCGCTTCGCCACCTACGAAGCCGATCCCCTTACCGGCGAACTGCGCAAAGCGGGCGTGCGTCTGCGCTTGCCCGAGCAGCCTTTTCGCGTTCTGATCATGCTGCTGGAGCGTCCCGGCGAACTGGTCACCCGCGAGGACATCCGCCAGAAGCTGTGGCCGGCCGATACTTTTGTGGACTTCGACCATGGCCTGAACACGGTCATCAACCGCCTGCGCGAGACCCTGGGCGATTCCGCCTCCAACCCCCGCTTCATTGAGACCCTGGCCCGCCGCGGCTACCGCTTTGTGGCGCCGGTAGAGGCGGCTGGTTCCGTCCCCGCCGGCGAGGCGATGCCACCCACGGTTGGACCACCATCAACAGTCGCGCCGGCTGAACCGCCTGCAACCACCAACGGCTCGCTTCGCACCCTTAACGGCCGCGTGGCTTCCGTCCTCACCCAAGCCGAAGACGTGCCCGCGGTTCCGCGCCGCACCGCTCGCATCCTGTTCCTGCTGCTGCAGCTCATGTACCTGTGCTTCTACATCGCTGCCCTGGCTCGACTGGGACGCATCGAGGACCTGCTGGAAAGCGGGCTCGCTCACTGGACGTGGATTGTCGTGGTGCTGGTGGTCACCGCCGCGGCGGGCATTCCCATACGTCTTTATCTGCTGGCCGCGGCCAGCTTTGACGTGCGGACGCTCACCCACAAATTTCACCGCTTGTTTCCCTTCACTTTCGTGCTGGATGAGCTCTGGGCCCTGGCGCCCTTCCTGCTTCTGCCGGAGATCGGGCTGGGCCTGGCCCTGGCCGCCAGTGCCGCCCTTATTTATGTTCCCTTCTCGCAACGAACGGTGCTGCTTATGGGCGAAGCCAACTCCGGCGGCGGCAACTAATTGTTTTCTGTCATCCTGATCGCAGTCGAAGGACCCCTGCGTTTGTTTGCCGTGCCTAAAGCGCTTAAGGGGTTTGGCCGGAGAAACATCTTCCTTGCGTTCCGTGGCGACTGGGCCGGCCTACCGCACCAGAGTCCCGTCAGGGGCGGCTGAGCATTCGCGACGCATCCGCCCCCGGAGGCCGGCATACCAAGAACACAACTCGGTCCGCCGCCAGAAAATTCGCCAGCCAACAAACCGAAAGGCTCAGCAGGTTCGCGGGCACGGGCGCCAGCCCGAAATGTCCCACCAGCACCCGCATCAGCGCCATGTTCCCCACAAGGGAAATGGCCCCGTTGGTCAGGTGGAACCGCCCCAGCCGGCCCACAATTCCGCCCTCCCGGTCGCTCCAGGTGAAATTTTGGTGCCAGGCGAAGTTGTGCAGCACCGCTATTTCCACGGCCAGCGCGGTCGCCCGCAGGTAATGCACCCCGGCGGTCGTGAGCAGCGCCAGCGCCCCCAGTTGCACCCCTATTCCAACCGCTCCCACCAGGCTGAACTTGCACCACCGCCAGGCAGTGGCGCGCCAGAGTTCGCCGCTGGCGAGAACGCTCATTGAATCCGCTCCTCGCGATAGAGCTGGATGGTGTGGACGGCGGCTGAGACAATCAAAATGCCGGCCATACCCGCGATGGCGATCACCCCACCCACGTCGAACAGCAGGTAAGGCCGCCCGAAGATGTGGGTCACCGGCCGGAACAGCAGGGCCACGCTGCCGATCGCCAGCAGAATGCGAATTTCCGTGGGTCCGAACTTCGCA
Source organism: Terriglobales bacterium (assembly GCA_035278025.1). GTDB lineage: Bacteria > Acidobacteriota > Terriglobia > Terriglobales > Acidobacteriaceae > JAICWP01. The sequence continues at coordinate 43,726 of DATEJK010000115.1, read as the reverse complement.
TACGACAGTTGGAAGGTCTTTAGCGTGTAGCTGGCCAGGTAAACTTCCACCGAGAGCATGAGGAACGCGATCAGCATCCCCATGGCGATCGCCGGATGCACATAGCCGGAAAGCGCCAGCCCGCCCATGAGAAAAAAGGCGGAGAAGGTGTCAATCACATGGTCCACGTAGAAGCCATAGCGCGGCCGCTGGCGGTTGCGCACCCGGGCCAGTGTGCCGTCGAGGCTGTCCCCCAGCCAGTTGACCGCCAGGCAGGCCACGGCTCCCAGGAGCATCAGTGGTTCCCAGCCTGCCAGCGCGTAGCACACGCCGGCTGCCAGGTTTCCGGCAAAGCCCAGCAGCGTCAGGTGGTCGGAATTGATCCAGGGCGGGGTGCGGCCGGCCAGCCAGAGCAGGGCTCTTTTTTCGGCTGCCGCCACCAAGCTTTTCTGGATACGCTGGGCGGGAGAAAAGGCCAGCTCACACTGGCGAAGTTTCGCCTTTGTCGCCGGGTTGAGCGGGGAAAATGCAGGAAACTCTTGCAGCGCCATGGTCGTCCTCCTTACGCGAGAACAACTTGACGCCGGCGCAACGAAATAACAATCCCCGCGGCATCAATTGGAAGTCAAATGGACCTCATCCCCCAACCCATTGACGCGCAAGGGGGTAAGGCTTGCCGCTCACGGACACGTAAGCTTGGCCGTGCCCTGAACCGCGGTTGACATTTGGCCCGTGCCGGTCGCCGAGTTGGAAGAGGCAATCGCGGTTATGGTTACCGTGCCCGACTTCCCGGGCACACACTGCGCCAGGCCGCTCTGGCTGATGGTCGCGATGTTGAGATTGGAAATCCCCCAACTGCCCGAATAGGGATCGCTAAACGGCACGAGCGCGGGAGAGGGCGGCTTGGTGAATGTGCCGGTTGCGGTGAACTGCACCTGCCCCATCGCGAAATTCTGCGCGCTGGCGTTGGCGGGAGTCACTGCAATGGATTGGAGCACACGGTTTGAGCTCGAGTTCATGGCGCTGCAGCCCACGTTCTGCGCGGCAACCACGACTGCCACGATAAGCAGACTGGTACTGACGGTTAAACCTGATCGGCGGCTCATGGAACCTCCGTAAAGATAATGCCTGGAAAAAATTAGAACTGCGGCCATGAGCCGAGCCACAGAGGTCACAGAGGCCGGAAACAATTGGAACGTTACAAAGAAATCCACCGCGACTCGCTCGTGTTCCAGGTCAGCGGTTGCCGCCCCGGGCCTCCATAAACGATTGCAGGATAAGCACGGCGGCCAGGCGGTCTACCACCTGAGCGCGGCGGCGGATGCTCATCTCGGTTTCGCGTAACAGCCGGTTGGCCTGGGCCGAGGTCAGGCGCTCATCCCAGAGGTGGACAGGGAGGCCGAACCGGCGGTGCAGCTCGTCAGCAAACTCCTTCATTTTCATGGACTGGGCGCCGGCCTCGCCGCTCATGTGCAGGGGATAGCCGACCACGATTTCGTCCACGCCGTATTCGGCGATGGTGCGCTCAAGTTGTTCAAAATCCGTGCGTTTGTTCTTGCGTCGAATGGTCTCCAGACCCTGGGCGGTAATGCCCAAGGGGTCAGAAACTGCCCTGCCGATGGTTTTGGAGCCTACGTCCAGTGCGAGTATTCGGCCCGGGGAGGAAGCTGTGCTGGTGTCGTCTGAAGCCACGCAGGGATTATAGGGGGAGCGGGGCAGTTTCGAGTTTCCGCATAGCTTCGGCTCACCGAAACTTGAAACTCGAAGCTTAAAGCTTGAACCGCCTAGTAATCGCTGGCGTCCTGCATCATGCCCAGGGGCGCGGTCTCTTTCAGGGGGATCTCGACATCCGTAAGGGTGGCATTGCCGCGCTCGCGGAGGTCCGCCAGCACATGCTCAAGTTCCCCCGTAGGTACGACGACATGGTGGCTTAGAAACCGCTCCAGCTCTTCATCGCCCCGAACTGTGCGGTAGAACGAATTGCCGCTGGGGACGTTATAGGTGAGCTGGTAATCGGCAATCAGGCGATCATACTTATCGCGCGATTGGCCCAGGCGAATGATGTGGAGAATACCGGGCGTCATAGCATTTTTAGCCAGTTATTAGGATGTTGGGAAAGGCCAAGAAGTTTGCGTGCCAGACCGGGGTCCAGGCGTGACTTTCTCGTTTCCGTCAAAACCGGGGCAGGCAAGGCCCCTCAGGAGCGAACGGCGGCTGAATACCTTCAGGCTTCGGCGGGTGCCGCTTCGGGAAAGCGGAGCTTCGACTTGGAAAGAGCCTTATTCAGCAACTCTTCGATGTGCTCTTCGTCCAGGTTCTTAGCCAGGGCCAATTCGCTCACCAGGAGGTAGCGGGCCCGTTCCAGCATCTTTTTCTCCCGGAAGGACAAAGGCTTGGTCTGGTTGAGCACCAGCAGGCTTTTCAGGACTGCGGCCACGTCCAGCAGGGAACCGGTACGCATCCGTTCCGAGTTTTCTTTGAAGCGGTACTTCCAATCGGCGTTATTGTTGCACTCGCCATCCGTCAGAAAATCCAGGATTTTCTGGATCTCGCCATTGCGCACTACCCGCCTGAGCCCCACGGTGTTGACGTTGTTAAAGGGCACCATCACCTTGAGACTGCTGGACTTAATCTTCAGGAGGTAGAATTTTTCCACGGTGGCGCCGATGGTCCGGCTGCTGATCTGCTCGATAATTCCTACGCCGTGATTAGGATAGACGACTTTGTCACCGATGTGGAAATTGGCATCACTGATCATCATGAAGGGCACCCGCTAACGCAGGGCTTACCGGAGGAACCGCCTACTAAATTATACCCGGGGGTTGCCAAAAACGTCAATTCCAGGTTGACCTTAGCGCGACAGGGTGGCGTCCTACTTTTAGGCTAGAGGGTGACTCTGGCGGCAACAGCCGGTGGTGGGTCTCCCTTTTTTAAACGTAAGCAACGTTAACAAGATGCTAATCGCCCCCGCACCAACAACACGCGGCCCGCGTTATAATCGCTAGCGCCAGCTATGCCGGAGCACATCAAGCGCAAGCTCCAGGAAGAGATTGAAACCCTGGAGCACGAACTCAGCTACGAACTTCCCAGGGAACTGAAAAAGGCGGTGGCGCTGGGCGATTTGAGTGAAAACGCCGAGTACCACATGGCCAAGCAGCGCCAGGAGTACGTCCGCGCCCGCCTGGGCCAGCTGAAAAAGCGCATGGCCGACCTGTCCCTCATCAACATGAACAACATTCCCAAGGACAAGGCGGGATTGGGCTCCAAAGTCAAGGTTTACGATTCGACCAAGGAAGAAGAAATCCAGTATGAGTTGGTGACCAGCGAGGAATCGGATGTGAGCCAGGGAAAGATTTCCACCACCTCGCCGATTGGCCGCGCCCTGCTCAACAAGAAGGTGGGCGATACCACCCAGGTGACCACGCCCACAGGCAAACGGGAACTGGAGATTCTGAGCCTGACCACTATTCACGACGAGGCGCAATGAGCTGGACGGGCGCTTTCGGCCGAGCCTGCCGGGTGCTGCTGAGCGCCATTGTGCGGCGCATGGCTATTGCCCGCGTCAGTCCCAATGTGCTCACCTTTCTGGGGCTGGTCATCAACCTGATCGCCGCCTGCTTTTTCGGCTATGCCAGCGGGGCCAACCAGCGGGCGATGTTTTTCTATGCCGGGCTGGTGGTGTTCGCCGCCGGCTTTATGGACCTGGTGGACGGGCGGGTGGCGCGCGCCAGCAACCGGGTGACGCGCTTTGGTGGCTTCTTTGATTCCGTGGTGGACCGCTACAGCGATGTGGCGATTTTCTTCGGCTTGCTAGTTTATTACGCTCGCGCCAACCGCTTCTTCTACGTCGTACTCGTGGCGGTGGTCATGACCGGCTCCGTGATGGTGAGCTACACGCGGGCGCGGGCGGAGTCGCTGATCGGCTCCTGCCGGGTGGGCTTTCTGGAACGGCCGGAGCGGCTGGTGCTGGTGATTATTGGCGCGGTGTTTAACCATATGGCGCCGGTGCTGTGGGTGCTGGCGGTTTTCTCCAACATCACCGTCATCCACCGCATTTATTACACCTGGCAAAAGACCAAGCCCACCGAATCGGCTCCCGCCGAAAACATCAGCGCGGCATAGAACGCCAGCCCTTAGCATTTAGCAATCAGCATTTGGCCAAGGAAGAAGTGTGCACCGGCGCCAAGCAGCATTCAGCCGCGAACCCGGTAACGGGAGTCAGGAGCCCGTCGTGATGCAGTCTATAAACAAGCGCCTCCTTTCGGTGACCATCGTCGGCTGTATCTTTCTAGCGACCGGAATAATCGGCTCAGTTTTTCACGCGACTGAGTTGAAGGCGCCGGGTTCGGCGCGGCATGACGCGGTTTGGGCTCTCCTGGTCAGCCTGGTCGCCATTCTTTGTGGAATTTACCTGCTCCGGGGCAGCGATTGGGCACGCTGGCTTGCAGTTGCCTGGCTTGTTTTCCATGTGCTCCTGAGTCTCCACTCCCGCCAAGCATTGGTCATTCACAGCGCCCTACTGGTGGTGATCGCGTATCTCCTGTTTCGTCGGGCAGCCGGGACGTATTTCCGCGCTGCTGCCCCGTCTGATGGGACGTGAATTTCTGCCAGGCCGAGGCACGCAGGCGAGAGCGCTCACGCCACAACCACGGCGGCTGCTCGCGAGCGGGAATTATGCATCCAACAACCGAGGTGAATATGAGACATCTACTGGGAATTGCGCTGTTAAGCCTGGCAGTGGCCATGGGAACAGCGGCCTGGGCGCAGTCGGATACCTCCACCACCACGCCGAACACGGGCGCTAAGCACGACATGAAAACCGCCGGCCGGGCGACCAAAAATGCCGCCAAGAAGACCGGCCACAAAACCGCATCAGTCACCCGCAGGGGGTATCACAAGACCAAGAACACGACTAAGCGCGTCGTGCACAGGGGCGCGAAGAAGACGCGGCGCACTTCCACCAAAGTGGAGCACAAGACGACTACGGGAACGGAGCCGCAGTAAACACAAGGTTTCAAAGCTGCAAAGTTCAAGGTTTCAACAGTGAATTCCGGAACCGCGAAACCGTGAAACCTGCGAAACTTTGAAACCCGCGAATCTTGCCGCATTAGCCTGAAACTGCGGCGGCTTGCGGTTGCCTGCTCCAGCGTACCTGCTCGACTCGTCCAATCAGGAAAATCCAGGAAGCGGCGCCGGCCAGCGCTACCGCGGTCATGATGGCGAACGCCCAGTAAAACTGCCCTGTCCATTGCAGGACGTAGCCGGTGAGCGCCGGGCCCACCATGCCGGCGAAGTTGCCGACAAAATTCTGGAACCCGGTCCATCGTCCCGCCGCCTGCGGACCCGCCAGGGTCTGGGTAATGGCCCAAAGGTTGGAAGAACTGGCCCCCCAGCAAATCATGCCCGCGATAATCAGGAAGACGCAAAAGGTTGGTCCGCTAACCGCGGACAGGCCGAGAAGAAGTCCGGAGGCCGCCAGGCCGCCGGCCACAAAAGTCTTACGCACCCGGGTGGGGGTTGCGCCGGCGGAAATCCAGCGGTCGGAATACCAGCCTGCCAGAGTGGCGGACGCGGCCCCCAGCAGGTAAGCCGCGCCTCCCGTCTTAGCCATGCTGTCCATGGAGAAGTGCCGCTCCCGCACCAGGTAGAAAGGCAGCCAGGTGATCAGGAAATAGCTTACATAGTTCAGCGAAAACAGCCCGGCGCAGGTTCCCCAGGCGGAGCGCAGCCGCAGGAACTCGGGAAAGCTCGGGGCCCCGGTTTTTTTCATAGGCAGGGCCCGGCGGGCCTCCGGCATCCACTTGAGCCAGGGCACGAGCCAGCACAGGCTTACCAGTCCGAGCACGATGAAGAAGGGGCGCCAGCCCACGCGGGCCATCAGCATTCCGCCGGCTAACATGCCGAATCCGGGGCCCAGGGTCATTCCGGCGGAGACGATGGAGTTGGCCAGTCCGCGATGTTCTTCGGGAAAGTGCAGGGCGATTATCTTGGAACAGGAGGGGAACATAACCGACTCGCCCACGCCCAGCATGAGTCGAAACACGAACAACGCTGCGATGGCGTGAACCATTCCAGTGGCGGCGGTAGCGCAGGACCAGAGGCAGAATCCGCCAGCGATCACCCAGTTGACGTTCACACGGTCCACCAGCCAGCCGGTTACCGGTTGCAAACAGGCATAGGTCCAGAAGAACGCCGAGAGCAGAAGGCCGAGTTGCGAGGCGGAGAGGCTCAGCTCATCCTTCAGCATGGGCGCGGCCAGGGAGAGATTGCCGCGGTCTATGTAATTGATGAAGGCGGAGATTCCCAGCAGGGCGAGGACCACCTTCAGCTTGCCCGGGACCCCCTTGCGCTCCAGTGGCGTGGCGGCCGGCATGGCGGCGCAATTCTCTCCCGCAGCAAAGCTTTGCGCAACTCAATTGCTCAGCTGAAGAGCGCAGTGCCCAACCTTCGTTTGCAGTCAGCTACTCGTAGCGCAGGGCGGCCATGGGATCGAAGCGCATGGCGCGGCGCGCGGGCAGGTAACACGCCAGCACAGCGACGGCAGCCATGAGCACGATGACGGTGGCGTACGAAAGCGGGTCGGAGGCACTGACCCCAAACAGCAGGTGGGTGAGAAATCGCGACAGGGCTAAGGCGGCCGCGGTGCCGATGGCCAGCCCCAACAAATACAGTTTAAGACCCCGCGCCATGACGGTACGCAGCACCTGGGCCGGCCGCGCGCCGAGCGCAAGCCGCAGGCCGAGTTCTTGCGTGCGCTGGGCCACGAGGAACGAAAGCACGGCGTAGATTCCCAGCGCGGCCAGCAACAGCGCGACGGCGGCGAACCCGCCCAGCAGCCAGGTCTGCAGCCGGGCCGGGGCAACACTTCGATCCACCATTTCCTGCAGGGGCATGACGGCGGCCACCGGTTCTTCGCTGTCAACCGCCCAGATCTGCCGCCTTACTTCCTCGGTCACGGAGAGAGGATCGCGGGTGGTGCGCGCCGCCAGGGAGTCAGGTGGAAAGAAATCCGCCTGCTCGAAAGAAAAGTAAGCCTCCGGACGCACGGGAACGTCCATTCCTCCCTGGCGCATATCGGCGACCACGCCGACCACCGTATACCAGGGCGAATCCGATTGCGGCAAGCCGCGCTTGAATCTGTGCCCTAAAGGATCTTCCCCGGGCCAGTAAGCGCGCGCCATGCTCGAGTTGATGACCGCGACCTTGGGATTGTCGGGGCCGTCGCTTCTGTCCAGCAGCCTGCCGCGGGCGAGCGTCATGCCCACAGTGCGAAAGTAGTCGGGACTGACTACGCGCACATTGGCAACCAGGCGATGTTTGGGGTCCACAAGCGTGTTTTCGACCGTCACCAGGCTGCCGCCCCCGGCATCCGCCAGCGGCAAGTAGGTGGTGTAACCGGCGGCGACAACGCCAGGCACGGTTTCGACCCGCTGCAGCACTTCGCGGTAGAACTCGCTGCGGCGCGCCATGCTCTGGTACTTGGGATACTGCAGGCGAGTCTGCAAAGTGAGCACATGTTCGGCGCGGAAGCCGGGGTCCTGGTGATAAAGCTTCCCAAAGCTGCGGATCATGAGGGTAGCGCCCGCCAGCAGGACGATGGCCAGGGCCACCTCGGTTACCACCAGCGCGCCGCGCACCCGCTGTCCACCCACGCCCACGCCCGAGCGCCCGCCACCTTGTTTCAGCGAGCTGACCAGTTCCACTTGCGAACCCCGCCACGCGGGCAGGGTGCCGAACAGGATTCCCGTGGCTATGGAGACGGCGGCGGCGAAGAACAGCAGTGGGGCATTGATGGAGGGCGCACCGGTGTGGGAAATGCCTGGGGGAATCAACTGGCCGAGGAAGCCGGTGGCCAGCACCGCCAAGCCAAGCCCGGCAAGGCCTCCCATGCAGGAGAGCAGCAGGCTCTCTGCCAGCATTTGCTCAATCACCCGTTTTCGACTGGCGCCCAACGCCAGCCGTACCGCCAGCTCGGCCGTCCGCGCGCTGCCCCGCGCCAGCAGAAGATTGGCTATATTCGCGCAGGCAATCAGCAGGAGCAAAGCCACGGCGCCCAGCAGGACAAGGAGCGCGGGGCGTACATCACCGGCCACCTGTTCGCGTAAGGGAACAACCACCGCCGTGAGGTCCGACATATCGGGGGTGGAGAGCTGCCGGCCCAGCAGCGACATGGCTACGCCGGCGCGCTGCGCCGACATTCCAGCGCGGAGCCGCGCCACCACCGTGAGGAAGTGATCGGTTTTCCTGGCTTCTATGTAGTCGCTGGTCCATTGCGCCGGCACCCACAGGTCAACTTCCGGAGCGAGGAACTGGAACTCGCGAGGCATCACGCCGGCCACCGTGTACTTGGCGCCATTCAGCAGCAGGTTCCGGCCGACCACCTGCGGCTGTGCGCCGAAACGACGTACCCATAATCCGTAGCTCAACACCGCCGTGGGCGGCGCGCCGGGACGGCCGTCATCCGCCGTGAAGGCGCGGCCCAGAGCCGGCACGACGCCCAGCACGGAGAAAAAATTGGCGGTAACGGTATCGGCGTGCAGGTATTCGGGAGCACCCTGACCCAGGAGATTGAAGGAGGTGTGGGTCAAAGCGGCTACGCCCTGAAAAGCTTGATTGCGTTTCTGCCACAGGTCGAATGCCACTGGGCTTACGTTGTTGCGGGGAAAGCCGTAGGCAGTGTCATCCTGCCAGAGCATGACCAGACGCGAGGGCTCGCGATAGGGAAGAGGACGGAGCAGCACCGCGTCGGCGATGTTGAAGACAGCGGAAGTGCCGCCGATGCCGAGGGCCAGCGCGGCCCCGGCAAAGAACGTGAACCCGGGCGACTTGCGAAACACGCGCAGCGCATAACGAAGGTCTTGCCGGATGCGGTCCAGCAGCGGGAGCCCGCGCTGCTCGCGATAGGACTCGCGCAGCTGCGCCATGCCCCCCAGGCGGAGCATGGCTTCGCGCCGGGCCGGCTCCGGAGCCAGGCCGCGTTGCTGATATTCCTCGGCCAGCATGGCGGCGTGGGACTCCAATTCCTCCGCGAAGTCGCGCTCCAGTCGGCGCATTCGCGCCCACGCCCATAGCCGCGAGCCCACGCTCCGTAGCCGCTCCCACATGGCGCTCCTCCTCTAAAGCTGCAATACGCGGCCCATGACCGCGGCGATGCGCTCCCAGTTTTCGGTTTCTTCGCGCAACTGCTTCCGTCCATTGCCGGTGATGGAATAGAACTTCGCCTTGCGGTTGTTGTCGGATGTGCCCCACGCCGCGGTGATCCAGCCCTTCTGGAGCAGGCGAACCAGGGAAGCGTAGATGGTGCCCTGGTTAAGCAGCAGCACCTGGCCGCTGATCTGCTCGATGCGGCGGGCGATTCCGTAACCGTGCAGGGGCCCCAGCGCCTGCAGGGTCTTGAGCACCATCAGGTCGAGCGTGCCCTGCAGGACTTCCGATTTGGCTTCGGCCATACTCCTGTGGCCTCCACACAGGAGTATGTCCCTGGACATGTGGGATGTCAACAGGGGGCCGCAACGGCGCAGAACACCGTCCCAGCCGAAACGTCATGAAACCCTCGCAACCTGAGAAACCTTCAAACCTCAGAACCTTGAAACCTGGGAGTAACCCCGCGCTGGCGGCATCCGCATCCCACGAATGCTAGACTGTCGAGTCATTCATTCCATGCGGGACAAAGTCATTGCATAAGCCGGTTCTGGTGGTGCACGGCGGGGGCTGGGCGATTCCCGACACCATGGTAGAAGCGCACCTGAACGGGATCCGCGCCGCCATGGCCGCCGGCTGGCAGGAACTGGAGCGTGGCGGCTCGGCCCTGGATGCAGTGGAGTCCGCCGTGAGGGTCATGGAGGACGATGAAGCCTTCGACGCCGGCCGCGGCAGTTTCCTGAATCGCGACGGGCGGGTGCAACTGGATGCCCTCATGATGGATGGAGCCACGCTGCGCGCCGGCGGGGTGGGCTGCGTGGAGCGCATCCGCAATCCCATTCACGTGGCGCGCATCGTGCTGGAAGACAGCCCGCACGTCTATTTTGTCGGCCCCGGGGCAGAGCTCTTTGCCGCCGAACACGGGGTTCCACTCATTGAGAACCAGGAACTGGTGATCGCTCGGGAAGTGGAGCGTTTGCGGCGCACTCAGGCGGAAGGTGAATCCAAGCTCGACGTCTTTTCCGCCTCCCACGATACGGTAGGCGCGGTGGCTCTGGACAGCAAAGGCAATCTGGCGGCAGCCACTTCCACCGGCGGCACGCTCAACAAAACCCCGGGCCGGGTGGGAGACTCTTCTCTGATTGGGTGCGGCTGCTACGCCGATAACCAGAGCGCCGCGGTTTCCACCACCGGCTGGGGCGAACCCATCATGAAGCTGGTGCTGGGAAAGTGGACGGCTGACCGGGTGGCGGCGGGCGCGCCGCCGCAGCAGGCGGCCAGCGAGGCCATCTCCTACCTGCAGCGGCGGTTAAGCGGGCACGGAGGCATCATCGTGCTCGACGGGCAAGGCCGGCTGGGCATCGCCCACAATACGCCGCGCATGGCCTGGGGATTTGCCACCTCGGAGCAGCAGGCCAGCGGGATCAAGAGATAGCCCCTCACCATGTCTTCCCAGGGGCCCAGAGGACACAAAGGGCTCAAAGGAATGAAGCCCGGACTTCAGGTGAACAGCGCGCCAGGGTGGAACAACCGTAGCCGCCGCCCGCCCCTTTCTGGTCACGTCTATTTTCCCTTTACGCGCTTGCGTTTAGGACGCGCCTGATGTAAAAACCAGCGGAATTCACGTTCCAAAGTCCGGCTTCGGCTCCCCCGCGCTGGCGGGTTGCAAGACCCGCAGGAGCCGGATTGCGTGCTGGTGTCCTCAAAAGCAAAGCACGACAGGAGTTCCCATGAACAAGCTGGTGAAGCTCGGTTATACGTTGAGTGTGATCATGTTGCTGGCCGCCACCGCGGTTGCTCAATCCGCAGCCACCGCCGAACTACACGTCACGGTAAAGGATCCTAAGGGCGCTCTGGTGAAGGATGCCACCGTGGCGGTGCGCAATGAAGCCCAGAATTTCGGGCGCACCACTACCAGCAACGTAAACGGCATGTACCAGTTTCTGCTGCTTCCTCCGGGGCGCTACGCGGTGAGCGTGGAAGCCTCAGGCTTTGCTAAAACGGTGGCCCAGAACGTGACCCTGACCGTTGGCCAGGTGGCGGAACTCCCGGTGATGCTGCAACTGGCGACCGTATCGGAAACCGTGAATGTCTCCACCGAGGCCGCGCTGGTGGAGACCCAGCGCACATCTTCCACCACCACCATAGACCAGGAGCGGATTGATAACCTGCCCATCAACGGGCGCAACTACATCAATTTCGCCCTCACCGACTCGCAGGTGGAGCGGGACACGGCGCCCAGCATCGGGGCGGCGCCGACTTCAGGCTTGAATTTCAGTGGCCAGCGGGCGCGCGACAACCAGGTCAATGTGGATGGCGCGGACGCGGTGGACAACTCCGTCAATGGCATCCGGTCCACCATCTCGCAGGAGGGCGTGCAGGAGTTTCAGATTGTAAACAACAGCTACGCCCCGGAATACGGGAGAGCCTCCGGAGGCGTGGTCAACATCATCACCAAGTCAGGATCCAACCTTTTCCATGGCGACGTCTTCGGCTACCTGCGCAACCGCAAGCTGCAGGCGGTGAATCGCTTCAGCAACGTTTCCAATCCGGCTTACACGCGGGTGCAGGCGGGAGCTGCGTTCGGCGGGCCCATTGTCAAAGACAAGACTTTCTACTTTTTCTCTTTTGAAACCACGCGCCGGCATGAAACCGGCTTTTCGACTATCGGGGCGGATAATTTCGGGCTGACGCCCTTTGACAGTACCCTGGTGGGCCTGCCCTTCGGCACGCTCAACCTCACCAATGACCAGATTGGGTTTCTGACCAATCCCTCGGTGCTGGCACTGGAGCAGGCCAGTCCCGCTTTCGCACAAGCCGTGGCTGGATATGCGGCGGCCGCGGGAGCGGCTTCCGGCGTGGCCCTGAATGGAGTGGTGCCGCAAAACCTGGGGCCCTTGGCGGGCGGCGGGCTGCCGATTTTTCCCAGCAGCGGAGCGCCGTTGCCGTCTTCGTTTGTGCCTATGAGCACGCTGGTCGGCAACTATCCCATCTTCGAGGGCACCAGCCTGTACTCGCTCCGCCTGGACCACCGCATCAGCTCCAACAACCAGTTGATGCTGCGCGCCGGCGTCAGCCCCAGCACCACCACCGGCATCCAGGTGAACGCGCAGGGGCCGCAGAACTTTGGCCAGAACGCATATTCGCGCACCTCGCAGCAGACCTACCGCGACTTCAGCATCAACGCCCATGACACTATGACGCTGGGCAACAATAAGGTGAACGATTTCCTGTTCGCCTACTCGCGGCGCGGCCTGCTCTATAACTTCTCCAGCGCGCCTGGGGGCGGCAACGTGGCGGTGAACATTCCCGGATTTGCCTTCTTCGGGCGGGAGCCGTTCTCTTTTGTGAACCGCACCGAGCAGCGCTACCAGCTCTCCGATAGTCTTTCCTGGGTCAAAGGCAATCACAACATGAAGTTCGGGATAGACGCCAACTACCTGCCCCTGCAGGCCGACTTCACCGTGAATTTTGGCGGGATTTACAACTTTGGCGGCCTGGACCTGCCCGGCTTCCCCACCATCCCCGGCATCCCCAACTTCCCCGGAGTATCGCCCATCCAGGCTTATGGCTTGGGGCTGCCGCAGAACTTCATCCAGGGCGTGGGCAATCCGCATGACGCCTTTACCAATACGCCTCTGGGCGCCTTCCTTCAGGACAGCTGGCGGGTGCGGCCCAACCTGACCCTGAACTACGGCGTGCGCTATGACGTGGAGCTGACCCCCACTTTCGCAGCTATCAACCCTTTCTCCCAGGCGGCGCAGAATGCCCTGGGCATTACCCAGGGCATTCCCCGCGACTGGGACAATGTGGCCCCGCGCGTGGGCCTTGCCTGGGACCCCGGCAACGACGGCAAAACCGTGATCCGCGCCTCGTATGGAATGTTCTTCGACCACCCGCTGCTGGCCCTGGCCTTTGATTCCGACGTCGCCGATGGCGCGCAAGCGCCGCAGGTGATCCTGTTTGGCGGCAGCCCGTGCACCGCCGCCAGCACAGCCAGCCCACTCAACCTGAATGCGGCCAACACGTTCCAGGGCACGTTAGGCAATTCCAACTGCACCCCCACCGGCCTGTCGCAGGCGCTGAACTATCTCTCCAACCAGCAACGCTTCAATCCCACGCCCAACGCTCCTTCGGCATTTGTGGGACAGCAATATTTGGCAGCCGGCATCCCCTTGATTCTGCAGCCATTTGGCTTCCCGACCGCGGCCAATTTCCAGTACCCCTATTCCAACCAGGCGAACCTGACCATCGAGCGCGACCTGGGGCACAACTTCGCCCTCAGCCTGCAGTACAACTTCAATGCCGGCAAGCGGTTGAACCGTCCGATCAACGCCAATGCGGTGCGCTCCGACCTGCTGATACACAACTACCAGGTGGCTGCCGCTGCGGGAGATCCGGGTGCGCTCAGCGGCGGCACCAGCGCGCCGTTGTTTGTGGGCTCCATCGGGGCTCCTTGCGGCGTGAACCTGAATCCCGGGCCGTTGCAGGGCCAGCCCTGGGTGAGTTCGTCGCTGGTCAGCTTCTTCCGTCCCTCCGGGCTGAACCCCTCGCTGGCACAGGCGGCGATTGCGGGCGGGGCGGGCGCGTGTGTGGGGCTGGCTAACCAGATCATGGCGGCAGAAGGCTTGAACGCCAACTGTGACCCGCTGTCGCTGGCGGGCTGCATTCCCTTCAGCGACATGCCCGCCAACTACTCCAACGGCAGCTCGGTGTATCACGGGTTCACCGCCAACCTGCGCAAGCGCTTCAGCCACCACTATGAGCTGCTGGCTTCCTACACCTATTCGCACGCCATTGACGACTCCACCGACTTAGAGTCGCCATTGTCGGCGCAAAATAACTACGATCCCAACGCGGACCGCTCCTCCTCGCTGTTCGACCAGCGGCATCGCTTTGTCTTCAGCGGGGTGTACCAGACGGGCAAGCTTTCCGGCAGCGGTTTCTGGAGCAAGCTGGGCAGCGATTGGACTTTCGCGCCCATTATTGAGGCGGGTGCGGGGCGGCCGTTTAACATCATCACCGGCTCGGACCGCAACTTCGATTTCGGCACCACCACCGACCGTCCGCTGGCGGTAGGGTCGGGCACGCCGCAGAACCTGTGCGGCGACCAGACGGTGGCCTCGTCTTATTCACCCACAGGATTTCTGCAGCCCGCCTGTTTCCTCAACGGCACAGTGATTGGCAACCTGGGACGCAACGCCGGGGTTCGGCCTTCCACGCTGTTTACCGATATGCGGGTGGCGCGGCACATCGCCTTCGGTGAGCGGGTGGGGTTGGATGCCATGGTGGACGCCTTCAACTTCATCAACAAGTTCAACGTGGCCGATGTGAACCCGTTGTGGACGAATGCCGGACAGGCTACGGCGGCCTTTGATCCCAGGCAGATACAGCTGGCGCTAAAGCTTTCCTGGTAAGCCGGAGGCATTCCACAAGGCGTCGTGAAAATCGAGTTTGAACTCAAGGCGGAGGACGGCAAAGAAGCGCGGCGCGCCTATTATGCTTCTTTGCGTCCCCGTTCGGATCGGTATATCTATTTCCTGCTGATTTGCCTGGGCCTGCTCTTCATCATCGGGCAATTGGTTTTAGTTTGGCGAAGGAGAGTCCACGGGGGCGGGCTGAACGGCATCGGGTACCGAGAGTGGTTTGAGTTCCTGCTGGGCGTGTTGTTGGTGTTCGAAGGTTGGTTTCTGGCCCGGCGAGGTCCGCTCTACAGCTTCCGGCCTCCCGGCCGCGCCGGCGCTCAGGCGCTGGAGATTGGAGAGGAGGGCATTGCCATCGGCGGTCCCGATCGCTTTGCGGTCAGTTCCCTGGGTTGGCACGATTTCAGCCGCTTCGTCGAAACCGAGAATTTGTTTGTGCTTCTCACGCTGTGGCCTTCCAATGTCTCCTCCTTGTTCGCTTATCGCATCCGGAGCACACCGCGTTCTCTCTACGTGATTCCTAAGCGGGTGTTTTCCTCGGGAGCAGCCGAAGAGTTTCGAAATTTGCTCAAGCAACATGTGCCGGCTGTTCCCTGACGTTCCTTTCCCCTCACTGCCGAGGCAACCCCGGCCCACAACTCTGGATTCTGTTTAACTTCCGGGCATTGCAGGGGGATTGCGGGAGAACAACGACCATTGGAAGGTAACCACAGTACCTTTGTTCGATTGACCCGCTTGAAAAACCCGTAGTACGATTCAGCAGTTCCAAAAAAGCCAGGCTGGTTTAGCCCTAAGTCCTAGAGCGCATGAGGATTCCACAGGTCTATTGGTTCACGCTGCTGCTCGCTGCCCTGGCTTTGAGCACCACGTCCTGCCAAACGGCGGTCAAGAAGCCGATTATGGCGGTGGCGCCCCCGGTAGTTTCAGCGCCTCCAATCCAGCCCAAACCGGCGGCCATTCCCGCGCCTGATCCCAAGCCGCAAGAACCGCCGAAGCCCGTAGCCAAGCTCGATCCTATTGACACGCTGGTGGCGCAGGCCGACGAGCAGTACCAGGCGGGACAGGCCAACTATTCGGCGGGGCACATGGAGGCTGCAAAAGCGAATTTCGACCGCGCCTTTGACATCCTGACCCAGGCTCCGGGCGGGGCCAGCTCTGACGAACGGCTGCAGAAGGAGTTCGACAAGATTGTGGACGGGGTCAACAGCCTGGAACTGGTGGCGCTGCGGCAGGGCGACGGCTTTACCGAGCAGAAATCCGAACCCGCACCGATTGATGAGACCAACCAGATCACCTTTCCGGTGGACCCCAACCTTAAGGCCAAAGCGGCGGCGGAAATCCGCCAGATTCACTCCGACCTTCCCCTGACAATGAACGATACGGTGGCCGGCTATATCAGTTATTTCTCCACCCGGGGCAAGGGCGTGCTGGAACGGGCTCTAACCCGCGCCGGGATGTACAACGACATGATCCGGCGTATTCTTAAGGAACAGGGCGTGCCCCAGGATTTGATTTACCTGGCGGAAGCGGAATCGGGCTTCCATCCGCAAGCCCTTTCCCGAGTGGGCGCCCGCGGCCTGTGGCAGTTCATGTACAGCCGCGCCAAGGGCTATGGGTTGCAGCGCAACTGGTGGGTGGATGAGCGGCAGGATCCGGAAAAGTCCACCCGTGCCGCCGCCCACCATCTGAGAGATCTCTACAAGGAATTTGGCGACTGGTACCTGGCCATGGCGGCCTACAATTCCGGACCTCTCACGGTACAGCAGGCAGTTAAGCGCACCGGTTACGCGGACTTCTGGGAGTTGTACAAGCGCAACGTGCTGCCGGGGGAAACCCGCAATTACGTGCCCATCATCATCGCCGTGGCCATTATGGCCAAAAACCCGGCGCAATACGGTCTGAATGAAATCGTTCCCGACAAGCCCATCCCCACCGACACCGTGACCATTGATTACCCGGTGGACCTGCGCCTGGTGGCGGAGTGCGTGGACAGTTCGGTGACCACGCTGCAGGAACTCAATCCCAGCCTGCTGCGCATGACCACCCCGCGGGAGGGCACCTTCGATCTGCACCTGCCGGCGGGCGACACGGAAAAATTTCAGACAGCGATTGCCGCCATTCCCCGCGACAAGCGGGTGTGGTGGCGCTATCACAATGTGAGCGAAGGTGAAACCCTGGCGGGCGTGGCGCGCCAGTATCACACCACCGCACGCGCCATTGCCGAAGCCAATAACCTGGACGGCAAAGAACTGGGAGCGGGAACGAAGCTGATTATCCCGGTAGCGGCCGGGCGTTACGTGGAAGCAGTCGCTTATTCCCGCCGCATAACGCGCTACAAGGTGCGCCGGGGAGACACTTTGACCTCCGTGGCGGAGGACTTTGGCGTTCCTGTGATCCGCTTACGCCGCTGGAACCCGCGCGTGCGCGGCAAGCTGCGCGCCGGGATGGTGCTTTACCTGCACCGGCCGCTGGCCCCCGGGGAACACGAAGTTTCCGCGCATCACAGTTCTAAGTACCGCCGCAGCAGCAAGTTACGTGCGGCTTCCGAGAATAAGAAGATTCTCCACAAGGTGCGCCGGGGCGAAACCCTCTACAGCATCGCCAACCAATACAACACCACCGTGGCAGCCTTGCAGCGGAGCAACGGCAAAGCGGCGGCCAACCTGCGCGCCGGCGACGTGCTGGTGATCCAGGAAAATCCCTAGAGCCGAATTCCCTTTCCGTCCCGCGACGACGCAATTTCATCATAAGGTGTAATATGCGGATGCGGTGGGGCATCACAGAGTGTTGCGAAAACGCTGTGCTATAATCGCGCGCCGCTGGCGGGGAAGTATTTTGCGCCGCCGAATCGGCGAGGCGGTCCTGCAGTCTTGTTCAACTACTAAATGGAGATGAGTTGGCGCGCGGTGGCGGCAACTTGCAGAGCGGAGATCAGGAGGAGTCATGCGATTTCTGGATAATGAGACGCTGTACGGACGGGACGATGACATGGACGAATTCGGCGATACGGGTTCCTACGGCGAATCCCTGGAAGAGGATTACGAAGAAGAGGAAGAAGAAGAAGAGCCGGTAACCAGTTCCACGGGGGAGCCTCCGATGATGCCGGCGGAAACGCCAGAGCCGCGGCCCACCTCGACGGGCGGCGGTGGCGGCGGGGCCAGGCGCGCTCCCGCGAAGAAAAAGAAAGCGCCGGCGCGGAAGGCGGCAGCCAAGCGCCCGGCGGCGCGCGCCAAGAAGAGCGCGGCCAAGAAGGGCGCGGCGAAGAAGCGGGGTGGCAGGAAAACAGCCGCCAAGCGTGGAGGCAGCCGCACCCGGTCGAAGGCGCGTAAGAGCGGCAAGGCGAAGCGCAAGAGCTCTTCGCGGAAACGCCGCTAAATCCGGAGAGGTAAATTTCATCAGCCGCGGGAATTCCCGCGGCTTTTGTTTGCTTCGAGCTTGCTGGCGGGCTACTTCTTGCGTTCCACGGCCGACAAGCAGCGGCCATAAAGTTCGAGCAGGTGAGTGGCATAGTCCTCGGGCTTGGAAGCCACGCTGGAACCGAAGCCCGCGCCGGCCGCGCCGGTTTTACCGTAGCCGGTGGTCATGGCGATGAACCTCATCATGTCCAGGGCGATATCCTCGTTGCGGCGCGCACCGACAGGAAAATTGGCAGCGTCGTTCATGTATTCCTCCGTATAAAACCTGTGGCGCAGAATCCGGGCTCAACATTGCCGCCGCACGCCGAAATTCGATATTACCAGAGGCAGCGGGGCGAGACGCGGCGCCGCATTCCAAGCGCCGCATTCCAAACCTAACCGCAGCCACAAGGAAGGCGCGGTGTCCGCACAGGCGAGGGCGCCTGTGCCCAGGCAGTTACGCCACATCCAGTTCCGCCACGGGGAAATTTTGTGCCCAGCCGGCGGGCAAGCAGTTGCCGGCTCGTATACAATTCGGCATCGCCACTCCGCTTTGGGGCAACCGGGTCCAATACAAGGCAAGGTCAAAGTCAGGATGGCGGAGATGCAGATTTCTGCGATGAAGGTTCGGTTTTGGCCAGTATTGAAGATAAAAAGCTGAAACAACTCAGCCGCCGCCAGCTGCTGAAGTTGACTCCGGTGCTGGCGTTGGGCGCGTTCGCGGTTACGCGCTGGCAGGACCCGCTGCTCGACCGCGGGGTACGCCTGAGCGACTGGGCTTCGGGCCTGCTGTTCCGGCGGCGGCATCCGGCGGCTACCTTCTCTGACGCGGATGTGGTGACGTTCGCCAACTTCCCCTACAACGGTTATGACGATCTCGATCCCGGCGTGGACCTGGAAAACTGGACGCTAACCGTGGCCGGCAATGTGCGCCATCCTGGCGAATATACCCTGGCGCAAATCCAGGCCCTGCCCAGGATTCGGCAGAACACGCGCCACATTTGCGTGGAGGGCTGGGACGTGATCGGCAGGTTCGGGGGAGCGCGCATCTCCGACTTCCTGACGCTGATTGGAGCCGACAGCAGTTCGCGCTATGTGGCCGTGGAGTGCGCCGACGATTACTACGAATCTCTGGACATGGCGACGGCGCTGCATCCGCAGTCTCTGCTTTGTTACGAAATGTACGACCAACCGCTGGACCGCGGACATGGCGCGCCCTTGCGGCTGAGCCTGCCCACCAAGCTGGGCTACAAATCAGCCAAGTACCTGACCAAGCTGACCGTCACCAACGTGCTGGGAGCGCAGCGCGGCTACTGGGAAGATCAGGGCTATAGCTGGTACGCCGGGCTCTAGGAGAAGGGATGGCGAGCGGAGCGCAAACCGGAATGCCGGAAGCCAAGCCGGAAGCGCGCATGCAACTGGTGACGGCCGCCTATGAGCATCCCTGGGCCATTCGCTTTACCCATTGGCTGAATGCAGTGGCGGTGGCGGTGCTGGCAGCCAGCGGGCTGCGCATCTTTCGCGCCTTCCCCAGCTTTGGGGCGAAGATTCCCGAGCACGACCTGATCAACATTCCTCAAGGGCTAACGCTGGGCGGCTGGCTGGGGGGCGCGCTGCAATGGCACTTTACTTTCATGTGGCTGTTCGCCGGCAGCGGCGTGCTCTACATTGCTTACCAGTTGATCAGCGGCCATTACAAGACGGTGTTGTTCATGCCGCGGGAGGTGAAAGGCGTGTGGCCCATGGCGCGCCGCTACTTTCTGTTCGGGGCCAAGCCGCCGGCCACCGAGCAATACAATCCGCTGCAGAAACTGGCCTACACGGCGACAGTTTTATGCGGAGTTGCTTCCTTTCTGACCGGGCTGGTGCTTTACAAACCAGTGCAATTTTCGTGGCTGGCTTGGCCCATGGGCGGCTATCATCTGGCCCGCGTCTGGCATTTTGTGGCCATGTGCGGTTTCCTGGCATTTATTCCCGGGCACCTGATCATGGTTGTGCTTCACGGGTGGTCTAATTTTGCCTCCATGCTGACGGGATGGAAGCGTGATCCCGAGTATCTGTCACGGCGGAGCGGGGAGTAGAAGGGCTTATTCTTGCTGTCGGGGAGAACATCATGAGCGGCCGGGTTTGGGCGGCTGTGGTCGTAACGACACTGCTGGTAGCGGCGGTGGTGAGCGACGGCTACTCCCGGCCGGGTGCGACCGCAACTCTTCTTTCGCGGCACAGCATGCCCGCGGTGCATTTGCCGCATCGGCAGGTGGCGGTTACCGCGCAGGGCAAGCTCTATCACGATCCTTCCTGCAGTTATATTCATGGCAAACCGGAGTTGATGAGCGCGCAGGAAGCGGCGCGCGCCGGCTATACGCCCTGCCCGCGATGCCTGGGCAAGTACCTGCGGCGGTGAGGCCGGAGATCCCGCAGCAGCGGACGCCAGCGCCATTACGGTGCTAACATAAATCGGTTGAAGTGGGCTAATTCATTGGGGTGTGCTTCGGAGCAACTCCTAAGGGCAGCTCGGAATCCTAAAACGGGGTCAGCCCGGGTTAGTATCGTCGCTGCGCTATCACGCAACGGAAACTTCTCACCTTTATGCACAGCAGCAAAAAGGGGAAGCCTGTAGCCAACCCCGACGACATTTTTGCGGGCGGAGGCAGCATGGGCGAGCTCATGCGCCTTTTGGATTGGGCTAAAACTCCCCTGGGCCCCGTCTCCGGTTGGCCGCAAAGCCTGAAGACCTCCCTCAGCATCTGCGTAGCTTCGAGGTTTCCCATCGTCATGTATTGGGGGCCGGAGTATGTGGTTCTTTACAATGACGCGTACAGCACCATCCTGGGCAGCAAGCACCCGTGGGCGCTAGGCCAGCGCTGCCAGGATTGTTGGGCTGAGATCTGGGACACCATTGGTCCCATGCTGGACAAGGTGGTAAAGACCGGAGAAGCCAGCTGGTCCAACGATCTGCTGTTGTCGCTGCAACGCTACGGCTATCCCGAAGAATGCTATTTCTCGTTTTCTTTCAGCCCGGTACGAGTGGAAACCGGCGCCATAGGCGGAGTCTTCACCGCGGTGCTTGAGACCACGGAGGAGGTCATCGGGGAACGCCGGCTGCGCACGCTGCGCGACCTGGCGGCCAGGGGGGTGGACGCGCGCAGCGAACGGGATGCCTGGCGAGTCGCTGCCAACACTCTGGGGGAGAACCCGCGTGATGTTCCCTTCGCAATCCTGTGCCACGGGGCAGGCGAAAGAGACCTGCAAATGGTGGAAACAGCGGGGATCAGCCGCGAACATGATCTGTGCAAGCAATTGTGTTCAGCCGGGACTCCGTTATCCGAACTGGCGCGCCAAGCTCTGGAAACGGGCAGCACGGTTATGGTGCAGGAACTGGGGAAGCTAGCACCCGAACTGCCCCGGGGCGTTTGGGCGACGCCTCCGGCCAGTGCCTTGCTCATCCCCCTGGCCGCATCGGGGCAAGGGATTCCCGGGCTGTTGTTGGCAGGCATCAGTCCGCAAAAGGCGCTGGACGACTCCTACCAAACCTTCTTTGACCTGGTAGGGCGGCAAATCGCGACCAGTGTGACCGACGCTCGCGCCTACGAGGAAGAGCGGCGGCGGGCGGAAGCGCTCGCCGAACTGGATCGCGCTAAGACGCTTTTCTTCACCAACATCAGCCACGAGTTCCGCACTCCGCTTACTCTTATGCTTGGTCCATTGGAGGAGATGCTGCAGCAAGGGCAGGATTCCGGGCCGGGGCTGGAGCGGCGGCAACTCGAAGTGGTGCATCGCAATAGCCTGCGGCTACTGAAGCTGGTGAATACCCTGCTCGACTTTTCCAAGCTGGAGGCCGGCCGTATGCAGGCGGTATACCAGCCTACCGACCTCGCGGCCCTGACCCAAAACCTGGCCAGCACGTTTCGCTCGGCCATGGAAAAGGCCGGTCTGCGCTTCCAGGTGGAGTGCCCACCTTTGCCCGAACCGGTGTACGTGGATGAGGAGATGTGGGAGAAGATTGTGCTTAATCTTCTTTCCAATGCTTTCAAGTTCACATTTGCCGGCGAAGTTTGCCTGGGGCTGCGCGCCGTGGATGGCCGGGTGGAGCTCTCCGTGGAAGATACAGGCACAGGAATCCCGCAGCAGGAATTACCCCACATTTTTGACCGCTTCCACCGGGTGGAGGGGGCCTACGGTCGCACGTACGAGGGTACGGGAATCGGGCTGGCATTGGTCCACGAACTGGTAAAGATGCATGGCGGCTCGGTCGCGGTAGAGAGCAGGGTGGGCCAGGGCAGCAAATTTGTGGTTTCGATGCCGCTGGGCAGAGCACATTTGCCGGCGGAGCAGGTGGAGGCCGGGGGAAGCCGGCTATCCGGGGCCGTGCGGGCGGACGCCTATGTGGAAGAAGCGCTGCGCTGGCTGCCGCAAACCTCGGAGGCAGGGACGGAGCGAGCGCGCACCGCAGCCGAGGATGGCAAGGCCGATGAGGGTGACACGCGGCCGCTGATCGTACTGGCGGACGACAATGCCGACTTGCGGGATTACGTGAGCCGCCTGCTGCGCCATGATTATCGTGTACACGCCGTCAGCAATGGCGAAGAGGCGCTGGCGGCAACCCAGAAGCTGCGTCCCCAGTTGGTACTGAGCGACATCATGATGCCCGGACTGGACGGCTTCGGATTGCTGAAAGCAATTCGCGAAGACGAGCAAATCCGAGCTATTCCCGTGATCCTGCTTTCCGCGCGCGCCGGCGAGGAGTCACAGCTGGAAGGGCTGCACAGCGGCGCCGACGATTATCTGGTGAAGCCTTTTTCCGCCCGTGAGCTGCTGGCCCGAGTGGAAACCCACCTCCAGATGGGGCGGGTGCGGAGGCAGGTGAGCCATCTGGAACAGCAACTGGCGGCAGAAACGGAGCGGGAGCAAGGCCGCTTGCGCGAGCTGTTGCAGCTGGCTCCGGCGGCCATCGCCATGCTCAAAGGTCCCGAGCATCGCTGGGCTTACATCAATCCAGCCTACCTCAAAGTGATCGGGAAAATGAGAGCGGAGGACTTGCTGGGCAAGTCCATTCGCGAGACCTTGCCCGAATTGGAGGAACAAGGCTATTTCGAGTTGCTGGACCAGGTGTACCGCAGTGGAGAGCCGGCCACGGGCACGGAAGCCAAGGTGCGACTGAACCGCGGTCCGGAAGGCCAGCCGGAGGAGGCGTACTTCAATTTTGTGTACCAGCCGCTGCGCAACAGCGCGGGCGTGGTGGAAGGCATTTTTGTGCACGCCGTAGACGTAACCTCGCAAGCGCGGGCTCGGCTGGCCCTGGAGCAGGGCGAACAGCAGTTCCGGATGCTGGCCGAATCTATTCCTCAGCTGGACTGGATGGCCCACCCTGACGGCTCAATTTACTGGTACAACCAGCGCTGGTACGAATACACCGGCAGCACGCCGGAGCAGATGCTGGGCTGGGGATGGCAATCGGTGCACGACCCCGAGGTGCTGCCCAAAGTGATGGAGCGCTGGCTTGACTCGGTTCGAACCGGCGAGCCCTTCGAAATGGTGTTTCCGCTGCGCGGCGCCGATGGGACCTATCGCCAGTTCCTGACCCGGACCGTGCCGGTGCGCGACTCCACGGGCAAAGTGGCGCGCTGGTTCGGCACCAACACCGATATCACCTCGCAACAGGCAGCGGAAGATGCGTTGCGCAAAAGCGAAGAGCGGCTGCGGGCGGCGCTGGCGGCATCCGACACCGGCACCTATCTATGGGATCCCCAGCGCGGCGAGTTTCTGGAATTCGATGACAATCTGAAGCGCCTTTTCGGCCTGCCGGCCAGCAGCGAAGTCCGGAGAACAGAGGATTTTGTGCGGCTCGTGCATAGCGACGATATTCCCGGACTACTCGCCGCCATCGAGGCGTCCCGAAAAGGCACCGATTTCGAGATGGAGTACCGGGTGGTGCTGCCGGACGGACGCATCCGCTGGCTCTTCGACCGCGGCAAGATGGTGTTCGAAGATGGCAAGCCGGCGTACCTGGTGGGGGCGTGCACGGATACGACCGGCCGCAAGGTGGAGGAGAGCGCCCGCCTCAAGCTGGGGGCCATCGTGGAATCGTCGGACGATGCCATTGTGAGCAAGGACTTGAACGGCATTGTAAGCAGCTGGAACAAAGGCGCAGAACGTTTGTTCGGCTACACCGCGACGGAAATGATTGGGTGCCCGATCTTGAAGATTATTCCGCCGGAACTGCACGGCGATGAAGACATTATCTTGAGCAAGATGCGGCGGGGCGAGCGCATTGAGCACTTTGAAACTGTACGCCTCACCAAGACGGGCGAGCGCCTGGATGTTTCCCTGACCATCTCGCCGGTGAAGGATGAGAGCGGGCGAGTGATTGGCGCGGCCAAGATCGCCCGCGACATTACCCAGCGTAAGAAGACGGAAGAAGTGTTGCGCATGAGCGACAAGCTGGCCACCACCGGGAGGCTGGCGGCCACGGTGGCGCACGAGATCAATAATCCGTTGGAATCGGTGGTCAATCTTGTGTACCTGGCCAAAAACCAGAGCGGGTTGCCGGAGAATGTGCGCGAATATCTGAAGGCCGCGGAGGAAGAGCTGGACCGGGTATCGCAGCTGACGCGGCAGGCGCTGGGCTTTTACCGGGAGAAGACGGCGGCCACCACGGTGCGGGTGGGGCCCATCCTTTCGCAACTGCGCACGGTGTTCTCTCCTAAGGCCAGCAATAAGCGGATTGACCTGCAGATCGAAGTAACCCAGGATCCGGAAATTGTGGCGGTGCCGGGCGAGTTGCGGCAGTTATTCGCCAATCTGCTGAGCAACAGCATAGATGCCGTGCCGCTGGATGGAACCATCCGGGTACGGCTTTCGCAAGCGAGGAAATTCGGTGACTCCGGCCCGCTGGGGGCGCGGGTGACCATTGCCGATTCCGGGCCGGGGATCAATCCGTTGCATCGTTCCCGCATCTTTGAACCTTTCTTCACCACCAAAAAGGAAGTGGGCACGGGGCTGGGGCTGTGGGTTTCCAAGGGCATTGTGGAGAGGCACGGGGGCGACATCCGGCTGCGCAGCAAGACCACTCCCGGGTGCAGCGGGACGGTGTTTTCCGTGTTCCTCCCGGCCAAGGCGGCGGATGGGCGCGAATCGCGGGGCGACAGCATTTTGAAGGAAGCGGTGTGAACCTACCCACAACCGCAATTATTAGTTATTAAGAGACTTTCTCTGTGGGCGGCGCGTCTCCGTGGTGGATTTGGTTTTACTCCAGGTCGCGCCAGTTGGGGCCGGCGCCAATTTCCACCAGCAGAGGCACGCTGAGCTGGTATACATTCTCCATTTTGTCGCGCACCAGCTGGTTCATCTCATCCCCTTCCGCCGGCGGCACCTCGAACACCAGCTCGTCGTGAACCTGCAGCAGCATGCGGGACTTCAGCTTGCGGCGGCGCAGCTCCTGGTCAATGGAAATCATGGCCAGCTTGATGAGGTCGGCGGCCGTGCCCTGCAGTGGCGTGTTGACGGCGGTGCGCTCGGCGAAACCGCGCATGTTCACGTTCTTGCTGTTGATATCGGGGATGGGGCGGATGCGCCCGAAGAGCGTTTTCACCCGCTGCTCGCGCCGCGCCATCTCCAGCGTGCTGTCCAGGTATTGGCGCACACCCTTGTACTTCTCGAAGTAGGCGTCAATGAACTGCCTGGCCTCGCCTTTCTCGATCCCGAGCTGTTGTGAGAGGCCGAAGGGCGAGAGGCCATAGACGATTCCGAAATTCACCGCCTTGGCGCGGCGGCGATGTTCGGGTGTGATCATCATGGGGGGTACGCCAAAGACTTCCTGGGCGGTGAGGGAGTGGATGTCTTCGCCACGGCGGAAGGCTTCAGTGAGCAGGGGGTCGCCGGAGAAGTGGGCCAGCAGGCGCAGTTCAATCTGCGAGTAGTCGGCGGCCAGCAGCACATGTCCGGCTTCGGCCACGAAGGCGGCGCGGATCTCCCGCCCCAGTTCGGTGCGGATGGGAATGTTCTGCAGGTTGGGGTTGGCGGAGGAGAGCCGGCCGGTGGCCGTGCCCGTCTGCCCGAAGGTGGTGTGCAGGCGCTGGGTGCAGGAATTGAGCAGCGCGGGCAAGGCGTCCACGTAGGTGGACTTCAGCTTGCTGAGCTGGCGGTAATCGAGCACCAGGCGGGGAACGTCGTGCGTAAGGGCGAGCCCTTCCAGGACGTCCACCGCGGTGGAGACGGTTTTGCCCTTGCCGTATTTGACCGGCTTGGGCAGGTTGAGCTTGTTGAAGAGCACATCGCCCAGTTGCTTGGGCGAGTTGATGTTGAATTCGAAGCCGGCCAGCTCCCAGATTTCCTTTTCCTTGGCGCGGCAGTCGCGCTCCAGGCGGGTGGACATTTCGGCCAGCGCATCGCAATCAATCTTCACGCCGGCTTGCTCCATGCGGGCCAGCACCGGGACGAGGGGGAGGTCAATCTGCTCGTAAACGGGCATCAGGCCGGCGTCTTTGACCTCCTGGCGCAGGGCATGGGCGAGTCGGCCGGTCAGGTCGGCGGCCTCGGCCAGGCCGCCGGAAAACTTCACGTTAAAACGCCGCAGGGCCACGTCCGCCAGCCGGTGCGAGCTGTAAGTGGGGTCGAGCAGGTAGGAGTAGAGCATGGGGTCATCGCGCACCCCGGCCAGCGCGTGTCCAGCGGCTTCGAGCGCATGCATCGCGGATTTGTAGTCGTGAACCGCTTTGGGGAGGGCGGGATCGGCAAGCGCCTTGAGCACGGCTTGAGCGGCGGCTCCGTCGTCCAGGGAAACGGAAATAGCCTTGCCCGGCTGGGCGGAAATACCAGCCTTATGATCCGGCGGGGGTGCGGCTGCGGGCGCGGCGGCAAAGTCCAGGGTGCCAGTTTCGCTCTCCTGCGGCGCTTCTTCTTCAGGAATTTCGGCCGGTTCGGCCGTGGCCAGAGCCACCGCCAGCACGCCATCCTTCTTGACCGCCTTCACTATCGCCTGCACATCGGCCGCGGATTTCGCCTCCCCGTACTCAGTTTCCGCAACTTCCACATCGGAGATGAAATCCTTCACCAGGGTGGTGAATTCCAGCTCGGTGAACAGTTTGCGGCAGGCCTCGGCGTCCGGCTCCTGAGCGCGCATGGGCCCAACTTCCAGCGTGACCGGGACGTTGGTGTCAATGGTGGCGAGTTCCTTGCTTTTCAGAACGGCCTCGCGGTTGTTCTGCAGGGATTCGCGGTAGGTCTTCTTCTCGATTTCGGCGGCGTGCTCGAGCGCGGCTTCCACGCTGCCGAAGCGGCGAATCAGCTCCACCGATCCCTTATCGCCGATGCCGGGGGCGCCGGGAATGTTATCAATGCTGTCGCCGCGCAGGGCCATCACGTCCACCACCTTCTCCGGCGGCACTCCCAGCACTTCTTCCACCTTGGAGCGGTCGCAGATCAAGTTGTCCTTGGGGGGATTGAGCACACAGATCTTGTCGTCCACCAGTTGCAGCATGTCCTTGTCGCTGGAGACCACGTACACGGGGTAGGATTGCGCTGCCGCCTGGCGCGCCAGCGTTCCGATGACATCATCGGCCTCAAAGCCCGGCATTTCCAGGATTGGTATGCGATAACCTTCCAGCGCGCGACGGATGTAGGGCAGTTGCTGCGCCAGGTCGCCCGGCATCTCCGCCCGGGTGGCCTTGTAGCCGGCGTAGGCCTGTTCCTGCCAGGTCTGGGTCTTGGAATCGAAGCGGCGCACCGAGGTGATGGCGGCAGCCTGCTGGTCGCGGAAGGTGGGCGCCGCCACATCGAACACCGCGGCCAGGTATTCCGGCGAGAAATCATCGCGCAGCTTGCGCAGCATGTTGACGAAGACGTACGTGGCGGCGGTGGGTATGCCGGTGCGCGTGGACATGGGCCGCTGGCGGGCCATGGCGTGATAGGCGCGGAAGATGAACGACATGGCGTCAATCAGGAAAATGCGCCCCTTGCCGGGAGCGCCCTGGGGAAGCCTGGGCTGAGAGGGTGCGGGCGCTGCCGCAACGCGGGCCGCGGGTACTTCGGCCACGGTAACCGCCGCCTCCTGGTCGTGCGAATTAGGCTTTTTGCGGGGCAAGAAATTAGTTTATCAGCGTTGCCGCGGCCCGCTCACTCCACGAACATGCAATCGCCGTAGGAGTAGAAGCGGTAGTGCTGCCCGACCGCGTGGCGGTAGGCGGCAAGCACGGGCTCGCGTCCGGCGAAGGCGCACACCAGCATCAGCAGGGTGGATTTGGGCAGGTGAAAATTGGTGAGCAGCGCGCCCACCACGCGGAACTGGTAGCCGGGGTAGATAAACAGGCCGGCCTCGCCGCTGCCCGCCTGCACTCGGGCGCCGCCGGCGAGTCCGGCGGAATATTCCAGGGTGCGGACGGTGGTGGTGCCCACGGCCACCACGCGTCTTCCGGCCTCCAGCGCCGCGTTGAGCTGGGTCGCGGCCTGGGGCGAAATGGAGTACCACTCGCGATGCAGTTGATGCTGTTCCACCACTTCCCCGTGCACTGGCTGGAAGGTTCCCAAGCCGACGTGAAGCGTGATTTCTGTGCTTTCAATGCCGCGATTCCGGATGCGCTCGAAGATTTCGGGGGTGAAGTGAAGGCCGGCGGTGGGAGCGGCCACCGAACCGCGCTCGCGCGCATAAATCGTCTGGTAGCGCTCGCGGTCTTCGGCCTGGTCGGGGCGGTCAATGTAGGGCGGCAAGGGAACGTGGCCCAGGCGTTCAACCACAGCGAAGAAGTCCGGGACTGGGTCAAAGCGGATGGTGCGCTCGCCAAATGTGCCCCGCCCGATGACCTCGGCCTGGAGTTCCCGGCCTGCGCCAAACCACAACCGCTCTCCGATTCCGATTTTGCGACCCGGATGCACCAGGCACTCCCACACGTTCGGTTCCAAGGAGAGCTGCCGGGTGAGCAGGACCTCAACCTTGCCCTGCAGGAATTCGCGGGCGGCAGGATTCTGGCGACTGACGGCCTGCGCCCTGGCGCCGGAGCGGTGCCCAAAAAGCCGGGCGGGGAAAACCCGGGTGTTGTTGAGGACCAGCAGGTCGTCTGGACGGAGCAGGCCAGGGAAATCGCGGAAGCCGCGGTCGCGCCATTCACCGCTAGCCCGTCGCAGATGCAGGAGGCGGGAAGCGGCGCGGTCAGGCAGAGGCTCCTGGGCGATCAGCTTCGGCGGAAGGTGGTAATCGAAGTCGGAAACTAGCACCTAACAGATTACAGGAGCATAAGGTCAACGTCCGCGGGCAGGGCACCCGCGCCACAAATTCCGAAAAGTAGGTACCTGGGGGTAGGCTCTGGCCGGGATTGCCGCATCCCATTGGCTGCTGTACCATACAGCAACATCCGGATTGCAGACCTCCGCGTCAAAATCCCTGATCCCGTGAAGAGCGAACGGCAGCACCGGCAAGAAATCGTCCGCATCGGCAGGATGATCCACGATCGCGGCTACGTGGCGGCTACCGACGGCAACCTATCCGTGCGCCTGAGCGAGAGCCGGATCCTGGTTACCCCCACCGCCATGTGCAAGGGAATGATGAAGCCCCGCGACCTGGTGGTGGTGGACCCGCAAGGCAAAAAGGTGCGCGGCCAACGCGACGTTTCCAGCGAAATTGCGATGCACCTGCTCATTTACCGGCTGCGCAAGGATGTGAATGCCGTCGTGCATGCCCACCCGCCCACCGCTACCGGCTATGCCGCCGCTGGACAGCCGCTGAATCCCGCGCTGCTGACGGAGGTGGTGATCGCGCTTGAAGATATTCCGTTGGCCGAGTATGGCACGCCCGGCACCAGCGAGCTATGCGATACGCTTGTCCCCCTGGTTCCACGCTACCAGGCCATTCTCATGTCGAACCATGGAGTGGTGACGTACGGCGCGGACCTGCTTACCGCCTACATGCACATGGAAACGGTGGAGCACTTCGCCAAGGTGGCGCTGGTCGCCCACATGCTGGGCCGCCAGCACCTGCTCAACGAGGAGGAGCTGCGCAAGCTGGCCGCCGCGCGCGAAAAATACGCCGGGGGCAACCATGCCCACAAGAACGGCGCCGGCAGAGCGTCTGAAGTGAAGAGCAGCAATGGGAAGGATGCGGTGGCCGCGCGCAAGCGGTGAATGCAGGTCGCAGCGCATGGTTTCGTAAGGGCACAGCTTCAGCTGTGCCCCCCAAGATTCCCCGATTTTTTGGGCCTTAGCCCGTGAGGTTGGCGATCTGCGAACGAAAGCAGATCCTTCGCTGCGCTCCTTCGCTAAAGCTCGGTCGCGCAACTCAGGATGACAACTCAGAGAAGGCATTAAAGCTAAAGCTGTGCCCTTCGGCCGAAGCTCACTATTCCCCTCCTAGGCGGAACCTCATGCCGGCGCGGAAGTTGAAGCCCAGCGCGGGATAGCCTGCGGCTTCTTCGTAGCGGCGGTCGAGCACATTCCCGATATTCAGATAAGCTGTCATGTGGGCAGTGAGCGCGTACCAGGCGCCCAGATCCACGCGGCCATAACCGGCGGTATGAGTTACCGGCGGCAGCAGGCCGAGGAAATCCGAGTCCACGCGCGGACCCATAAAAGTGCCGCCAATCTCTCCGCCCCAGCGCCTTGCGGCATAGTTGAGGAGCACGTTTCCCGCATGCCTTGGACGGCGCACCAGTTGGCGCCCAGCAGCCAGCAGCGGGTCGCAGAAGTTCTGCAGGGTGCACAGGGGAGCCGCCAGGATCTGGGTGGAAGTGTAGGTGTAGGAGGAATCGAGCGACAGGCGCGACCACAAGCGGGCGTGGAACTCGGTTTCTGCGCCATGGGCCAGGGATTTGTTCACGTTCACGTACTGGCCAACGAAGGTAGCCGGGTTGCTGGCGAACTCAATCTGGCGGCGAAAAACATTGTGGAAGTAGGTGGCCGCGAGCACGAACCTGCCGCCCACCAGACGCTGCTCTATACCGGCATCGAAGGCGCGATTTTCTTCCGCCCGCAGGTTGGGGTTGGGAATAACAAAAGTGCCGGCGGCAAAAGCCTCCTCCAGCAGCGGTTCCTTGATGCCGGTGGCAAAGGAGCCGAGCAGCCGAGTTCCGGAAAAGATGTTTCCACCGCGCAGCAGCAGCAGACTGGGCGCAATCCGCGGTACCACGGCGTTGCCGAAGCTGCCGTTGTGGGTAAAACGGAGCCCGGCTACCAGCGAGGCCCGCCCCCGAGTGAGCAGTTGTTGGGCATACACGTCGTGGTTCAGACGGAGACCGTGGCTGAGCGGTGGAGAAAACAGGTCGCCCACGAAGCCGTTTTCATCCTCGAAGCGGTAGCCCACAATCAACCGCGCCCACTTGCGCTCCCAGTACTGACCCTGGTATTCGAAGCCCGCGCGGTTGATGTCGGAGATGCTGTCGAAAGGAAAATCAATGTTGCCGAACGAGGGGGAAACCCGTCCCGGCTCCATGATCTGGTCCACATTGGCCAGCCGGTGATGGTACTCGAAGCCAGTGAAGGTGTGCTGCCAGTTGGTAGCGTTGACCGTGATTTCGGCGCTGGAGAGGAAGTCGTTCTCTCTGGCCCTCTCGTCCATGTCCGGAGGGAGCAGCGGCTGGCCGTTGAATTCCCAAAAGGACTGAATTCCGGTGCGGCTGTTCAGGTGACGCGTGCGCAAGCGAAACCGCACTTTAGGCGCCAGGGTGATGCCCAGGTTGGCGCCCTGGGAAGAATTGGAATACTGGTCGTTGGGGCCCTGGCCGTTGGTGTTGAATTGGTCGCCGAACAGGTTGTAATCGAAGCGGCCGCGAGCTCCCGAAAACGCAGCATATCCCTTCGCGGTTTGGAACGTGCCGCCATCGGCGCCGAAAGTCAGTTGAGGGGTGGCGGTGCTGCCTTCCCGGCTCCAGGTTTGCACTACGCTGGTCATGGCGTCCGACCCGTAGAGGTCGCTCTCGGCGCCGCGCACGAATTCCAGGCGATCCACCTGGTCCATCGGGACAACCCCGAAGTCAAACCGCCCTCCGGGGTCGTTTACGGTCACGCCGTCAACGATTACCTTGTTGTAGCGGGAATCGCCGCCGCGCACAAAGAGTGATGCTAATGCGCCCCGGCGCCCGTTCTGCCCGATTATGGCGCCCGGCAGAAAACGCAAGGCATCGGCCTCATTCACCGGCTGCATGTTTCGCAATTCGCCGGCATTCAGGCTGGAAACCTCCGCCCCTGTCTCCTCGCCGGGCACGGGCGTGCGCGTGGCGCTGACCACCACATTTTGCGTGGCCGTGGCCATGAGCAGGCGCAGAGTCAGTTCGCCTGGAGAATTTGCCTTGGCGGTGAGGGGAGCAAACCCGGGCGCCAGGACGCGCACTTCGTAGGAACCGCCTGCCAGTCCGGGAAAATGGGCAACGCCGTTCCCGGAGGTGGTTTGCACCGCCGCCGGCTTCGCTGTCCCGGAGCGCAGCAACAGCACACTGGCTCCGGGAACTACCGCGGATTCAGGATCAACTACCTTGATGGTGAGATCGGCCGCCCAGGCGGCGTGAACCAACAGCAGAGTGCACAACCAGCGCAGAATCCGCACGCTTCCCTCCCTGACACGCGAAAGAGGTGGGTGTTGGCGATTCGCGCCGGTCTCCTGGCTCAGCGAGTCAGGACCGAACCGGTATGACCTCTCCGGTGCAGTCCGCAATCGGCCCGCCGGCCTTCCCGGGCAGCGCCCAGTGACCGGCGGCAGGTTCCTCGCTTACAGTTGCGCGGCAGCGCGGGATTCTCACCCGCTTCCCAGTCCCGAACCAGCGTTCAGGACGCGCGAACCAAAGTACGGAGACACGATAAGCGCGGGAAGGGCAACTGTCAATTCTTCTTGATCTTCCCCTCCGCCACGTCGCGCACGTGCTCGAGGGTCATTTGCAACTCCCGCAACCAGCCGTTCATCTGCGCTTCGTCGGCGCCGGCGGGCACCACCATGGGCGCGCTGAAATGCACGAAGGCGCGGGAGAAGGGCTTGGGCACGAGCATGCGGTCCCAGGTGCCCAGAGTCCAGGCGCGCTCCACCGCGATGTGAAAGGCGATGATGCGAACGCCGGTGAGGCGGGAGAGCACTATGGGGCCGGGCTTGGCCTCATAGAGCGGGCCCAGCGGCCCATCCACAGTGAAAGCCACGGCGCGCCCGCCTTCCAGTTCGCGACGCGCGCCCAGCACCGCTGCCAATGCGCCGCGGCGGCTGGAGCCGCGCACGGCGCCGTAGCCGAACTTCTCGATGATGCGGGAGATGATTTCGCCGTCAAAGCTGCGGCTGGTCAGCACCGCAATATCGCGGTTCTGGAAACGGTGTGTGGCCACCACCAGGCAGCGGTGCCAGAAAGCCCAGATCATGGGCCGGTCGTTGGCGTCCAGCGGCCCGCCGGGTTCGGCGGAATTGCGGTAGCGTACAGTCGCGCAAAGCAGGCGCACCAGCAGCGCGCCGCCCGCCGCAATCAGCGGCAGCAGCAGCCGCTGGCGCAGCGGGTACGCGGCTTCCGTAACCGGGTTGTTCCCGGAAAATGTGGGAGCGGGAGCGGTCACAACGATATTGTACCGGGTTGAACGCGCGCCCTTTCGCCGCGCTGGATTACAATGTCAAAGTTCCTGCGGCGGCGTTTTTGACCGCTTTCCCCATGCCGCTCCACTCGCGCCCGACCTTGTTTTATCGCTGGAATAAGGCCGTGGCCTACCGCAACCCCTTTTCCGGCCTGCCAACCCGCTACTTGGGAACGGGCATCTCAGAAGCACGAATCCTTAACCGGATCAGAGAATGCAAGGAGAGGACGCAATGAAAAAACTCGGAATGTTGTTGGCGCTGTGTTTCGTTTTCAGTCTGGCGATGATGGCCCAGGACAACATGGGCAGCATGGGCCAGAGCACAGATCAAACCACCACCAAGACAACGAAGCACCACATGAAGGGCGCGAAGGAGCACTCCTTGACCGGTTGTCTGGCCGAGGGGACGTCTCCCGGCACCTACGAGCTTACCCATGGCAAGCGCAAGACCATGGTCACCGGCTCGGATGAATTGAAAAACCACGTCGGTCATGAAGTGAAGCTGACCGGCATGTGGGAAAAGGGCGCGATGGCCGAAGGCAGCGAGAGCGCCGCCACCGAAGCCAACGAGAAGAAAACCGGCAAAGAAGAGCATGAGTTCAAGGTAACCAACATCACCCACATTGCCGATACCTGCAGCATGGGCAAGAAGAGCAAGAAGGGCATGGGTACGATGGGCGGAACCGGCTTCTAGCGGCGGGTTAATTTCACACCAGGCGCAGCCAGACAGGCTGCGCCTTTTTTATTGAAAAATATAAAAGGCCCGGCTGAGCCGGGCCGAGCTTCAGGGAAAGGCTGCACAGGGCAGCCTCTGATCGTTGTTCAGTTGATCACGACTTCGAGTTCCCCAAGCCGCTGACTCGCCTGATGGTAGTCGAGCAGGGCGTCAACCTTTTGCGAAAGCAGGTTAGCATTGGACGCTATCTGGCGCAGCCCGTCGCGGTAGTCCATATGAGAAATAATCCGGTGGTCAGAGTTCAGGCTGGTGATGGCTCCTTCCAATCTGGCAGCGAACTCTTCCAGGTGTGGCCGAGCATGTTCGATGGTTTGGGCCTGCAAGTCACTGGCGGCCGGTTTAGCAGTTTCCAGCTGCAGCAGAAGCCTGCCCATCTCATTGACGGAGTGGCGCAAACTGTTGAGATAGTGAGCATGGGATTCCCAGCTCACCTCGCTGCGGGTGAGTGATTCCAATTCGTGGGCCATGCGGTTGGCCTGCCCGGCCTTCAGTTCGAAGGTGGCGAGGCGATTCTGGACTTGCGACGAATTTAATTCCCGTTCCGTGGCCCGCAGAGCAGCCGGCCAAACAAGGGCAATGAGCATTACCAAGGGTAAAATCCTGATGACGCGCTTCATAAAATCTTTCCTCCTGAGTTGTCGGCTTTTTGCCGCACCCCTATTGGACACAGCGGGAGGCATTTCGACAGCAAGGTAGTTTGAACGTAAACCTTCGAAAAAACCGAACAGTGGACGCCAGGCGGCGCAACTCGACTCTACGGGTTCGCGCGGGGGAGCGAAGCTCCCGCAGGGCCGATCAAGCGATGAATAGGCTGGCCTGGGCGGCCTGGGAGATGGCGACCACCGCGGGATGCCGCAGTCGCCGTTCGGCGGAAATGGCGTAGAACTGTTCGCGGAAAGCATCAATCCGCCCCGCCACCTCCACGCCGTAAAGTTCGCGCACTTCTCTTTCGATGGCCTGCGGGGCGGCAAACAGGCCCGCGCCTACGTGGCCGAAGGCCTGCAGCAGCGCGCTGTCCTCAAATTCTCCGATCACAACGGGACGGACACCCAGCCCCTCAAACCAATAATCCAGCGAGCGGCGGATCAAAGTTCCTTCACCGGGCAGGAGGAAAGGAGCTCCGTGCAGGGATTTGGGGAAGCCGCGTCGATATTTTTTGGCCAGGCGGGGCGTTCCGAACAACGATACTCCGCACTCTCCGAGCAGGTGATTGAATCCGCGTACGTTGACCACCGGGCTGATGGGAGCGTCGCTGATAACCAGGTCCAGTTCATGCAGAGCCAGGGCGGAAAGCAGCCGGTCGAGGTTGTCTTCGCGGCAAATCAGGCGCACGCCTTGCGGCAGCCGAAGCGCGGGTTGCAGCAGGCGGTAGGCGATCAGTTTGGGGATGACATCGGCAATGCCGACAACAAAGCGCAAGGGCCGGCCCGTGGGACGGTCCCGCACGGTGTTCATCATTTCCTGTCCCAGTCCGAAGATTTCCTCGGCGTAGCGATATACCACCAGGCCCATCTCCGTCAGCACCAGATTACGACCCGTCCGGCGAAACAGCTTCTCGCCCAGTGAATTTTCCAGGTTGTGGACTTGCGCGCTGATAGTGGGTTGCGCCAGCCGCAATTGTGCGCTGGCCTTGGCGATGCTGCCTTCCTTGGCCACCGTCCAGAAATAAAGCAGGTGGTGGTAGTTGACCCATTCCATGCCCAGATGATACTTCGATTTTCCCGGGGTGAGAGCGGCGAGTCTGACCGCCGGTGAACCGGGGGGTCCACCCGCAGCCTGCTTCACCCGGCGCACGTTTCGCCTTGCCGCGCTTTGCTGCATAATGACGCGAACAACAGGAGGGGCTATGGGCAAACGAATTCTGCTGGCGGGCCTGCTGGGCGGGATCGCGATGTTCATCTGGGCATTTCTAGCTCACATGGTGTTGCCCCTGGGGTCCACGGGAATCCGTGAAATACCGAACGAAACGGCGGTGCTGGGGGCCATGCAGGCAAGCCTGGGACAGACCGCCGGGCTCTACTTTTTCCCCGGGTTGGGAGTGGGGCCCAATCCAACTGCCGCGCAGCGCAATGCGGCCATGAAGGAGTATGACCCCAAGCTGGCCGCCAACCCTTCCGGGCTGCTGCTTTATCATCCGCCCGGGGCCAAGGGCATGACAGGCGGAAAGCTGGGCCTGGAGTTTCTTACGGAAGTGGTGGAAACGCTGCTGGCGGTGTTTCTGCTGGCCCAGACCCGGCTGACCAGGTATGCCTCGCGGGTGGGATTTGTGTTTCTGGTGGGAGTTGTCGCCGCCATTACCACTAACATTCCCTACTGGAACTGGTACAGATTTCCCGGCAACTATACCGCCGCCTATATGACCACACAGATCGTGGCCTATCTGGTGGCGGGCCTGGTGGGGGCGGCGGTGCTGAGGGCACGGGAGCCGCTGGGCTTTGCGGCCAACGCCAAATAAAAATGGAGGCCGCAGAGTCTCGGCTCACTCGCCTGCGCGCGGTGGCGTTCGCTCGGGAGCACGGAACGAATGGGAAATCCCGGTAAGCGACGTTTAAGATTCGTTCCAGCGGCGGAACAGGAGAGCGCCGTTAGTGCCGCCAAAGCCGAAAGAATTTGACATGGCAAATTCCATCTTGACCTCGCGCGCCTGATTGGGCACATAGTCCAAGTCGCACTCGGGATCGGAAGTTTCCAGGTTGATGGTGGGCGGGACTTTCTGATCGCGCAGGGCCAGCACGGTGATGCCGGCCTCCAGACCTCCGGCTCCGCCCAGCAGGTGCCCGGTCATGGACTTAGTGGAACTGATGGCCACCTTGTAGGCGTGGTCGCCGAAGGCGCGCTTGATGGCCACAGTTTCCAGCTTGTCGCCGATATCGGTGGAGGTGCCGTGGGCATTGATGTAGCCCACCTGTTGGGGAGCGATTTTGGCGTCCGCCAGGGTATTCAACATCACCCGGTAGGCTCCGTCGCCATTCTCCGCCGGTTGGGTGATGTGGAAAGCGTCGGCGCTCATGCCGTAGCCCACCACTTCGGCCAGGATCGCGGCCCCGCGGCGACGGGCAAATTCCAGTTCTTCCAGGATCAGTACGCCCGCGCCTTCGCCGATGACAAAGCCGTCGCGGCCGGCATCCCAGGGGCGGCTGGCCTTCTCCGGCGTGTCATTGCGGGTGGAAAGCGCGCGCATGGCTGCGAACCCGCCCACCCCCATGGGAGTGATGGCCGCCTCGGTGCCGCCGGCAATCATCACGTCGGCATCGCAGCGGGCGATGATTTTGAAAGCGTCGCCCACGGAATGGGCGCTTGAGGTGCAAGCGGTGCAGGTGGCCTCGTTGGGTCCCTTGGCGTTGTAGCGGATGCTGACGTGGCCGGCCGCCAGATTGACGATGGATGCAGGAATGAAAAAAGGCGAAATGCGCCGTGGGCCGCCGCTGAGCAGATTGGAGTGCTCACGCTCGATCACGTCGAACCCGCCGATTCCCGAACCGATGTGCACTCCCACCCGGGGCGCAAGTTCGGGCGTGACCTGCAACCCCGACATGCGCATGGCCTCATCCGAGGCTGCCAGAGCCAGGTGGATGAAGCGGCCCATTTTCTTCAGTTCTTTTTTCTCGACAAACTGCAGGGGGTCGAAGTTCTTGACCTCGGCGGCGATTTGGCTGGCGAACTGGGAAACGTCGAAATGGGTGATGCGGGCTACGCCGCTCTTGCCGGCCAGCAGGCTCCCCCACACTTCCGGGCTGCTGTTGCCCACCCCGCAAATCAGTCCCACCCCGGTGACAACTACTCGCCGAGCCAAGGGCGTACCTCTGTCTTTCGTTTCATCGCTTCGGGGAATCCTCAGTTGTGCTTAGAATGCGAGGCTCTCGCCTGCTTTGCTAACACCGCTATTTTCTGCCCTTGGCGAGCGCCCAGTCGCCCGGCGATGACCGCCTTCACCTTGCCGCCAACTCCCGCCATATGACTTACGGGCGTACGGCTGCAATGCCGGGCAAGCGATGATCTGGCTTACTTCGCCGCCTTGGCGTGCTTCCCGATGTAGTTAATGGCATCCTGCACGGTGCGGATCTTTTCCGCATCTTCATCTGGTATCTCGATGTCGAAGGCCTCTTCGAAGGCCATTACCAACTCTACGGTGTCGAGCGAGTCCGCGCCCAGGTCGTCCACAAAGGATGCGGTGGGCGTGACTTCGGATTCCTCGACGCCCAGCTGTTCTACGATGATTTGCTTAACCTTTTCGTCCACAGATGCCATATCCAATCCCCCTATGCGCTGAAACGAGTAGTGTAATGGCGGCTTATACAAGGTGTAAAGGCGGTCACGGCCGCTTGTCAATCCGCTGCTTTTTTACGGTGGCCGTGATCTCGCCTTTGGCCAGGCGAGCGCGAATCTCCTGGCCGCTCTGCACCTGGGCGGCATCCTTAACCAGTTGGCCTTGAGCATCAAACACCAGGGCATAGCCGCGGTCCAGAATGTTCAAGGGAGAAAGCCCCTGCAGACGCGCCTCCAGCTGCTCCAGGCGGGAACGATGGCGCAGCAACTGGGCGCGGCCGGAGGCCAGCAGGGCGGCCAGTTGGGCCTGCAAATCGCGGCGCACTCCGGCCAGCACGCGCCGCAGGTCG
Organism: Terriglobales bacterium; assembly: GCA_035278025.1. Classification (GTDB taxonomy): domain Bacteria; phylum Acidobacteriota; class Terriglobia; order Terriglobales; family Acidobacteriaceae; genus JAICWP01. Next base: position 4,914 of record DATEJK010000115.1, on the reverse strand, counting down.
TGATGGCGGACGCCGGCACTGGCCATATCCAGGCGCCGCCGGCGCTGGCCCAGGAGGGCGCGCTGCGCCGTAGACAGCCGGTAAATCAGGTCGTCCAGGCGTTGCTGGCGGCGGGCAATCGCATCCGCCATGCGGCCGAAGGCACCGTGCTGCGCCAGTTCTGTGAGTTGCTGCCGCAAAAGCAGCAGGCGGTAGCGCGTGGCCCGCGCCAGCCGCAGGCGCAGGCCTTCCGCTTGCTCTTCGATTTCCTGCCGCGAGCGGATTACCAGTTCGGCCGCTGCCGACGGCGTGGGCGCGCGCAGGTCGGCGACGAAATCAATGATGGTGAAGTCGGTTTCGTGGCCCACCGCTGAAATTACGGGTATGTGGGAGGCGGCTACGGCGCGCGCCAGCGCCTCATCGTTGAAAGCCGCCAGGTCCTCCACCGAGCCGCCGCCGCGGGCCACGATGATGACCTCTACGTTGCGCGCCCGGTTGAAGTAGCGTACCCCCGCGCTGACCTCGGCGGGCGCGCTTTCGCCCTGTACCTGCGCTGGAAAGATAAGCACGCTGGCGCTTTCATGGCGGCGGCGAAGAACGTTGAGGATGTCGCGCAGGGCGGCTGCCCGCGGCGAGGTTACCACCCCGATGGCGCGCGGCAGCGCCGGGATGGGTTTCTTGCGGGAGGCGTCGAACAGGCCTTCGGCTTCCAGGCGGGCCTTGAGCTGCTCAAAGGCCACCTGCAAGGCACCCGCGCCCTTGGGCTCCAGGTACTCGGCGGAGAGTTGCAATTCGCCGCGGGCGTCGTAAACCGTGACCCGGCCGCGCGCGGTCACGTGCATGCCGTTCTCCGGACGGAAGCGCAGCAGCTTCGCTTGCGAGCGGAACATCACAATGCGCACCTGGGCGCTTTCGTCCTTCAGCGTGAAATAGAGGTGGCCGGATTCGGCGGGTCGAAAATTGGAGATTTCGCCTTCCACCCAGACGTCGGTGTACTCGCGCTCCACATGGGTGCGGACCGCGCTCACCAGGTCGCGCACACGCCAGATGCGGCGTTGCTGCGCCGCCTGGAAGGTGAAGTCGAGTTGGCCGCCGGTGGACATCTGTGGGGCAGTTTACAGCCGGCGCTTGGCACTTAGCACTTGGCATTTTGCGAGCACATAGCAATTAGCACCTCTTTGGCTGGTCCCAAGAAGTCTCGGCAGGGGGACTGATTTTGCGATTTTGGGGCAGGACTGTGTGCTCAGCCGAAACGGTGAACCTCGCAGGCGTAAAAAAGTTCAGGGGCTAAGTGCTAATTGCTAACCGCTCTACCTGTGGCCCGCCCGGCTCAGAAAGTACAGCACCACGGAGAGCACAATGCTGAGCACGATAGAGGTGGCCAGAGGAAAGAAGAAGGTGGTGTGTTTGCCGCGATAGACGATGTCCCCCGGCAGGCGGCCGATGGGCAGGTGCATGCGTCCGGCAAAGATCAGGGCCACTCCCAGAAACGCAAGCAACAGGCCAAAAAATACCAACATTTTGCCGAAATCGGCCACTTTTAAAGTCTAACGCACTTGCTGCCTTGAGAAAGGAGTCATATCCGTAGTCAGCAAAAACAGGATAGCTGACTACTGAGCCCTGGAGCCCTCACTCCCGCTGTTACCAACCTGCTGCTTCTCACCTGCGTCCTAATAAAACAAGGATGGATGCGCGGCAAACCATCGCTGTGGTGGCGAATTTCCTGGTCATTCTGGGCCTGGTGATTTACGCCTTCACCCTTTTTGCCGAGTATGAATCGCGGGGGCGCTGGGCCAAGAACATGAGTGGCCTGCTGGCCGGGATAGGCATGATGGTGCTGGCCATCGCGCTGCTGCTTACTCCCGCCAATGCGGCCACAATCATGAAAATCGCCGGGAGTGGGGCTTCCAAAGTGTTGTTGTGGGTGAGCACAGGGCTGTTGTTGGCCGCAATTGCCGCTTTCGGCGCCATTACTTACTGGCGGCCTCTCCGCCTGCTGCATGAGCGCAAGATCGAAAGCGACCTGCACCGTGAACTCCCGAAAATCCCGTAAGGGCACTCCCGCCGACCGCGGCCAGGTGGTGGCCTGGCCGCAGGCGGAAATCCCGCTGCCTCAGGCGGCCTCGCCGAACCCGCCCCGAAGCTTTGCCTTCCTGCGCAAGCTGGGCCCGGGCATCGTGACCGGCGCCGCTAACGTGGATCCTTCGCTGATCGTGACCGCCACCGTAGGGGGCGCCGCCTTTCATTTTTCGCTGCTCTGGGTGGTGGTGCTGTGTGTGCCCATTCTGCTGGCGGTTTTCGCTGTCTCTGCCCGCCTGGGCTACCAGACGCGCATGGGGCTGGTCCATCTTCTGCGGGAAAACTACGGGCGCAAGGTGGCCCTGGCCTGCGCCGTCCTGATTGTGGTCATCAACCTGGCCATGATCGTGGCCGATCTTATGGCGGTTTCCGACGCCCTCTCCATCGTCCTGGGCCAGACCCGCATGCTGTTTGTGGCGGCCGTCGCGTTCACCATCTGGTATATCCTCATTTTCCGCGATTACCGCCGCATTACCGACGCCCTGGTGTGGTTGTCTCTGCCGTTGTTCGTATACGTGGCCTCGGCTGTCTTTGCCGCGCCTTCGCCGGCGCAGGTCGCCCTGCGTACCTTTGTGCCCCAGGTGCGGGGAGGGACGGAATATGTGGACGCGATTGTGGGGATATTCGGTTCGCTGCTTACCCCTTATGTAATTGTCTGGCAAACCAGTTCCCGGCGCGAGCAGGCGGTGATGGGAGATGACGCCCATGAGGCGCAATCGCGCGCCGGCACGGTGGTGAGCACTCTTCTGGCTTATTGCGTGATGCTTTCGGCGGCGGCGGTGCTCCACTTCCCACATGCTGTCAATATGACCACCACTCAGGCCGCGGAAGCATTAGGGCCGGCGGTGGGCGGCTTCGGGCCCATTCTTTTCTCCATCGGCATCATCGGAGCCGGCATGGTGGCGCTGCCGGTTCTGGTGGCCTCCATGTGCTACAGCATTGCCGAAGCCATGGGCTGGCGCTCGGGCCTGAGCGAGCATCCCTGGGAGGCAAAGAGCTTCTACGTGCTCATTTCACTCTCCATGCTGGCGGCGGTGGTGCTGAACTTCACGCCCATCAATCCGGTCAAGGCGCTGTACTGGTCGCAGATTCTGGCGGGCGCGCTGACCGTGCCCATTCTGCTATCTATTCTTGTGCTGTCCAATGACCGGCGCATTATGCGCACCACCAATAGTTTCTGGCAGAACTTCTGGATTGGCGGCGCCATCGGGGGGTTGATCGCCATCGGGGCGATTTTGCTGGCGTGGAAATTGTGAGAAAGCCTATCGTTGCCGAAAGCTTCTCTATCGCTGCGCTGGGCAAGAGTTGCCAGTCTGCCCGACGCGACCTTCTCAGCTTTGTGTCCGCTCCGTATACCGCATTGCTAAAATGCTATGGTGCACAGAATCGTATTGCTTGGCGTTTTGCTCAGTTTGGGTGCGGCAATGGCGCTGCAGAATAAGCCGCTGGAGCTCACTTCCGAGCCGGGGCACCACCTGGTGCTGCAGAACCAATACACGCGCGTGTTTCAGGTGGAAGTGCCGCCGCATGCCTCCACCCAGCTTCACCTGCACCGCAACAGCTATTTGTTTGTAAACCTGGGAAGGGCGCAGATTGAAAATGAGGTGCAGGGCAAGGCGCCGAGCAAAATGAAACTGCTGGATGGGCAGGTGGAGCTATCACAGGGCCCGTTCGCGCATGTCATCCGCAATGTGGGCAACACGCCGTTTCGCAATGTCACCATTGAAATCCTGCGTCCCCCTCCTCCCAACGAGCAGGGGGTGCCGCGCGAGCGCGGTGTGAGCGTGGACAGCGGCCTCATGATAGAGACCCTGTACGATACGTCCCAGGTGCGGGTTTCCGAATTCCAGCTTAATCCCGGCGCGCACGTGGACATTCACCAGGACAAATGGCCTCACCTGCTGGTGGCAGTCAGCGAACTGAAGCTACGCGATCAGAGGCCAAGCGGCCGGGGAGTGGACCTCAACCAGAAAGCGGGAGATATTTCCTGGTCGCAGGGCGGGCATGCCCACACTTTCACCAATCTGGGCCTGAAGCAGGCGCATTGGATTGACGTGGAGTTCAAGTGAAGCACTCCGCCCAGCCCGCGGCAATTTCCGCGATCGCGGCTTCAAACCGGCCACCTCGCCCGGGACAGACCCTGAAAGTCGTCGCTGCGGCGTTGTTCCTGGCGTTTGTGCTGCCCCTGTTGCTGCTGGCAGGACTTCTTGCCTGGCATCAGTACCGCATTCTGACCACCTGGCCGGCGGTGGATGCGGTGGTTACCAGCGCGGACTGGACCACATACGACAGTGCCCCTGGGCGCAGACCCGTTTACGGGGCCCGCTTAAGTTTTCGCTATCCGGCCGCGGGGCGGGCGTACGAAGCCAGTGCTGAGCTCACAGCGGCGGCGCGTTCCGAAGTGGAACGATGGATGAAGCAGATGCCGGTGGGCTCGCACCAGCGCATCCGCTATGATCCCGGTCACCCCGCCACAATCACCCTGGCCGCCGATTACACTTCCAGGTCCTTCGCCGCGCCTCGCGCGCTGGCCAAGTGGGCCGTGATCATTGCGGCGGCGAGCACGGGTTTGTTCGGGCTGGGCTGGCGGGCGGGGAAGCAACGGCCGGGAGCCGGGAGCCAGCAGTCAGCGAAACCGGCGTGACCGGTTTACTATCCGGATTCCACGGGGCTAGTCCCCAACTGCGCTCGCGGCCGTTAGATGGTGCTGGCTGCGGACGCCCGGCTCTCTGCCCCTTGCGCTTTGCGTCCCCGGATGCTATAAATAATTCACCGACGACAAGCGATCGGGCATGTCTGTCTCTTGAATCTTTTTCGGGGGACGGGCATCAAACAGGAAAAGCTTGAAATTGGTCC
>DATEJK010000114.1:0-13451 GCA_035278025.1 Terriglobales bacterium | reverse complement strand
CTTCCGGTACGAAACCGCGTCCCAAAATCGGGGCGACGCGCAGCACAGGAAAAAAGTCGCGGGAGACAGCGGCCACCGTCGTGCGGCTCGGCTCGGTGCCTCCCGAGACCGATTCAACACCGAGGTTGTACTCCGCCACTCCCTGCAGAGAACGCGCCTCCGCCCGCACATCCTCAAAGTTGGGGTCGGCGAAGTGCATCTCCCCGCCCTGGGCGTTCACTTCGTGGAGTTCGACAATCTGACCGGGGCGCTGGTAGCGCAGCGGACGAAGCAGCACGCCGTAGACCACGCCGAATATCGCTGTGTTGGCTCCGATGCCCAGGGCCAGGGTGATCACCGCCACAACGGTAAATCCCGGCGACTTGCGCAGCATGCGCAGCCCGTAGCGGATGTCCTGGACTAAAGTCTCCATCCCGGCTGCTCCTTTGGAGAAAAAACGGCCCCCGGTGTTCGCGTAACAGGACGAAATTGACGGACAGAGAACCCTTAGTTCACTTCGACGGTTTCCTCCACCACGCGTCCGTCAAACAGGTGGATAGTGCGCTCCGCGTGGCGGGCGAAGCGCGGGTCGTGGGTCACCATGCAGATGGTGGAACCTTCGCGGTGCAGTTCGCGCAGCAACTCCATGATATTTTCCGCGTTGCGCGAATCCAGGTTGCCGGTGGGCTCGTCGGCCAGCATGATGGAGGGGCTGCCGCCCAGCGCGCGCGCCACCGCCACGCGCTGCTGCTGGCCGCCGGAGAGCTGCGAGGGATAGTGCTTCAGACGGTGGCTCATGCCCACCCGCTCCAGCGCCTCCAGCACCCGCTTCTTGCGCTCCGCGCCCGACATGCCGCGGTAGGTGAGCGGCAACTCGACGTTCTCGTACACGGTGAGGTCGCCGATCAGGTTGAAGTTCTGGAAAATGAAGCCGATCTCGCGGTTGCGGATGCGCGAGCGTTCATTAATGTTGAGATTGGCCACCTGGCTCCCGTTCAGCCAGTACTCGCCCTCGGAAGGCGAATCCAGCAGCCCGATGATGGACAGCAGCGTGGACTTCCCCGAGCCCGAGGGACCGGCGATGGCCACGTACTCGCCCTTGCGTACCTCCAGCTGAATGCCGGAGAGCGCGTGCGTCTCCACCTCGTCGGTGTAGAAGACCTTGTTGATGGTATCCATGCGGATCAGTTGCTGTCCGGGGGTGGGTGCGGTTGCATTCATGCGTGTTTCCTCGCTATTCCAAGCGGATGCGATCAAAATTGTCCCAGCGTGACATGTCGGAGAGGATGACCTGGTCGCCATCTTTCAGGCCACCCAGGATTTCCACTGTATTCACCGAGCTGCGTCCCAGCTTCACTTGCTCGCGTACCGCAGTCCTGCCGTCGGGCTGCAGCACAAACATTCCTACCGTGCTGCTTTCCTGGCCGAACGCCGGCCGGCCTACGTAGAGCACATTGCTCAGCCGCTCTAGATCAATGGTGCCGTCCACGCTCAAATCCGGCCGCGCGCCCGGGGGAAGCGGGTCATCCAGCATCACATCAACGGTTACCGTCCCGTTGTAGACCGCGGGGTCGATGCGCATCACATGGCCAGCAATAATGCCGTTGTGAGTGTCAACCGAAGCCGGCTGGTTCAGCTGGATGTCCTTGGCCTGGGTTTCCGGAATCTTCAGCTCCGCCTTCAAATGGTCAGGCTGCACCACCTTGGCCAGCGTGGTTCCCGGGGTGACCCACTGTCCCACTTTCAGCGGTTGTTCCTGCAGAACTCCCTTGATGCCGGCGCGTACTATCAGGTTCTGAACCTGGGTCTGCTTCAGTCCGGCCAGGGCACGGTCCTGCTCGATCTCCGCCTGTTTGGCCAGCAGCTGCGCCTGCAGCACCCTATCGCTGTTGGTCAGCCGTTCCTGCTCGATCTGGTCGCGGGTTTGCAGTTGCTGCGCCTTGCCCTCGGCGATCTTGCGGTTCAGGTCGGAAATCACGCCCAGCTTGTTAAGCTGCTGATCGGTTTCCGCCTGCATGCGGGCCTCGTTGTATTCCGCGTTGGCCTGCGCCACCAGTGACTTCTGCGTCAGAACCTGGCTTTCCAGTTGCGCTTCCAGATTCTTGTAGTCGGCTTGGGCGGCCTTCAGCTTCAAGTTGGCGTCCAGGGCTTCCTGCATCAACTGCGGATTGGTCAAAATCAGTAATACGGTGTTGGGCTGCACCGCGGTTCCCGGCAATACCGGGATTTTTTCCACCCTGCCGTCTGTGGCCGCCGGTATCCACTGAATGTCCACCGGGGTCAGCGTACCCAACCCGCGTACCTGGCGCAGCATGGGACCACGCTTCACGGTGTCTATCCACACGGTCGAGCGGTCCACACCGGGAGCCGCCGGCTTCAGACGCGAGAGCCCCATGGTGACCAGGGCCACCACAACCACTCCCAATGCTGCATAGACGATCCGCCGGCGCTTTCGTTGGCGGGCTACCGTTGCTGGGCGAGCAATATCCATTACCCCTCTGCAAGGCACGCCGCTTGCCAATAAGAACGTCGCTAAGTTATTGATTTAAATAACTAATTCGTGCCATCGAGCAAAACTGGGTGTCCGCTTCCGAACAGCGGTGTGCGTGTGCGGACAGTGAAAACCCGTGTCAGGGGCCAGTCGTTAGTGGCCAGTCGTGTGGCGGGGGGGAAAGATCCTTGAGGCTGAGGGAGATCGCGTGCAGTGGCTGCAAACCTTCCAGATATTAGACTGATAGCCGGGAGCGATTCTAGTTGACTGCCACTGACAACAGGCCGTTGCTTTCACCGGCCACCAGTCTTAACGGCCGCTGACCACTGATCACTGGTCTTCTGGTAGCCGAAGTAAACGTCGTTTTCCTGGCTGCGATGGTGGAACAGAAAAAGCACTTTGGCTTGGGCCTTCATGGAGAAGCGCTTCGGCTCCCAGACTCCGTCGCCAACGGGCTCCTTTTCCAGCTCAAAATGGGTGCCCGGTTCGACCGTGGCCAGGAAACCCTCGATGGAAACCGGATGAATCACTTTGGCTTGCACCTTCACCCACTGAAAGGTCTTGGTATCAATCCACAGCTTGCCCTGCATCCCTGGCAAGACCTGGCATTGCATGTTGGGCGGCTTGTAGCCCGGACGCGGGGTAGCCTTGAGCGTGTAAACCTGATAGGGCCCCAGCTTCTGCTCGCCCAGCAGCTTGAAATCAAAAGCCTCAGTCAACTGCTCCATCAGCAAGTGATCGCGCTTACGGTCCTTCTGCCATTTGGCGATGCGCTGGGCGCGCTGCTGGGGATTTTCCGCCTCTCGCTGGGCGATGGCCTGCTGCATTTTGCGCTGCTCGGAGGCCTGCTGCTCCGCCGATAACTCCTTGCCATTCACCGCCACCAGCCGCTTGTAGGGCGAGCCGAAAATCATCCGTACTTCATAGGTCTGCGGCGGGTTCCCATCTTCCTGATCGGTTTCGTAATGGTCGTAGTTCGGATCGGCCTGCCAATCCCTCTCATTGGCCTGGACGGAGCGCTGGATAATGCTCTGCGCGTCCTGGGCAGCGCAAGCTAAGCCTATGCAAAAAAAGCAGAAGAGGACAAAGATTCGCCCCATCGTTAAGCTAAGTTTACGCCAAAAGTTGACTCTCATATCACTCAAAAACCGGGCCGGCACCTCACTCCGGCACCCGCGAATCCTGTATTTGGATGCAAGAAACCGCGCCGTGCTTGCGCATTAGGCCGACATGGAACCGACTTGCCCCGCCCTCGAGCGGTTGGCCCGTTCTTTGAGCTCCTGGTCACCAGCGTGAGCGAAAACACCTCCCCGGACCGCCACGAGTTCGGACCGGCATGGCAATTCCGGCAAGCCGGCCCCGGTTGCGTATAACATATCGTTCTGCGATTTGTGACAAGGAGCTGGCCATGCAACTGGGAATGATTGGGCTGGGCAGGATGGGATCGAACATGGTGCGCCGCCTGATGCGCGGCGGGCATGAGTGCGTGGTCTTCGACATGAATCCCGCCAGTGTGAAACAAATGGCTGGGGAAGGCGCAACCAGCGCGGCATCGCTCGACGAACTGGCCCACAAGCTGAAGAAGCCGCGCGCTGTCTGGCTCATGGTGCCGGCGGCGGTAGTGGACAGCACACTGCAGGAACTAAGGCCGCGGCTGGAGCCAGGCGACGCCGTGATTGATGGCGGCAACTCCTACTACATTGACGACATCCGCCGCGCCAAAGAATTGCGGGAGAAAAAACTCTCGTACCTGGATGTGGGCACCAGCGGCGGCGTGTGGGGGCTGGAGCGCGGTTATTGCCAGATGATCGGCGGCGACCGCGAGGTGGTGCAGCGCCTGGACCCCATTTTCAAAACCCTGGCGCCAGGCCGCGGCAGTCTGCCGCGCACTCCCGGACGGGAGAAAACAGGCGGCACCGCGGAAGAAGGTTACCTGCACTGTGGTCCGAATGGAGCCGGTCACTTCGTCAAGATGGTGCACAACGGCATCGAATATGGCCTCATGGCGGCCTACGCCGAGGGACTTAATATCCTGAAGCACGCCAACGTGGGCAAGCGCGGGCGCACGGTGGATGCGGAAACCACTCCCCTGCGAAACCCGGAGCATTACCAGTACGATTTCAATCTGCCCGACGTCGCCGAGGTGTGGCGGCGCGGCAGCGTCATCGCCTCGTGGCTGCTCGATCTTACCGCTCTTGCCCTGCTGGAGGAGCCCGACTTGTCCGGCTTCTCCGGACGGGTTTCCGATTCCGGCGAAGGCCGCTGGACCATTATGGCCGCCATAGAAGAATCGGCGCCCGCGCCCGTGCTCAGCAGCGCGCTGTACGAGCGTTTCACCTCGCGGGGAGAAGCCGATTTCGCCGACAAACTGCTTTCCGCCATGCGCTACCAGTTTGGCGGGCACCTGGAACGCAAGGCGGGGTGAGCACGAGATGATCGTGGTTCTGATGGGCGTGGCCGGTTCAGGCAAGACCACCATCGGCACACTTCTGGCCGAGGCGCTGGGCTGCCCCTTTCTGGAAGGCGATTCGCTTCATCCGCCGGCCAATATCGCGAAGATGAGCCACGGCATTCCCCTGACCGATGCCGACCGGGCGCCCTGGCTGGCCGCCATCCATGCCCGCATTGTGGCGGCGCGGGAGCACGGGCAATGTCTGGTAATAGCCTGCTCCGCCCTTAAGCAGCAGTACCGCGATTTCCTCGCGCAGGGAACGACCATTACCTGGGTCTATCTGAAGGGCTCGCAGGAACTGATCACTTCGCGGATTCAGCATCGCCGCGAGCACTACATGAAACCCGGCATGTTGCCCAGCCAGTTCGCCGACCTGGAGGAACCCGGCGATGCTCTGGTGGTGGACATCTCCGAGCCTCCCGAGGTCATGCTGCAGCAGATCCTGATCAAGCTAGGTGCTCGCAGCGCGCCCTAGCGGTGGCAACACAGCTTCCACCGCCAGAAGAAATTCTCCCGAATGTCATCTTGAGGGAGCCGACCGATTCGCTTACGAATCGGTCGGCAAAGTCGAAAGAGCCCGCGTTAGTGCGCGCTCCACTCCCGTCTTTTGGGAGTTCTCCCAGAAATTCATAAGTAAGAACTCCTCCCATCAGGTGCACTCTTCAGGTCGAGGGGTGTTTCGACTCGGACATTCGCCCTCGCTCAACATGACAGATGTTAATGAACTTTCCCGCTCCGCCTCCCGTACAATTCCGCGAGGAGTTGTGCCCATGGCTTCGCATGCCCCCGCGGCGACCGCCGCCGTTTCTGCACAAGCAACTTCCCGCTGGGCCAGCGGTCCGGCCCTGGTTGCCTATATTTCCGCCGCCCTGCTGGCGCTGCACCTGCTTACCGCTTCCCGCTATGGCTACTTTGGCGACGAGATGTACCACGTGGCCTGCGGCGAGCACCTGGCCTGGGGCTATGTGGACCAGCCGCCGCTGATCGCGCTTGTCGCCTGGCTGGTACGCCACACCTTGGGTACTTCCCTGCTGGCTATTCGCTTCGTGCCCGCGCTGGCCGGCGCCGCCACCGTCCTGCTCACCGGCGCCCTGGCTCGCCAGCTGGGCGGCGGACGCTTCGCCCAGGCTCTGGCCGCGCTCTGTATCGCCTGTGCTTCCGTGTATCTGGTGCTCAATTATTTATTCACCATGAATGCCTGGGAGCCGCTGCTGTGGACGGGTTGCGCTTACATCGTGGTCCGAATTATCAAAACCGGCGACCAGAAGCTCTGGTTGTGGTTCGGCCTGCTCAGCGGCGTAGGCCTGGAAAATAAGTACTCCATGGCGGTATTCGGTTTCGGAATCGTGGTTGGCCTGCTGCTCACGCCCGAACGCAAGGCGCTGGCCTCCAAATGGATCTGGCTCGCGGGCGGGCTGGCCTTGGCCATCTTCCTGCCCAACCTGCTATGGAATATCCGCTATCACTTCCCGTTTCTGGAACTCCTGCACAACATCCGCGCCAGCGGGCGCGACGTGGTGCTGGGCCCGGCGCAATACCTGCTGCAGCAGATTTTGATCATGAATCCGCTGACCTTCCCGGTATGGCTGGCAGGAATCGTTTACCTGTTTTTCAGCCGGAACGGCCGGTCTTACCGGCTGCTGGGCTGGAGCTTTCTGGCCGTATTTCTGACCTTTTTTCTCCAGCACGGAAAGGACTACTACACCTCGCCGGTGTACCCCATCGTGTTTACCGCCGGCGCCGTAGCTCTGGAGCAAATAACTCAAAACTGGAGCGGAGCCTGGCTTCGGGGGATCTTCGTGACGCTGCTGCTGGCAGGCACAGCCGCCATGCTGCCCCTGAACCTCCCGGTGCTCTCACCGGAGCGTCTGGTTCGCTATGTGGAGAAATTCCCCCTCAAGCCACAAGCCAGCGAGAGAGCGCACGCCCGCGCCGAGTTGCCGCATTATTTCGCATGGCAGTTCGGCTGGCCGGAGATGGTCGAGGAGGTCGCGCGCGTTTACCACAGTCTTCCACCCGACGAGCAGGCCAAAACTGCGATCATCGGCAACAACTTCGCCGAATCGGGAGCCGTTGACCTGCTCGGTCCTAAGTATGGCTTGCCCAAATCCATTGGCGTGCACCAGAGCTACTGGCTGTGGGGACCACGCAACTACACAGGAGAGATCATGATTGTCCTGGGCGACGAGCCCGAAGACCTGGGACGGTGGTGCAACACAGTGGACATAATCGCGGAACCGCCGAATATTCCCTACATGGCCGTCTTCGAGCGCCACCCGGTGCTGCTCTGCCGCGGATTGAGGGGAAACCTACAGCAGCTATGGCCCAAGCTGAAGGATTGGGATTAGGGCAAGGTTTCACAGGTTTCAGAGTTTCGAGAAACTGGGCGGGAGATTTTGAAACCTGCGCAACTTTGAAACCTGCGCAACTTTGAAACCTGCCGGTCGCTAATCGGCTCCCAGGCGGGCTTCCGCGCCGCGTTCGGCGTGGGCCTGCTCGTAGCCCACAGCGGCGTAGTACATGGCGCGGTCGAAGAACTGGTCCAGCAGGGTCATGAGCTCCAGTTCGCCGAACAGCTCCACCGGGCGGTCAATCAGCGCCTCGCGCTGCAGGAAGCCCCATAGATGTTCCTTGGTCATGGCCAGGGCCCACATCAGCTGGCTGAAGGACAAGCCTTCAGCCTCCCGGCGCATGCCGGTCTCGGTGAAGCGCAATTCGACATCGCTTTCGGTCTTGGTCAGCAGCCAGTCGCTGATGTGGTGGTAAATTTCGCGCACCGAGCGTTCCAGTTCTTCGCGGGGAACGGCGTCGTGGTATTCCGCCGTGCGCAGGGAGGTGCAGATCTTCTGCACCAGACCCATGGCAAGCTGGTCCGCATGAGATTCAATCAGCCTAGCCAGTTTGAGTGCAATCATATCTACCTTGGGTTAGATGACGGGAAGAAAGAAAAGGTTTTGGCAAGTTGTGCCATGGCCCGCAGAGACATATCGCGTAACGATATTATTATTTACAAGTGGCGTGCTGCGTACATATCGTTGCACGACATATGTAGCAGGGTCAAGGAAAAATATCGGGGTGGATGACAAACTCTAGGCGCTGGCCCCGCAGCAGCGCTTGTACTTCTTGCCCGAACCGCAGGGGCAGGGGTCGTTGCGCCCGATCTTGGCGGCTCCCCGCACTACCTGCTGCACCGGCTGATATTCGCCGCTTCCCGCCATGCGTGCCTGCTCCAGTTCGCGCTTTTTCTTGCGCTGGAACTCTTCCTCCAGTTCGTCCACTGAGGTGGCCGTCCGGCGCGGCTGTCGCCCGTCGCCGCCCGCTCCGGTCACTCGAACCCCGGCCCCATCCCCCCCGTCCAGCTCCGGAGGAGGGCCTCCGGCAAAGGCCATGCCGCCTCCTTCGTCTCCCCCAGCGGCGCGGCGCTGGTCAATCACCTGCATCAGGTACAGGTAGCGCACGGTATCTTCCTGGAAGCGGTTCATCATGGCTTCGAACATGTCGAAGGACTCGCGCTTGTACTCCACCAGCGGATCGTGCTGCCCGTAGCCGCGCAGTCCGATGCCTTCCTTCAGGTGGTCCATGCTGAGCAGGTGATCTTTCCACTGCGAGTCGAGCACGCTGAGCATGATCATGCGCTCGTGATAGCGCATGGCCTCGGCGCCGATCAGCTGTTCTTTGGCGTTGTAGCGCTCCTGCAATTTGTCAAAAACGGCGTCGCCCAGTTCCTGGCGGCTCAACTGCCCGGGCTTGACGCCCTCTTTCTCGATGTCCACGCCAAAGCGGGTGAAGATTTCGTTCTTCAGCGCCTTGATGTCCCAGTCTTCGGGATGGGTCTCCTTGGCCGCGTACTTGTCCATCAACTCGCTGAGAATGCCGGCCACGTAGTCTTCCAGAATCAGTTCCTTCTGGTCCAAACCTTCCAGCAGTTGGCGGCGCAGCCCGTAAACCGCCACGCGCTGCTTGTTCATCACGTCGTCGTATTCCAGCAGGTGCTTGCGGGACTCGAAGTTCTGCGCCTCCACCGCTTTTTGCGCCGCCTCAATGCGCCGGCTGATCAGCCGCGACTCGATGGGCACGCCTTCTTCCATGCCCAGCTTCTGCAGCAGGTTCGAAACCCACTCCTTGGCGAAGATGCGCATCAGGTCATCTTCCAGCGACAGGTAGAAGCGGGAAGAGCCGGGGTCGCCCTGGCGACCGGCACGGCCGCGCAGCTGGTTATCAATGCGCCGCGCTTCGTGGCGCTCCGTGCCCAGAATGTGCAGGCCGCCGGCCGCGATCACTTCCTCGTGCTCGGCATCAGTTTCCGCTTTGTAGCGGTTAAAGATCTCGTTCCACTGCGCGGCGGGGACCTCAAACTCCTTGCCTTCGTAATACCAGCGGGTGAACTCGGGATTTTCCGCCGCCGCTTCGATTACGCCCTCGGCGGTTTTCACCGGCCGGGCAATTCCTTTCTTCATGCACTCTTTCTTGGCCATGAATTCAGGGTTGCCGCCCAGCAGGATGTCGGTGCCGCGGCCGGCCATGTTGGTGGCAATGGTCACCATGTCCTTGCGCCCGGCCTGGGCCACGATTTCCGCCTCTTTTTCGTGGTACTTGGCGTTGAGCACCACATGCTTGATGTTCTTTTTCTTCAGCAATTCAGAAAGCCGCTCCGACTTTTCGATGGAGGTGGTGCCCACCAGAATGGGCTGACCGTTGGAGTGAAGCTTCTGGATTTCGTCGGCGGCGGCAAAATATTTTTCCCGTGTGGTGCGGTAAACCACGTCCGCATTCTCAATGCGCCGCAGCACCCGGTTGGTGGGAATCACGATGACGTTCAGGCCGTAAATCTTCTCGAATTCTTCCGACTCGGTTTCCGCCGTGCCCGTCATGCCCGCCAGCTTCTTGTACATGCGAAAGTAATTCTGGAAGGTGATGGTGGCCAGCGTCTGGTTTTCGCGCTCGACCTTCACGCCTTCTTTGGCTTCGATAGCCTGGTGCAACCCGTCGGACCAGCGCCGTCCCGGCATCAGGCGGCCGGTGAACTCATCCACAATGATGACTTCGCCGTCTTTGACCACGTAGTCCACATCCCGCTTGTAGAGGGCGTGCGCCTTGACCCCCGTTTCCACGTGGTGCTTGAGGTCCCAGTTCTCCGGGTCGGCGATGTTGCCGATGCCCAGCAGTTTCTCCACCTTCTCCCAGCCTTCGTCGCTCACCGTGATGGTTTTGTGTTTCTCGTCCACCACGTAGTCGCCGGTCAGGATCTTCTCCTCCAGCGACTTTTCGATTTCCTCCCCCTTTTCCAGCTTGGGAATGATGCGGTTCACTTTGAAATACTTGTCGGTGGATTCGTCGCTGGAACCGCTGATGATGAGAGGGGTTCGCGCCTCGTCCACCAGGATTGAGTCCACTTCGTCCACGATGCCGAAAAAGTGGCCGCGCTGCACACAGTCCTTGAGGTCGAACTTCATGTTGTCGCGCAGGTAGTCGAAGCCGAACTCGTTGTTGGTGCCGTAGGTGATGTCGGCGCCGTAGGCCTCACGCCGCTCTTCATCGTCCAGGTCGTGCACGATCACGCCCACCGTCAGGCCCAGAAAGCGGTAAATCTTGCCCATCCACTCGGCGTCGCGCTTGGCCAGATAGTCGTTGACCGTGACCACGTGCGCCCCCCGTCCAGCCAGGGCGTTCAGGTATACGGGCAGAGTAGCGACCAGGGTTTTGCCCTCGCCGGTCTTCATTTCGGCGATGGAGCCAGAGTGCAGCACCATGCCGCCTACCAGCTGCACGTCGAAGTGCCGCATGTTCAGGGAGCGGCGGCCGGCCTCACGCACCACGGCGAAGGCCTCCGGCAGGATCTCCTGGAGCACGTCTTTGAGGGCCTGGTCGCGCTCTTTTTCGATTTCCTTGGCCCGGTCGGCATCGTCTTCGGAATCGTCTTTTACGGCGCTCAGCCGCTCCTGGATGCGGTCACGGAACTCCTGCGTTTTAGCCCGCAACTCCTCGTCGCTCAGAGCCTTCATTTGCGGCTCCAGGGCGTTGATCTGCCGCACCGCGGGCTGCAGGCCCTTGATCACCCGCTCGCTCTTGGTTCCGAAGACCTTTCCAATAACCTTGTCTACGATCAAAATCTATGTTCCTGAAGGAGGATGGATTGCGGCTCGGGAGGTCGGTAGAAACGTGACTGGCTACGTTTCAAGAGACACTCCACCCGACTACTATGAGCCTAACACAATTAGATGCCACAGCTTGCGATTCGGACCACACCAGTCAGGAGCCGAGGGCAAGCTCCGCGTTGCGCCCCTCACAGGCGCGATTTGACCGCGGTCGCGCTGGTTCGCATTCAACTGGAGATTAGATGTTTCCGCTGCTGCGGGCGCCGGCTGGGGCGGCTTTATGTCGCCACATGTCCTTGAACAAAGTAGCGACCATGCTGGCGAGCAGGAAATTGATGACGTGGTCCGCCAGGGCCGGAATATTGGGACGGTTCAGCCAGTCCACCCAGGAGAAGGGGAAGGCGGGAAGGTTCCTGCCCATGACCAGCCCCATAATCATGCCGGCCCCGCAGTAAAGCAGAACCAGGCTCAGAAGAGTGCCCACAATCCATCGCAGCGCCAGGGTCACAACTCTCATGGAATGGCATCCGTCGCCGGCCGGAAGCGGTTCTATCCCGGCCCTGCGGCCAACAGAAGCTTAAGTTCGGCAACCTGGGTTGTCAACGCCGTTCCGGTACAACTCCCCGACGTGCAAAGAGTTGCAACGATTGCCGCCACTCTTTTGCGCAATTTCCGCTATATTCCAGAATAGATAATGCACACTTTCTATAGCCGTTTTCTGGAGGCAGCCGAACGCCAGCCACAGGCTATTGCGCTGGAAATGCAGCGCAGGGACCGGCTTGAGCAGGTCACCTATGCCGAATTGCGGCAGGCAGCAGCCACCCTTGCCGCCTGGCTGCGGGACTCCGGCCAACGGCCCGGCGCCCGCATTGCCTTTCTGGCCGCCAACAGTCCCCGCTGGGTGGCCGCCTATTTGGGAACTCTTGCCGCGGGCTGCGTTGCCGTCCCCCTGGACACCGCTTTCCATGCCGATCAGGTAGCCCGCCTGCTGCGCGACAGCGGCTCGACGCTGCTGTTTACCGATTCCCAGCACCTGTCCACTGCCCGCCTGGCGGTACAGGGCCTGGCAATTGATGTAGCGCTTCTGGAAGGTTCGCAAGCGGGCACCGGACCCGGAGCTCAGGCGGCGCAAGCTCCTGCCCATCTGGATGAAATTCTGGCCGCGGAGCCGCGCGAATTCACCCCCTCGACCGCCGACCTGGCCGACCTGGCCGCCATTCTTTACACCTCCGGCACCACCGCCGATCCCAAGGGCGTGATGCTCACCCAGGCCAACCTGGTGGGCGAAATTGAGGGCGCTCTCGGCATCTTCAAGATCGGTCCTGGCGACGCCATCCTGGGCGTGCTGCCGCTTTTCCACGCTCTGGCCCAGATGGCGAACCTGCTCGTCCCTCTGGCCGTCGGCGGGCGCGTGGTTTACCTGGAAACTCTGAACACCAGCGAACTGCTGCGCGCGCTCCAGGAGCGCAACGTTACCTTGTTCTGCTGCGTGCCGCAGTTCTTTTACCTGATTCACGAGCGCATGGTAAAGGAAGTGGGCCGGCACGGCGCCGCCGTTCGCCTCAGCTTCCGCGCTCTGCTGCAAGTTTGCCGGGCGGCACGCGTCCTGCGGTGGAATCCCGGCAAGCTCATTTTTCGCCGGGTCCACCAGATGCTGGGCAGCCGGATGCGTTACCTCATCACGGGCGGCTCGCGCTTCGACCCGCAAGTGGGCCGCGACCTATACGCCCTGGGCTTTGAAATCCTGCAGGCTTATGGACTGACTGAAACCACCGGCGGCGCCACCTGCACGCCTCCCGGCAGTCGCGCCATCGGCTCCGTGGGTCCGCCTCTGCCCGGGATCGAAGTCCAGTTGCTCGACTCGCAACTGCCCGAAGAGGGCGCAGGCCCGGCCACGGGCGAAGTTGCCATTCGCGGTCCTATCGTCATGCAGGGGTACTACAACCGCCCCGACGCCACCGCCACGGTGCTGCGCGATGGCTGGCTGCGAACCGGCGACCTCGGCTACCTCGACTCGCACGGCAATCTCTTCATCACCGGCCGCAAAAAGGAAATTATTGTTCTCAGCTCGGGCAAGAACATTTACCCGGAGGAAATCGAAGGCCACTATCTTAAGTCCCCCTTCATCAAGGAAATGTGCGTCATGGGCCTGGAAGGCGTTCCGGGCGAGCCCTACGCGGAAAAGCTGCACGCCGTGCTGGTGCCCAACTTCGAGGTGCTGCGCGAGCGCAAGATTGTCAACGCCAAAGAGGTGATCCGTTTCGATATTGAGACACTCTCGGCGCAGCTGCCCGCCACCAAACGTATTCTCAGCTATGAGATCTGGCAGCAAGAACTGCCCCGCACCACCACCCGCAAGCTGAAGCGCTTTGAAATCGAGCAGCGTGTCCGCCAGGAGCAGGAGTCAGGCCAACTGGAGGAAGAAGGCGGCCCG
>DATEJK010000113.1:0-44953 GCA_035278025.1 Terriglobales bacterium | reverse complement strand
GAGTTCAGGGGACAAGCCGGGCAGGAGCGTGCGATGAAAAAGCGCTGGCGCTGGAACGAACGCACTCGATTACTGCTGACGCTGGAATTGGCGGTGGTGCTGCCCGCCGCTGCTCTGATCGTGATCAATGTCCTGCAGTTGGAAAAGATCCACCGCGACCATGGCATCGAAGCCTTGATGCAACGCGATTTTTCCGAAGCCCTGGCCATCTCCGAAAAACACATTAACGAGAAGGGTTACCGGATGGTGGAACAGGTGCGCCACGATTTTCCCCAACCCCAGGTAGCCTGCTCCGACGAACTTGATGCCCTGTTCAAAAAATACCCCTACGTAGCCCATGCTTTCTATTACAGCCCGAAAACCGGGGTGATTTTTCGTTCCCGGCAGGAGCGCGAGGACGATCCGGACTACCGCGCCGAAGTGGACGAACTGCAGCACATGATGATCTGGATGAAGCTGGAGTACGAACCGGCGGTCAAGAAGTTTCGGATGATGGAACAAGAGGGGAAACTGCCGGCGTATTTCGATCCCAATAAAGTGCGGCGAGGAGATAAGTATCTCTACGAATCCGTGGTCTATTTTGTCGTGCCGCAGAAAGCCGGCCAGCAAGCCGCCATGGGCGGTTTTGTCTTCGACGCCGAATACCTGCGCGACCAGTTCTTTCCCCAGGTGCTGAACAGTTTGATGGCAAGCAACCTTAGTGAAGATAAAGGAACCAGCCACACCGGAGTCATGGTGCACCTGAAAGGCGATCCCGACTTTCTGGCCGCCTGCACCGACTGGGACGGCGGCAAGCCGGAAGTCGAACGCACCATGGAAGGCGCCTTTCCCGGCCTGGTGCTGGCCATGAAGATGCGCGGCACCACCCTGAAGGCCATGGGCGAGCACTTTGTGCGCATGGAATTTCTGATTCTGGGCGGCCTCTCCCTGCTGCTGGCCGGCGGAATCCTGTTCACTTACCGCAACGTGAACCGCGAAATGGCCCTGGCCCGTTTGAAGTCGGACTTTGTCTCCAACGTCTCCCACGAGCTGCGCACTCCTTTGTCGCTCATCCGGCTCTATGCGGAAACTCTGGAATTGGGACGTCTGACCAGCCAGGACAAACGCGAAGAGTACTACCGCATCATCCGCAAGGAAAGCGAGCGGCTTACGGCGCTCATCAACAACATCCTGGATTTTTCGCGCATCGAGGCGGGACGCAAGGAATACGAGTTTCGCGAGACCGACATCGCCGAACTGGTGCGCAACACCCTGGAATCCTACCGTTACCAGATCGAGCAGAACGGCTTCACCTTCGAGGAGAACATTTCCGAGAATCTGCCGCCCATGCGCGTGGACCGCGAGGCCATCGCGCGCTCCCTGCTCAACCTGGTGAACAACGCCCTCAAGTATTCGCAGCGGGAAAAGTACCTGGGCGTGAACCTCTACCGGGAAAACGGCTCGGTCAAACTGGAGGTGGTGGATCACGGGATCGGGA
Organism: Terriglobales bacterium; assembly: GCA_035278025.1. Classification (GTDB taxonomy): domain Bacteria; phylum Acidobacteriota; class Terriglobia; order Terriglobales; family Acidobacteriaceae; genus JAICWP01. The sequence continues at coordinate 43,476 of DATEJK010000113.1, read as the reverse complement.
TTTCCAGAGCCGAGCAGAGCAAGATTTTCGAGAAGTTTTACCGGGTCGGCGATCCGCTGGTGCACAACACTAAGGGCAGCGGGCTGGGACTCTCCCTGGTGCGCCACATCGCGGAGGCGCACGGCGGCGAGGTTTCGGTGGAGAGCACGCCCGGCCAGGGCAGCAAATTCGTGATCGCCCTGCCCGTGAACGTCTCGGCAACTGAGACCAGGGAACTCGCGGTCCAGTAGAGGAGGAAGCCGATGGGCGCGCCGCACAGCGTAGCGGAACAGGAACGGCCGGGAGGCCACAGAATGACCAAAATCCTGATTGTGGAAGACGAGCCCGCGATGGTCTCCGGTCTTCGCGACAATTTCGAGTTTGAGGGCTACGAGGTCATCACCGCCGGAGACGGCGTGGAAGGCCTGGGACGGGCGCTCAACGATTCCCCCGACCTGGTGGTGCTCGACGTCATGATGCCGCGCATGAGCGGTCTGGACGTATGCAAGCAGCTCAAGGTCAAGAAGCCCGCCTTGCCCATCATCATGCTCACCGCGCGCGGCCAGGAGGTGGACAAGGTGGTGGGGCTGGAACTGGGAGCCGACGACTACGTGACCAAGCCCTTCTCCATCCGCGAACTGCTGGCCCGGGTGAAGGCCGTGCTGCGCCGGGCGCAGGGCGCTCCCAAGGACCAGGAGCGTTACTCTTTCGGCGATGTGGAAGTGAACGTGCGCAGTTGCCGCGTGATTCGCGGCGGCAGGCCTCTGGAGTTTTCCGCCAAAGAATTTGAGCTGCTCAAGTACTTTCTTTCCCATCCCGGCGAGACGGTTACTCGAGACCGTCTGTTGGAGGACGTGTGGGGTTATGAACGGTATCCCACTACGCGCACGGTGGACGCGCACATCGTGCGCCTGCGCCAGAAACTCGAGCCCAAACCGGAAGAGCCGCGCTTCATTTTGACGGTGCACGGAATCGGCTACAAATTTGTGGGCTAGGCCAAGGTTGCGTTTCATTGCCCCAGCCGCCTGAGCGGGCGCGCCGGGAATTCGGGAGGCAGCGATGAACAGGCTGGCGGAAATGCGCGGCAGGCCAAATCGCGAAATGCGCTTCCCGCATGGGGCGTGGCCGCTGCGCGCGCAGGCCGAGTCGCGTTCCCCGGAAGGCCCCGATAACGCGCCAGCAACGGCGGAGCGCAACCTGGCGATGGAAGAGGAACTCGCCAGCCTGCGCCGCCAGCGGGACGCGCTGCAGCGCGCTCTCTCTGACGCCGCGCAGGTGCAGCGCAAGCTCAGCGGTCCCCGCTATTTACGCCGGGGCGATTTTGAAATCGCGGGCGAAAATTTCGCCAGCCAGCAGGTTTCCGGCGACCTGCTGACCGCCTTCGATGTGGGCGAGCGCACGGTATTCGCCATCGGAGACATCTGCGGCAAAGGCCTGTTTGCCGGAATGTGGTTTACCCACCTCAGCGGACTGATTCGCATTTTTGCCGGCTCTTCTCCGGATCCGGCGCAGGCAGCGAGCGCCATTCACTCCCATTTTTTTAGCCTGCAGCCGGAACCTCCCCTGGCCACGCTTTTCCTCGGTTGTTTGAATTCCGCGACCGGAGAGCTCACCTATTGCAACGCCGGACATCCCGATCCTTTGCTGTTGCGGGCAGATGGGAAACTGGAACTGCTGAGCACGGGAGGGCCGCTGCTGGGCGCAGTTCCCGGGGTGACCTTCCGCAATGGCTACGCCTTATTGGCTCCCGGGGAAACTCTGGTGGGTTATTCCGATGGAGTTGTGGAATGCCGCAACGGCAAGGGTGAGGACTTTGCGGCGGAGAGACTGGCGGCGGCGGCGCGCAGCGCCGGCGGCAATTCGGCAAGCGCGATTTTGTTTTCTGTCCTGGGCGCGACCCAGGACTTTGCGGCCACTCAGCCCCGGGCCGACGATGTCGCTCTCCTGGTGGTGCATCGTCAGGCTGCGGCTAACATCCTGGCGGTGAGCTGAAGATATGCTGGTCCCAAATGGCAATTCGGAGCGCGCCTTGTTGGCCTGCAGAAGCCAGCACGCGGCCTTGACTCAGCCCGCCCAGCCGGAACCTGCCGGCGGCCCTCCCGGCACGGACCACATCATGCTGGTACGGGAGGCGCAGCGGGGAAATTCCGCAGCTTTTGAGGAACTGGTGCGCAACTACGACCAGCCGGTGCTTCGCCTGGCCCTGCGCATTACCGGTTCGCAGAGCGATGCTCAGGATATTTATCAGGACTCGTTCCTGCGGGCCTACCAGAGTCTGCCCGGCTTTCGTTTCGAGTGCTCCTTTTATACCTGGATTCACCGCATCACCACCAACGTCTGCCTGGACTACCTGCGCAAGCGCCAGAAGCAGCAGCGGCACGCCAGCGTGGTGGTTTCTCCGGATGGCGAAGAAACTGAGCTGGTGCAGTATGTCCCCGATAGCCATCCGGGCAGTGATCCCGAACGCAGCTTGCGCATGCGGGAGTTGCAAAAGCAGATTGCCCGTGCCCTGCAGGAGCTCTCACCACGGGAGCGCATAGTCTTTGAGTTGAAACACTTTCAGAACCTCAGGCTGCGCACCGTGGCCGGCATGCTCAACACCAGCGAGGGAACGGTGAAGAATACCCTCTTTCGCGCTACCCACAAACTGCGGCTCGCTCTGGCCGCCGTGCGCTGAGCCTTGTCCCGGCCTGCCGAAGAAACATTTAAGCTTCCTCGTTCATGACCTCATTGTTTTTCTCTTTGTGTGGAAGCCCCGGACTTCAGTCCGGGGAATAACATCTCTGTCAGAATTCGGGCTTTAGCCCTGGTCCAGGAGCCGAAGCGGGCCTGTGAGCTAAAATAATGTGATTTCCCGACACATAGCTCGCACCCAAACCCCCGGGGTCCTGTTTTGATGAAAACGGCAATTTGCCTCACATTGTTTCTGCTCAGCTTGCATCTTTGGGCAGCCGAGAATCCAGCCGGCAATCCTCCTCCCAACGTCTTTCTGGTTACGATTGATACCCTGCGCGCCGATCATCTCGGCTGCTACGGCTATTCTGGGATTAAAACTCCGGCTATTGACGGCCTGGCCAAAGATGGCGTGCGTTTCGCAAACGCCTTTACTCCCGTCCCCGTCACCAACAGTTCCCACGCCAGCATCTTGACCGGCTTGTACCCCAGTTCGCACGGAGTCACCGACTTCGGGGTGGCGCTTTCCGGCAACCACATCACTTGGGCTACGATGCTGCAGCGGAAAGGTTATGAGACCGCAGCCTTCGTCGGCGCTGTGGTGCTCGATTCCAAGGTCTTGGCGCCCGGCTTCGACCAAGGCTTCGACTACTACGATAATTTCCCGCCCCACACCGGCAAAGGGCACTGGGACGTGGAGGAGCGCCGCGGCATGGAAGTGGTGCGGCACGCGGAGAAGTGGCTGGATCGGCCCCACTCCCAGCAATCGCTGACGCAGCTGCCGGCGGGTCCCGTTTTCACCTGGGTTCATCTGTACGATCCCCATGACCCCTACGAGCCGCCTCCGCCCTATTCTGAGATCTACCGCAACCATCTTTATGACGGCGAGATTGCCTACGCCGACCATGCCCTGGGCGACTTGCTGGCCTATCTCCGCCGCCGGGGCTGGTACGACAACTCTCTCATCGTGCTGGTGGGCGATCACGGCGAAGGTCTGGGCGAGCACCAGGAGCAGACGCACGGCATCTTCCTTTATGACGCCACGCTGCACGTCCCCCTCATCATCAAGTTGCCGCAAATGCGTGACAGCGGCAAGGTGGTCAGCCCCCAGGTCAGGACCATTGACATTCTCCCTACCGTGTTAGGGCTGCTAGGCATTTCGCCCAGCGAGCACCTGGACGGAGCCTCGCTGCAGCCGCTGCTCGCTGGAGCGGGGCAGGCCGGCGAGCGCCCGCTCTTCGGCGAAACCGATTATCCTCTGCACTTTGGCTGGGCGCCGCTGCGATGTGTGCGCGCCCAAGGTTCCAAGCTGATCCAGGCGCCGCGGCCGGAGTACTACGATCTGGGCGCCGACCCGCGCGAGTTGCACAACCTCTATTCTTCCGCGCCGCCCACGCAGCCGAAACTGCAAGCCCTGCTTTCCCAGCATCAGGCGGAGAAGAATGGGGGCAAGCTGACCGCCGCCCAGGCGCAACTCCCCGATCCCAAGGACAGGATAGAAGAGGAAAACCTGCTGCATCAGGCGTTATTGGAGAGCGATCGCGGCCACACTGATCAGGCCCGAGCCTTGCTGAAGAAGGTGCTGGAGAAGGACAACAGCTCGGCCCTGGCCTTTTCCCAGTTGGGCGAACTGGAGCTAAAAGCTCACGACTATCGCCAGGCGGCCGCCGATTTGGGTAAAGCCCGCCAGTTGCGGCCGAATGACTCAACCAGCGCCTTCTACCAGGGGCAGGCGCTCTTCGCCCTCGGCGATTTCGCCGCCGCCAGCCAAGCCTTAGAAGCCAGCTTGCGCCTGCTGCCGGAACAACTGCCGGCGCGCATCCTGCTGGCCAGGACTTACCTGCGGCTGGGCAAGCCCACCTCTGCCGAGGATCAGTTGGAGGCCGCCCTGCTGGTGGATCCCAATAACCCTGAAGCTCAGGTCGAACTGGGGCGTGTCCTGCTGGCCGAAAAAAAGTACGCCGAAGCCGCCACCCAGCTCAAAACTGTCACCCAGCAGCACCCCAGCTCCGAGGCTTTTGACCTGCTGCGGCAGGCTTATGCAGCCCAGGGCAAAAAGCAACTGGCAGCCGAGGCCGCCAAGCGGGCCGCAGAACTGAAACGAACCAGCGGGCCGCCAGCGGCTTCCTCTTCCTCCGCTACCCCGCCTGAGTGACAAAGCCGTCGTGGGCCCTGGTTATTAAGGTAAAGTGGCCGCTCTTGACGTGGAATAAATCCTAGCCATCTCACTTATTATCAGCGCCTTACCTGCACAATTTGCCAGCCACCAGTGCTTCCGGGAAAAGCAGTGGGAACCGTCCCAAGGCCGGACGTACATGCCCAACCGTGTAGGTGCACGTCCTTGTCGGTCTATGACGGGGGTAATCTGGCCAACTTCTCCTGCTCACGCGAAACTACTCCCCATTGCAAGACCGGGGGGAGAAAAATTTTTTTGTCAGGAGAACAACACAAAATGTTTAAGTTCAAAAGCATTCTGGTAATCGCGCTGGCGGTATGCGCTTCCAGCGCTTGGGCGCAGTTGATGCCCAAGGCGGAGCTGACAGGTGGTTACACCTACACCAGCTTGGATGAAGGTGTCGGCAGCCGGCTGGGGTCTAATGGCTGGAATACCGGCGGCACATTCTTCATGAACAACTGGCTCGGCCTGGAAGGCAACATCGCAGGCGCCAGCAACACACAGAGCGCTTCCTTTACGGTTGGAACGACCACGGTTTCCGCGTCCGCGTCGGACAAGCACTACACTTACGTGTTCGGTCCCCGCGTTCAGTTCGGTCATGGCCGCACCAACCCGTTCGTGCATGGCCTGTTCGGGTTTGACCACGAAAGCGTTTCCGCCTCGGCGCTGGGGATTTCCACCAGCGTCAGCGACAACGCGTTCGCGTCGGCTCTGGGCGGCGGCGTGGAACTCGGCCTGAGCAAGCATCTGGGCGTGATTACTGGCGGCGACTACCTCATGACCCGTCATGCCTCGGCGACCCAGAACAACCTTCGCATCTCCGCCGGCCTCAGCTTCCGCTTTGGCTCCGGTTGGGGAGGGTCGAAGTTCTAACTTGTATTCTCGGTCTGTCCAGGCCTGGCTCCGGCCGGGCCTTTTTTCTTTCCATCGGGCCGGTCCCGGCCCACAAACATCTTTTGAAATTCCTGGCGCGGCGTAAGGGCGGGTGGCATCAGGCCGCCCGCTGCGTTTGCGCTGCAGCGTTGAAAATAGTTACCATTTCAGCTGCGCTTCCATGCATATCTTGGATTTGGACGTGTCCGTGGTTCGGTGCCTGGCGCCTGCCCGGCGACAGCTTCTTCCGGCCGCAACATTCCTCCGGTTTGGTTTAGTTGTTCTCGTTCTCACATCGGCCTCGGCAGCGCTGTCGGCCACCACTCTTCGCAAGCAACCGCCTCCGGCCGGCGGCGCCCTGCAATCGCAGAAGCAAACCGGTGAGCAAATGCTTGGTTTCTTACAGGCCAGGCAACTGGATCAGGCCATTTCTTTGGGACAACAGGCGGTGGCGCGCTGGCCACAGAACGCCGACTTCCACCACTGGCTAGGGATTGCTTACTTTCAAAGCGGCAAAAATGCCGAGGCCTTGCAGCAGTTGGCCCAAGCCGAGAAGCTGCGCCCGGAGGACTACGATATTCATTACGACACGGCGCTGGTGCATCTGCAGGATCAGAAGTATCCGCTGGCCGCCGAGCAGCTGCGGAAGGCCTTGCGCCTGAAACCCGGTCGCCCGCTGGCGCACTTGCTGCTGGGGCGCGCCTACCAGAACAGCAACCGCTCGCTGCCGGCCATCGAAGAGTTCAAGACTGCACTGCAGCTCCAGCCGGATGTTCCGCTGGGCCATTATCACCTGGGCTATGCCTATGCCAGCCTGGGCAAAGACCAGCAGGCGATCGCGGAATATAAAAAGGAAGTGGCGCGCGGCGACGCCAACGCCGAGGTTTACTACCAGTTGGGGCATGTGCTGCTGCAGACCGGTGAGGCACAAGCCGCGGCGGAAAACCTGCGCCGGGCCACGGAGCAGGACGGCAGCCGCGCCGACGCTTTCTATGACCTGGGTAAGGCGATGCTTGCTTTGAAACAGACCCCTGCCGCCATGCAGGCTCTGCGGCGCTCCATCACCCTCAATCCGAGCGATCCCAGCCCTCATTACCAGCTGGCCCGTGCCCTGCGTCTCAACGGCGACAGCGCGGGCGCTGACTCCGAAATGCAACTCTTCGAGCAGCTGCGCAAGCAGCAGCCGCAAAGCGGAGGAATGGCCTCCGGCGTTCACTGATGCGCTTCTTTTCCAGGCTGGTGCTGGCAGTGGCGGTGACGATACTGGCTGTCTACGTTTGTTCCAAAACCGGAAAAGAAGCGGGCGTGGGAGGCCGTGCACGGCAAACGGCAAAAGCCGCGCCCGCTGGCATTCGTGCTATACCAAGTCCCGCGGGGGTGACCTTTGAAGACGTCACCCGCGCCGCCGGCATTGATTTTCACCTCACCTGTGGCGGCCCGCAAAAACTCTACATCATGGAGTCCATGTGCGGGGGCGTGGCCGTGTTCGATTACGACAACGACGGCTGGATGGACATCCTACTAATAGATGGCTCTACCCTGGCGGACCTGCGCGCCGGCCATTGCCATCACCTCGCCCTCTACCGCAACAACCACAACGGCACCTTTACCGACGTTACCGCTAAATCCGGCTTGAATCATTGCGGATGGGGATACGGCGTCGCCGTGGGCGATTACGACAACGATGGCTACGAGGATGTGTACATCACCTATCTCCAGGGTGGCGTGCTCTACCACAACAACGGCAACGGCACTTTCACCGACGTGACCGCCAAAGCCGGTGTTGGCAACGGCGGACGCTGGGGCACCAGCGCGGCCTTTGGCGATTACGATAACGACGGCCGCCTGGATTTATATGTCACCAATTACGTGGCCCTCGACCTGAGCCACCTGCCCGCGTTCGGCAGCAGTCCAATGTGCCAGTATCGCGGCATCCCGGTTTCTTGCGGCCCGCGGGGTCTGAAGGGCTCGCGCGATCACCTCTATCACAACAACGGCGATGGCACGTTTACCGATGTGAGCGACAAGCTGGGCATTGACCCTGAAGCCGACTACGGCCTCGGCGTCATCTGGCTGGATTATGACCAGGATGGCTGTCTCGATCTTTATGTTTCTAATGACTCTTCCCCCAGCCGCCTTTACCACAACAACTGTAAAGGCGGATTCACCGAGGTAGGCGTGGAGGCCGGGGTGGCTTTCAGCGCGGATGGGTTGCCCCAGGCCGGAATGGGGGTGGATAGCGCCGATTACGACCGCGACGGCTGGCCCGACCTGGCCAAAACCAACTTCTCCGATGACACCAACAACCTTTACCATAACGACCACAATGGTGGCTTTACCGACCAGGCCGGGCCCACGGGATTTGGGCCCATCAGCATGCCTTTTCTTGGCTTTGGCATAAAATTCTTCGACTACGATAATGATGGCTGGATGGATCTCTTTGTGGCTAATGGCCACGTAAACCCACAAGTGGACGGCCACTCCTTCGGCGTTACCTACGCGGAGCGCAACTTCCTGTTTCACAACCTGGGCGGGCATTTTGCGGAAGTAGGAACCGAGGCCGGGGAGGCTATGCGCCGCATTGGGGTATACCGTGGGCTAGCGGTGGGAGACTTTGAAAATAGAGGGCTTATGGATGTGGTGGTCACGCGGCTGGATGGGTCGCCGGTTTTGCTACGCAACAAAATGGCGGAGAAGCCTCCGGCAAACCACTGGATTGCCATAAAAACCGAGGGCAAACGGTCTAACCGCGACGGCTTTGGCGCTCGCGTCGAGGTCAAAGCCGCGGGACACACGCAAATGCAGGAAGTGCGCGCCAACAGCAGTTTCCTGTCGGCCAGCGACCCCCGGACACGCTTCGGCCTGGGCGCAGCCGCCCAAGTGGACGAGATCACCGTCCGCTGGCCATCCGGCACCGTGGATACCATTCGAAACCAGCCGGCAAACCAGTTTCTGACGGTGGAAGAGGGAAAGGGAGTTGCGCGGCCGATTCCGGCCACCGGCTCCAGTGTGAAGCGTTAGACCCGGCTACTCAGCGAGCCCGGCCGCGAACACATAGCGAAAGGTCGTTTGCGATAAGTCCGAGTTCCCCTGATTTGTCGCGCCTTTTCAGGCCTTAACCCCTGTGGTTTTTGCCGCCTCGCCGCTTTTTCCTGCCCACGAACTTGACAAAGGTTAGCTCATCTACAACAATACGCGACCAACTCGCGGTGTGGGGGTGTTGTGTTTCATTTGTTATCGCGAGCGTGGGCTTCTACTCACATTGAACGCCTTTCGGGGGTGAAAGATGTCCAGGTTTTTGCTGCGCGCTACAGCGCTGTTTACCTTTGTATTTGTCTTCACCTTTAGCCTGCCCGCCCAGATACAGAACGGTCAATTTTCAGGCACGGTTTTGGACCAATCTGGGGCGGCTATACCCAATGCCAAAGTAACGGTCAAGAACCTGGGTACCGGCCTGACCGTGACTACCAGTTCGAATCAGACCGGCTCCTACACCGTGCGGGAGGTCCCTCCCGGGCTCTATTCCCTCTCAGCGCAAGCGAAAGGCTTTAAAACCTCGACACTGACCAATATGACGCTGAACGCTGGCAGCATTCAGCGCGCCGACTTCCACCTGGAGGTCGGACAGGTGAGCCAGACGGTGGAGGTTTCTGGAGCGGCGCCCGCGGTCAACACCGAGGATTCCAAGCTGGCCTCTACCGTGAGCTCCACGCAAATCGGCAATCTCCCGCTCAACGGGCGTAACGTCTATGACCTCATCCAAATGGCGCCTGGCGCCGTCAACGTGCAAGGCGTCGACTTTGAAAATGGTCACAGCACCGTGGTCAATGGCCTGCGCGAGGATTTCAACGGGTTCCTCCTCAACGGCGTCTCCAACAAGGGTCTGAGCGGTGGCGTCAATAACGTTCCCATCCAGGACACGGTGCAGGAGTTCCAGGAGCTTACGCTCAACAACTCCGCCCAGTACGGCAACAGTGCTGGCTCCATCACCAACTTGGTTAGCAAGACCGGCACCAACAGTTTTCACGGCAGTGGTTGGGACTTCCTGCGCAACGACAAGCTGGATGCCAATCAGTTCTTCCTCAACCAGGCGGGCGTACCAAAGCCCAAGCTGCGTTTCAACCAGCTCGGCGGCACGTTTGGCGGGCCGATAATCAAGGACAAGTTGTTCTTCTTTATCGCCTACCAGCAGGACCACTTCAATACCATCGCTCCGCCCATCACCACCATAAGCGAAACGGACGCGTTCCGTAAGATCGTTACTACCACGCCCGCTCTTTCCAATACCGTCGCCAAGCTGTTGTACAATAGCTTCCCCCCCACCGTTCCTGAGAGCAGCGCCGGGTGTTCAACTATCGCCCAGGGTCCCGCCGGTGCGCCCATCATTACCGCCACCGACGGAACGGTAAGCACGGAGTCTCTGAGCGGCATCGGCTATGTGGACGCGCGCATCGGCGCCCTGAACGCCGCCCTGCCTACGACGGGAATTCCGTATGAATGCCCCAGCGTGGCCCTATTCCACCAGCAGACGCAGACCATCGGCAACCTGTTCCAGGGGAAAGAAGCCTCGGGCAGAATCGACTATCAGCCCAACGATCGGAACCGCTTCTTCATTCAGTACAACTGGCTGCGTCAGAGCGATCAGTTTGGTCCCTGCAGCGCGCCTTGCACGCGCGGCTTCACCAATCCGCAAGACATCGTTGAGCCGAACGGGCAAGCCAGCTGGGTACACACCTTCAGCCCGGCCGTCCTCAACGAGGCTCGGGCCGGATACACCAGCAACATAAACAATATCCACACCGGCTTACCCGGGGTACCCGCCGTCTATTTCGACGACGGCACCACCGGCTTCGGCTCCTACAACGGCTACCCGCAGTTCTTCAAGGAGCACGTCTACAGCTATGGCGACATGGTGTCCATAAACCATGGCAACCACAACATCAAGATCGGCGCGGATTTCAAGCGAAACCTCGAGAATAGCGAGTTCAACGTTGCGCGCCCGTCGTACTCATTCCACGACCCCGTCTACTTCGCGGCCGACGCTCCCTACTTCGAGGTCGCGGGCGTGGATCCGGGGTTCGTTTCCGGGACAAATGCGGCACAACTGTCGTCCAACGTTCGCCACTGGCGTAACGTGGAGTTTGGCGCCTATGTCCAGGACGACTGGAAGGCGACCCGGCGGCTCACGCTCAACTTGGGGTTGCGCTACGACCTCTATACCCGCCACACCGAGCTGAATAACCTGGTCACACAGTTCATTCTGGGTCCGAGTACGACCTTCACCGGCGGGGACGTTCTCACCAATCCGGGCGCGACTCTCTACGCTGCCGGGCTTCAATCCGCCAATAGCCCCGCCGGTTGTCCGGGCGGTGCCAGCGTCTTTGATTCCAAATCGGTCCTGGCCGGCGAGTGCGGTCCGGGTGGATTTGCCAAGGCCAGTGCGCTTGGCTCTGGCGATCACAACAACTTTGGCCCGCGCCTCGGCTTTGCCTGGGACGTTTTCGGCAATGGCAAAACAGCCCTGCGCGGCGGATTCGGCGTCTCCTACGAGTCCACCCTGTATAACCCGCTGTCCAACTCGCGCTGGAACCCCCCGTTCTACTCCTTTAACTTGGGAGATGACTTTAACCTGGACGGCGGCACCTCCAACGTGATCTACGGCCCAATGACCTGCTCCGGATCGCTAACCGCCACTGCGGCGGGCCAGTGCGCGCCCAGCGGTGCGGCGCCCACTTTTTTGGGACCTGCCACCAACATCGGGCAGGGGATCGGTTCCCAGGCGGTCGGCAACATCAGCGGCTGGTACCCGGGTAATCCTGACACTGCCTACCTGACCGGCGTCGTGCCGCGCAACATCCGCGATCCCTACGTCTACAACTGGTATCTCGGCCTGCAGCATGAATTGGCACCCACGATGACGTTAGAGTTGGATTACGTAGCCACGGCCGGCCACAAGCTGTTCCGCGCCGACAACCTCAACCGCATGCCCGGCGCGCGCCTGCCGCTTGGCTCTTGCGTCCAGGATAACCTCGGACAGACCCTTTGCGGCCTTCCTGGCCACAAGATCAACGAAAACTACGGCACGCTGCGCAATTGGTTGAATAACGTCAATTCCAACTACAACGCTCTCCAGGTGGCATTGAAGAAACGGGCCAGCCACGGTCTGTTATTCAACGTGAGCTACACCTGGAGCCACAGCCTCGACTACGGCTCGACTTGGCACAGCGGCGCCACCACCGCGAATGGAGCTGCCGCCGGGGATGGCTACACCACGGAGTGGATCCATCCGAAGTTGGACTACGGCAACTCCATCTTCGATATCCGTCACCGCCTGGTGGCGAACTACGTGATCCAGTTGCCGGGGCAGCACCTGCACGGCGTGCTGGGTGCCATAGCTGGAGGCTGGTCGTACAACGGCATCTGGTCCTTCCAGACCGGGCCGCATTGGTCGCCGTACAATCGCGCATCGGCTGACTTGGTGAATGGTGCTGGTGATCCTTGCACTGCGGCTGATGTCAACAGCGGCAACTGCATCAACGCCGGCGGCGACTACATGCTGAGCTCCATCAGCTCAACCGATAGAAACGCCCGTCCCGACGCCAACATTTCGGGCTTCAACTCGGCGACTCACGATATGTGGGCCAACGGCTACGGCAGCGCCTTTGTGTGCACTGACGGAGACTGCCGTACCTCGACGGTCTTCTCCGCTCCCTGTCTGGCTTGCGTCGGTACTCTCCGGCGTAACCAGTTTGTAGGGCCGAACCAGTGGATTGCCGACATGTCTCTCTTCAAGGGCTTCAAGGTCACGGAGAGAGTCGGCCTGCAGTTCCGTGTCGAGGGCTTCAACGTGTTCAACCGCACCAACTTCCTCCTGGCCAGCACCTCTTCCGGGACTACCGGGCCGCACAACCGTATCGACCTAAGCAATTTTGGTCAGGCTGGTGCGACTTTGGCGCCCCGCGAGTTGCAGCTGGGGATGAAGATAGACTTCTAGATCTGGGCTTGATCGGGCTTACCTCGAAAGGGGTAAGCCCTTTTTTCTTTCCCCGTGGCCCGCAATGAGGTAAGTTTCCGCGGTTTCTGTCCATACCGGGGAGTTAGCTTTGGTGCCCCCATGCGATGCCGGTCTTTAATCCGAAATACGACGCTGGCCTTGTTCGTCATCCTGGCTCCCCTTGCCTGGTGCCAGGAGATCGGTTCCATTGTGGGCGTCGTTCGCGTTGCCCGCGGCGATTTTCCTGAGCCGCTTCTCGTCAGTCTGCAGGCACGCAGCGCGACGATTGAAACCACCTATACCGATGGGGAGGGTCGTTTCTCCTTCAACGCCGTGTATGCAAACGTGTACCACGTCGTCATCAACGACGATCGCTATCAGCCGGTGGATGAAAGGGTGGAACTCAGGCCTGACATCCAGCCGATGTACATCCTGCAAATCACCCTCTCGCCGCTGCGTGTTGCTTCCGTTACGAGCTCCGGACCGTCCGTCGTCAGCACCCAGGACTTGAAGGCATATCCCAAGCGCGCGCTAAAGGAATTCGAGCGCGGCGTCGAAAAAACAGCCGCGGGCAAGACCGAGGACGCGATTCACCATTTTAAGAACGCCATCAAGATCGCTCCCAATTTCGCCCCGGCCCACAACAGCCTGGGCGCTGCCTACCTGAGCAAGTCCGACTTCGCCGACGCCCAGAAAGAGCTTGCCGAGGCTATTCGCCTCGATCCCTCCTATGGTGGCGCCTACTTCAATATGGCCAACCTTATGCTGCTTACCAGCAATCTGGGCCAGGCCGGCCATTACCTGCAGCAAGGTTTTCGTCTCGATGCCGACTCCGCCTTCGGTTTCTTCCTCCAGGGCACAGTTCTGGAGCGCACCGGCCGACGCGCCGCAGCGGAAACCGCTTTGCAGCGTGCCCTCGAACTGGATCCGAAGATGCAGCGGCCCCACTTGGAACTGGTAAACATCTACCTGCAGGAGGGCCGTAGCAGCGATGCGATTGCCGAGTTGCACAAATTCCTGCAGGTGGCTCCCAAGGATCCTCTCGCTCCCAAAGTGCGCGAGGTTCTCCGTAAGCTGGAGGCCGACACCAGCAAGGATTCCCGAAAATAAAGGCAGTTGCTTTCCTGATTAGTGTTGCCGGATCAGCCGACAGAGATTGGCGTCCATGCGGCAGGCGAGCTGATACTGCTCGGCCGCCCGCCGCGGCTGTTGCAGCCGCTCATACGCGAATCCAAGGTTGAGATGGGCTTCCGCCATCTGGGGATCTTCGTGCAGGGCTTTCTGGTAACTGTTCACCGCTCTCTTAAGCTGCCCAACACGGCTGTAGGCGATTCCTAAATAGTTGAACATGTACGCCCCTGAGAGTCCCAGGTCGGCGGCTTGCTGCAGATGCCGCGACGCCTCGCCGTAGGCCTTCGCTTCGAATTCCAGCATCCCCAGTTCCCGCAATGCCAGGGCAAAGTTAGGCTGGATTTCCAGCGCCTTGCGCTGCGACTTTAATGCTTCATTGGGCTGCTCGGCCGCCTGGATCCATCCCAGCTCGAACCAGGCGCGGAAGTTGCGCGGATTCTGCGCCAATGCCTTTCGTACCCACTTTTCCGCCTCCGCGTCGCGTCCCAGGTGGTGCAAGGCGCGACCCACGGCCGTCATCGCCTGGTCGAACTCGGGATTCAGTTGCAGCGACTTTTCCAGCTGCGCGACGGCTTCCGTCCAGTCTTTTCGGTCGAGCGCCTCTTCGCCTATCATGTATGGAACTACGTACAGGCTGGGATCTTGCTCCTGCACGGGCTGTAGAAGTCGCTTTCCCTCGTCAAAATTACCGGCCCGGAAAGCATCCGAAGCCTGCAGGATAGTTTCCAGTTCGCCGATCTTGTCTTTCGGATCGGACAGCGGTTTGTCCAGCACGGAAGCGGGCACCGGCGAATGATAAGCAAAGTATCCGAGTGCGCGCAGTTTCTCCGTCACCTCTTCATCGGCTGCTGCGCCCTTTTCCGGATGGATCGCCCCGGTTTGCGCTGCCCGCTCCTTGAGCTTCTCCTTCAGTACGGCGGCTGTCGCCGGCTGCTCGGCGATGATGTTATGGACTTCCCCGGGATCGGTGCGAACGTTGTACAGTTCGGGGCGGGGCGCCTCGATGTAATGATAGTCACCGATCTCCATGCTGCGCAGGGGACTCCACCCAAAAGAGCTGAAGGGGTAAGACGTTTCGCTAAAAGCCGGCTGCGGCTTCGGTTTCGGAACCAGCGAGGCGGTATCGAACTGGGCGGAGATGCGGTCCCGGAGTCCCGCCAGTTTGAGCAAGGTGGGCGCGATCGCAGTGATCTCTACCACTTGCTGCACGTGCTCCGCGCGTGCCTCGCTGCCCGCGGGTTTGATGACCAGGGGTACATGCAGGGTGGCGTTATAGATGAAAAATCCATGCTCCCTTTCGCCGTGCTCTCCCAGCGACTCGCCGTGGTCGCCGACCACCACGATGATCGTGTGGTCGTAAAGGCGCGCCTGTTTCAGCCAGGCGATGAGTCGCCCCAATTGCGAGTCGGCATAGGCGATCTCCCCGTCGTACGGGTGGCTGCGATATTCCGAGCGGAACGGCTCCGGCGGCGCGTAGGGGCTGTGGGGATCGTACAGGTGCAGCCAAAAGAAGAAAGGCTTGACCGGGCGGTGCTTTAGCCATTTCAGGGTGCGATCAAGGCTTTCTCCCGCCTTGCGTTCCACCAATCCCACGCCCGTCTCCAGAAATAAGTCGCCGGCAAACGCATCGTCATAAACCCCAAACCCGCGCGCCAGTCCCCAACTCCGGTTCAGCACGAATGAACTGATCACCGCCGCCGTTGCATATCCGTTGCTGGAAAACGCCTGTGCCAGGGTGCGGAAACTCGCGGCGAGAGGCTGACCGCTGAAGTCCTCTACCCCATTATGAAACGGATAAGTCCCGGTCAGAATGGCTGCATGCGATGGCCACGTCAGCGGCACTTGGGACAGGGCGCGATCGAATACGATTCCGTCCCGCGCCAGCGCATCGATGGTGGGCGTTTTCACGCTCGTTGCGCCGTAGCATCCGAGGTGGTCCGCCCGTACCGTGTCAATGGTGACCAGCAGCACGTTGGGGTGGGATCGCAAGGCACGAGTGGGGGCGGGCGCTGCATGGGTCGCCTCCGCCATCGCTACGCACATCAGGCCAACAAGGGTAGTGCAGCGGAACAGATTCTGCTTAGGTGTCATAAGAAACCCCATTATCTGGCCGCGGCCGCGCGCTTCATTTCTTCCATCGCCTCGGCGTGCCGTCCTGCAGCTTCCAAGGCCTTGGCCAGGGCGGCGTGAGGGGCGGGGTCGTTGGGCGAGATTTGCACGGCCTGGCGCAGCTCCGCAACCGCATCGTCCACTCTACCCTGGTAGAGCAGAACCTCGCCGAGAGCCAGATGGGCGGGTTGGTAGCCGGGATAAATCTGAATCGCCTGGCGGAAGGCAGTGGCAGCCCGGTCTACGTTGCCGGTTTTCAGATACACGGCGCCGAGATTGAAAGCGGCGGAAAAATTGGTCCCGTCCGCCTGCAGGGTACGCTGCAGGTAGTCAATGCTGTTGGGATAGTCGGCGGCCCGGGCGTAGGCCAAGCCGAGGTAAAAATAAACCAGAGTGTAATCGGGGCTGAGCTGGAGAACGCGCCGAAATTCGGCGATGGAATCCGCGTAATTCTGCATGCGGTAGTAATCCAGGCCGAGCAGATAATGCACGGGCACGCAGGTATCTTCGGTTTTGAGCGCCTGGATCAGCTTGGCGGTGGATTGGTCGTAGCGGCCGTGCTGGCTGTCGTCCACCGCTTCGGAAACCAGTTCAAACATGGCGATCCGGTCTTTGGGATCGGCCAGTTGGCGTTTATCGCCGGGCTTGGCGGGGTGCCCGCCGGAAAATCCGGCATACCCCAGTGACTTGAGCCGTTCCATCAGCACCGGGTCGAGAGGGACGGACTGCGACTGCTGGGCGCCGGCGGTGTACTTTTTCTCCATGGCATCCAGCTGGGCTTTCAATTCCTGGGCGATGGCCGGCTTCCGGGCATAGAGGTTGTGCAGTTCGCCGGGGTCGTCGGCTATGTCGTAGAGTTCCGGCTTTGGAACGTCAATGAAGTGGTATTTGCCCACCTGGATGCCGCGCAAGTCGCTCCAGTCAAAATGCAGCAGGGGAAGGAAGGACTCCGAGTAGAGTTGCGTCGAAGCGCCGCCCGGATGAGGCTTTCCGAGAATCGCCGGCAGCAGGCTGGCGCCCTGGGCGTCGGGGGGAGGGGAAATCTTCAACCTGTCGAGCACGGTGGGCAGCAGGTTTAGGGTGCTGGCCGGCTGCGCCACCGTTGCCTCATGATGTTCCCCGGCGGGCAGCTTGACGATGAACGGAATATGCAGCGTCGTGTTGTAGATGAAAAAGCCGTGCGTCTTTTCGCCATGCTCGCCCAGGGATTCGCCGTGGTCGCCGGTGAGCACGATCAGGGTGCGCCCGTACAGGTGTTTTTGTTTTAGAAAACTGAGGAGGCGCCCCAGTTGCTGGTCGGCAAAGGCGATTTCCCCGTCGTAGGGGCGGCCCTGGTACTCGCGGTCGAAGGGTGGCGGCGGCTGGTAGGGCGTGTGTGGATCGTACAGGTGCACCCAGAGAAAGAATGGCTTGCTGTGGTTGGCTGCCAGCCACTGCAGCGCCTGATCCACCACCACATTGCCGGGGCGCTTCATCAGGTCGAGGTTGGCATCTTCCAGGCGGTTGAAATCGAAGTGGTCGTAATAGAAATCGAACCCCTGGTTAAGCCCGAAGCGGTGGTCGAGCACGGCGGAGCCGAGCACGGCGCCCGTGGCGTACCCCTGTTGGCGCAAAATAGAGGCCAGAGTCGGCTGTTGCGGGTTCAGGCGATTGCCGCTGAAATCGTGAATGCCGCTGTACATGGGGTAGGTGCCGGTCATCATCACCGTGTGCGAGGGCAGGGTGATAGGCACCGGGGTATAGGCGTGTTCGAAGCGGGTGCCGTCGGCAGCCAGGGCATCTATGTTAGGGGTGCGCGCCTGGCGGTCGCCATAGCAGCCCAGGTGGTCAGGGCGCAGGGTGTCAATGGTGACCAGCAGCAGGTTGCCGGGCGCGGCCTCGTGAGATTTGGGCGCGGCCGCCGCCAGCGCGGCAAAAATCAGGCAGAAAGCGGACAAGCGGAGCGCGTGGGACACACCTGTAACCGGGTAGAGAATATGGGCAGGATATCAAAGCCTGCAGGCGGTGCAAAGGGCGGGGCCTGACATCGGCTACGGCTTCCGCGTAGCCGGGCCCTTGCGCGCATCAGCCGGGCTGCAATCCTGCTCCTGGCCGCACTTGGGACACACAATTTTCTGGTTGTGCGTGGCCATTTGTTTCAGAAATGCGGAAAAAGTGCCGCCACAATGCGGGCACAAGACGTCCACTTTCTCACTCACCGCGCCCATAACTGGCAGTATATCGCTTGTCTTATGGCTCCGCCCAACGCCCGGCTTTACGGTATACGAAAAATTTTACATCTGGCCTCTGTGTAGCAGGTTCTCAAGCCTATACCAAAGGCGGGAATACTCATAAAATGGAGTGCAACTTTCGCTGTTGCCGGACGTAGGTCCAATGAACGGCGGTAAAGGCCGGTTTGCTAGCCGGCCGGGGCTCTGCAAACGTAAACGAGGCGAGCGAGGATGGCAGTACGCACGGGCTCGACAGCCCCCGACCTGTCGGCATTGAGAATTGACGAAGGCTCCCGCCGTCAGCACCGCGGGCCAAAATGGGTGCGATGGCTGGCGGCGGCGCTGGGCCTGCTTTTCCTGGTCTCGGCCGGGGTATACGCAGTCCGCGGCAGAACTCCCGTAGTCGAGGTGGCAGCGGCGCAGGCCGCCAGCAGTGGCGGGCAGGTGGCTCTGCTTAACGCCAGCGGCTATGTTACGCCGAGGCGGCGGGCCACCGTCGCCGCCAAAATCACGGCCCGCGTCACCCAGATGTATGCCGACGAAGGCATGCATGTGCAGGCCGGCCAGATCCTGGCCCTGCTCGACGACTCCGATTACCGCGTCCGCCTGAACTCCGCCAAAGCCGACCGGGATGCCACCGCCGCCGGGCTGCAGGACCTGCAAGTGCAGCTGGCCAATGCGGAAACCGAACTGCGCCGCACCCAGCAATTGACCAGACAGGGCGTCAGCAGCCCACAGGCACTGGATAACGCGCGCACCGCCGCCGACAGCCTGCGCGCCAGAATCGCCCTGACCAGCGAACAGGTGCAGGCTTCCGACGCCAGGATTCGCGTCGCCCAGCAGGATCTGGACAACTGCACCGTGCGTGCCCCCTTCGCCGGCATTGTGGTTTCCAAGGACGCGCAAGTGGGCGAAATGGTTTCGCCCAATTCCGCCGGCGGCGGCTTCACCCGCACCGGCATTGCCACCATTGTGGACATGAAATCGCTGGAAGTCGAAGTGGATGTCAACGAGTCTTATATCGCCCGTGTGCGGCCGGGAATGCCGGTTACATCCGTGCTCGATGCCTATCCCAACTGGAACATTCCCTCCAAAGTGCGCACCATCATCCCCACCGCCGACCGGCAGAAAGCTACGGTCAAAGTGCGCATCGCCTTCGACCAGCTGGACCCGCGCATTCTGCCCGATATGGGGGTGAAGGTCACGTTTCTGGGCAACGAGGGCAGGGCCGCCAAGTCCGAGGGTGTGAAGGCTTTGGTGCCGCAAAACGCCGTGCGCAGCGAGAACGGCAGCCAGGTGGTGTATCTCTATCGCGACGGCCACGTCGAACGCCGCGCTGTTGGCGTGGGCGAAACGCGCGGCAGCGACACGGAAATTACCGCCGGCCTCGCCGCGGGCGACCAGGTGGTGGTGAGCGGCTTGGATGGC
Organism: Terriglobales bacterium; assembly: GCA_035278025.1. GTDB lineage: Bacteria > Acidobacteriota > Terriglobia > Terriglobales > Acidobacteriaceae > JAICWP01. The sequence continues at coordinate 23,903 of DATEJK010000113.1, read as the reverse complement.
CTGCGCGACGGCCAGCGCGTTGAAATCAGGAGGTAATAGGAGTCATGGTCAGGGTGGACGGCAATGGCAGCGGCAACAGCCTGGTGCGGGTGCGGGGACTGGACAAAAAATACCAGCGCGGCAGCGAGGAAATCCATGTTCTTCAAGGGCTTAACCTCGATGTAGACGCCGGCGATTTCGTCGCCTTCATGGGTCCCAGCGGCTCGGGCAAGACCACCCTGCTCAACCTGCTGGGCGGGCTTGATCTGCCCACCAACGGCACCATCACCGTGGCGGGCGACGAAATTACCCATTTGTCGGCCGGGAAGCTTACTTCGTGGCGGGCCCGGCACGTAGGCTTCATCTTCCAGATGTACAACCTGATTCCGGTGCTAACTGCGTTTCAGAACGTGGAGCTGCCGCTGCTCTTGACCAAGCTCTCAAAAAACGAACGCAAGCAGCACGTGGAAACGGCGCTGCAGGTGGTCGGCCTGGCTGACCGCATGCACCACTATCCCCGCCAGCTCTCCGGCGGGCAGGAGCAGCGGGTGGCCATCGCCCGCGCCATTGTCGCCGATCCCACTTTCCTGCTTTGCGACGAACCCACGGGCGATCTCGACCGCAAAAGCGCGGATGAAATCATGGATCTCATAGACCGCCTGGTGGAGGAGCACCGCAAGACGGTGCTGCTGGTCACACACGATCCGGTGGCGGCGGCCCGCGCCCATACCCTGCTGCACCTGGAAAAGGGCGTCCTCGTTGAGGCCGGTAAGGTGGGCAGCAGCGCTGGAGGCCGACCTTGAAATACCTCCACCTCATTGTTGCCAACCTGTTTCGCAAGAAGATCCGCACCACGCTGACGTTGGGTTCTTTTGCCGTGGCCCTGTTCCTGTTCGGGCTGCTGGCCATCGTGCGCGGCGCCTTTAATCAGGGCTTGGACGTTGCAGGCTCCAATCGCCTTATCGTGATCAACAAGGTATCCCTTATCCAGCCGCTGCCGGTTGCCTATCAGGAGCGCCTGGAGCGGATTCCAGGAATAAAACTGGTCACCCACAACAATTGGTTTGGAGGCATCTACCAGGACCCGAAGAACTTCTTCGCCCAGTTAGCTATAGACGATGACACCTTCCACTCCATTTACCCGGAATTCGTAATCCCCGACGACCAATGGAAGGCGTACAAGGAGGATCGCGAGGGCGCCATTGTTGGTGTGAAGCTGGCCAAGCGCTTTGGCTGGAAGGTGGGCGACCGGATTCCCATCAAGGGGACAATTTTCCCCGGAACCTGGGAATTCAACATCCGCGCCATTTACACGGGAAAGCGGCCCGCCGACGACACCACTCAGTTCTGGTTTCACTACAAATACCTTGAGGAAAGGGAAAACACTTACTGGCACGGGCTGGTGGGCTGGTACGTGGTGAAGGTGGACAGTCCGGACAATGCGGTAAGAATCGCCAAAGCGATTGACACCACCTTCGCCAATTCACCCTGGGAAACCAAGACCGATACGGAGCAGGCATTTGCCGCCTCGTTCGCCAAGCAGATGGGCAACATCAGCTTCCTGATCATGAGCATTGGTGCGGTGGTGTTCTTCACCCTCTTGCTGGTGGCCGGCAACACCATGGCGATTGCGGTGCGGGAGCGCATCCGCGAGCTGGCGGTGCTTAAAGCGGTGGGGTTTTCCGATACCTTTGTTCTTCTACTGGTAGTGTTCGAATCGCTGCTGGTAGCGGCGATTGGCGGCGCTGTGGGTTTGACCTTGGCCAAGCTGCTAACCTTGCGGGGCGATCCCACCGGCGGGTTGCTGCCCTTTTTCTACCTGCCGACTCGGGCCATGGCTGTGGGCGCGGTTCTGGCCCTGGCGGTCGGGTTGGCGGCGGGCATCTGGCCGGCTTACTCGGCCGGCCGGCTAAAAGTGGTGGACGCGCTGCGGAGCGTATGACATGGCCATCCCCCTGAATTACAACCTGAACAGCCTGCGAGTGCGCTGGAGTTCCACCGTGGTGGCGGTGCTGGGTATCGCGGGCACGGTGGGCGTGTTCGTGGCCATGCTGGCCCTGGCCAAAGGCTTCAGGACCACCCTGGTGGCCTCCGGATCGCCCAGCAATGCCTTGCTGCTGCGCGGCGGCGCTACCAGTGAGATGTCGAGCGCCGTTTCCCTCGACCAGGCGCGCATTATCGAGGACGCGCCTGGGGTGGCGCGCGACTCTTCCGGGCCCCTGGTTAGCCCCGAGGTAGTGGTGATCGCTCCTTTTCCCCTGAAGTCCAACGGCGCCGATGCCAACGTGCAGGTGCGCGGCGTATCGCCCAAGGCGCTGGCGGTCCGCAACATCAAGGTGGTGTCCGGGCGCTTCTTCCGGCCCGGTCTGGATGAACTGGTGGTGGGCCGAAACGTAGCCGGCACCTACGCCGGCTTCAACCTGGGCAACACCGTCAGGTTCGGCGGCGGCACCTGGACGGTAGTGGGCGTCTTCGACGCCGGCGGCAGCGCCTTCGACTCCGAAGTCTGGGCCGATGCCACCGTTCTCAACGGCGTATATAAGCGTCCCTCAAACAACTTCCAGTCGGTAACGGTCCGCCTGACCTCGCCCGAAGCTTTCCAACATTTTAAGGACACGCTGACCTCGGATCCGCGCTTGACCCTGGACGTGGAGCGCGAAGTTGAGTACTACGACAAGCAATCGCAGGCGCTCACCCGGCTGATTACCGTGCTCGGCACCCTGGTGGCCCTGGTGATGGGCGTGGGCGCGGTATTTGGGGCGCTCAACACCATGTATTCGGCGGTGTCCGAGCGTTCGCGCGAAATTGCCACCATGCGCGCCCTGGGATTTGGCTCGGGCAGCGTGGTCACGTCGTTCGTGTTCGAGGCGCTATGCATCGCCCTTATTGGCGGGTTGATCGGATGCATAGGAGTATTGCCCCTCAACGGCATGACCACCGGCGCCATGAACTGGCAGACTTTCTCCCACCTGGCCTTCGCTTTCCGCGTGACTCCGCCACTGCTGCTGGGCGGAATTATCTTCGCCCTGATTATGGGATTGGCCGGGGGAGTTCCGCCCGCCGTCCGCGCCGCCCGGGCGCGCATTGCGGTGGCGTTGCGGGAACTCTAGGACGGGAGTCAGGGGTCGGGAGTCAGCGGGCGAGTAGGTGGAGCACCCCTTTAAGGACCTGCAAGTAAGAACAGGGAAGGGGCTGCACCCTTTCAAAACCTTCGGCCGCGCCGCAACTATTCCATTTTTGATTTGTCATCCTGAGCTGCCCGCCGAGCCTCAGGCCAGGGAGCGCGGCGAAGGACCTGCTTGTTGCTTCCACGGTGAAGCCGCTAACGGGGTGTTCGTATTTCGCGATGTGGTGCCTGGGTTTGACGTGCCGCCGGCGGCGCGATCACCTTCTCGATTTCGGCACGCAGTTGATCGTAGCTGAGCACGCCAGGGTGATACATGGCCACGGAGCCGCGGCGATTAATCAGCACCAGGGTAGGAGTGGTGCTGGCCCCATAGCGCTCAAAATTCAGCTTGCTGACGGGCACCGGCATGGTGCTCAAGTCGGCGTAATATTGCCGCCGCACGCTGTCAATGTACTGCAGTTCGGCTTGCGGGGCGGCAGGCTCGCCGTAGGCGGCATAGCCGTAGCGCTGGGTCGGCCCCAGGAGCACCAATCCTCTCGACCGGTATTCGCTCTCCAGGCGGCTGATGATGGGGCCTTGGTGTTTGCAGTCGGCGCACCAGTGCGCCCAGAAGAAGAGCAATACGGGGCGGCCGCGCAGGGCGCTGAGAGGCGGAGGCTTGGGCCCGAGATACTGTTGCTCCGCCAGCGGGGGAGCCGGCTTGCCTTCCATGGTCAGGAGGTTAAGGTTTTTCTGCAGACGGGCCTGCAGGGAGGTATTGCCGTACTCTTTCAGTGCTGCCCGCAGCAGGGCCAGGGCGCCGCTGCGGTTGCCATTCTCGGCCAGCGCTTGCGCCCGCACCTCAATCGCTCCGCCCAGTGCCAGCGGCAACCGCGGCTCCGCATCCACGGCGCGCCGCTGCAATTCCTGCCGGCATAGCTGCTCGGTTTGACGGGCGTAGTCTTGGGCCGCTGTCACCTGCCCCAGCGCCAGCTTGGCGCGGGCAATTTCCGACATGAATTGCAGCACTTGGGGATTAAGGCCATACTGGGCGCGATAGGCTTGGACCTGCGCTTCCGCCTGCGCCACCTGAGCAGGCGAGGGCAGAGCCTGCTGGGCGCCCCCCGCCATAGTTGACCATGCAATACAGCCCAGGATTATCAGCTTAGAGGCCCAGTGACGCATAGCTATCCATGATGCTTGGAGGACGTGAAAGTTGCCATTTTCCCGTATCCTCAACCTGGTTGCGGCAGTCCTTCCTTTTGTCTTGACAAACACTCCGGCTGGGATAAACATCAGGCCAACCAGCTCGGGGTGTGGTCAACTCCTATCCTACACAACCCGCCTACCGGTTTTACGGCTTGCGGACGCGGAGGCCTTCCATGCGACCGGCACATTTCCTCGGCAGTTTTCTAGGAATACTAGTTCTTAGCATTAGCTTGGCGGCGCAGGGACGGCCTACAGGTGGCGGCGGTACCGGAAACGGCGGCGGCGGCCGGCCTTCGGTGGGCAATACCGGGTCCGTGCCCGGCACCAACATTCCGCCTACGATCAACAATCCCGACACTTTGCCGCCAATGCCGCTGTTTCTTTCCGGCAAGGTAAGAGTGGACGATGGCAGCGAACTGACCGATCCGGCAACCATCGAGAGTGTGTGCAGCGGCGACCGGCATTTTGAAGGCTACACCGACCGCAAGGGCAATTTCAGCTTCGAGTTCGGCAAACAGCGCGGCATGGGCAACGGCGATGTGACCACCACGTCGTCCGGCATGCCGGGACAGCTCCGCACTGCACTCCAACAGCGCCGTGAGTTGCAGCAGTGCGAACTGATCGCGGTGCTGCCCGGCTTCACTTCGCAGACCCTGGAGCTGGCCACCGTGGACATGACTGAGTCCATGAATGTGGGCACCATTGTTCTGCACCGCCTGGCAAAGGTGCAAGGCTTTACTATCAGCGCCACCACGGCCATGGCCCCCGACAAGGCCCGGAAGGCGTTCGAGAAGGGCCGGGATGCGGCGCAGAAAAAGAAATGGCCGGCGGCGGAGAAGAAGTTTCAGCAAGCGGTCCAGATCTATCCCAAGTTTGCCGCTGCCTGGCTGGAACTGGCCCGCGTCCAACTGGAACAGCACGACATGGCAGCAGCCCGGCAGTCATTGCAGCAATCCGTTGCCGCTGACCCGCAGTTTGTCAGCCCCCACGGGTTGCTGGCCATCATGGATTTCCAGGAGCAACACTGGCAGGACGTTCTGAACGATACCGGCGCGGTGCTGCGGCTGAATCCACTGAGCTTCGCCGAAGACTGGTATTACAACTCGGCCGCAAATTATTACCTGGGGCATTACGACGATGCCGAAAAAGCCGCGCGCCAGGGCATCCAGACCGATGTGACCCACCGCATTCCCAAGCTGGAATACCTGCTGGGCGTGATCCTGGCCCAGAAACATAATTACCAGGGCGCGGCCGAGCATATGCGCAACTACGTGCGCCTGGCTCCCCAATCCACCGACGTTGCCCGGGTGAACGCGCAGATCGCGAATATCGAGAAGCTTTCTGCCAGTCAAGCGGCCACCCAGAAGTAAATAGCCGAAGCGGGGGTGCAAAATGATGCGCGCCCGGGCCACTTTTGCAGCACGACTTCAACTGGCGGTTCTGCTACTCCTCGTCGCCTCCGACCCGCCAGTCGCAGTGCAGGCTCAGGACTGCGCCCTGTGCGCAACCTCGGAGGCGCTGCTGGCGACAGCCTCGAACTCATGGACCCTCCGCAAGCAGGTGAATGAGGTTCAGGTTTTGTTTACCGCCTCCCGACGCGGCCAATTTGTGGCCGGACTGACCCGGGATGACATCACCGTGCGGGACAACGGCAACCCCGCCACCATCGTGGATTTTCGCGGCCAGGAGAATCTGCCGCTGCGGGTTGCGCTCCTGGTGGATACCAGCGACTCCATCCGTGGACGCTTTCAGTTTGAAAAAGAGGCAGCGGCCATGTTCCTGCGTCAGACGCTGCCCGGCCGAGCCGACCAGGCCATGGTTGCGGGCTTTAACAACAGCTTCCATCTGAGCCAGGATTTTAGCCACGATCCGCGTTTGCTCTCGCTTGGAATTAACCGCCTGTCTCCCGGCGGGGGAACCGCCCTCTATGACGCGGTGGCTCAGGCCTGCAGCATGTTGGCTCGTCCCGGGGAAGGTGTGGTGGCTCGGGTCCTGATCCTGGTTTCTGACGGCGACGACAATTCCAGCAAAAGCACCCTGCAAGCCGTGGTGGCGCGCGCTCAGCAGGACGAGGTGACCGTTTACGCGGTCAGCACCAATTATCTGGGGAATTCTCCGGCTGACACGAATCTTAAGCATTTGGCCGAGCCCACGGGCGGGCAAGCGTTGTTTCCGGGGAGAGCGCGCAACCTGGCGCGCGCCTTTGCCCGCATCAGCGAACAATTGCGCCACCGCTACGCCGTGGCCTACCGCCCCCCGGAAATCGCCGCCAATGGCCGCTTCCACCGCATTCAGGTCTGGGCGCAAAAGTCGGGCAAGAAGCTCAAGGTACAGGCCCGCAAGGGCTACTACGCGCGTTAGCCCGGTTGCCTGAATGCAGGGACTGGTGCGCCACTGGAGCCCATGGCATGGGCGGGCACGGACATTTATACTCGTGGAACCGCAGCTCACCTTACAACCAAGGATTCGACCAATGGCTACCATGCCCAAAAGTGAAGGACAGCCCGGCAAGCTCAAGTACATTCCCTGGAAGTCAGTGGAACTGGAAGATCTCAACCCCTTATTGCAGCGCCAGATGGTAGTGGGGGAGAAGATGATGCTGGCGCGCGTGCTGCTCAAAAAGGGCTGCGTGGTGCCGTTGCATAGCCACGAGAACGAGCAGATCACCTACATTCTGGAAGGCGCGCTGAAGTTCGAAATTGACGGCCGCGACATTGTGGTTCACTCCGGGGAAGTGCTCTGCATCCCTTCCAACATGCCGCACAAAGCCATCGCGCTGGAAGACACGGTGGACCTGGATGTGTTTACGCCACCGCGCGCTGACTGGCTGAGCAAAACCGACCAGTACCTGCGCCGCTGATCCTTGGCGGGGGCTCGATTCCAAAATGACGGCAGGGGCCAAAGTGCAAGCCGACATGAAGAATGGCCATGCGTTGCGCTGCATCGCGTGCGGGGCGGAGTTCGAGCGCGCAGGCGCGGAATTCCGCTGCCCGCGCTGCGGCGATCTGCTGGAAGTGGTGTATCCCGCCTGGGCCGCGAGTGAAGCTCAAACCCGGGTATGGGCCTCGCGCCTGAAGCAGACCTGGTGGGACCGTAAGCTTTCGCGCCATGCCGAGGACGCCAGCGGTGTGTGGCGCTTCCGCGAACTGCTGCCCCATCTGCCCGATTGGCGGGGCATCATCACCCTGCATGAGGGCAATACCCCGGTTTTCGAGTTGCCGCGCTGTGCCCGCGGCGCCGGAGTGGACCTGCTCCTGGCCAAGCACCAGGGCATGAACCCGACCGCGTCCTTCAAGGACACGGGCATGACTGTGGCCATCTCCATGGCTCGCCAGGAGGGCTTTTCCTGGGTGGCCTGCGCCTCTACCGGCAACACTTCTGCTTCCATGGCCGGCTATGCCGCCCACGGCGGCCTGCGCAGCCTGGTGCTTATTCCCCAGGGCAAAATCGCGTGGGGCAAGCTTTCGCAGGCTTTGGACTATGGCGCGCTTACTTGCCAGTTGCGCACCGACTTTGATGGCTGCCTGCGCATTCTCACCGAACTGGTGCGCCGCCACCCCATTTACCTGCTCAATTCCATCAACCCTTATCGGCTGGAAGGGCAAAAGACAGCCGCCCTCGAACTGCTGGAGCAACTGGACTGGCAGATTCCGGACCACGTCATCGTTCCCGGGGGCAACCTGGGCAACTGCTCGGCGCTGGGTAAGGGCCTGGAAGAACTGCGCAGCTTGGGTCTAATTCAGTTTTTGCCCAAGCTTTCGATCATTCAGGCGGAAGGCGCCAACGCGCTGGTGCGCACGCTGCGAGAGACGGGCGGCCAGCGTCTGGTGCCCGTGGCGGCGGAGACGGCAGCCACCGCCATTCGCATTGGCAATCCCGTGTCGTGGAAAAAGGCGGTGCGCGTTCTCGAGTCTACCGGCGGGCGCTGCGAGCAGGTGAGCGAGGCCGAGATCGCAATGGCCAAGGCGGAAATTGGCCGCGATGGCGTGGGCTGCGAGCCCGCTTCCGCCGTCACTCTCGCCGGACTCAAAAAACTGGTGCGCCAGGGATTCGTGCACCACCATGAGCGCGTGGTGTTGATACTGACCGGGCATTTGCTCAAGGACCCGGAATACACGCTGAAGTTCCATCGTCGGGAGCTGCTGCCGGAGATTGCGGAAGAGGAACGCCGCCGTTTGGATCCTTACCGGCGCGCGCCGCTGGAAGTGGAGCCCAACGTGGAGTCGGTGCTGCGCGTGCTGGAACAAGCGGAGAATACTCATGCCGCCGAATGAGCCGGCAGCTCCCGCCGCCAGTGAACTTGTGTTTCCGGCTACTTCGGCCAACCTGGGTCCAGCGTTTGACGCGGCGGCGCTGGCTTTCTCGCTTTACCTGCGCGTGCGTGCGGAGCCTGGCCGGGAATTTTCGGTTTCCGCGCAGGGCCGGGATGCCCACCTGTGCGGCGGCGGGGCCGACAATCTCATCCTGAAAACTTATCGCGAAGTGGTGCAGGCGGGCGGTAAGCCGGCTGCGCCACTGCATCTGCAAGTGAACAACGAAATTCCTATCGGCAAAGGCTGCGGTTCCTCGGCAGCGGCGCGCCTGGCGGGTATCGCACTGGCGGTGAGCGTCGGCGCCCTGGACTGGAGGGATGAGCAGATCATCGCCGAGGCTTCCCGGCGGGAAGGCCATCCAGACAATGCCGCTGCCTGCTGGCTGGGCGGCTTGGCCATCGCCCGCAACGCCACTGCCGCCGGCGGCATCCCCTCGGTGCAGGCAGTGCGGATCGCCGCCAGTTGTCCCTGGCCGCTGCTGCTGGCAATTCCGGAGGAACCGCTCTCCACGGAAGAGGCGCGGCGCGTGCTGCCGGCTCAATATTCGCGGGCGGACGCCGTGTTCAACGTGCAGAATGCTCTTTTTCTGCTGGCGGCATTCACCCTGTCCCGTGCCGACCTGCTGCGCTCCGCCTTGCAGGACCGCATTCATGAGCCCTATCGCGCTCCCCTGTGCCCGCTGCTGCCCGCCCTGCGCGAGTTGGCGGACAAGGAAGGCGTGCTGGGCGCGGTGCTGAGCGGTGCCGGCCCCTCGGTGCTTTTGTTTCTCGATCCCGGGGTCAGCGTTTCCAGGACGGTTGAGCGCGTCAGGAAACACTTGGCCCAGCGAGGCCTGAAGGCAGAACTGCTGACCACGTCGCTGGCGGAAAACGGCGCCTCCACCAGCCTGCATCGCGCCACCACGGCACAGGTGCGGTAGGTGGCCCGCGTAGTGCTATGCTGAGAAAGGGCAATAGCAGCCAGTAATCAGCGCTTCGATTCTCCCCATGCTAACTGCTGAGTGTTGATCTTATGCAGGCTGAAATCAGAGTCGTTGCGGACGCCGACGAACTCAGCCGGGTTGCCGCCGCTGAGTTCGAGCAGGCTGCCCGCAATGCGGTGCAGAACCACGATCGGTTCACAGTCAGCCTTTCCGGCGGGTCCACACCCCGCGGCCTCTATTCTCAACTGGCTCGCGATGCGCAAAGCCTGCCCTGGAACAAAATCTATTTTTTCTGGGGTGATGAGCGCCACGTGCCCCCTGGTGACAAAGACAGCAACTACCGCATGGCGCGGGAAAGTCTGCTCTCCCAGGCCCCCATTCCGCCGGATCACGTATTCCGCATGTCCGCCGAGGAGCGCGACGCGGCGCGCGTGGCCGATCAGTACCAGCAGACCCTTCGGCAGTTTTTCGCGTTAAAGCCGGGTGAACTCCCGCGCTTTGACCTGGTGCTGCTGGGGCTGGGGCCGGATGGGCACACCGCTTCGCTATTTCCCGGTAGTCCCGCCCTGCGGGAACACTCGCGCCTGGTTGCCGCCAATTGGGTGGAGAAATTCGGGCATTACCGGCTTACCTTGACCGCGCCCGTGCTCAACAATGCTGAGGAAGTGATGTTTCTGGTAAGCGGAGCGGAGAAGGCAGCCGCCTTGCAATCCGTGCTCTATAGCGATGCTCCCGCCGAGCAATTTCCCGCCAAGCTCATCCAGCCGGTGAACGGTCGCCTGATTTGGCTGGTGGACCGGGCTGCCATGGCGTCCAGTCAATCCAAGCCGGCCTGAACCCTAGCTTAAACGTGAAGTGCAGAGCCGGCGGATGGCGGCCCGCTGGTTATCTCTGACCAGCACAAATTCGAACCCGTGCGCGAACCCACGCAGGTTGCGGACGGCCGCATAGACGCGCACACCGTGCGCCACCTCCAGGTTTACGACTTCGCCCACCCGCAGTTGCTGCGACATAGTTGCCCCCAGCCCCCCTTCACTCAGGCTGTGGCAGCGTCCGGAAATAAGCACGGGAGGTGCGCTCTCCCAGTAAAGGATGGCGGTAACCGGCCGGTTGACCTCGAAACGGGGGAAACGGCGCCGGCTCGAGTATTGGACAAGACCTTGGTCAGTGTTGTTCAGCATCTCCCATTCCGGCCAGACTGTTCTGAGTGGACAAAGAACGCTGCGGATCGCCTCCGCCTCTCGCCTGTTGCCCTCTCCAAACTCTAGCCGGGGGAGTAAGCCTAGTAAACGGCTGCCGCAGTTACGAACGTCCATTAGACCAGTGGAGAGAGTGACCCAACGGACATCTCGCATCCGCTCCGCAGGTAACCGAAGTTACATGCCGGGAAGTCCGGGACCACGGTCGGGGCCAGGATCGGGTAAAACGTCAGGGCCGGTGCCGGGTTCCGGCTCCGGGCTGGGCTCAGGATCGCGCACCGGCCCAGGGCCGGGATCGGGCTCCGGCGGAACCGGCAACCCGGGAAAAGGAGAAGGTATACGCAACCGACTCATAAGCCGGACAGATGGGCTCTGCGCGCTACGGGTTGGCAGCGCGGGCGGTTCTCAGAAGGCGAGTTGCAGGCGGGACATCACTACGTTCTCGCTGTGCAGGGGAGCCAGTTTGGGCTGGGCCATGAGGAAGCTGGTGTGTTCATAGGCATTCATGATTCTGGTGAAGCGGTTGAGATACCAGTTGAGAGCTACGCCCCACTCGGTAGCCCCCGCCGCGGCTGTTTTGGGGTCGGCAAAAAGAGGAAACGCGTTTGCATCCACCCGCAACCGGCTATAGCGGCCGGCTAATTCCCAGCCGCCCAGGTGGCGGATGCCTTTTTGTGGCTCGAATGCGGCTCGGGGCTGCATCCCGGCGTAACTGTTCTTTTCCCCCGTAAGCATGATGGAGGCGGTAGTCTGCCAGGCTTGGTTGCTCAAGCGCCGGGCGCTCAGGCGATTGCTTACTTCCTGTGCTGAGATGGTGTACTCGCCCATCAGCCCCAGAGTTCCCCAATAGTAATAAGCCTGGGGCGAGAGCCGGGTGTGCCCGCCGTCGGCGGCTGTGCCGGCAGAATATTTGAAGAATGTGTTCTGGCCAACCGTCTTGAAGCTGGGCAAGGCGCCGTGCTCGCCGGCAAAGGAAGCGGCAATTCCCGCGCCCGCGCCGCGAAAGGCCTTGGCTGATGTTGCGGAGAACGGGGTTAGGAATATTCGTGCCACGCCCTCGCTGCTGGCGCGCCATTGAAAATTCCCGTTCGATCCGTCAGTGGTTCCATTGAAATAACCCGCGGCATAAGAGATGGAATCGTGCAGCAGTGAGCCGCTGAGTTGAGCCCCTACTTCACGTAATGGAACCAAGTCGGAGGCCAGAGAACGCTCGGCGAATGTCGCCTCACGGTCGGAGCGCAGAGCTTCCAACCCTAGGGGAGTTTTGAACTTCCCTATCCGCGGCTTGGCAAACTGAATCGTCCTGACTTCAACGTAGGCTTCCTGAATCTGCGGATTGTTCCGGCCGAAATCTGGCATAAAACGAAAATCCAGCGTGTTGAACAATGTGCCTTCCAACAGCGGGCGTATGCGGCGGAACAGGAGGATGTCCGGGCTTTGGTTTTTCAGGTTACTGGAAAAAAAATTGCCATCCGCCTGGAGGTAGCCATGGACCCGCAATTGGGTGGTGGCGTCGTTGCTGGCAACAAGCAGGCCATCGTGCCCGAATGAAATCGTGTGCACAACGGCAGGAGTGGCGTGAGCGTCGGCGGGCGTCGGCGGGCCACTTTGAGCCTCCAGGCTGACCGCCAAAAATAGCGCGACCATGGCCGTCGCCAGCTGAATTGGAGGTTGCAAGTTCCCTCTCTTCGCCTATAGCAATTTGTAACCCAGCAGCAGGAGGGTGGTGCCCAGCACCGGGCGCAAGGCTTTTTCCGGCACCCTGGCCGTCATTCTGCTGCCCAGCCAGACTCCCGGAATCGAACCAATCAGCAGCGACTTGAGCAGAGAAAGGTTGATGCTTCCTATTCCCATATGACCCACGGCAGCGACTCCAACCAGCAGGAGAGCGTGAACAATGTCGGAGCCCACGATGCGCCGCAAAGGCGTGTCCCGGTAGAGGATCACCAGCGACGCAATGATGAGGCTGCCACTGCCCACCGAGGTGAGACTCACCAGAAATCCGACAATCAAGCCCGCAAGAGTCGTCAGCCAGGCTAGCCGGCGTACATTCTTTTCCGGGCGGCCGGCTGCGGCTTGGTGGGGTTTTCGGAAGCAGCGCCAGAACATGCTCAGGGCCACCGCTACCAGGGCCACACCCAGCATGCGCAGCACCAGCCGGTCCGACCTGTCCGCGCCGCCGGTGTTGAGGTGCGCCAGCAACGCCAGGCCAACCAGCGCCCCGGGGATGCTGCCCAGCGCCAGCCGTTTGACAATGGTGAAATCCACCGTCTGCTGCCGCCAATGCACCAAAGCGCCCGCAGCCTTGGTTATTGTGCTCCACACCAGATCCGTGCCCACCGCCATCATGGGGGGCGCCCACCCCAGCACGATCAGCAAGGGCGTAAGCAACGCTCCCCCGCCGGTGCCGGTTACGCCAACCAGGAAGCCGACTATGAAGCCTAATAGCGAAACTTTCAGATCCACGCCATCCTCACTCCCGCCGTTGTTCAGGGCGCGCTGCGTAGCACCTGGGCTTCATGCGCGCCAATAATTAAGAAGTAAAACCATCAGCTAACTTGGCATTGCAAGAACGAGGCCGTTTCTGTTGCCGCCAGGAACAAGTAACTCAATGTTCGGCGGTCTGGCGGCCTCGATGTTTCTTCTTGTCCATTTCGTGCGCGAAAACCTCGCCGGCGATATTGGCCAGCGATGTGTTCTCCAGAATCTGAGCGGCGGCGTTGCGCACTTCCATGAAGACGCTGTATAGCTGGCGGTGCTGTTTGTCGCTGTCAATCAGCTGCTGCAGGCCGGCGCCGTCGGCAAACGGCGCCAGTGGCCCGTCAATGGTGCGAATCACCTCGCTGAGGAAGATCTGGTTAGGCGGGCGCTTGAGCTGGTAGCCGCCCTTGGCCCCGCGCACGCTCTCCACCATGCGTGCATTTTTCAGTTCCAGCAGAATCAGTTCCAGAAACTTTTCCGGCAGGTTCTCCTCGTAGGCGATGTCACGAATGCGGATGGCGCCCTGGCGGTAACGACGGGCCAGTACCATCAGCGCCTGCAAAGCGTATAACCCTTTTTGCGATATCTTCATGACCGTCCAGGCATTGGGATAGTCTACCATTCTAGTAGATATTATCAAGATGAAAGACTTTGCAGCCCGGAGTCACTCGCTTTGCACTTCCTGAAAAACTTGAAGCAGGTTGCCGCGCAAAATCTCAGCGCAACAATAGCTTAAGGAGCCGGGTATTTGGCATCCCGGTGGGGTAACCAGGTCCCTATGTAAAGATTTGCCCCGCCAGAAAAGGTGGCCCAAGTGGCTCATAGCACGGGCTGGGCGCGGCTGGCGCATCTTGGCGCCCGTGTTACATTAGTTTCCGCAGCCCCTGCCCACTTCGCTGCATGAGAAACTAAATCGGCAATTCCGGTTTAGTACAATCAGAGGTTTATTTCCAGTTTCGGCCGGAGACTCTAGTTGCATGAATGTTTTGGAGATGCCTTTGCCGGCGGTCGGTGAAGAACCGCTGCCAGCACCCGAGGAGAACCGTACCCCGCGGGCCACACCGTCCGATTCCGGAAGCTATTGGGATTGGATTTTTTGCCTTGCCATTATTTGCGGTCTCGCTTTCCTGGTTTATGCCAGCCTGCATGGTTCCTTGTTCCGTCCGGTATGGCTGGCGGCGGAGCACCACCGCTGGGGCAAGGTGATGGTGCGACCCAGCGTGCTGTGGATGGCCATGGGCGCCAGTTTGCTCGTTTTCCGCACCATCTTCTGGTTCCGCTACCGCCCGTTTCCCGCGGCTGCCATGAGTGACGCGCCACAGTTGAGCGTCATCATTCCCGCTTATAACGAAGGGCCGATGGTGCTCAAGGCCATTGAATCGGTGGCCACGGCTCTGTACCCCCACGAGCGGCTGGAGATTTTTGTGGTGGACGATGGCAGCACCGACGACACCTGGGTTCACATTCAGCGCGCGGCCGCCCGTTATCCCCACATGGTGACCACCTTCCGGCAACCCAAGAACGCCGGCAAGCGCGCCGCCCTGGCTGTGGGCTTCGAGAAAGCGCGCGGCGAGGTGATCGTCACCCTGGATTCCGACAGCGTGATTGAACCTAACGCGCTGCTCGCCATCACCGGGCCCTTCCGCGATCCCAAGGTAGGCGCGGTGGCCGGAAAAGTTGAAGTTTACAACCGGCGCAGCGGTGTGATTCCCCGCATGCTGCACGTGCAGTACATCCTCTCCTTTGATTTGATGCGCGCAGTAGAGTCGTCCTACGGCACCGTGTATTGCTGCCCCGGGGCGCTCACCGCCTATCGCACTTCCGTAGTGCGCCAGGTGCTGCCCGCCTGGATGGAGCAGACCTTTCTGGGCTCGCGCTGCACCTTTGGCGAAGACCGCGCCATGACCAACATGGTCCTGGCGCAAGGGTACGATACGGTTTACCAGCGCACAGCCCAGGTGCGTACCGTGGTGCCGGAACATTACAGCAAGATGTGCAAGATGTTCCTGCGCTGGGACCGCAGCTACGTGCGCGAAGAGATCAACTTCATGCGCATCGTGTGGAAGCGCCCGCTGGTGCCGCGCATCATCTCGGTGTGGGAGCGCATCACTTCCAACCTGCGCTATCCGGTGAACTATCTCAGCATTGGCCTGTTCTCGGCCCTGGTCTACAGTCACCCACGAATGATTCCGCGCTTGCTACTTGCCATCGGCGTGATTTCGCTGTTCAACATGATTTATTACCTGCGCAGCGAACGTTCCAAAGACTTCGTGTATGGCGTGCTCTACGGATATTTTTCCTTCTTTCTGATGTTTTGGATTTTCCCTTACGCCGTGCTCACGGTGCGGGCGCGCGGCTGGCTCACGCGCTAGCTGCTGGCGGATGACGGTGTACTCACCAGGATGCCTGGCGGCCTCATAGGCCGTCAGGCTCTTAGACTGCGGCCGCGGAAATCAATTACGCCGATTGCCGATTTATCAACAATTCCACTATCGGCTTTGCGCAAGCGTGCTTCGTTGCCCACACCGCTGATACAAATCCAAATCCCACCCGCTTATTGAACTTCCGTAAGTTGCCGACGACCGGAACTGGCAGGGTAAAGTGAACTTTTATCCCACACCGGGGCATTGGAGCTTTTGCCGTGAGAACCCGACGAATTTGGCTGCTGCTCTTGGCGGCCCTTGCAATAGGCGCGCCTTTGGCGGCGCAGGAGGTCAACGCGCCGAAGCTGCAGACAGCAATCATTACCGGTACTGTAACCGATGTGAACGGAGATACCCTCTCCGGAGCCACGGTCGCCCTGCAAGGCCCTGGCCACAAAGATCTCGCCAAGGTCCTTTCCAACGACAACGGATTCTTTGAGTTTCAACAACTCGATCCCGGAACCTATAGCGTCACCATCACCGCCCAAGGGTTTGCCGATTGGACCTCGCCCGACTTGGTTCTCACTGCGGGCCAGTACCTGATCCTCACCGGCAGCAAACTCAACATTGCACAAGCCACGGCGACGGTAAACGTGGTGGAAACGCCGCAGGAAGTTGCCACCGAGGAGGTCAGGATCGAGGAGACGCAGCGCGTATTCGGCGTCATCCCCAACTTCTACGTCGTCTATGATCCCAGCCCCGCGCCGCTTACCACCAAGCTGAAATTTCACCTCGCTCTGAAAACCTCTACCGACGCAGTCACGGTCTTCGGGGTGGGCATGCTTGCCGCTATAAACCAGGCGGGTGATGTCCCCAACTACCCCCAGGGGGCGAAGGGTTATGGCGAGCGCTTTGGCGCGGTTGCTGCCGACGGCTTGTCCGACATTATGATCGGGGGCGCCATCCTGCCCTCCCTGCTGCGGCAGGATCCCCGCTACTACTACCAGGGGAGGGGAACCAACAAGTCTCGCACGCTCCACGCACTCTCCAGTCCGTTCGTCTGCAGGGGAGATAACGGAAGGTTGCAGCCCAACTTCTCGAGTCTGGGTGGAGATCTCGGCTCCTCTGCTCTCTCCAACCTGTACTATCCCGCGTCGAACCGGGGCGCCGGGCTGGTGTTCCAGAATTTCTTTCTCACCACCGGCGAGCGCATGCTCAGCAGCCTGGTTCAGGAATTCGTCTTGAACCGGATCACATTCAGACCAAAGGCTGAGGCGGCGCGGTAAGAGCTGCACGACTGGCATTGCGGGCAAGCCGGATGTTCTACGCGCTGGAAACTTCTTCCCGTGCCGCGTAGTGGGATTCCACGTAGTCGTTGAGGATGGAGATGAATTCGGCCACGATTTTGTCGCCGCGCAGGGTGGTCATCAGGCGCCCGTCCACGAACACGGGGGCTTTGGGCTCTTCGAAGGTGCCGGGCAGGGAAATACCGATGTGCGAGTGCTTGGATTCGCCCGGGCCGTTGACCACACAGCCCATCACCGCTACCTTTAGTTCCTCCACGCCGGGATAGCGCTGCTTCCACACCGGCATCTGCTGGCGCAGGTAGGACTGAATCTGTTCCGCCATCTCCTGGAAGAAGGTGCTGGTAGTGCGGCCGCATCCCGGGCAGGCGGTCACCTGCGGGGTGAAGCTGCGAATGCCCAGCGACTGCAGAACCTGCTGCGCCACCAACACTTCTTCGGTGCGGTCGCCCCCGGGCGCGGGTGTGAGTGAAACCCGGATGGTGTCGCCGATGCCTTCCTGCAGCAGCACGCCCAGCGCGGCGGTGGAGGCCACAATACCCTTCATGCCCATGCCCGCCTCGGTGAGGCCGAGGTGCAGCGGATACTGGCAGCGCGCCGCCAGGCTGCGGTAAACGTCAATCAGGTCCTGCACGCCGCTGACCTTGGCGCTAAGAATGATCTGGTCGTGGCGCAGGCCGTACTGCTCCGCTTTCGCGGCGGAATTGAGCGCGCTTACCACCATGGCCTCCATGGTCACGTCGCGCGCGTCCTTAGGCTCATCCAGGCGGGAATTCTCGTCCATCATGCGCGTGAGCAGGGCTTGGTCGAGCGAGCCCCAGTTCACCCCGATGCGCACCGGTTTATTGTTCTCGACGGCGACCTCGACCATGGTGCGGAAGTTGTCGTCATCCTTACGCCCAACGCTGACGTTGCCGGGATTGATGCGGTACTTGGCCAGTGCCCGGGCGCAGGACGGGAACTTTTTGAGCAGAAGGTGGCCGTTGTAGTGGAAGTCGCCGATGATGGGCACGCGCACGCCCTGCTTTTCCAGGCCCTCCACGATCTGGGGAAGGGCTGCGGCAGCAGCCTCGTTGTTAACGGTCACACGCACCAGTTCGGAGCCGGCTCGAGCCAGGGCGGCAACCTGTTTGACGGTGCCCGGGACATCAGCGGTGTCGGTGTTGGTCATGGACTGGACCACGACCGGGGCTTCGCCCCCAACCCGCACCGCGCCGATGTTGCAGGTGTAAGTCTTTCTGCGCTGGGTAGTTGCCATCCGAAGGCTAGTTTAGCATGCGCTACGGCAGCCTTTGCGCCAGCCCCGGCAGCGTCTTTACCAAATCGTTGTAGATCACGACCACAAAGAACAGCACCAGGAAGAGGAACGCCATCTGGTAGACGCGTTCCTTCACATGCAGGCTGATGTCCCGGCCCATCAGGCTTTCGATAAACAGCATCAGGATGACTCCGCCATCCAGGATGGGAATGGGGAACAGGTTGAATATGCCCAGGTTCAGGCTAATGGCCGCGGTCAACTGCAGCAGCGGTGACAGGCCCTGACGCGCTGCCTCGCCGGAAGCCCGGGCAATGCCGATGGGGCCCTCCATCTGCCGCATGGAAACCTGGCGCCGTACCATCTTCTCCACCAACTCCAGGATCAGGGCAGAACTCTTTTTGTTATCCTGCCAGGACTGGCGCACAGCCGCAGCGAAAGGCAGCTGCGTGACTTCATCCGGTTCGCAGCTTATGCCGATGCGCCATCGTGGCTGGTCCTCGCCCGGAACCGTCACCAGTTCCGGCTTAATGGTCAGGTTGAGCTGCTTGCCCTCGCGCAGCACGCTAAAAATTGCGGGCCCGCCTTTGTTGTCCTGCAGAATCTGGATGATGGCCGGCACCGAGCGCACCGGAGTGTTATTCACGGCGATGATCTTGTCGCCCAGTTTCACGCCCCCTTTATCGGCCGGCAGCCCATCCTCCAGCGAGGTCACAATATTGGGCTGATCGGGGACAAATCCCGCGCTGCCGTACTCATCCGGTCCGGTAGGCTCGGGGACAATCGTCCTGGTAAACACTTGGTCGCCGCGCTGAAACTCAATCCGCAGCGGCTGGTTGGGGTTGAGCACCATCTGAGGAATCACTTGTTCCCAGGTGGGATTGGATGGCCCGTCGCCTATGCGCGCGATCTTGTCGCCCGGCTGAATACCAACCTTCGCGGCCGGCGAATCCTTGATGACATACCCGACCAGCGCCGGCTTGTTGGCCCAAATCGGCCGGGAAAAGCTCACCATGTACACCCCAGTGAGCAGGGCAATGGCCAGGAAGATGTTCATGAACGGGCCGGCAATGGCGATGATGAAGCGCTGCCAGCGGGGGTGGGACAGGAACTCTCCCGGATCCCCGGTGCGCGCTTCCATGGGGTTCTCCCCCGACATGCGCACGTAGCCGCCCAGGGGTATCGCGCTAATGCGATAGTCCGTATCCCCTTTTCGCCAACCCAGCAGCCGAGTCCCAAAGCCGATGGAGAACACCTCCACCCTTACCCCAAACATTTTGGCCGTTATGTAGTGCCCGAATTCATGAATTAAGATCATGAACCCCAGCACTGCTGCTGTGGCGACCACTGCTAACAGGAAGCCATTCATAAACTTAGGAAGCTACTCTCCGTGGTGGATTGCGGAAGCGGTCCACGGCAGTGGGGAGTTGCTGCGGGACAGGTACTGCACCCGTTTCTTGGCGGCGGTGCGTGCCTCTGCGTCCGTTAATAGTATCTCATTTATAGATTCAGGTTTACGGTTTTCAGTTTCACCAAGAATGTATTCGATGGTCTCGGGAATCTGGTCAAAGCGAATGCTGCCGTCCAGAAATGCGCCCACGGCGACCTCATCGGCGGCGTTGAGAGCAATAGGCTTAGCGCCGCCTTCCCGGGCCGCTTCGTAGGCCAGCCGCAGACAAAGAAACTTTTTCATATCGGGAGGAACAAAGTCGAGGTGCCGCAGGTCCATGACCGGGAAGCGCAGGCTGGAAGCGATGCGCTCCGGGTAAGTCAGAGCGTACAAAATGGGAAGACGCATGTCGGTGACGGAGAACTGAGCAAGAATGCTGCCGTCCACGAATTCCACCATGGAATGAATGGTGGACTGAGGGTGCACGATGACCTTTACCTTCTCCGGGGGCACCGCAAACAGGCGGCAGGCCTCAATCACCTCGAAGCCCTTATTCATCAATGTGGCAGAGTCAATGGTGATGCGACGGCCCATCTTCCAGGTGGGATGGTTGAGCGCCTGTTGCACCGTGATGGAGGCAAATTGGGAGCGGGGGGTGTTCAGGAAGGGCCCCCCGGAGGCGGTGAGCCAGATGGTCGCCACTTCTTCCATGCGCCCGCCACGCAAACACTGGTGCACGGCGTTGTGCTCGCTGTCTATGGGAAGCAGCGGCTTGCCCTGACGCCTGGCCTCAGCGGTGAGCAGTTCGCCGGCCGCCACCATGCATTCCTTGTTGGCCAGGCCAACGGTTTTGCCGGCCTTGACCGCCTCATAAGTGGCTTCCAGACCGGCCACGCCCACGATGGCACTGACTACGAAGTCCACCTCCGGATGCGTGGCCACCTGCACCGTGCCGGGGGAGCCATGGGACACTTGAATTTCCTGCAGGCCATCGCGCCGCAAGCGGGAGCGCAGCTGCTCGGCATCCGACTCGCCAGCCATGGAAACTACCCGCGGACGCCAGCGCCGCGCCTGCTCATAGGCGGCCTCCAGGTTCTTTCCCGCCGCCAGAGTAAGCACGCGAAAGCGTTCGGGATAGGACTCGACAATGGAGAGCGTGCTGCGCCCGATGGAACCGGTGGAGCCCAGGATGGCGAGGTTCTTCATGCGCTGTTAGCAGTTAGCAATTAGCACTTGGCCGAATCTTCGTTACTCTAGCGGTCGGGTGCGTTACCCGGCTATTTTACGCACTTCTGTCAGTTTTCCTGCTATTCAAGCAGCACAACTCAGCAACCCAGTCAAAGGGCTAAATGCTAACTGCTAAGTGCCAATTGCTGCTACGACAGCACCCGCAGCGCGGCATAGAACCATATCACCGGCGCCGCCAGCAGCAGCGCGTCAATGCGGTCCAGCATGCCGCCGTGGCCAGGCAACAAAGCCCCTGAATCCTTTACGCCGGCGCCGCGCTTGATGAGCGATTCCACCAGATCGCCCAGTTGCGCGGCCACATTAATTGCCGCCGAGAGGACCAGAATGGTCACCAGGGGCCAGGGTTGCAGGGCAAAGTAGCCGTCGCGCCGCTGAATGAGATGCGCCTGCAACAGCGCCGAGCTTATGGGTTGCGCGTTCGCCAGAAAGGCCCAGCCCACCGCCAGGCTGCCCAGCATGGAGCCCACCGCACCTTCCCAGGTCTTTTTAGGGCTGACACGCGGAGTCATGCGATGTCTGCCAAATGCGCGGCCCACAAAGTAGGCCGTGGTATCGCCCGCCCACACCACCAGCAGCACATAGACCAGCAGGATGGCTCCCGCCCACTGCTGCCGCACCTGCACCAGCAAGCCCAGTGGCAGCGCGACATAGCCAAAGGCGAAGGCGGAAGCAGCGGCGGCGGGCAGCGAGGTGCTGAAATCACTGCGCGCCATGCCGATTACCAGAAACACAAAGGGCGCCAGCGCGGCGGAGAAGCCCATCGCCACCATGAAGCTGGCGGTGGCAATCAGGGGCTTGCCGCTGATGCCATTCAGCGCCAGGAACAAAAACAGCAGGGCCACATAGACGTAGGTGGCCTTCCACAGAGGCTGCACGCGGTAATGCTGGGAAAGCTGCAGAAATTCATGCGTGGTCAGCAGCGCCACCACCGCCACCACCGCCGAGAGCAGGGGAACGGGCGCGCGCAACACCACTACCAGGACGATGGGGATCAGCACCGCCGCGGTGGCAATGCGTTTCCAGGGCCCAGAGGGGCGCTCAGTGTTTGCCGTTGCTATGGGTGACGGCTCCGTTGCCATGATGAGGGTTGACCAGGCCGCCGTAACGCCGCTCCCGCTTCTGATATTCCGCAATCGCTTCCAGCAGGTGCTGGCCGCGGAAATCGGGCCACAGCGTCGGGGTCACATAGATTTCCGCATAGGCCAGTTGCCAGAGCAGGAAATTGCTCAGCCGCATTTCGCCGCTGGTGCGGATAACCAGGTCGGGATCGGGAAGATTCCGTGTGTACAGGTTGCGGGCAATGGACTGCTCGTCCACCCGCAGGTGGTCAATGCCGCCGTTGCAAGCCGCGGCCTTCACCAGCGAATTAAAGGCGTCCACCAGTTCGCTGCGGGCGCTGTAATTCAGGGCCAGGGTCAGGACCATGCCGCTGTTCTGCCCCGTGGCCTCGCGCGCCCACTGCATGCGTTCCTGCACCTGCGGCGGCAGTTCGTGCTCCCGCCCGATGTACTCCAGGCGGATGTTGTTGCGGTTGAGGGTGGGCACTTCCTGCTTCAGGTAACGGCGCAGCAGGGTCATCAGGAAGCCGACTTCGGTGGAGGGACGTTTTTTCCAGTTTTCTTCCGAGAAGGCGTAGAGGGTGACGGCGGAAATGCCTACCCGCGCCGCGGTTTCCACCGTGGAGCGCACAGAGGCCACCCCGGCGCGGTGCCCGGCCACACGCGGCAGGTGCCGCTGGTGGGCCCAGCGCCCATTGCCGTCCATAATAATGGCGATGTGTTGTGGGAGCCTTTCCGGGTCAAGCCGCAGATAAATTTCCGCTTCTTTGCGGTCCAGGCCGGCAGGAACCTTTGCTTGCGACAACGATGAAACCTCTTCTGTGTCACGAAGTTACCACACAGGGGGATGTAGTGCAATCAATCCTGGGTGCCGGATGGCGGTGAACAGAAACGGATGGGTAAATAAAGGATTGCCGGGTTCAGCGCGAAGTGGACTGAATGTGCCGCTCCCTCCGGAAAGTGAGCTCCAGGACGGCAAAGAAGAGGATCATGCACAGGCCAAACATCATCCAAAAGACCCAATCGTCCGGTCCGCCGTGGCCCAGCGACTCAATGCCGGTTGTCTTTTCGAACCAGCCCCAAAACGGGGAGGTCATAACAGCCATAACGAACCCCGCCGGGAAGCCCAGCACGACAGCAGCCACCACGATGCCTGCATGCTTGAGGATGCGGCGCTTCATCGCAGCCGAAGTATAGCCAACCCCGCCTGCTCTCGTCAGTTGCCGCGAGCGGCTACTGCACCGTCGCCGCCTCTTCGGGCACGATTTCTAAATCCAGCTTTTGCGGTCCGCGGACAACAGTGAGCCGCACCGCAGCTCCCACCTGGGCTTCCGTGAGCAGCCGGTGCAAATCATCCACGCCGGCGATTTGCTTGCCATCCATCGCGACCACCAGGTCCGACTGGCGCAAGCCGGCCTTTTCCGCCGGGCTGCCGCTTTCCACCGAGACCACGGCAATGGCGGACTCCACCCGCAATCCGTGGAAGCGCACCAGGCGGCGCGGCAGGGGCACGGTCTGAGCGACCACGCCAATGTAGCTGCGCCGGATGCGGCCGTCGCGCAGCAGGCGGCTGGCCACGAACTTGGCCGTATTGATGCCGATGGCGAAGCAAATACCCTGCGCCGGCAGAATGGTGGCGGTATTCACGCCCACCACGCGACCCTCGGAGGTGACCAGCGGGCCGCCGGAATTACCGGGGTTGAGCGCGGCGTCGGTCTGGATCACATCGTCAATCAGGCGGCCGGTGCGCGAACGCAGCGAACGGCCGAGAGCGCTGACCACGCCCGCCGTCACCGAATACTGGAAGCCGAAAGGATTGCCGATGGCAATCACTAGTTGTCCGACGCGCAGCTGCTGCGAGTCGCCCATTTCGGCAACCGGCAGAAGGGGCGCGTCAATGCGGATCACCGCCAAGTCCGTGGCCGGGTCGTCGCCTATTGCCACGGCGGGGAGACGCCGGCCATCGGACAAGGAAACCTCAATCCGGCTGGCCCCGTGAATTACATGGCTATTGGTAAGGATGAGGCCGTCAGGCGTGAAGATGAATCCCGAGCCGCCGCCATGCGCCTCCCGCTC
>DATEJK010000112.1:0-40930 GCA_035278025.1 Terriglobales bacterium | reverse complement strand
CCAGCCCGGAGCGCGGCATCTACCGCTCCACCGATGGCGGCCAGAGCTGGCAGAAAGTGCTGTACAAGGATGAGAACACCGGCGGCTGCGACATCGAAATGGATCCTTCCAATTCCAGCGTGCTCTACGCCTGCATGTGGGAGGTGCGCGAGGGTCCGTGGGAAGACAACAATGAGTTCAATGGCACGGCCGGCGGCCTTTTCAAATCCACCGACGGCGGCAACACCTGGCAGCAGCTGACCAACGGCCTGCCCAAGAATCTCAGCCAGGTGAACGTGGCCATCGCGCCCAGCCAGCCCAGCCGCCTCTATGCCACGGTAGCCACCACGGCGTCGGGCGGCTACGAATCAGCGGGCGGCCTGGGCTTTTATCGTTCCGATGATGGCGGCCAGACCTGGTACGAGGTCACCAAGGACCCGCGCCCCGCCATGCGCATCGGCGGCGGCGATCTGCCCATTCCCAAGGTTGACCCTAAGAATCCTGACGTGGTCTACAGCGCCAGCATTGTGACCGTGCGCTCCAGCGACGGCGGCAAGACCTGGACCAGCCTTCGCGGCGCGCCCGGCGGCGACGACTACCAGAACATCTGGATCAGCCCCGACAATCCTGACACCATCCTGCTGGTCAGCGACCAGGGGGCGATTATCACGGTGAATGGCGGACAAAGCTGGAGTTCCTGGTACAACCAGCCTACGGCGCAGCTTTACCACGTCAGCACCAGCAACACCTTCCCCTACCGGGTTTGCGCGGGCCAGCAGGAGAGCGGCTCGGTGTGCATCCTGAGCCGGGGCAACGATGGCGAAATTACCTTCCGCGACTGGCACCCCGTAGGCGCCATCGAATATGGCTACGTCGCTCCTGACCCGCTCGATCCCGACATCATCTACGGCGCCGGCCGGACTGAAGTTTCCAAGTACCACTGGAGCACCGGCCAGGTGCAGAATGTGACGCCCATCCCCCTCCGCAGCGGCAAATACCGCGCCGACCGCACCGAGCCGGTGATGTTCTCGCCGCTCGACCCGCACACCATGTATTACGCCGCCAACGTGCTGTTCAAAACCAATGATGGCGGAGAATCGTGGCAGATCATTAGCCCCGATTTGAGCCGGCAGAACCCGGGCACGCCCGCCAGCGTGGGCAAGCTGGTGAACCCCAAGGCGGGCGAGCAGCGGGGGGTAATCTACGCGCTGGCGCCTTCGTTCAAGGACATAAACACCATCTGGGCGGGCACGGACGACGGGCTTATCTGGGTGACCCGCGACGGCGGCAAGGACTGGAGCAACGTGACTCCGCCGCAGCTTACGCCCTGGAGCAAGGTCACGCAGGTGGAGGCCTCACACTTCGATGACCAGACCGCCTATGCGTCGGTGAGCCGCTTCCGCATTGACGACCTGCGCCCCTACATTTACCGCACCCACGACGGCGGCAAGAGCTGGCAACTGATTATCGGCGGGCTGCCGGACAATGCTCCCGCCGACGCGGTGCGTGAAGATCCGGTGCGCAAGGGCCTGCTTTTTGCCGGCACCGAAACCGGCGTGTATGTCTCGTTCAACGACGGCGACCTCTGGCAATCCCTGCAGCTAAACCTGCCCCACACCTCCATGCGAGACTTGACCATTCACGGCAATGACCTGATTGTGGCCACGCATGGCCGCTCATTCTGGATCCTGGACGACATTCTGCCTCTGCGGCAGCTCACGGCGGGGCTGGCAAATTCGCCCGCATATCTTTTCCAGCCCGCCACCACTTACCGCGTGCGGCGCTCTACTTACAGCGATACGCCCTTTCCCCCCGACGAGCCTGGGGGGCAGAATCCGCCCGATGGCGCCATTGTTGACTACTATCTCGCCCAGCCGGCCTCCGGAGGTGTGACGCTCGAAATTCTGGATTCTCAGGGCAAACTGGTGCGCCGCTACTCCAGCACCGACAAACCAACGGTGACGGAGGAGGAACTGAAAAAACAGCTCATTCCGTTGTACTGGATTCGCATGCCCCAGACGCTTTCCGCCGCAGCCGGCGCGCACCGCTGGGTTTGGGACCTGCATTACACTACGCCTGTGGCCACGCACTACTCCTACCCCATCTCGGCGGTTCCCCATGACACCCCGCGTGTGCCGCTGGGGCCGCGCGCCCTGCCCGGCCAGTACACGGTGCGGCTGACGGTGAACGGCAAAAGCTATACCGAACCCCTGACCGTCAAGATGGACCCGCGGGTGAACACGGCTTCCGCCGGCTTAGAGCAACAATTCCAGATGGAGGTCCGGCTGGCATCCATGATGACGGCGGCTGCGCAGGGCGTGCTGGAGGCACGCTCCGCCAACGATCAACTGCACAAACTCTCCTCCCAGGCTAGTGGTCCGGTTAAGAATGCCATCACCGCTTTTGAGAACAAGCTTGCAGCGGTGGCCGGCAAGCCGGGTGGATTCTCTGCCCCGCCTTCGACCCAGGTAACACTCACCCGCATGAATGGAGAAGTGACTACCCTTTATGGCGACGTGGACCGCGCTGATGCCGCCCCTAGCCTGGCTCAGGTGAACGCCATGGCGGAAACGGAGCGGAATTTTGAAGCCGTCATGCAGCACTGGAAGGCACTCACAGGCACGGATCTGCCCGCTCTTAACCGCCAGTTGAACGGCGCTGGCCTGCCTGAAGTGCAGCCGAGCGCTGCCCCCGCCCCCGAGGCAGGCGAGGAGGAATAAATCGCGGGCGTCAGGCCGTGATCGCCTGATCGGGCAACTTCCCAACCGCCCGCTGTGAACATGTAAAAATACCCTGTCACGAGGATATCGAGGAATGAAATATCGCCAGCTGGGCAAGACCGGACTCGAAGTCAGCGAAATCGGCTATGGCGCCTGGGGCATTGGGCAGAGCGAATGGGTAGGCGCGGACGATGAAGTCTCCCTCAAATCCCTTAGAGCCGCCCGCGAAGCCGGCGTCAATTTTTTCGATACCGCGCTAGCCTACGGCATGGGACACAGCGAGCAACTGCTGGCCCGAGCCTTCGGCAAGTCCAATGACGTCATCATCGCCAGCAAGGTTCCGCCCAAGAACTTTATCTGGCCGGCGCAGCCCGGCGTTCCCCTGCCCGAAGTCTTTCCTAAAGGCTATGTGCTCTCATCCCTCGACCGCACCCTCAGGAATTTGGGACGGGAGACTGTGGACCTTTACCAGTTTCATGTATGGAACGATGAATGGTCTGGCAACGAGGAATGGCTCTCCACCGTACGCGAGATCCGCGGCTCTGGTAAGGCCCGCTTCCTCGGCATCTCCATCAACGACCACCAGCCCGCCAATTCTCTGAAAGTGCTCGCCACCGGCCTTATTGACGCCGTGCAGGTCATCTACAACATTTTTGACCAGTCCCCCGAAGACGAGCTTTTTCCTTACTGTCAGAAGCATCATATCGGCGTCCTGGCACGGGTCCCCTTTGATGAAGGCAGCCTCACCGGCAAAATCCGTCCAGACACCACCTTCCCCAAAGGCGATTTCCGCCAGCAGTATTTTGGCGGCGACCGCAAACAGCAGGTCTGGGAACGGGTGCAACGGCTTACGAAAGACGCAGCCATACCTCTCGAGCAACTGCCGCAGTTTGCGCTGCGCTTCTGTCTCAGCCAGCCTGCCGTCTCCACGGTGATTCCCGGAATGCGCACGCCCGCGCACGTGGCCTCCAACGCCTCCGCCTCTGATGCCGGCCCGCTCGCGCCGGCTTTGCTGGCCAAGATTCGCGCTCATCGCTGGTTGCGCAATTTCTACGACTAACGGCTGCAGCAACCCATATTCTTGTGACGCGAGGCCCCGCCCGCTTCCCGCCACTTACAGTGCTAAAGTACTGTTTCTGGGGGTGAGCGGTGCAGCGCCTCATCAAAGCGCGGTCTGATAACGGCAATCGCCGGGAGGTGGTGCCGCCCGGTATCCTGCGGTTCCTCCAATTCTCGCTTTTGGGGTCTGGCGAGCACTCAGGTGCCACTGCCGATCGCGAGTGCATTCTGTATTTGTTTTCCGGCACGGCGGACGTGACCGCCCACGGCCGTGATTTTCAGCGGAACTTCCCCCGTCTGGGCGGGCGCTCCGACGTCTTTTCCGGGCCGCCCTGCGTTTTGTACCTGCCGCCACAATGCGGCTACAGCATCCAGGCCGTCTCACCGGATTTTCAGGCCGGGCTGTTCTCCGCTCCGGCAACCCAACCCCGCGCACCAGCCTTGATAGGAAGTGCCGATGTCGCTGGCAAGCAGGTCGGCCAAGGCAGTTTCCAGCGCACGGTTTACACCGCGGTGGGAGACAACGTCGCGGCGGAGCGCCTGCTGGCGGGCGAAACCATGAATGCCCCCGGCGCCTGGTCCAGCTTCCCGCCCCACAAGCATGACCGTTCCAATCCTCCGCACGAGGCCGTTCTGGAAGAGATCTATTATTTTCAGGTCCAGCCTGCCGGTGGTTTCGGCTTCATTTGGACCTACACTGCCGACGATGATCCCGACGGCTTCAACAACGTGTTCGTGGTGGAGAATGGCGACACCGTGTTGCTGCCCAAGGGCTATCACCCGGTGGTAGCCGCGCCGGGATGCCGCCTGCACTATACCTGGGTGCTTGCCGGCGAACAGCGTCGCTACGGCGCCTGGGCAGAGGATCCCAAGTACGCCTTTTTGAAGAACTCCCGCTAACCTTTGACGCTCCGGCGCTTTAAGCCCGTGAGCCCGCCGGTTTCGCGGCAGCGGCCGCTTTGCGCGCCGCCTGGACGGCCGCTACCAGTTCCCGGGCGGCGTTCACAATCTTTTCCGGATTGCCCTGGCGAAGCGCCGCCGTATCAACCAGGTCAGACCCTACGCCCACGGCAAAAGCTCCGGCCGCGATGTACTCCGCGGCATTGGCCACGCTTACCCCGCCGGTAGGAATAAGTTTCGCTTTTGGAAAAGGCCCTCTGAGCGCCTTCAAATACTTGGGACCGCCGACGCTGCCGCAGGGAAAGATCTTGACCACGCTGGCTCCCTCGGCGGCGGCCGTCATCAGCTCCGTGGGGGTCAGGGCGCCAGGAATGGCCAGCGTGCCACGAGCCTGGGCCGCCCGCATCATGGCAAGGGAAAGCCCCGGGCTGACCAGAAACCGCGCTCCCGCATCCAGGCAGGCTTCCGCCTGTTCCTCCGTCACCACCGTGCCCGCGCCCACCAGTACTTTGTTGCCGACCTGGCGGACAACGTCGCGGATCACATCCACCGCTCCCGCCACAGTCATGGTGATTTCCACCACCGGAATTCCCCCCTGAAGGATGGCATCCACCGCCTGCCTCGCTTCTTCTACTCCGGCGGCGCGCACCACAGGCACGATGCCAATCTCTTCAATCCTGCGCTCCACCTCTTCCCTGCTCATGCTCGTCTCCTTATCGCGCCATGCGCGCGGTTGCGCCCTTCATCACCTGTAACACTTCGTCGAGCGTCACCATGGTTGTGTCTCCCGGCGTGGTCATGGCCAGCGCGCCGTGAGCCGCCCCGCACTCCACCGCCCATTGCGGCTCCTTTCCGGAAAGGAAACCATAGATCAGGCCCGAGGCGAACGAGTCTCCCCCGCCCACGCGGTCGTAAATCTCCACATTCTCCCGTACCGAAGCCCTGTAAAAACTCCCCTCGCACCACGCAATAGCCCCCCAGTCGTTCCGGGTGGCGGTGCGGGCGTGACGCAGCGTGGTAGCCACCACCTTCAGATTCGGATACTCCCCCACTACTTTTTCGATCATGGCCATGAAATTCGCCGGATCGAGCTTGGAATGGCCCTCATCCAATCCGGTCACGGAAAAGCCCAGCGCCGCCGTAAAGTCTTCTTCGTTGCCCAGCATCACGTCCACCAGGGGCGCCAAGGCGCGGTTCACCTGCTGCGCCTTCTGCTTTCCGCCAATGGATTTCCACAGGGATGCACGGTAGTTCAGGTCGTAAGAGACCACCGTTCCCGCGCGCCTGGCTGCCTGCATGGCCTCCTCGGCTACCAGCGGCGTGCTTTCCGAAAGCGCGCAGAAGATGCCGCCGGTGTGGAACCAGCGCGCGCCTTCCTGGCCGAAGATTTGCTCCCAGTCAATTTCCCCCGGCTTGAGTTGCGAAACGGCGGTGTGACCCCGGTCCGAGCATCCCACACCCGCCCGCAACCCGAAGCCGCGCTCGGTGAAGTTCAATCCATTGCGTACCTTTCGGCCTACGCCGTCGTACGGCACCCAACGCACGTGCTTCTGGCTGACTCCGCCCTGGAGGATAAAGTCTTCCAGCAGGCGGCCAACGGGATTATCGGCGAAAGCGGTCACAATCGCCGTCTCCATGCCGAAGCACCTTCGCAGGCCCCGCGCGACGTTGTACTCGCCTCCGCCTTCCCACACCTGAAATTCCCGCGCCGTCGCGATGCGGCGGTCGCCGGGATCCAGCCGCAACATCACTTCACCCAGGCTCACCAGGTCCCACCGGCAACTTGCCTTATCTCTGATTGGGAGTGCCGCCATATCGTCACTGTCCTCTGCTATCGTGCTTCACCCGGCCAACGGTTAGGTTGCGCCATCAATTAATGATATACAAGGACGATTCCTGGAACCGTGCCATCCTCCTCCTCTTCGCGTCCCGCTGCCGCCCAGGCCGCCGCGCCGCGCATGATCCGTGGCCTGCGCTGGTGGATTGGCGGCATACTGTTCGCCTCCACCGTCATCAACTACATTGACCGCCAAACCCTGTCCCTGCTGGCGCCTTACCTGCAGCTGCAGTATCACTGGAACAACACCGATTATGCCAACCTGGTGGTTGCTTTCCGTGTCGCCTATTCGATTGGCATGACCCTATGCGGCCGGCTGATGGACCGCATCGGCACCCGCCGCGGGCTCACCCTGACCGTGGCCTGGTACTCGGTAGTTTCCATGCTCACGGCGCTGGCACGCGGTTTCTACAGTTTTGCGACCTTCCGTTTTCTGCTGGGCGCGGGCGAGTCGGCCAACTGGCCGGCTGCCACCAAGGCAGTCGCGGAGTGGTTTCCCAAGCGCGAGCGCGGCCTGGCCACCGCATTGTTCGACAGCGGCTCTTCCGTGGGCGCCGCCATTTCTCCCTTCATCGTTCTCTGGATCTACTTCCGGTGGGGATGGCGGCCAGCCTTCATGCTTCCCGGCATCCTAGGCTTTTTCTGGCTTCTGGGCTGGCGCTGGCTTTACCGCTCTCCGGAGGAACATCCCCGCCTCGGCCCAGCCGAGCGCCAGATGCTGGCCGCGGAGAAGGCGGAATTCGAATCGCAGCCCGCGCCCCGGCAGCGCTGGCGCGACCTTCTCAAGCTGCCGCAAACCTGGGGAACCATTATCGCCAAGACTTTTACCGATCCCGTATGGTTCTTTGTGACCGACTGGTTCCCCATTTACCTGGTTGCCAAGGGAATCAATCTCAGGAGCAGCCTGGTCGCTATTTGGATTCCCTTCGTGGCCGCCGACCTGGGCAATTTCTTCAGCGGCGCCGCTTCCGGCTATCTCATCAATCGCGGTTGGAGTCTGGGTTCGGCACGCAAGGCTCTGGTGGTCTTTGGCGGCGTCGGAGTCACACTTCTCATTCCCACGATCTTCACCACCAATCTGTACCTGATCGCGCTCCTGTTTGGGTTGGCGACTTTTTGTTATGGTTCCTTCACCACTATCGCCAACGTTTTGCCGGCAGACCTATATCACAATGAGTCCGTGGCCTCGGTTAGCGGCATCAGCGGCACGGGGGCGGGCATCGGCACCATCATCGCCTCGGAACTCATCGGTCACGTCTCTGACGCCCGCCAGCTCGCCGGAACCCACTCCTTTGACCCTATTGTGATTGCCGCCGGCCTAGTTCCCCTCATAGGCATGTTCCTAGTATTGTTACTGATTCGCAATACACGGGCCACGGACCAAGGCCTGGTCCGGCGCATCTAGCGGGAATTAACAGGCGGCGTCAAGGATAACGGCGTGAAAATTACGGAAGCCAAGGTGCTGGTCTGCAGTCCGGGGCGGAATTTCGTCACCCTGAAGCTCCATACCGACGAGGGCATTTACGGCCTGGGCGACGCCACTCTCAACGGCCGCGAACTGGCCGTCGCCTCTTATCTTTCTGACCACCTTGCCGCCTGCCTTATCGGCCGCGATCCCTTCCAGACCGAAGACATCTGGCAGTACCTTTACCGGGGCGCGTACTGGCGGCGCGGTCCGGTGACCATGACCGCCATCGCCGCCGTGGATATGGCCCTGTGGGACATCAAAGGCAAGGCTCTGAAGACTCCGGTTTACAACCTGCTGGGCGGGAAAAGCCGCACCGGGGTGTTGGTTTACGGCCATGCCAATGGCCGTGACATTGAGGAGACCACGGACGAGGTGGGCAAGTACGTCGCCATGGGATATAAGGCGGTGCGCGCCCAGAGCGGCATTCCCGGCCTGGCTTCCACCTACGGCGTCGCCCGCGACAAACTTTTCTACGAGCCCGCGGAAAAAGGCCTGCCCCCGGAGAACGCCTGGTCCAGCGAACAATATCTGCTGCACGTGCCCAAACTGTTCGCCGCCCTGCGGGCCAAGTTCGGGGACGAACTGCACCTGCTGCATGACGTTCACCACCGGCTCACGCCCATCGAGGCCGCTCGCCTGGGCAAGAGCCTTGAGCCCTATCACCTGTTCTGGCTGGAGGACCCGGTCGCCGCCGAATTGCAGGAGGGGTTTCGCCTGATTCGTCAGCACACCACCACACCCCTGGCGGTGGGCGAGGTTTTCAACTCCATTTGGGATGCGCAGCTGCTCATCACTGAGCAGCTGATTGACTACCTGCGCATGACCATCGTGCACAGCGGCGGCATCACCCACCTGAAGAAAATTGCCGATCTGGCCGACCTCTATCACGTGCGCACCGGCTGCCACGGCGCCACCGACCTGTCACCAGTTTCCATGGCCGCGGCCCTGCACTTCGATATTTCGATCAACAACTTCGGCATTCAGGAGTACATGCGGCACAGCAAGGAGACCGACCAGGTTTTTCCCCATGACTATCGTTTTAAAGATGGATTGCTGTATGCCGGCGAAAAGCCCGGCTTGGGGGTGGATTATGACGAGAAGCTGGCGGCAAAATTTCCCTATGAGCGCGCCTACCTGCCCGTTAACCGCAAGCTGGATGGCACGATGTGGAATTGGTGACCACTATCTATGAGCTACCCTGGCCTGGACCTGAACGGCAAGACGGCGGTGGTGATTGGCGGCAGCTCGGGAATCGGCCGCGCCCTGGCTATCGGCCTGGCGCAAGCTGGAGCGGATGTAATCCCCAGCGCGCGCCGCGCCCCGGAGGTGGCGGCGGCGGCTTCAGAAATCGAGCGTCTGGGCCGCCGCTCCCTCGCCATTACCTGTGACGTGACTTCGGAATCTTCGTTGCAGCAATTGCTTCAGGAAACGCTGCGCGCCTTTGGCAAGGTGGATATTCTGGTCAACTCCGCCGGCATCGCCAAGCGCTCGCCTACCCTGGAGCTCAGCAACCAGGATTGGGACGCTATTCTGGATATCAACCTCAAGGGCGTGTTTCAAGCCTGTAAGATTTTCGCTCGCCACATGGTGGAGCGCCGCTATGGCCGCATTATCAATATTGCCTCGCTTTCCTCTTTCCTGGGCCTCTTCCAGGTTGCCGCTTATGCCGCCAGCAAAGGCGGCGTGCTCTCTCTGACCCGCACCCTGGCGGTAGAGTGGGCGCCTCACGGCGTGTGCGTGAACGCCATCATGCCTGGCGTGTTCCGCACCGCCTTGAATCAGAAATTGCTGGACGGCACCCCCCGCGGCCAGGAGTTTCTCCTGCGCACTCCCATGAAGCGCTTCGGCCAGGTGGAGGAACTGGTGGGCGCGGCTATCTTCCTCGCCTCCGATTCCGCCGGCTTCGTGACCGGCGCCACTATCCCCGTGGACGGCGGTTTCCTGGCCAGCGGGGTCAATTCGTAGGCGACCAGGGCAATCGAACACTATTGGCCAGCGGTGGTAAGCTGACATACACTGCCTACCCCGCCCGGGTGGCGAAACTGGCAGACGCACGGGACTTAAAATCCCGAGGGCCGAAAGGTCCGTACCGGTTCGATTCCGGTCCCGGGCACCACCAACCCATGCCCATTCAATCAGTCGGCCCTCGATTGGCCGGTGCGAACTGATTGGCATCTTGGTAGCTTCAACGCCCAACCTGTCAAAACCCTGACAAAAGCCGGACGCGCGGGGATTCTTCGATGCGCCTGGCGGACGCCGCCAGGTCCGATTCGTCCACAATGTTGTTAGCGATTCGAGGGTTTCGCGGTCCTTGTGGCGGCTGATCTTCCAACAGGTAGTAATGGCACTGAACATACCTGCCGCAGGTTTGCCTGAGGGGGTCTTAGAACTGCTCGAGGCCACAATGAGAAGGCGTGAGTTTAGGAGAAAGGTTCCGATATCGGTGTGGGTTCCTGCGCTCGTTCACGCTACTCCTGGCGCGACCGCCTCTCGTTTTGCTGGCAGAAGCGCCAAGAGGACGATTCCGATTACAACCGATACGATCACATCAGTAAAGTTCCTGTGGACGCCGTGAATCCAGGCTTCCGCGGTTTGAATAGCCATCACCACGCCATGGGAGATGTTCCACCAAGCTGCTAGAGCAATCATCGAGCGATGCTCAGATGGTCTTCTTGCGGCCATGAGTAGAAAGACTCCGACCGGAATAAAGAAGCTCAGAAACATCGGCTCGACCTCGTTCTTCCGCTCCAAAAGCCAGCTGGAATGCCGCAGATCCATATACAGAAAATAAATCAGGGCCAGATTGAGCAGCCCCACGATCACCAGGACGATCTGTGTCAGGCGTTCTCTCTTCACATTGACCTCATTTGAGCGAATTTTGTTGCCAGCGCAGCAGCGGCACACGCAGAGGATTCACAAACTAGCACATAGGAAAGCAACAACAAAATCTGCAATCCCGCTGCTGATCCATCGCGTGGAGATATCTCAAACCACAGTCAACCGTCGTGAACAGGCGTGGAATCGATTATGCTCATCGAGCCTGCCGTTCGCCATCAGCGCGATGACCTCAAAGACCTGGACAGTTCGAGTACATTTTTGAGCAATCCGGCAGTTAAGACGAAGTGATCTCAGCCTCCGGTTGGCGGACGACCCGCTCCGAACCGGGTGCGGCTTCACCCCCTGACCAACTCCACGCCTGCCAGATGATGACCGAGGTGCACACAGTTTCGATCGTTGCGAAGAACAAGTACTCTGGAAAAGCAGGCGGCCTGCCCCATCCGGCCAGAGGCGGAACGAAGGTCAGGAAACCGTTTACAAAGGTTATAACGCCACCCGCGATTATATTCGCCAGCCGGTTCGCTCTAAACGGAAGCAGTCGAGACGCCAAAATCATGGCGATGGGTATTTCCATCAAGACCGCTGAACCCATCAGAGCCCATGGGGAGAGAGGCTCGAATGAATTTCGCGAGCCAGCAATAGCGAACAGGGCAACCACGTCCGCATACAGGTAGTTCAATAACGCGAAAATCCACAGTAGAGACAGCCGCTCCTTTGTGTCACGCATGTCAACCTCCTACGGAAGAGAAGTGCAGTGGCCGGGGCCTGCCTCTGATTACGGATTTGCGCCATCTTTAGTTGCATTAGTTGCATTCGGTTGAATCCGTAACGCGGCGGGGTGGATTTCGCCGGCCTCAAAGGCGGCGTGCGGGTGCCCCTGGAATGGCGAGCGTCCATTCCCTGCCATTAGAGCTTGAAGAGCAGCTTTCTGTTCCTGGCCTCACCTTCACACTAAAAACGCAAAACGCCGCACATTACTACGATTTTTTTCGCGATTACAATGATTTTTCGCCGCGTTCTCCAAAGGACGAGAGAGAAAACACCTGGCCGACCGAGGAACAATGCTGAGCGTTGCCGGATAACGGGGCGGAAAACTCTCGGGCATAGAGATCAAGTGGGGACGGAGACTCAGCCGATTAGGAGAAGTAATCGCATGGGACAACTCTGACACTTCGCCGGCATCCATCTAACCCGGAGCACTGCTCCTGGACCACCATCGAGGTCAAGATGCCAGGCCACATTTTGTTTGTGGATGACGAACCGGGAATTCGTCTCACCCTGCCTGTCATCCTGCAACAGCACGGCTACCAGGTAAGCGCTGTTAGCAGCGTTGCCGAAGCTATACAAAAGCTCAGCCTGCAGCGATTTGACGTACTAATCGCCGACCTCAACATTGGCGAACCGGGTGATGGTTTCACCGTGGTCAGCGCCATGCGGCGAGTCCAGCCTGCCTGCGTAAATATTATTCTGACGGGATATCCCGCGTTTGAGAATGCGCTGCGTGCCATTCGCGCCCAGGTTGACGATTTCCTGGTGAAGCCTGCCGAAGTTCATAGGCTGGTGGAGGCTATTGAAGAACGATTGCTCAGGCCGGAGCAGTTGCGCCACACATGCAATCAGCGCCTGGCCGAGTGTCTTCGGGAGAACGCCCAGCGCATTGTGGGCCGGGCTCTGGAACACATGAAGGGGCAGCCACGCCTGGCCAGAATTCGCCTTTCAGACCAGGAGCGCGTTGATCACATCAACGCTATCGTTGCGGAAATTCTGCAGACACTGGAAGGTCAGCTGCAATCACCGCCCCGAGCTAGCGTGAACCACGGCCGCCGCAGAAAAAAGCAGGGCTACTCGCTGGCTATGCTCGTGGATGACCGCCGCGCGATTGACTCCGCCATTCACGACGTGGTGAAAGAAAAACTGCTGCAGCTTGACCTCAGCCGCCTTCTCGACGACTTGGCCCGCCTGAATGACTGCCTCGACAGCCATTTGCAACAATCGCTGGCCGGCTTCACCGGCGAAGAGGCCGCTTGAAGTAGTCGCCGGAGTGAAGAGCATCTGAGCTGGAGGAAGGCCAGAGTCAGTTCGGCTGGCGCCGACTCAGTCGGCTGAGGAACTTACAAATCGCAGGACTTTATAACCCGGAGGAGCTTGCCGGGCGGGCCAGCAGCTGTTTGATCTCCGATTCAAAGACCGAAGACTCGGTTTCACCCACGTGGCGCGCGTAGATGCGCCCATCGCGTCCGATCAGAAAGCTGACTGGCAGTCCCAGCACTCCGCCGAAGCGTTCCGCCAGCTTGGCACTCCCCATGGCTACGGGATAGTTCATCCTGTATTGATCGTAAAAGTCACGCACCGGACCGGGCCCGTCATCCATGGAAATACCCACAATGCGGAACCCCTGGCTGCCATACTTATTCTGCAGCTCGACAAAGTGCGGAATCTCTGCCCGGCAGGGATCACACCAGGTGGCCCAGAAGTCCACCAGCACCACCTCTCCCTTGTAACTCGCCAAATCCAGTTTTTGTCCCTTGAGATCGGTGAGCGTTACTTCCGGAACCGGCAGATGTTGCCCGGAGGTCACACCGAAACTGGGTGGATCGCTGACATCGCGCGTTCCGAAATACAGGCTGGCCGCCACCACCACTACCGCGCCAATGATGAAAGGAATTTTGCTATTCACTGTGCCGCCTGAGCCCATTTTGTAGGCCTATGTTCCTTAGTTTCCCTTGCTCACGGGGTATCCCTTATCTAGCCAGTCCACCCCAAAATTGTTGGCGATGTAGAGCACACGTACATTCCGGAAACCCATTTTCCTCAGTTCCTGGTATGCCGGCTTTACGTTGGGGCAATGGCTCCACGGGCAACATCCGCAGTAAAGCACGATAAAGCGGTTCCGCGGTAGAGCCTGTACCCGGTTGTGCAACTCCTGCCGCCCCTGCGCCTCCGATGCCGGGCCCACGTATTCCGAACCTGGAATGTGCGCCTGCTCATAAAGTGTGCGAAACCCCACCTGGATGATGAGCGGTTTCGTCGCGGCACGCTCGTGCAAGAGCTTGACCAGTTCGGACGCCTGAATCAATTGCGGACCAGGGCCCGGGTCGCTGGCGGCGCGCAGGGCAATAGTGGCGAAGATCGCCCCCATGCAGGCAAACCCCAGAAGTGCGGCTGTTTTCGCGCGAAGACGTTGGGCTTTCATGTTTGAGTGTTTAACAATTATCCCCGTTTACAGTTGCCGGTGGCAACTTGGCAATTTGCGGTGTTTCTGCCGGTTTCTTGTGCCAAATCTCCTACAAACCCTGACCTCGCTAATTTCTACGGTCGAATTTGCGCAGCTTAGCCGACCATATCCAAAAACTTGTACCACATTCCGGCAAAGGGCAAGAACCAAGGCTTCCCGTTATAGAGTCCCAGGGGCGCTCCCGGAAAAGCAATCTCGGCAAAGGGGTTCTGGTCCTGCACCCCGCACATCGCTTGCGCCACCAGGCTCCCCAGGTAGGTGGCCATTGCCACACCGTGTCCCGCATACCCCACGGCGTAGTACATGCCATCCATTTTTCCGGCATGGGGCATGATGTCGAAGGCGAAATCCAGGGTGCCACCCCAGGCATACTCCACCTTGGCCTGGCGCAACTGGGGATAAACCCCAACCATCCCGCGGCGCAAAATTTCGGCGCTGCGGCGGGTGGTCTTTTCGGTTTCGGGAAAGAACGCGGCGCGGCCTCCGAACAGCATGCGGTTATCACTGGTAAGCCGGTAATAATGCAGGTAGTTCTTGGAATCGAAGATCATCCGGTTCTGGGGGCTGAGCTCGCGGGCCAGCGCCTCGGGCAAAGGCTCAGTGGCAATGATGAAAGAACCGATGGGAATGATCCGCTTGTGCAGCGCGGGGGTGGCGGAGCCGGTATATCCGCTGGTGCCGATAAAGACGTCCCGCGCCCACAGGCGGCCGCGGGCCGTGGTGAGCTGAAACCCGCCATTGCCGTTGCGCGAGGCGGGCTCGATGCTGGTCACGCGCGCCTGGCTGAACAGCCGCGCTCCCGCTTGCTGGGCGGCGCGGCCCAGTCCGGCCATGTAGCTCGCCGGATTCAGTCCCGCGCTGACTTCGTCCACCAGGCCGCCGTGGTAAATGCGGGAACCTATCTCGCTGCCCAGTTCGCTGCGCGGAACCAGGCGAAGGTGGTGGTTGAAATCCCGGGCAATGACCTCGGCGGATCGGCGGAAAGCGGCAAAATGCCCCGGCTTGCAAGCCACTTCCAGATGGCCGGTGCGGGCGAAGTCGCAGGCGATCTGCTCTTCCCGAACAATCTGCTCCACGCACTCAATGGAAGCGAGCGAAGCCGCGTACATGCGCCGGGCGGCTTCCAGGCCATAGCGACCCACCAGCTTTCCTACCCCCAACTTCATTCCGGTCAGCACCATACCGCCGTTGCGCGAGCTGGCGCCCCAACCGAGGGATTCGGCTTCCAGCACCGCCACCTGGGCGCCGCGCCGGGCCAGCGTACGAGCCGCCGAAAGTCCTGAAAAACCCGAGCCGATTACTGCCACATCCACTTTTTGAGGTAATGGCCCGGCCTCGCCCTCCGGCATGATGACGGTGTCCCACCAGAAGACTCGTTCTTTGTAGGTCATGAGCGGGTGAACACATTTGTAATTGACTGATTTGTAATTTGCAATTTGGGATTGCACTTCGGCTTACCCGGGGCGAAGGGGGCTCCATCTGTGTGCGGCTGCAGTCGTATATTGTATGCGTACGATTTCCCACTAGAAGCCACGTTGTGCGCAGCTTGCCCTCATAAACGCTGAGCGGCTGAGGACGACATCGGGGAGCGAAACAGCCATGGGGTTGCGGAAAATTCGGGTGATTGATTCCCACACCGGCGGGGAGCCCACGCGACTGGTAGTCAGCGG
Organism: Terriglobales bacterium; assembly: GCA_035278025.1. Taxonomy (GTDB): domain Bacteria; phylum Acidobacteriota; class Terriglobia; order Terriglobales; family Acidobacteriaceae; genus JAICWP01. The sequence continues at coordinate 25,224 of DATEJK010000112.1, read as the reverse complement.
GGGACCCGACCTGGGCCGCGGGCCGTTGGCCGAGCGGCTGCGCCGCTTGCGGGCGGAACACGATGACTTTCGCTCAGCCGTAGTCAACGAGCCGCGCGGTTCCGATGTGGTGGTGGGCGCGCTCCTGTGTGAACCGGTAGACGCAACCTGCGCCGCCGGAGTCATCTACTTCAACAACGTCAGCTACCTCGGCATGTGCGGCCACGGCACCATCGGGCTGGTCGTAACCCTGGCATATATGGGCAGAATCAAGCCCGGGCAGCACCGCATCGAAACGCCTGTTGGGACGGTCACGGCGGTGCTGGATGAAGATGGGCAGGTCACGGTGAACAACGTGGCCAGCTATCGCTTGGCAGCCGACGTAGTGGTGGAAGCCCCCGGCTATGGGCAAGTGCAGGGGGACGTGGCATGGGGCGGCAACTGGTTCTTTCTTGTGCACCAGCACAGCCTGGAACTCGCCCTGACGAATGTAGAGGCGCTCACCAACTTCACCTGGGCGGTTCGGCAGGGCCTGGCGGCGGCTGGAATTACCGGGCAAGGAGGCGCGGAGATTGACCATGTAGAGCTGTATGCCTCCTCCCGCCTGCCGGGCGTCAACAGCAGGAATTTTGTGCTTTGCCCGGGGAAGGCCTATGACCGTTCGCCCTGCGGAACCGGCACCAGCGCCAAGATGGCTTGTCTTTACGCCGATGGCAAGCTGCGCGAGGGCCAGGTGTGGAAACAGGAAAGCATAGTAGGCAGCGTCTTTGAGGGCGCCATCCACGTGGTAAACGGCCAGGTTTATCCCAGTATCAAGGGCTCGGCCTTCGTCAGCGCCGAAGCGGAGCTGATTCTGGACCCGCGTGACCCTTTCTGCATGGGAATTCGCGCCTGATCCCTTTCACTGCGGCAGAGTCCGCTCCTGCATTACAATCGGAAGTTTGCCACCCGAGGCGAAAATCGGCATGAAGCTGGGAGAAATTGCGGCCAGCCTGGGCATGCGCCTGGAGAACGGCTCGCCGGAAACCGAAATCACCGGCGTGGCCGGCATCGAAGAGGCCGGGTTCGGGCAACTCACCTTCCTAGCCAATCCAAAATACGCGCCGGCTGCCCGAAGGACCAAGGCTTCGGCGGTCATTGTGGCCGAAGATTTTCCCGCTATAGACGTGGCCCTGCTGCGCTCGCGCAACCCCTACCTGGATTTCGCGCGCGCCCTCGAGATCTTCTACCGCCCGCCCAAGTATGCGGCGGGAGTGCACTCCACTGCGGTTATCCATCCCTCCGCCAAAATCGGGAAGAATGCCTCCATCGGGCCCTATGTGGTGGTGGAGGAGGATGTGCAGATTGGAAAAAACTGCGTGCTGCTGGCCCACGTGGTCATCTATCGCGGGGCGCGCATCGGCCACAGCTTTCTGGCCCACGCCCACGCGGTGGTGCGCGAGAACTGCCGGCTGGGTGATAACGTAACGCTACAGAACGGAGTGGTCATCGGCGGCGACGGCTTCGGCTTCGCCAAGGACAACGAGGGGCACTGGCGCAAGATTGTGCAGTCCGGTGCGGCGGTGCTGGAAGACGATGTGGAAGTGCAGGCCAATGCCTGCGTAGACCGGGCCAGCATCGGCGAAACCCGGGTCGGCCGGGGCACGCGCATTGATAATCTGGTGCAGGTAGGGCATGGCTCACGCGTCGGGAACCATAGCCTGTTGTGCGCGCAAGTGGGCTTGGCCGGCTCAACCGAGGTAGGCGACAACGTCATCCTTGCGGGCCAGGTAGGGGTAGCAGGCCATTGCAAAATCGGCGATGGGGTAATCGCCACGGCGCAGAGCGGCATTCCCAACGACGTGCCCGCGGGTAAGGTGGTGAGCGGCTATCCCGCCATTGATAACCGGCTGTGGCTGCGCTGCGTGGCCGTTTTCAATCGCTTGCCGGAGCTGATGAAGCTGCTGCGGAGCAAAACGGCGGGAGAGTAAATGGCCGGCCTTTAGCCGTGACCGACAGCCTCCGTTTTAGCTCCAGGTTTGCGGCCGCTGTGCCGGGAGCTGACGGCGCTCCACGACAGCATGCATCCAACCAAACGATGAGCGACGTAACCGAGATCGCGCTCAAGCCCGAAGCCAGACCCATACGGGTGCTGCTGCTCGACGACCTGGAGGATAACCTGCTGGTGCGCTCCACCATCCTCCGGCAAAAGGGTTACCATGTCGTCACTTCCGCCTCCATCGAAGAAGCCGAATCCAAACTCAACGAAATTGACATCGCGGTGCTCGACTACCACCTGGGAGCGGGCAAGTTCGGTACCGACGTGGCCGAAACCTTGCGCCAGAAGCGCCCGCAGGTGCCCATCATCATCTTGTCGGCCACGCTGGAGCGGCGCTTCGGCGGCATTGCCGACATGCACCTGCTCAAGGGCTACAGTTCGGTGGACGACCTGGTGGCGGCGCTGCGCAGCTTCGAGGCTAAGCGCCGGGGCAAGCCGGTGGTGGTGGATGCGCGCGATTTTTACTACTCGCGCATCAGCATGAATATGGGCGATGACATGGTGGTGGAAATCCTGGACCGCGACGGCAACTGGCAATATGTGAACGATTATTTCGCCGCCATGCTCGGACACAAGCGCGCCTGGTTTGTGGGCAAGAACATCTTCGAGCAGTTTCCCGATCTGGCCGGGCAGTGGGCGGAAACTATCCGCACCGTCGCCGATACCCGCGAAACCTATATTGACCGCGGCTCTCCCGGCTTGCCTCACCTGCCGCGCAAGAGCGCGCGCTGGACCTGGAATATCCTGGTCTTCCCTATCCGCCTGCATGACGACCGCAACGGCGCCCTGCTGGGAGCCAGGCTGATCGAGAAAAAGTAAAGGGAGCAGCCAGCGCTCATTACGTACTCTGGTGAGCCTTGACCATCCTGCTATCCTGCAGAGCCGGCGCCTGCGGCGTCCCACCCCATGCGCTCGCGCAGGCCGGTGATGTGGGCCACGTGGTGGCGGCCGTGCCAGGCATAAAGCGCCAGATTAGTATCCAAATGCACCACGCCCAGTTCGGGATGGCGAAAACTGCGCTGCCAGTCGCCTTCGGCCATGCTCTTGAGCAGCAGGACCCAGCGCTGGTGCAGGTACTCCAGCAAGGCCAGCGAGGTTTCAAGCGGAGTTTGCCGGCTGTCCGCCAGTTCAGCCCACAATTGCTGCTGGTAGGGCTTGATGGTGGGCTCGGCTTCTGTCAGCGCCAGCTTGAAGCGAATATAGGCATTCATGTGGCTGTCGGGGACATGGTGCACCACCTGGCGCACCGTCCAGCCCTGGGGACGATAAGGCGTGTCGAGTTGTTGCGGCGAAAGGCCCTGCACGGCCGCGCGCAGTTGCGCAGGGGCGTCGGCAACCTGCGCGATCAGTTGGCCGCGGCGCTGCGGTGACAGGTCGCGTTCCGGGGTGAACTTTCCAATAGGATAGCTAAGGTCAGCCATCGTTGTAGTGTAGTACGAGAGCAAGCGGGGTGGTCGGGCGGCGGTTGTTGCGATTTTGCTGACTCCTGACTACCGGCTCCTGGCTCCTTTCTCCACATGTACGTAATCGTTTGGGAATTTGTAATCCGAGCGGAGTGTGCCGCCGAATTCGAAGCCGTCTATGGTTCACGAGGCGAGTGGGCCCGGCTGTTTGCCCGCGCTGAGGGCTACCGTAATACCCGCCTGCTGCGGGATGCATCCGATCCTGTGCGCTACGTCACTCTGGATTACTGGGTATCGCAGGAAGCCCACCGCCAGTTTCGAAAGGCACACGAGCAGGAGTATCGGAATCTGGACCAGCGCTGTGAACGCCTGACGGTGAAGGAGACCAGGCTGGGAGAGTTCGTGATTGACTGACTATGCGCAGGGAACAGGACGCTTGAAGCAGGTATGGGGACAGGCGCTCTCGCCTGTCCAGGCCCGCGGAGCGGGCCTCCTCACCGCCCTAATACAAACATGTGATTGGCAAAAATGCTCGGGTTGCGATACCTTCTCCCGGCTTAACTCAATGAGGATGGACAACCGATGACCTGGATTCGCACCATATCCCCGGAAGACGATAAGAAAGTGCGCGAAGCCATGGAGAGCCAGCGCGCGCTTTATCCCAAGGAGTACGCCACGCCGGTTCATCCCAGCGAAGATGGCGCTGCGCCAATTGTGGCTTCCCACAGCCTGATTCCGCAGGCTCTATACCACGCTTTTTCGACCTTCGGGGCGCTGATGTCGCCCGAGCTCCCTCTTACCCGGCGGCAGCACGAAATGATCACCACCGTGGTGTCGGTCACCAACCGGTGCGTATATTGAATTGACTCGCACGCAGAGTTTCTGCGTAGAGTCACGTTGGACGCTGACCTGGTGAAAGCACTCGAGGAAGACTACACGCGCGCCGCCATCACGCCCCAGGAACGCGTCATGCTGGATTACGTGGTGAAGCTCACCAGGGATGCCACGCAGGTGCGCCGCGCCGACCACGACCGCCTGCGGCAGGCGGGATTCGATGACAAGGGAATCCTCCAGATCACGCTCATCGCCTCCTGGTTCAACTACATCAACCGGGTGGCGGACGCGCTGGGCGTCGGGCGTGACGGCTAGTAAGGTGACGCCGCTGCGTGCAGCGTCTTAACACGCATCTCCTGCAGGTGCCAGGGCATCCCACCGGAGTCGAGTGCTGCGCAATGGGGTGATTGTAAAGATTCCGTGCAGCCGCTGAGAACAATGGGCTCGACAGGGAGTAAACCGTGCCCCGACCTACCTTTGTAATGGCCGAACCCGAACCCGAACAGGCGCTCTCGACGCGCAAGCTGGTGCTGGAAACCGCCAAGTTCAACGTCATTACCGCCCACTCGGCACGAGAGGCATTGGATATTTGTGAGCAGTTTCCGGCTGTTGATGCGCTCATTGTTCATGCCGGGCTTCCAGGCGACTGCGCGAAAATAGTAGCCAATTTCAAGCGTAGGAATGAGAATAAACCGGCCATCCTGCTCGCCCCATCCGCTTCCAGTTCCTGCGACGGCGTGAATCACACCATCTCCAGCCACAGTCCCGAGGAACTGTTGGGCTTGTTGCGGGAGCTGTTTGGGGACCCGCGTAAGATGGATGATGAAAGCTGAGTCCTCCGCCGGCTCAAGCCGAGACCGCCTCAGGACAGACCGCGCTTGGCTGGACAATTTCCTGCACTGCTGATAAAAAACTTACGGCGATGGAGTTCGCCATCAACCGCCCGGCGCAGCCGCCCGGCTGATAACTCCTACCAGATCAAGCTAGGAGAACTCCATCGTGCAAGCGTTTCTTTGGATATCCCTGGGCGCCATAGCCGGCGCCAACCTCCGCTATCTGCTCAGCAGCCTGTTTGCCCGCGTGACTGCTGAATTTCCCCTGGGCACGCTGGCCATCAATGTGACCGGCAGCTTCCTGCTGGGCTTCTTCATGGCCTGGACCACGGAGCGGGTGCTGGCCGACCCGCGCTGGCGGCTGCTCATCGCCGTCGGCTTCTGCGGCGGCTACACCACTTTCTCCAGCTACGCTTTTGAAACCATGGCCTACTTCGAGCAGGGCCAGTGGGCGCTGTTCGGGGCCAACATCCTGGGCAACAACCTGCTGTCGCTGGCCGCGGTGCTGGGCGGGATTGCCCTGGCGCGGGTACTGTAAAATGCCAACGCGCATGGCGGTACAAGTCACCATCTACCTGAACGAAGCCGACCAGTGGCATCACCGGCCGCTGCACGTGGAAATTCTCAATTACCTGCGCCAGGAAAACGTTGCCGGCGCAACCGCCCTGCACGCCGTAGCCGGATTCACTGGCCGGCAAAAGCTGCAGACCACTCACCTGGTGGACGCCGGCGGCAAGCTCCCCGTGGTGATCACTTTCATTGACACCGATGAGCACGTAAGCCGGGTTCTGCCCCGCCTGCGCGAAATGGCGGCGCACCGGCTCATCGTGCGCGAAAACGTGGTCATTGAGCAGGGCAGCCTGGACTGACCATGAGCAGCCCCGCACTCGACATTCTGGCCATTGCCGCACATCGCGATGACGTGGAGCAGACCTGCGGCGGCACCCTGCTCAAGATGGCGCAGCGCGGCCGGCGCACCGGCATCCTCGACCTGACCCAGGGCGAAATGGGGACGCGGGGCAGCGCCCAGGAGCGCGCCGCCGAGGCGGCTGAGGCAGCACGCATCCTGCAAGTCTCCTGGCGGCAGGGACTCGATATTCCTGACGGCCGGGTGGAGAACACCTGGCAAAACCGGCTCAAGGTGGCGCGCGTGATTCGCGAGCAGCGCCCGCGCCTGGTCATACTTCCCTACTGGCAGGGCCGGCATCCCGACCACTACACGGCATCGCTGCTGGGATACGAGGCGTGCTTTCTCGCGGGATTGGCAAAGCTGGGGAAAACAGCGGTTATTCCTCAGGACTCGGGAGCCAACGAGCAACCTGGAGTCAGGGATCGAGAATCGGTAATCAAAAAAGCGCGGGTCGGAATCGGGAGGTCCCGAGTCAGCGGGCTTCCGGCTCAGAAGAAGAAACTGCCTCTTCGCAAACTATCGGCCAGGCCAGCACCAACCTTCGAGATCTCAACCGGCGCGAGTGTGGAAGCCCACGGCTTTAGCCGTGGGAAACCGGACGCGGAAGAGCAGGCGGCTTTAGCCGCGGTGGCGAAACTGGCGCCGCATCGTCCCTTCAAGATTATCTATGCCACGCTCTACTACGATATCCGTCCCAGCTTCGTGGTGGACATTACCGGCCAATTCGAAGGCCGCCTGCAATCCATCTACGCCTACAAATCGCAATTCACCGACCAGGCCGCCGGCGCCGGCGACTTTCCCGCCCACGCCGAAATTCGCGAGCGCGTGGCCACCATGGCCGGCTTCTATGGGCTGCTCGCCGGCGTCAAATACGCCGAGCCCTTCCTGCAGAAAGAAGTAGGGCTGGTTGAAGATGTACTTGAGCTTCCCGTGAAATCCATTTGAAAAGGCCGTAATAAGCGGCACTACTTCGCCTCATTTAATCTGCGAACCCGCGACTGGGTACCGGCTACTGCTTCCACGCCACCGCCACGCCATCGCGCAGGGGAATGATGGTCGTCATGAACTCGGGCGAGGTGTAAAGCAGGCGGTTGAATTCCAGGATGGCCTTGGTTTCAGAGTCGGCCTTATCGGCGGGTTGGCCGACTTTGCCGCTCCACAACACGTTGTCGGCGACGAACAGACCGCCCTTGCGCACTCGTTTGGCTGCCACCCGAAAAGCCCGGGGGTAATCCACTTTATCCACGTCATTGAAGACGATGTCGAAAGGTTCTTTCTGCTCGGAGAGAAGCTCCAAGGCGTCGCCTACATGGAAAGTGACGCGCTCCAGCACCCCGGCGCGCTCCAGGTTGCGGCGCGCCTCATCGGCGTTCTTGCGGCTGCCGTCGGTGTAAATGACTCTCCCGCCTTCGCCCACCGCCCGCGCCCACCAGATAGTCGAGTAGCCGATGGCCGAGCCCATCTCGAAGACCGTGTGCGCCTTGATCATGCCGGCCAGTTGGTAAAGCAGGCGTCCCACCGCCGGCCCCACAATGGGTATGCTGCGCGCCGCCGCCTCGGCTTCCATGTCGCGCAGGGTGGCGTCGCGTTCCGGCAGGACGGAATAAAGATAATCTTCCACGGCGCCGTGGGTGATTCCTCCCATGCGCCAGTAAGCGCGAACATCAGTTTGGTTTGCCAAGCGGGCTCCAATCGCCAATCGTAAATCTTGAACCGTTAATTAAAGCGTTTGTCCGGGCTTCATTTCCACTACTTCCGCGTCCTTGACCAGCCGCTTGAACTCGGCCACGGTTCCGGTCAGCACCGGGAAGGTGCCGAAGTGCATGGGCACCACTGCCTTGGGCTTGAGCAGCTTGCACGCGTAGGCGGCCTCGCGCGGCGACATCACGTAGTGGTCGCCGATGGGCAGCAGGGCGATGTCAGGCGCGTACAGTTCGCGGATAATCTGCATGTCGCCGAACACGGCGGTGTCGCCGGCGTGATAGATTTTCAGCCCGTTCTCGAATTCAATCACGAAGCCGCAGGCCTCGCCACCGTAAATGATTTGCTCGCCATCCTGGATGCCGCAGGAGTGGTCGGCATGCACCATGGTGACGCGAATGTCGCCCACCGCCTGAGTGCCGCCCTTATTCATGGGAGACGTGTTCTTGACTCCCTTTTTCTCCAGCCAGCCGCACAGCTCAAAAATGCCCACTACCTTTGGGTTGTGCCGTTTGCCCATCTCCACCGCGTCGGCAATGTGGTCGAAGTGGCCGTGGGTGCAGAGCATGGCGTCCACTTTACTGAGCTTCTTTTCGGCCTCTGGGCACAGGGGATTGCCCATCACCCAGGGGTCCACCACCACGGTTTTGCCGCCGGGAGTTTGTATGCGAAACGTAGCGTGTCCCAGCCAGCTCAGCTTAACGCCCTTCAGGTCCATAATTTTTCACTCTGCTTTCTTGTTCTGCGTTTCATTCCAGCCGCGGTAACCGCCGGCCAGGGAAATCACGTTCCTGAAACCCATCTTCTTGAGCATCCAGGCGGAGAGCGCGGAGCGGCTGCCGCCTCCGCAGTAAAGCACTATCTTCTTGTCTTTCTCAGTCGTTACCTGGTCAATGTTGTGCTCCAGCATGCCCCGGGCAATGTGTACCGCGCCCGGAATCATACCCTTAACGGCGTCGTCCTTCTCCCGCACGTCAATCAAAACGAAATCCTGCGCCTCGCTCTGCATGCGCCGCAAGTCTTCCGAATCAATCTCCCGGATCTCGCTTTTGGCTTCGTTCACTAATTGTTTGAACTCCGGCATGGGCATAGCTTTTCTCCACACAAAAATCGAAAGTTAGCATTTTATCGTTTATGCTATGCCCGTGTCAGAACTGCAGGTTTTGCTTTCCCGCGAACAGATTGCGCAGCGCGTCAGCGAAATGGCGGCGCAGATTACCCGCGACTTTGCCGGGCAGGCCGTCATCTTCGTAGGCGTGCTCAAGGGTGCGGCCATCTTCCTCAGCGACCTGGCGCGCCAGGTGCCGCTCGATTCCACCTTCGACTTTATCGGCGTCTGCAGCTACGGGCAACAGGCCGCGCCTGCGGGCGCTCCCAACGGCGGCTGGGACTCCACCGGCGAAGTGCGCCTCACCAAGGATGTGGAGCACTCCATGGCCGGCAAGAACGTGCTGCTGGTGGAAGATATTCTGGACACCGGCCTCACCCTCACCTACATCAAGAAACTGCTGCTCAACCACCAGCCCAAGAGCCTGCGCGTGGTGGCGCTTCTGGATAAGCCTTCCCGCCGCAAGAAGCCCATGCAGGCGGATTACGTGGGCTTCACCATCCCCGACAAGTTCGTGGTCGGTTATGGCATGGACCATGCCGAGCGCTACCGCAACCTGCCAGATATCTGCATTCTTTCCGATGTCGTGCTAAGCTCAGAAAAATAGCCTTTCCGCCACACGGTCAGTTCATGCACCCATCCATTAAATGGACCCTGGTGGTCCTGACTCCCTTCGCTTTTTGGATCCTGCTTTCCGCGGTGCGTTCTGGGCACCTGCGTCCGCTTTATGAAAAGCACGTGCGGCAGACACGGCGTGAACGTATCTTTCTCTCCTCGCTTTCGTTTTTTCTCGGATTTGCCGCGGTGCGCCTGCTTACCCATGCCATTCGCGACGGCCTTGGCCCCTTCCACGATCTCTCCGTGCACGGCCGCCATATTCACCACCTGGTGTGGGGGATCCTGCTGCTGTTGTTGGTTGGTTATAGCTGGCTGCTGCAGGTCGGCACCGGCCAGGGCGGCTATACCTGGCTGGGAAGGTTGACCGCCATTCTCTATGGCCTGGGCGCAGCACTCACCCTGGATGAATACGCTCTGTGGCTGAACCTGCGCGACGTCTACTGGGAGCGCGAAGGTCGGGCCAGCATTCACGCCGTCATATTTTTCGGCGGGCTGCTCTCGGTCGGCATTTGGGGCGGGCCCTTTTTGCGCGCTCTCACCCGCGACGCTGTGCGCCTCTTGCGCCGCCGGGCCCGGGAAGTGGCCGCGGGAAGATAAACTTCAATTCGCGCACGTACCTGCTACTAACTGCCTGTTACTGACTTCTGACTCAATGCGGATCGCTGGGGCCGTTGTCCACCCCGCCTTTGGGCAGAGGCGCCTGCCCTTGCTGGTCTTCTCCAGGACGGCGTAGCGAGGGAGCTCCCGGAGACCGCGCTCCAGGCTCCTGCTCCGGCTGTTTCTCGGCTACCGTGGGTTTCTTGACGTCCACTTGCCTCTGGGTGTCTACCACCTTGGTGCCGTCCACTTTCATGGTTTCCACCCGCACTACCTCGTCGCCCACAAAGCGCACAAACTCCACTTCCTGCGGCGGCTGACCGTAAATCCACTCCTCATAGGCGACATTGCCGTCGCGCTCGCGGACCTTTTGCGGCGGACGCCCCTTGGCATAGGTCACCATCTCCTGGTTCATGCCCACCAGAACTCTGTGCTCTTTGATGGCGTCGCGCACCATGGGAGGCAGGGTGGACATATAGGCTTCGGCGGCGGTGTGAGCCGTGAAGTCCAACACCGGCGTCAGCATCTGCTTCACCTGCTGGGGGGTAAGCGAGGGAATGTGCCCGTCAAACGCCAGGTCCACGTAAGAACCCCGCGGGTTGGTGTTGGGATTGGAACGGGAAATCGGGGTCATCCCCCCCATGCCTCCAACCTGAATGTGCTGATACCATTTTTCCTTTTTGACCGGACCGCCGTTGATCTCGAAGCGGATGAAATCTTTCCTGATGGCAACATTCGTAATCTGCGCCCGGTCGCCGGGCTTTACCGCGGGTCCGAAATCCACCAGCATCTGTTGCATGTCTTCGGCCGTCGGCGAAACCACCTTGCCATCCTTCAGCACCAATCCTTTTTTGCCCATGGGAAACAAGACGCGCGCAAAGCACAACTCGGCGCTCAGTCCGCGAATAATTTCCAGACGCTCCTCTTTGGTCAGGTGTTGGGAAGACTGCTGACTCTGCGGCTTGCTCTTCGCCCAGGCATTTGCCAGCAGGAGGGGCACAATGAGAAGCAGAGCCGCGATACGCCGGGCAACCATGAAGAACCACTCCCCCATCGGGTCTGATGCGATTATAGACCCGGAGATGGCCGGGAGCAGCTCCTAAACTAAGCCCGGGGGACCGTGGAAATGGTCAACCCTTCGCGGGCGACGCGGAATGGAAGCACATGGCCGCCGCTGGTCCGCAAAGCCTCCTCGACCCGCTCTTTGGCTCCCTTCTCCACGTAGAACACCACGCAGCCGCCGCCGCCCGCGCCACATACCTTGGCCGCGATTCCGCCCCTGCGCAGCGCCGCCGCAATCAGCTTCTCAATCAGGGGAGTGGAAATGCCCGGAGCATTGGTGCGCCGAAGTTTCCATTCCTCCGCCAGCAAGCGGCCCACCTCATTCCAGTCGGGACGGGCCAGCGCCGCCCGCATGGCGCAGGCTATCTCGGTGATGCGGGCGAAGTTGCGGAACACCTTGCGCTCGCCATCAATGTGCGATTTGAACACCTCCCAGTTGTTGATGCCGGACTGCCGCGGCGCCCCCGTGTAAGCCAGCACAAAACGGGCTTCAATCTCCTGCGGGGGCACGGGCAAGGCGCAGCGGTGGATGCCGTCGGGCGCCAGTTCAATGGCGTTCACCCCGCCGTATAGCGCGGGGTAGTAATCCTGGCAGCCGGTTGGAACATTGATAAGCTGCGCTTCCACGTTCTGCGCCAGCACCCGCATCTCTTCCCGCGACAGCTTGCGCCCGGTGAAGCGGGCCAGGGCCGCGGTGGTGGCAATCATCAGCGCCGAGGAGCCGGCAATGCCCGCCCCGGCTGGCGATTCCGAGTTGGTCTCAATGGCCAGACCTCCCTCCGGCTGAAAAAAACTCACCAGGCGCGCCGCCAGTGGGTGGCGGTACTTCCGGGCACAGCACAACTGGTCGAGGCCGGCAAAGCGCTCCTCCCTTCGGCCATCCAGGGAGCGCAGATGAATCTCTTTGCCGCGCAGCGGAGTGATGCGGCAAGTGGTCAGAATGCTGACCGCGAAGTTCACCGTCACCGCACCCGGGTGGAACAGGTACAGGGGCCACAGGTCCATGGTGCTGCCCGCCAGGTCGGCGCGGCAGGGCGCCTGCGCCAGAATGCCCGGTAACTCACGCTTGCCTTCCGCTACCTTCACCTTCACCGTTATGTCCTTGGCCGCGCCCACAGCTGTGTTCGGCACCATGCAACCTCACTCCAGGGATTGAGCAGTTCGCCTCATCAGGGATGGCGTGTTTCTAAATTATTGGACCTCCGCCCCAGCCGCCAGTACCTCTTGCACTACCGCATCCACATCCGCATCACCCGCGCGATGGTTCACAAAACAGGCGCGCAGCGCGAACTTGCCGCGAATAGAGGCATTCGAAATGTAGACCCGGCCGCGCTCGATTACCCGCTTCAAAATAGCCCGGTTCAGGGGGTCAAGTTTGCCCTCGTCTCGGAGCTCGCCGCGATAGCGAAAGCACACGGCGCTGAGCTCCACCGGCGCCAGGCGCTCCATACGTCGGTCACCATCAATCGCGCCAGCCAGTCGCTGCGCGTGGCGCAGGTCGTCAGCGATGGCTTCGCGGAATGCGCCCAGGCCGTGATAGCGCAGCGAGAGCCACAGCTTCAGCGCGCGAAAACGCCGCGAGAGTTCGATGGACTCTTCAAAAAACGAAAATGCCTCTACCGGGTCCTGGCTCAAAGCCCGCGTGTATTCACCGGTGTAGGCGAAAGCCGTACGCGCAACCTGGGGGTCGCGAAAGAGCAGGCAGCCGCAATCCAATGGCTGGTAGAGCCACTTGTGCGGATCGAGCGAGAGCGAATCCGCCTGCTCCAGGCCGGCAAATTTCTCCGGCACGGCAATGGCGGCCAGGGCTCCGTAGGCTCCGTCCACATGCAGCCATAACCCGTTGCTGTGGGCGATTTCAGCGATTTGCAGCAGCGGGTCAATGGCCCCGCTATTTACGGTTCCCGCGGAGACCACAATGGCGATCCCCCGCTTCCCTGCCCGGCGGTCATCATGGATCGCGCGCTCCAGCCCGGGCACAGACATGCGGAAGTTCTCGTCGCTGGGAATAAGCCGCAAATTTTCCCGTCCCAGGCCGAGCAGCGCCACTGCCTTGGCAAGCGACATGTGTGCTTCGTCAGAGGCGTAAACCACCCCGGGTTGCGCGCCGCCCTCGTTGGCCGGCGCTTTGGCCTCGCGGGCCATGGCCAGACCCATCAGGTTCGCGGAGGAGCCGCCGCCCGTCAGGCTGCCGGTAAAACCCGGACAGCCGATGGCCCGCGCCAGCCATTCCACTACCGTGCGCTCAATGGTTATGGCGGCGGGCGAGGAGCGCCATGCCGTCAAATTCTGGTTGAGCACGCTGGCCAGCAGGTCGGCCGCGGCGGCCACCGGTTCACCCGACCCCAGCACATAGCCGAAAAAGCGCGAAGTGGGCGGACGGGAGTGGCGGATCACATGGGGGAGGATGTCGAGGGCGGAGGCCCCCAACCCCGTTTCTGGCAATAAGCTATGAAACAGGCGCTCCGTTTCATCTCCCGATGTTTTGGGAAACGCCGCCAGCGAGTGGGCGTCGGCAACTACCTCCGACGCCAGTTCCACCATGCGCAGCGCCACCCGGCGGAATTCGTCCGGCGAAATTTCCAGGCGGCTCATGGGGAAACATTGTACGACGAGGTCTATCCCCCTTCGTGCGTTAGCGGAGAGCTTACGGTTGGATGAGCGCTTGCGAGGGCGGCTGCAGACCGGGGTCGGTCCCGGCCGGCCGGAGGATAAGCACCAGAGACCTGCCGTCGTGGCCGCTGGGCATGAGCAGCAGTTTGCGGTCAGGATCGAACACAAGGCCATGGCCACGGACCGTCAACTGCAACTGGTCCTTGCTGACGAACTGGCCACCTTTGGTGCTAATGACGTCCACTTCGTTAGTGGCTGCGGCGTACAGCGTGCCGCTGCCGGGGTCCAGCCATAAACTGTCCACTCCCATGGGCGCAGCCACTCGGCCCACTTCCCGCCCGCTGTCAGCCTCCAGAGCTACCACCGCATTACGCACCGCCACATACAGCCGCCGCGCTTGCCCATCGAGCGCCAGGGCGGACGGCTGCGATGCAATCAGCGGGTAGCGACGCACTACCTTCAGTCCGGCATCGAGCACGGCCACTTGTGCCTGGTCTTCAAGGGTCGCATAGATGACGTTGCGCGCCCCATCGTAAACCAGGGCTTCCACGTGCCCCAGCGGCACCGTGACTGCCGGCTTTGCTTTGCTCACATCAATCGCGGAAACCGACTGCGCTCCCGAGTTGCCTATATAAAGCGTCTGGCCATCGGGAGAAAGTGCCAGCGGACCGGGCTGCATCTGCACCGGGATGGTGTTCTCCAGTTTCCAGGTTTTGGTGGAAATCACCGCGATGGCATTACCGCCCGCGTCTGCGACGTAGGCCTTGCTGTTCTTTTCATCCACCGCTACCCCGCGCGGCTTCGCAATCTTGATCTGCGCGTCCACGCGCCGCATTTTCACGTTGAAGATGTCTACGGAGCTGTCGCCGGAGTGGGAGATAATCAGGCGGCCATCCACAAAGCCCACCGCCTGGAATCCCGGATTGCCAGGGATATACACCATGGCCACCTGTCGAAGACTGGAGGTCTTGCCGAAGGCCGCGCCGCTCGCAAAAGGCTTCGCAAGCATAACCAACGCGGCAATGAGCAACCAGTATTTACCGGCACGCATAAGTATCCCGCAGCAGCTCCGGGCTGCTTCTCGGATATGGGATGCGAGTGGAAGGTGTTCTGCTGCCTCGTGACCCAGGCAGTCAGTGCGTTAGCCGTTCAGCCAATGTTCAGCGCCCGCTTGAAGGAGCCGTGGTCGTTCATGATTTTTTGCTGCAGCACGGTGATAGCGTAAATGAGCTGTTCCGGCCGCGGCGGGCAGCCAGGCACGTACACGTCCACGGGAATAACCTGGTTCACGCCCTGCACCAGCGCGTAATTGTTGAACACTCCGCCGGAGGTGGCGCAGGCGCCCATGGAGATGACCCACTTGGGCTCGGGCATCTGCTCCCAGAGCTGGCGGATGACCGGCGCCATCTTCTGCGAGACGCGGCCGGCGATGATCATCAGGTCGGATTGCCGCGGCGAAGGGCGAAACACTTCCGCGCCGAAGCGGGCGATATCGAAGCGCGACGCGCCCATGGCCATCATTTCAATGGCGCAGCAGGCCAGGCCGAAGGTCATCGGCCAAATGGAGTTTTTGCGCACCCAGTTCACCGCGTAATCCAGGGTGGTCAGGATCAGGCCCTCCGGCTGCGCTTCCCCAAACGCCACCTCGCGGGTCTTGGCTTGATCGTGCTCGCTGCCTACCAGGTTTTCGAAACGCTGTTCGCCATTCATGTCCTATCTATTATAGTCCGACGGTCGACAGCTGACGGTCGACGGCCCCCTTGACGCTCATGTTTTACCGTAGACCGCCGACATGGGCCTCTGGCGCTAGGGTTTGAGCACTATTTTCCCGAACATCTCGCTCTTCTGCATGCGTTCGTGGGCGGCGCGCGCGTCCTTCAGCGGGAAAGTTGAATCCACCACTGGCTTGAGCCTGCCGCTGAACACGTGCGGCAGCACTTCATACAGCTCACCCATGGTGCCCATGTAGGAACCCAGAATTGAGAGCTGCCGCGAGTAAACAAAGCGCAAATCAATGCTCACCTCGGGCCCGGTGGTGGCGCCGCAAGTGACCAGCGTGCCCGCCGGCTTCAGACACTTCAGGCTCTCCTGCCACGTCGCCTTGCCCACGTGCTCCACCACAATGTCTACGCCTTCGCCGCCGGTAATGCGCTTCACCTCCTCGGAAATTTTCTGCTGGTAGTGGTCAATCACGTGGTCGGCGCCCAGGCCGCGCGCCCGCTCCAGCTTCTTTTCATTTCCGGCGGTGGCGATCACGGTAGCGTTGAACAATTTGGCGATCTGGATGGCGGCAATACCAACTCCCGAATTCCCGCCCAGCGCCAGCACCGTCATTCCCGGAAGAATGGCAGCGCGACCGGTGAGCATGTGCCAGGCGGTCAAAAACACCAGCGGCACGCTCGCGGCTTGCTCGAAGCTCAAGCTGTCAGGAATAGGAATTACGTTGACCTGCTGCACCGCGATCAACTCGCAGTCGCCGCCGTCGGTCACGTTGCCCAGCACGCTGAACTGCCGACACTGATTTTGCAGGCCGTGCGTGCACTTGGCGCAGTGATTGCAAAATGTCATAGGCGTGAGCAGCACGCGCTGCCCGGCCTTCAGCCCGCTGACGTACTCGCCCACCTCCACAATTTCGCCGGCCACGTCGCTGCCGGGGATGTGCGGCAGCGGCGATTTCGTTACGCCCATACGCACCCATATATCGAGGTGGTTCATGGCGCAGGCTTTCACCCGCACCAGCACCTGGTCCTTGCGCGGCTTAGGGTCGGGCACTTCTTCATATTTCAGAACTTCGGGCCCGCCATATTGATGAAAACGGATGGCATGCATAGTCGCGTCCCCTCCTGATGCGGAAACCAATCAAGCTAACACAGGCGGGAGTCCCGAGTCAGGAGTCCGGAGTCAGCCGAAAAGTCGGCTCTCAGCCCCCCGGCGCTGGCGGGGGTGGCCGACATCCGAGGGCCGGTGACCCCTATACCAAGCTACCAACTACCCACCCGTCATTTGACTTGCCGCCCCGGGCATCCAATAATCAGGTCCGCAGATGGATATCTACGAGGAGATCGTCAAACTGCGCCGGGAGGGCCGGCGGGGCGCCGTGGCCACCATTGTCAGCGTGCGCGGCTCCATTCCCTCCTTCCGCACCGCCAAGATGCTGGTGCGCGACGACGGCTCCATTGTGGGCACCATTGGCGGCGGCTGCGTCGAGGCCGACGTCTGGCAGGCCGCCCGCGAGGTCATGGAAGAGGAAAAGCCCCGCACCCTCACCTTCAACCTCAACCAGAATCCCAAGTACGATACCGGTCTGGTGTGCGGCGGCACGCTCGACATTTTCATCGAGCCGGTGCTGCCCGTGCCCGTGCTCTACCTGTTTGGCGCCGGACACGTAGCCGTCAATCTCTACAAAGTGGCGCACAACGCCGGCTTCGACGTGATTGTGGTGGACGACCGTGAAACCTACGCCAACCGCGAGCGTTTCCCCGAGGCACGCGAAATTTATTCGGACGATTTTGACCAGACCATGGCCAGGTTGGCGCCCAACGAATCTGCCTACATCGTGATCGTTACCCGCGGACACCACGATGACATGCGCGTGCTGCGCTGGGCGGTGCAGACCCCGGCCCGCTACATTGGCATGATCGGCTCCAAGCGCAAGGTGATCGCCATTTACCATGAACTGGAGAAAGAAGGCCTGGCGCCGGAACTGTTCGAGCGCGTACACGCCCCTGTGGGTCTGGACATCGGCGCGGTCACGCCGGAAGAGATCGCGGTGGCCATCACCGCCGAATTGATTGCCCTGCGCCGCCACAGCGAGGCGCCTTTGCCCCACCTGCGCTATGCGCGCAAGCAGGCCAGCGCTACCGATTCGCCTTCTGAAAGCCCCGCCAACCTTCAGAAAAACTGACCCACTTTGTAATTAGTGCTTTGTACTTTTAGCGAATTGTAATCTCGCCCCATTTTCAATATGCCTTTGTAGCGAGGGCCCCTCGCCCGCGAGAAATTTTTCAGTTACCCAACCACCCAATCGCCTTCCCGTCCCCGCCATCTACGGGCCGTCGGCGGATGAAGGCAGCTTTTGACAGTACCGTCCTGTTGCAACCTCGCGCCGGCAGGAAAGAGCGGGATTTCGCGGGCGCTTGGCTCGTGATATCTTGCCCTCATGGCGCGTGCTCCCAGTTTCTGCGGTGTGATTCTGGCGGCCGGAGAATCCTCGCGCATGGGACGCGACAAGGCTCTGCTGCCGTGGCCGCCGCAGGGAACCACGCCGCGCATCGCGCGCACGGAAACTTTTCTTTCTGCCAACATTCGCCTGCTGGAAGCGCATACCGACATGGTGCTGGTGGTGGCCGGCAAGAATGCGCCCAACCTGGCGCCCCTGGTGTATGCCAGCAGCGCCTCCCTGGTGGTGAATCCCACGCCCGAACGGGGTCAGTTCAGTTCCCTGCAGGCTGGC
The DNA here is from genome assembly GCA_035278025.1 of Terriglobales bacterium. Lineage (GTDB taxonomy): Bacteria > Acidobacteriota > Terriglobia > Terriglobales > Acidobacteriaceae > JAICWP01. Next base: position 7,075 of record DATEJK010000112.1, on the reverse strand, counting down.
CTGCGCGAAGTGCTGAACCGTGGCCGCGACGCCGCCGTCATCACCCTGGTGGACCGTCCCCCGGTGCGCAGCGCCACGCTCACCCAGTTGCGCTCCGCTTTCATTGATGCTGGTTCGCAGGAGAAGTGGGCGGTCATACCGCAGTACGGCGAAAAACACGGCCACCCGGTGCTGATTGACCGCGAAATGATGGAGGCTTTCCTGCGCGCGCCGCTTACCGCCAACGCCCGCGAGATCGAGCACCAGCACCAGGACCGCATCCTCTACGTTCCCGTGGACGACCCCCACTCCACACTCAATGTGGATACACCCGAGGACTATGCCCGTCTCCAAGCCTGAGCAGGCCATATTCCTGGATTCGGTGCTGCGGCTGCAGCCCCAGATCGCGGTGTTCGATTGCGACGGCACTCTCTGGTCCCCGGACGCCGGCGAAGGCTTCCTCGATTGGGAACTGAAGCGCGGCCTGATTCAGCCCAATACTACGCGCTGGATGCGCGCCCGCTACGCCGACTACAAATCTGGCAACGTTCCCGAGGATGTGATGTGCGGCGAAATGGTCACGGTCCACGCCGGTCTTCGGGACGAAGTGGTGGAGCGTGCCGCGGAGGAATTTCTTGCGCTTTACATCGAGCCCGGGATTTTTCCCGAAATGCGCGAACTGGTGCTCCGCCTGCAGCAGCAAAGCTGCGTCGTCTGGGCGGTCTCCTCCAGCAACCAGTGGATTATCCGCGTCGCTATGCGCCGCTTCGGTATCCCGCTCCACCGCATTCTGGCCGCGGAAGTGGCGGTCGAAGATGGCGTCATCACCGACCGCCTGGTTCGTGTTCCCACTGGCCCAGGCAAAGCCAAAGCTATCCGCGAGAAAATCGGCCCGGCTGTGGACGCCGCCTTCGGCAACACCCGCTGGGACGCCGAGATGCTGCAACTGGCGAAGCATCCCTTCGCCATCAATCCCACCTCCGACTTTGAGCAGTTCGCCCGCAAGAACAAATGGACCGTGTATTTCCCTGACCGCGCCGGAAATTTGTAACTTGTCAATTTGTAATCTGCAAATTTCTCACCTTGTCATCCTGAGCGCAGCAGCCCGAACCGCTTTGCGAATCGGGCTGCGGAGTCGAAGGACCTTGCGCTTCCCGGCGTTGTATACTGTGCGCCCACTAACTGGCGCTCATGTCCTCGACTTCACGCGCGCAGCCTGCTTCCCTCGCCTCCGCGGTGGCTGAGCGCGCCCGCCGCCGCATCGCCCGCCGCCTGCTGCCTTTCCTTTTCATCCTCTATATCGCCAATTACCTGGATCGCACCAATCTGGCCTATGCCGCGCTGGAGATGGTTCGCGACCTGCGCTTTACCGACCAGATTTTCGGCATCGGCGCCGGCATTTTCTTTATCGGCTACCTGGGATTGCAGATTCCCGGGGCGCTTCTGGTGGAGCACTGGAGCGCCCGCCGCTGGATCGCCGCCATCATGATCGTGTGGGGCGCGTTCACCGTGCTGACCGCCGCGGTGCATACCGCCGGCCAGCTCTATGGCGCCCGCTTCCTCCTTGGCGCGGCCGAAGCCGGCTTCTTTCCCGGCATCATCGTTTACCTCAGCCACTGGTTCGTGCGCGCGGACCGCGCCAAGGCTACCGGCAACTTCATGGCCGCCATCCCCCTCTCCTTCGTGTTCGGCTCCCCGCTGGCGGGCTGGATCGTGGAGCGGCACTGGCTGCATATGGAGGGATGGCGCTGGCTGTTTGTGCTGGAAGGCTTGCCGGCCGTGATCCTGGGCGCAATCACATTTTTCTTCCTCTGTGACTGGCCGGTCCAAGCCGGCTGGCTGGACGAAGATGAGCGCAGTTGGATTACCGGGCAGTTGCAACAGGAGAGAGCGGCCAAGTCCACGGTGCGCTCCTTCAGCATCTGGCAGGCCCTGCGCTATCGCCCTGTGGTCCTCCTGACCCTGGTGAACTTCCTGCAGTACATCGGCTTCTACAGCTTCGTTTTCTGGTTTCCCACCATGCTCAAACAACTTTCCGGGCTATCCGACTTGCGCGTGGGACTGTTGGGAGCGCTGCCTTACCTGGCCGGCTTTCTCGCGCTGCAGTTCAATGGCTGGCATTCCGACCGCACCCTGGAGCGACGTTGGCACGTGGCCGCTCCCCTCTTTTTAGGTGTGGTCGCTTTGCTGGCCTTGGCCGGGCTTCATCCGTCTACAACCATGGCTGTCGGCCTGTTTACCCTGGTTGGAATCAGCGTGATTGCCCTGCTCTCCCCCTTCTGGGCCATGCCCACAGAATTGCTCAGCGAATCGGGAGCCGCCGCGTCCGTGGGCATGATCAATTGCCTGGGCAGCCTGGCCGGATTCCTCGGGCCCTATGCTCTGGGCTATCTGCACACTCGCACCGGCTCCTTTACCCCCGGCCTACTGGTCATGGTAATCGCCATGGCCGCCGGCGGCGTTCTGGTCCTGTTCGTTCCCCAGGCGGCGCGCCACACCGCTCAGGTACCGCTTATTTCCTCAGCTGATTAGAATGGCGCCATGTATTCCCCCCAGGTGCTGGACCACTTCGAGCATCCGCGCAATGGCGGCGAGGTGCCGGACGCCGACGCCAGCGTGCAGTTAGAGAACCCTGCCTGCGGTGATGTCCTGCGGCTGAGCGCCAAAGTGGCCGGCGGGCGTATCACCGACATTCGCTTCCTCGCCAAGGGCTGCGTGCCCTCCATGGCCTGCGCTTCCCTGCTCACCGAAATGGTGATGGGCCGCACTCTGTCGGAAGCGCGCCAGCTCCGCCGCGAGCACCTGCTGGCCGCCGCCGGCAGCCTTCCTCCCGCTTCCCTGCACGCCAGCCACCTGGCCATGGACGCCTTGGCCGCTCTGCTTGGAAAGCTGGCCCACTAGTCTGGGCGCATAGACGGTAGATTCACACCGCTGCCATCCTGAGCGCAAACGCGCCATAGAAAGGCGCCTCCGATGGGCAGGATTTCCCCAATGTACTCGTTAGTCCGTGTAGTCCGCATTCATCCGCGCCGAAGATCTTCGTCGCCGCAAGATATAATTCTTGCGTGGGGTTCAGTTATCTCAAGTACGCCAAGGGAATCTTCCGCCCTCTGCAGCTTGAGGGCGTGTTCCTGTTCGTCACCTCCACCTGCAATTCCCTTTGCCGCACCTGTTTTTACTGGGAGGAGCTGAACCAGGGCCGCGATCTCACCTTTGATCAGCTGGCCCGCGTCAGTCAGACCGCGCCCCATTTTCACAAGCTCTGGATTTCCGGCGGCGAGCCATTCCTGCGCAAGGAGTTGGCCGAAATCATCGAGATGTTCTATCGCAATAATGGCGTGCGGGCGCTCAACCTGCCCACCAATGGCCTGCTGCCCGCGCAAGTTGTTTCTGTCATTGACCACCTGCTCGAACACTGCCCCGAACTGGTCATTGACTTGAACTTCTCCCTCGACGGCCTGGCCAGCACCCACGACGCCATCCGCGGCGTGCCCAACAATTTTCAGAAAACGATTGCCACCATCAACCTGGCTGCGGCGCGCTGGCAAGGCGTGCGCCGCCTGCGCCGCAACGTGGTCAGCTGCGTCACCACCGAGAATTACCGCGAACTGGTCGAACTGGGCCTGCGGATGATGCGCGACACCGATTCCGACGGCCACTACTTTGAAATCATCCGCGGCGATCCCATGGATCCCGCGCTGAAAAAGCTGGCCCCCGAAGAGCTCAGCCAGTTGCATCGCCGGCTCATGTGGTTTCACGAGCGTTACGCTGATCGCCTCTTCGCCGACGTGCCCGGGCCCGCCCGACACCTGGCCCGCGCCTTCTACCTGGGCAACATCAGGTTGCATTTCCAGCTGCACGAGCAGAACCACTACAGCAACAAAGCGTGGCCCATGCGCTGCACAGCGGGAGAAACCACCGTTGTGATTGACCACGACGGCCACTTCCGCTCCTGCGAGCTGCGCGGCAAGTTGGGACGCCTGCAGGATTTTAATTTCGACCTCGGCGCCGCTCTGGCCTCGCCGCAAATGAAGCGGGAGATTGCCACCATTCCCGGAGCCCAGTGCTGGTGCACACACTCCTGCTGGATCCACAGCTCCTCGAAGTTCAGCCCCCGCGTGCTGCTGTTTCACATTCCCTGGGCTTACCTCAAGCACCGCTGGCGCCGTCTGCCGCAGGCGGAGGCCCGGGAGTTCGAACGCTTTCTGGTTGCCGACGCGCCGCAGCTGCCTTCACCCGTCGCCTGAGCTTCTTCGCCGCGGATCAACGCATTTCGTCGCGTATTCAGGTCCACCGGTGTCATCCTGAGCGGAGCCGGCCATCCGCTTTGCGGGACGGGTCGGAGCAGTCGATGACAGAAGGATCAGTGTGTGCGGGCGGGGCCACGCCCTGGGCCCTCAAAATCCGCGGAGAATTACAATTCAACTGATGTCCTTCTTCCCTAAGCGCATCGTCAGCCTGCAGCCCAGCGCCAGCGTGATTCTGGACGCGCTGGGCGCGCGCGGCCTGCTCGTTGCCTGCACCAAATATTGCGAAGAAGTTTTGCCCGGCATCTCCCAGGGACGCCTGGTCGTCGCTGACTCCTGGGCCTCGAAGGCCGCAGAAATCCTGGCCGCCGCGCCCGAACTGGTCATCGCCTCGGTGCCCTATCAACTGGAGTCAGTCGGAGAAATCCTCAAATCCGGCATTCCCTTTCTTGGCCTCGCCCCCAAAACGCTGGCCGACATTTACCGTGATATCGGCATGATCGCCGGCATCGTCGGCCGCCCGGAGGCCGGGGTCGAGCTGATCGCCTCCATGCAGAACGCCATTGACGCAGTGCGGGAAAAAACGCGCGCTCACGCCTCCGGCTCTCCTCAGGTCTACTGCGAAGAATGGGGCAAGCCCCTCATCGCCTCTCAGCCCTGGGTGGCGGAACTGGTGCAGGCCGCGGGTGGCGAGTTTGTGGGCCAGCCTGGGCAGCAGACCACTTCCGAAGCCGTCCTCGCCCGCGACCCCGATTATGTGATCGCCGCCTGGTGCGGGGCCGGCGACCGGGTCCCGCTGGAGAAGATTGTCGCGCAGCGCGGCTGGCAACAAGTGCGCGCCGTCCGCGAGAAGCACGTTTACTGCATTCCCGATCCCTGGCTCAATACACCCGCGCCCACGCTGCTGCGAGGACTGCACGCCCTCGCCGCCATCCTCCACCCCCAGCTTTTTCCACAGCCCCCGGGGGTGCGCCGCCTGGGCCCGCCCGGACCATAACGCCGGTTGTGGTTTAATTGAACCCATGCCCACCGCGGCTGCGAAAACACAACTGCTCAAGAAGGAAATCGATTACCTCGCTTCCACCGCCCTCTCCGCGGAAGAACTCATGCAGGGCATGGTCGAGAAGCTCAACCAGCGCATGCTTAAGTACAACTGGGTCGGTTTTTATATGTTGGAGAGCAACCCCGTCCAGCCTCCGGTGCTGGTGCTGGGGCCTTTTGTCGGCGCCATGACTCCACACACCCGTATTCCGCTCAACCAGGGCATCTGCGGAGCTGCCGCCTCCAGCGGCAAGACCGTGGTGGTGCACGACGTCAACTCCGATCCCCGCTATCTAGCCTGCTCCATTGAAACCCAGTCGGAAATTGTGGTGCCCGTTTTCGTACGCGGCAAGGTCGTAGGCGAACTGGATATAGACAGCCACTTCCCATCCGCTTTCGGACCCGACGACCAGGAATTGGTGGAGCACTGCGCCCGCGTGCTCGGCAAGCACCTGGAAAAATTCCGCCCATGAGAGTGGAAAAGGGACAAGTGCGCGCGCCCGAGATCGGGCGCACCTGGCTGAACTCGCCGCCGCTCAGCCTGCGCCAGTTGCGCGGCCGCGTGGTGCTGATTGATTTCTGGGACTACACCTGCGTCAACTGCCTGTGCACCCTGCCCTACGTGCAAGCCTGGCACCTGCGCTACCGCGACCAGGGGTTGGTCGTCATCGGCGTGCACACGCCCGAGTTCACCTTCGCGCAATATGAGAGTAACGTCGAGCGCGCGGTGCGCGACCTGGGCATCACCTATCCCGTAGTCATAGACAGCAACTATGAGCTCTGGAAGGCCTTCGCCAACCGCTATTGGCCAACCAAGTACCTGCTCGACAAGGACTCTTATCTGCGCTACGCCCACTTCGGCGAAGGCGCCTACGGCGATACCGAGCAGGCCATCCAGGAATTGCTCCATGAGGTGAATCCCGGTCTGCAATTTCCTCCCCTCATGGAGCCCGTTCGCGACACCGACCGGCCCGGCGCGGTTTGCTTCCAGCCCAGCCCGGAGCTTTACCTGGGCCACCGCCGCGGCCGCATCGGCAACCAGAACGGGTTCCGCGAAGATGAAATCGCGGAGTACTCCCGCGGCGCCGAACTGGAGGAAGGCCGCTTCTACGCACAGGGGCGCTGGGCCTCGACCGCCGAATACTTCGAGTCGGCGGCTGAAGGCGATAACCGCATCGTGGTGAAGTATTCCGCCGCCGCCGTCAACCTGGTACTGGCCTCGCCGCGCGCCCCTTCCTACGAGCTGATCATTCATCAGGACGGCAAGCCGCTCACCCCCGCCCAGGCCACGCCCGATGTGCGCTTTCGTTTCACAGCCGGTGGCAGCGAAGAGAGCTACATTCTGGTCGAGCAGCCGCGCATGTATCAGTTGGTGGACAACCGCAGCTTCGGCACTCACACTCTGGAGCTGCTCTGCCCGCAGCCGGGCTTGGCCGCATTCGCTTTCACCTTCACCAGCTGTCTGGACCCCAGCGCCGTTCCCTCCGAGGCCGTGGGATGAAACTGGTGGCCGCAGCCCTGATTCTGCAGGATGGCAAACTGCTCATCTGCCAGCGCACCCGCCACCAGCCCATGCCCCTGAAATGGGAGTTCCCCGGCGGCAAGATTGAGGAAGGCGAGCAGCCGCGCGACGCCATGCGCCGCGAACTGGACGAAGAGCTGGGCATTGACGCCAAGGTCGGCGAGGAGGTCGCGCGCATTCGCCACAGCTACAAGGGCGGCGGGCAGGTGGAACTGCGCTTCTTCGTGGTCCACCAGTTCGCCGGCGAAATCGAGAACCGCATCTTCCGCGACGTGCGCTGGGTGGA
>DATEJK010000111.1:0-3313 GCA_035278025.1 Terriglobales bacterium | reverse complement strand
GGGGATGGATTTCCACCCGCGGATCAGGGTATTGGTCGGTCAGTTCGCCAATGCGCCGCGTCTGCGCTCCCGACAGGTATTGGCTTACCACCCGTCCCGTAGTCAGCAGAATCGGAAAGGTTTCGTCCAGAGGGTCGCCGCTGGGCCGCCACTCGGTAACCTGGAAGCGGCACTTGCCATCTGGGTGAAACGACCTGCCGCCCTCGATCAGTCGTGGCGTGCCCGGGTGCTCCAGAGTGGGGCAGGGCCAGAACACGCCCAGTTGCCGGTCTACCTTTTCATAAGTAATACCGTAATAATCGGCCACCCCGCCGCGCGACGCCTCCCGCATCTCGTCCAGAATTTCCCGCATGGAGGTGAAGGAGAAATATTTCTTTTTGCCCAGCCGCCGCGCCAGCTCGCAAAGGATGGAGCAGTCGGCGCGCGCGTTACCCGGCGGGTCAACCGCTTTCTGAATGTGAATCACGCGTCCTTCCGCGCTGCAGCTCAACCCTTCTTCCTCCTCATGCAGGCTGCCCGCCAGCACCGCGTCGGCAAATTGCGCCGTTTCGGAAAGGAAGAAGTCAATGACTCCGAAGAATTCCAGCTTCTCCAGCGCCTCGCGGGTGAAGTTCGCGTCCGGCAGCGAGACAATGGGATTGAAGCACATGGAGAGCAGCCCCTTGATCTCTCCGCGATGAATCGCTTCCATGATTTCCTCGGCGGTCAGGCCCTTGCCGGGAATTTCATCTTCATTAATACCCCACACCTTGGCCACGTGGCGCCGCGCTTCGGGATCATCAATCTGTCGCTGTCCGGGCAGTTGGTCGCACTTCTGTCCCTGCTCGCGGCCGCCTTGGCCGTTGCCCTGACCGGTAATCATGGAACAGCCCGCGCCCTCGCGTCCGATTTGCCCTGTGGCCAGGCACAGATTGATGACGGCGGTGCAGTTCTCCACCCCCTTGGAGTGGTGTTCGATGCCGCGCGCGTGCAGCGCAATCGCACGTTCGGCCTTGGCGAACCAGTGCGCCGCCTTCTCGATATTCTCCGGAGGAACGCCGGTCATCTCTGCCGCCCGCCGCGGGTCCCAGGCTTTCACCGACTCCGCCACCGCTTCGAATCCGGTGGTGTGCTCCACGATGAACTTGCGGTTCTCCAGGCCGTCGCGCAGCACCACGTGCAGCATAGCCATCAGAAGCGCCAGGTCGGTGCCTGGCCGCACCGGCAGGAACAAGTCGGCGTTGCGCGCGATGGGCGTAAGCCGAGGGTCTACCACGATGAGCTTGCCGCCGTTATCGCGGCAGCGCCACACATAGTCTGTGGTGATGGGAGCGCAGTCGCCAATGTTGGCGCCTACAATGAGGAGCACCTTCGCCTTGGGGATGTCCTCCCACGGGAGCAGGCTGCGGTCCACCCCGAACGCCGGCTTATAGGCGTGCCCGGCCGAGACCATGCACAGCCGTCCGTTGTAGTCCACGTGCCGCGTGCCCAGCCCCACGCGGGCGAATTTCCCCACCAGGTAGGTTTTCTCCGTGGTCAGAGAGGCGCCGCCGTAAACCGCCACCGCATCCTTTCCATATGTTTCCTGCAGTTCGCGCAGCCGCCCGGCGGTGAAGTCCAGCGCCTCGTCCCAATTGGCTTTTCGAAAACCGCTCTCGGTTCGTATCAACGGATCGAGCAGGCGGTCGGGATGTTCGCTCTGCAGGTAGCGCTTTACCCCCTTGGGACAAAGCATGCCACGGTTGAAAGGGAACTCCTCCCAGGGCTCGAAGCCGATCACGCGCCGCCCTTCTTCCTCCACCTTGAGCTGAATGCCGCACTGCTGCCCGCAGAAACAGCAGTGCGTCTTCACCAGGTGGTAGGGGTGGGTGGACTCCTGGCGCCATCCGCCGGCGGGCGTGTAGTTCAGGTGCGGCCCGAAGGCGGCGGTCAGCTCACGCAGCGATGCCGGCGGCTTAGCCACGCGCTTCCTCCTTCAGCCGCAGTTGCGCCCGCGAAAGCGCGATGCGCTTGCACGCCGGACATAGCTCCTGCCAGTTGCCCGCCGGTCCCGGCAGCGCGTAGTTGAAGTTGAGCCGGGGCAGCGCCCGTTTCAGGTCGTCAATCTGCATGCGCGAGGCGAAGCGCTGCCCGCAGCGGGCGCACTGCGCGCCCTCTCCTTCCTCGCCCTCCTGGTGATAGAGCTTCACCCCCAGCTGTGCCGGCCGCTGGAAGATGTGGAAGAACTTGCCAAAGGGCAAATAAAGCAGCGCGGCAATTACCACGATCGCATGCGTAATGGAAAGGAAGCCATAGTACTGGCCGCGCAGCCAGGCCTGCGAGGCGGTCAGCGCCAGCCCGGTGACGCAGATGGCGAACAGCAGAATGATGGGGAAAAAGTCCAGCGCGAAGCTTTGCACCGCCTGCGCGCCCCGGTCCCGCATGCGCCGCCACAGAGAGAGGAAAATTCCGCCCAGCACCAGGAAGGCGGCGATGTCCAGCCCGTGAAATGCAACCTCAGCTTCGAACGACAAAGCCGGGAAGTGAAAGGCCGGTACCCCGAACAGGTAGCCCACATAAGTCATCTGGTCGTTGAGCGCGCTGCGAAACGAAATCCAGCCAAAGACCAGCGGGAACGTAATGATTACGGCCAGAATGCAGCCCCAGAAAATCAGCTGATGCATCCACCAGCGCAGGCGCGAGCGCCGGCGGATAAACCCTTGCCCGAAGATGTGGCTGCCCGCCAGGCCGAGCAGACGTCCCAGGCTGCGCAGCGGCCCGCGCTGCAAGAACAACTGCCAGCCGCGATCCCAGTAAATGCGCGTGGTCGGCTTGCTCAGCCACACGTTGTAGTGATAGACCACGCCCCAGGCGGCAAAGATGATGGCGAAGGTGTAGGCCACCAGTGCGGGATCAAAATTCTCCAGGTTGCGGGAGCCCACCACGATGGCCGCCACCAGCAGGCCTGTCCACAGCGTCGCCCAGGCGCCCGCGCGCATGCGGTCGGCGGTGCGCGTGAGTTCGGCCGGCAGCAGTTCTTCCAGGCTCTCCTGGCGGGGCACAAACACGCGCCGGTTGGCCCAGTAGAGCACCGCGGAAACCACCGCCAGCAGCACGAACCCCGGCCACACTTTTCCCGCGTGGTCGCGGAAAAAGCCCAGCAGGATGGGCGGAAAAAATCCTCCCAGTCCGCCCAGAGCGCCCACCAGCCCGGTGATCGTTCCCCGCTCCACCGGGAAATATTGCGGCACCAGCTTGAACACCGCGCCGTTGCCGATTCCCAGCAGCAGCGCGCAACCCAGCGCGCCCACTGTGAAGGGCGCCATCATGTTCCACATCAGCAACAGTGCGAAGG
>DATEJK010000110.1:0-21464 GCA_035278025.1 Terriglobales bacterium | reverse complement strand
AATTTGTACCGCCCGCCAGCAGCACATCGCCGTTCAACAGTTGAGACGCGGTATGGCCGGCTCGCGCCTCGATCATGGTTGCAGACAGCATCTGCCAGCTGTTGGCTTGCGGATCATAGGTTTCCGCCGAGTTTGTGATACCGCCTCCGCTGGTGCGCCCCCCGCTTACCAGCACGCGCCCATCGGGCAGCACAAGTGCGGCATGACCGCTGCGCGCCGCATTCATGGAGGGCGCAGACGAAAAAGTACCATCGCTATTGAAAAACTCTGCGCTTGCCAGCGGGACCCCGTTGGCGTCCGAACCGCCGCTTATGAGAATGCGGCCATCAGGCAGGGCGACCGCCGCAGCGCCTGACCGTCCTGTCTGCAGATTTCCCGCCGCCTGCCAGGTACCGGTGCTTACCTGCGGCAGCGAAGCCTTCAAAACCAACGCAGCGCTGAGCAACGCAACAAGAACTGCACCCGACCGAAGCCTTCCCAACATACCGTCACCTCCGACCGCAGGATGGGAGCGCGGAACCTATCGGCAGCGCGTTAGCGGAGGGATCGCCTGTCCCTGACGGCTGGAGTGGAGCAGCTTACGCAACAGCCGTGTAGCAGCAGGCTTGCGAGGGAAGAAAGTACTCGCCGCTGGCCCATGCGAAACAATCCGGTTCCTTGAAAAGCCTTGCCAGGAGCCGAATCCAAGCTAATCCTGCCGTGCGGCTGCAGTATCGTAAATGGCACACAGGTGGCTGAAAACAGTTGCGGACCCATATCGCACATTGTCTACTTTGTGTGACATATTTTGTTCCCTGCGCTCTCATCGCGGAACAGCTGCTTTTCAGCAACTGGCGCCGGGATTTAGGTGCACGCCTTATTTCTCTTGGAGGTGACGGCCGGCCGACAGTCCGGTAACGCGGAGGAGGTCACTTTCGTAACCTTCCGTTCATCATGACCGTACGCTAGCGTAAATGTGAGTCCTGCCCGCGTGCTGTTGCCTTGGCAAGCTCGCCGCTACCAACGAGGATTACTTGCGTGATCTGCCGCTTTGTTGACCGGAGGGAGGATTTCTTCGCGGTATTGGAGGAGAAACTGGGTGAGGATTTCTCCCTCACTCCGGCCGCCGAAAACGACTACGATTGCTTGGGGGCCAGCGAGGTGCTCATCTGCAGCCTACCCGCCAGCGAGGACTCACGCTTTCCTGCGGCCCTCAAAACCCTGCAGAGGCTGGTACGCAATCCCGCCGGAATTCCGGTGGTGGCCTTTCTTTCCACCGACGAGCGCGAAGTGATGCGGGAAGCGGTTTCAGCGGGCGCCTTCGATCATTTTGTTGAAAGCGGGCCCATGGAAGAATTGCGCCTGGTGCTGCGGCGCGCCGCTCGCTTCCAGGAATTACGCCGCGAGTTGCAGCGCCTGCAGGCCGGCAGCTTCAAAAACAACGAATTTTCCGCCATGGTCGGCACCGATGAGACCATGCGACCGGTATTTTCTCTGGCTTCCAAGGTTGCCTCCACCGATGCCAACGTGCTGATCACTGGGGAGAGCGGCACCGGCAAGGAGCTGCTGGCGCGCTCGATCCACTCGGCCAGCCCGCGGGCGACCGAACCCTTTGTTGCGGTGGCATGCTCCTCCCTGCCGGAGACGCTGATTGAGGCGGAGTTGTTCGGCCACGAGAAGGGCGCGTTCACTGGCGCCAGCGCGGCGCGCGTCGGCCGCTTTGAAGCCGCGGGGCAAGGCACCATATTCCTGGACGAAGTCGGCGATCTGGCCCCCGCCCTGCAGGTGAAACTGTTGCGTGTCCTGCAGGAGCGAACCCTGGAACGGCTGGGTAGCAACCAAAGCCGTCCCATGGACGCACGCGTCATCTGCGCCACTCACCGCAACCTGCAGCAATTAGCCAAAGATGGCACGTTCCGCCTTGACCTTTTCTATCGCGTAAATACGGTTGAGATCATGCTTCCTCCCCTGCGCGAGCGCCGCGATGACATCGCGGTACTGGCGCATAGCTTTCTCCAGGACTTCAACCAGCGCCATCACCGCACGGTGCAGCGCATTTCCGCCGCAGCCCTATGTGCGCTGGAAGAGTACGCCTGGCCCGGGAACGTGCGTGAACTGCAGAATGTGATTGAGCGCGCCATCGTAATTTGCGAGGGTTCGGAAATCGGCATCGAGCATCTTCCTTCACAATTTGCCGCCTGGCCGGAGGCAGAGGCAGGAAGTTCCTTCGACGAGGAAGTGCGCAATTTCAAGCGCCGTCTCGTCTTACGTACTCTGGCCGAGTGTGGCAACAACAAGGTTCAAGCAGCGCGTTTCCTCAAAATCGCCCGTTCTTCCATTCACCGCCTCATCGAAGAACTCGATATTCCTCCCACCGTGCACTGAAAATCCCTGTTCTGACCGTAGGAGATGTACTTCCGTCACTTGGAGCCACATTCCTTCCCACATAGCATGGTTAAGGTGCCTGGCGCCACTTGTTATGCCTGTCGCAACGGTTGGAATTCTAGCTTCTGAAAGCGAGCACCTGGACTTGCTGCAAACCGTGGTAGATGCTGCCGCGGTGGGCCGCACTGTGCTCAAGGACGCGCTGCCTGACCTGGAGTCGTTCACGCTTAAGGTCCGAGAACTCAAACCCCAGGTTCTGCTGGTTGATATTCCGGCGCGCAACCCAGCGCCGGCGCTGGCCGCTATCGAGCGGCTTCATGCCGAGTTTCCGCAGTTGGCTATTTTTGCCTGTGGCGACATGATGAAGCGCCAGGTCATTGTAGACGCCATGCGTTCCGGAGCTTGCGAATTTCTCGACCGTCCACCCAGCACGCACAGCCTGGTGGAGGCGTTCTCCAGGCTGCAGGCCACACGCCGCAAACCAACCGACGATCCCAATCGCGGCCGCATTATTGCCGTGCTCAATGCTAAGGGTGGCTGCGGAGCTACCACCACTACGGTCAATCTGGCGGTGGCCCTGAACGAGACCCATGGCAACAGCCTGCTGGTGGACCTGGCTCCTATCGGCCATGCCGCCCTGCACCTGAATGCGAAACCTAATTTTGGCGTTCTGGATGCATTTCAGAACTGTCATCGGCTGGACAGTTCGCTGCTCGATGGTTTTGTTACCCGCTGTGACTCCGGCGTTCATCTGCTGGCGGCTCCGCAAGTGCCTACTCCGCTCAAACCAGCGGAGGATGAAGTGAGCCGGCTTTTCGACCTGGTGGTAAGTCATTACAAGTACGTGCTGGTGGACCTGTCGTCCCGCCTCGATCCGCTAACCCGCATGGTATGCGCCTTGGCGGACACGATTCTCCTGATTGCAGAAACCGATATGATTGCGCTGCTGTGGAATGCCGCCCGGGTGCAGAGCTATCTGGGGGAGGCCTCCGCGCGCGACAAGGTGCGGCTGGTGCTCAACCGCTTTCGTAAAACTCCTGAATTCAGCGATGCCGACGCCGAAGCAGCCGCCGACGCCCGCATTCTGTGGAAGATTCCCAGCCAGTATTTCGTGGTGGGCAGCGCCATTGACCGGGGAACACCCGTCGCTTTGCAGAAGAACACCGACGTGGCCCGCTCGTTCCGCGGTCTGGCGGCACTGCTGGCGCAGGACCAGAGCCGGCCCGCGCGCCGGCTTTTGAATAGCGAGTACGCCAGCCGTATTCGCGCCTTCTCCACCTGAACCCGCGCCTTACCTCATATAATGCTGCTGTCGCAGATGGCAGCAGGACGCTGTTCTCTGGTATGCGGCTTTGGCCGCGCGTTTCTGCTCGCATCTAATAGGCCGCATGCGCTCGAATCTGACAACACTCATGGCGGAGTCTACCGGCTTGGCGGAGTGCCTTGACCGCCTGGCCGCGCGACGACACGCGGACCGCCCTGTCTCCAGCTATCGCTTGCAGTTCAACCGCGAGTTTCGCTTCGTGGATGCGCGTGCCCTGGTGCCTTATCTGCGCTCGCTCGGGATCACTCACTGTTACGCTTCCCCATTGCTGAAAGCGCGCACCGGCAGCGCTCACGGCTATGACATCACCGACCACAACAGTTTGAACCCGGAGATCGGCAGCGAAGAAGAATTTCAGTCGCTAATTTCTGAACTCCATGCCAACGGTATGGCCCTGCTACTGGACACGGTTCCCAATCACATGGGCGTAGGACACGGAGACAATCCCTGGTGGCAGGATGTGCTGCAGAACGGGCGCAGCTCTGCTTATGCCGATTTCTTCGACATTGACTGGGAGCCGCTCAAGCCTGAGCTTCGCGACCGGGTTCTCTTTCCCGTGCTGGGTGGAGCTTACGGGGATGAACTGGAGCGCGGGCATTTGCGTTTGAAGTTTGGTAGCGGTTTTTTCGTGCAGTATTTCGACAAGCACATGCCCGTGGACCCGCAAACTGTTCCCCTGATTTTTGAGCCCCTGGGAGACTTGCGCGTCCAATCTGTCGAAATTCCGGAGGCCGACCGCGCCGAACTCGAAAACATTCTTTTTGAGCTGCGCCAGCTGCCCCCCAGCAACGCCACCGCTCCGCAGCTGGTAAACCGCCGCCGCACCGATGCGCCGGTATTGCTGGAAAGATTGCGGCGCTTGGCGGAATTATCCCAGGCCGTTGGTGCGTTGATTGAAGCCGCCTTGTCTGCCCTGAACGGCGAACCTGGCCTCCCCCGCAGCTTCGATTTTCTGCACCGCCTGCTCGATGCCCAGCCTTATCGTCTGGCCCACTGGCTGGTCTCCGGCGAAGAAATCAACTACCGCCGCTTTTTCGATGTGAACGATCTGGTGGGCCTGCGTATGGAAAACCCGCGCGTGTTCGCCGCCACTCACCAGTTGCTGCGGCGTCTGCTGGCCGAGGGCAGCGTCGCCGGCTTGAGGATTGACCATCCGGATGGCCTGCTCAATCCCCCTCAATATTTCACTCGCCTGCAGATGCTTTATGCCGCCAGCCAATGCTGCGGGCCCGAACCGCGCGGCGCCGTGGCGGAGAACGGCATCGAGGAGGAAGTGCAAACCATTTTTGGGCAGCATGAGTGGATGTTGCGGCAGGCCCCGCTCTACGTCGTTTTGGAGAAAATCCTGGAGCCGGGGGAGCACCTGCCGGCGTGGCCGGTGGACGGCACCGTCGGTTATGGCTTCGCCAACCTGATGAATGGAATCTTTATTGATTCCCGCAACCGCCGCTCTTTTACCCGCATTTACGAGCGCTTCCTGGGCGGCCTGGTGGACGCCGATACCGTCATCTACGAGGCCAAGAACCAGACCTTGAATACGGCTTTGGCCAGCGAGGTGGCGGTGCTGACCAACTTGCTTGACGAGATCTCCAGCGCTGACCGCCATGCGCGCGATTTCACCGTGAAATCGCTGGCCACGGTGATTCGCGAAACCATCGCCTGTTTCCCGGTTTATCGCACTTACATTGACGAGCGCGGCAATGTCAGCGAACTCGACCGCGCCTACATTGATACCGCCATTGCCCACGCCAAGCGCCGCAACGAGGCCATGCCCGCTTCGGTGTTCGACTTCCTGCGCAATATTCTCCTGCTCCAGGGCAGCGCGCCCGACGACAACGGCGAACAGTACCGCAAGTGGCTTTATTTCGTCCTGAAGTTTCAGCAGCTCAGCGGACCGGTGATGGCAAAAGGCCTGGAAGACACGGCCTGTTACGTTTACAACCGCCTGACCACGGTCAACGAGGTCGGAGGCTCACCTCGGGAATTCGGCTTTTCGGTCGAAGAATTCCATCGTGGCAACCAGGAGAGAGCGGAGAGGTGGCCTCACTCCATGCTGCTGACTTCCAGCCACGATACCAAGCGCAGCGAAGACGTGCGCGCCCGCCTGAATGTGCTCTCGGAAATGCCCCGCGATTGGTCGGCGGCGGTGATGCGCTGGCGGCGCATCAACCAGTCTAAGAAAATCACCATCAGCGATGGCCGCACGGTTCCAGATAATAACGAGGAGTATCTGCTCTACCAGACCTTAGTCGGGGCTTGGCCATTCGCCCAGGATGGCGCATTCATCCGGCGCATGCAGCGCTACATGGACAAAGCGGTGCGCGAAGCCAAGGTCAACCTCAGCTGGGTTAATGACAATCCCGAGTACGTGGGCGCTCTGCACGAGTTCATCGCCCGCATTCTCAATCCCAGCTCTGCCGGAAAGCGTAATCCCTTTCCCGTGCGACTGGAGGAGTTCGTGCGGACTGTGGCTTATTTTGGCGCCATAAATTCCCTGGCTCAGGTCTTATTGAAGATTTCCGCCCCGGGCGTGCCCGATTTTTATCAGGGAAATGAATTATTGGAGTTCCGGCTGGTGGACCCCGACAACCGCCATGGCGTGAATTTCGAGGTGCGCCGGCGACTGCTTGAAGACTTGCTCCGTCACTCCGCGGAAGGCCGCCTGCTCGAACTCTGCTCTGACCTGCTGGCCAATTACCAGGATGGCCGGATCAAGATGTGGGTAACTATGAGGGCGCTGAACTTCCGCTGTGAGCATCGTGAACTGTTTCGCGCCGGTTCCTACATTCCTTTATCCGCCGGCGGCGACAAACAGGAACACCTGGTAGCATTCGCCCGCCTTTATGAGGACCGCCTGGCCGTAGTGGCCGCCCCGCGGCTCACCTATACGCTCATGCGCGGCCGCGTGCAGCCGCCGATTGGCGAGGCCTGGGGCAACTCCGAACTGCATTTGCCCGATGAGGCCGTGGGCGCGCGCCTGCTCAACATCTTTACCGGTGAAGTTTATCCGGCTAGCGGGCGCGCTTTGCCCTGCCGGGACGTGTTCGCGCACTTTCCCGTCGCCCTGCTCGCCGGATATTAATCGGAGGTGGAGGCCTCTTGCCCGAATTCTATGCGGAAAACTGCTCCTGCCTGACTTCACCCGGGGGAGGGGGCACGCGGTCCGTTACTTCCGCCAGCATGGCGAGCGCATCGGCCAGGTTGGTGCTCAGCGAGCCTGGCTGGTAGCGCCACGTCCAATTCCCCTGGCTCTGGCTGGGAGTATTCATGCGCGCCTCATTCCCCAATCCGAGCACGTCCTGCAACGGTACCACACACAGGTCGGCCACCGACGACTGGGCCGCACGCACAAAAGCCCAATGCACGCCGCGATCATCCAGCGGACCCAGATAGGCCTGGGCCTGGGCGCGCTCGAAATCGTTGGCTCCTGACCTCCACCAGCCCACGGTCGTGTCGTTATCGTGCGTGCCCGTGTACACCACGGTGTTCTTCTCGAAAAGATGAGGAAGATAGATATGCGCCCCCGGATTGCCGAATCCGAACTGCAGCACCCGCATGCCCGGAATCTGCAGGCGCTCGCGTAACGCGTGCACCGCGGGAGTTATCATGCCCAGGTCCTCGGCGATGAACGGCAGGGTTCCGAGCACCTCGCGAACGCGGTGAAAGAGGTCATCCTTGGGTCCATCCACCCAGCGGCCGTGCACCGCGGTGGGCTCATGCGCGGGAATTTCCCAACATTGTTCGAAGCCGCGAAAATGGTCAATGCGCAGCAGGTCGCACATGTGGATGGCCCAGCCCAGGCGCTGCAGCCACCAGTCGTATCCTCGAGACCTGAGCACGTCCCAGCGATACAGAGGATTGCCCCAGCGCTGCCCGGTTTCGCTGAAAGCGTCCGGCGGCACCCCCGAGACTACCTCCGGTTCCAGCTCCTGGTTGAGCCGGAAGATTTCCGGATGTGCCCACACGTCGGCGCTGTCGTAATTCACAAAAATGGCGATATCCCCGATTATGCGAATGGAGCGGGCCGCGCAGTACTGACGCAAGGCGCTCCACTGCTCAAAAAAGAAGAACTGCAGGACGCGGCCGATTTGCAGTTCCTGGGTCAGTTCGCCGCGGGCATGGTCCAGCGCCCCTGGGTTGCGGTGCGCCAACTCCCTCGGCCACTCATTCCACGCCTTCTGGTAGCGTTGCCGCAAAGCCTCGAAAAGAACCCAGCCTTCCACCCACCATGAATGCTGGGTGCAGAACTGATCGAAGCGGGCGCGGACGGCGGCTCCCGCGCGACCCAGAAAATTTTGCGCCGCCTCGATCAGAAGGGGCATTTTAACGCCGGCAACTTCCTCGTAATTTACCCGGCCCACCTGCCCGGGCAGGCCGGCCAGGCGGCTGCGCTCGATCCAGCCGTGCTCCGCCAGACGCTCCAGGCTGATCTGCAGCGGGCTTCCGGCAAATGCCGACAGGGAGGAATAGGGTGAATTGCCATAGCCAGCCGGCGCCAGCGGCAGCACCTGCCACAGGCTTTGGCGCCCCGCCGCCAGAAAATCAATAAACTCGTAGGCTGCCGGACCAAAATCGCCGATCCCACCCAGCGACGGCAGTGAGGTGGGATGCAGCAGGATCCCGGTAGCTCTTTGAAAGGGCATGATGGGTGTTCAGGGAGCCAGGTTGTTGAACTGCCGGGTGGCCTCAGTACCGCCGCTTAACTCGCCTCGTTGTGAGGAGTGGTCAGCTGCTTTAGCACCTGCTGGTTGATCTGAATCTTGCCGCTCTTTTCCATCTGTTCCCGGAGATTGGCGATGAACAGCTGCAGCATCTGGTCGCGCTTCTGTTGCAGCACCTGCTCCCGGACCTGGTCCTTCTGCTTCTGGAAATCCGCCGGCGAGGGCGCCTCACGGTCCACCAGGGAAAGCACGGCCCCGGTGCTGCCGCTGTCAATAGGGCCGCTGATCTCGCCCGGCTTCATGGTAAAGGCCACGCTCGCCGGTCCGGACATGGCGCCCACGTCCGGTACTTGTTCCTTGCGCGTAACCAGGTCGCTTGTCTTCAAGGTTGCGCCCTGTTCCTTGGCCGCCTTCTTCAGGTCGTGCAGGGCCCGGGCGCGATCGGAGAGCTCCTGCGTCTTCTGCGAAAGCATAGCGGCAGCCTGCTGGTTGACAAACTCGGATTCCACCCGCGAACGGATCTGCTCGAAAGTCGGCGTCTGCGGCGGCTTCACCGCCGTCACCTGATAGACGACGTAGCCTTGTTTAAGGTTGGTCATGTCCGGCGGGGAATTCTGCGCGGCGCTGAAAATGGCGTCCATGAATTCCGGGGACTGCCCCATTCCCGGCAGCGAATCGTTGCGGCTGATGAAGCCCGTGCTGGTGACTTGCAGTTTGTTTTGCGCCGCCGCCTTCTCCATGCTCATGCTGCGCGCGGCGGATTGCACGCGTTCCGACAGGTTCTGCGCCATCTGTGACGCCTTGTCCTGGGCGATAAGCGGTTGGATCTGCGCTTGCACTTCGCTTAGTGGCTTTACGTGCGCATCCTGCTTGTCGTCCACGCGGATGATGTGGAAACCGTAGCTGGTCTGCACTATCCCGCTGGTGGAGCCCTTGGGCAGGGAGAAGGCCGCCTTCTCGAATTCCGGCACCGTCTGCCCCCGCTGAATCCAGCCCAGCGAACCACCGTTCTTGGCGCTGGCCGTGTCTTGCGAATCCTTCTCCGCCAGCTTGGCGAAGTCCGCCCCGGCATGTAACTGTTTCAAAATGTCTTCCGCCTTCTGCCGGGCGGCCTCGACCGCCTTGGGGTCTACCTTGCCGTCCGCACCCGGTGGCGGCGTCTTGATCAGGATGTGCCGCACTTCCACTTGCTCCGGCACCCGGTACTCGTCCATGTGCTCGTTGTAGTAGCGTTGCAGGTCCCCGGGGGTAACCTGGACCTGGCCGGTCAGCTTGCTGGTATCAATCAGGATGTAGCTGACCTTGCGCTGCTCAGGAATGGAATTAACATAGGTCTGCTTGTTCTTCTCGTAGAAGGACTTCAGTTCCGCATCGCTGGGATGGATTTCCTTCTTCAGCTGATCGGCGGTAAGCACCGCATACTCGAACTTTACCTTGGTATCGTCCTTCGCGAACTGCTGCTCCAGCTCGGCGTTGGAAACCGTAACCGCACCGGTAACCATGTCCATCAGCTTGCGGCGCAGCAGATCGTCCTTCATGGCCTGCTCGAATTGCGGCACGCTCATGTTGAACTGGGACACAAAGTCGTCATAGGCCTGCTCGCCGATGAAGGTGCCGTTGGGGAACAGCTCGGGGCTCAAGGAGCCGTGCTGCAGTTCATCCTGCAGTTCGGCATCGCTGACGGTCAGACCCAGGCGCTCGGCCTGCGCCACCATGGCATGCTGGGTAATCAGGTTGTCGGCCGCGCGCTGATATAGAAAAGGCATCAGGGCCTGCGGCAGGCCGCGGGGAAACTGCTGGCGGCCCATGCTGCGCGCCTGCTGCTGCACTTCCGTAACGCTGATCTCCTGGCTGCCAACTTTGGCCACCACATTTTGTCCCAGATTGCCCTGGAAACCAAAAGCATCTCCCAGAATACCGCCGGGGACCAGCACGATAACCATGGCGGCGCAAATCACAACCAGAAGTCCGCCCAATACAATCTTTTTGATGGGGCCGGGGGTTTGCAAAAATCGAATCATGTTGTTCTTTCAACTGCTCCGAAATAATCAGACAAATTTCATTATAAACGAGCTTCCTTCCACCCACTCCCGCCCCGGACAGCCCCCGCTGGCCCGGGATGGAACCCGCATTTCGCGCCAAAGTTTGACAGCAAGGCTCATAATAAATGGTCCACCAGTATTTTCTTTCGGAGGCTGCCAGTGAGGAAAGCTGTTTCCGTCCGCTTACTACTGATTTCGTTCTCTTTCAGCTTGTTGCTTTCCACCGCCGCTGCCGCCCAGTATCCGGCCAGCCTCCCCCTCACTGAAGGCTGGGCCATCCAGTCATCTTCCCAGGTCAGTGAGACCGGCCAGACGCTTTCCCTTCCCGGGCACGACACCGCGGGCTGGTACAGCACCACGGTGCCCACAACCGTGCTCGCCACTCTGGTGAAACACGGGGTTTACACCAGTCCCTATTTCGGCACGAACCTGCGCCAGATTCCCGGCACCACCTATCCCATCGGACAAAACTTCTCCAACATTCCCATGCCCCCGGGCAGTCCCTTTGCCGTTCCCTGGTGGTACCGGACCGAGTTTGAGGTTCCTGCCAGCTACAAAGGCAAGCAGGTGTGGCTGAACTTCGAGGGCATCAACTACCGTGCCAACGTCTGGCTGAACGGCAAGCAAATCGCCAACGACAAGGATGTTGCCGGCATGTGGCGCACCTACGAGCTCAACGTTACTGATTCCATCCGCCCGGGGGAAAAGAACGCGCTGGCGGTGGAAATTGCCGCGCCTCTGGCTACGGATTTGGCCATCACCTTTGTAGACTGGAACCCCATGCCGCCGGACAAGGACATGGGTTTGTGGCGCGGCGTGTACCTGGCCGCCAGTGGCCCGGTCGAGGTTCGTCACCCCCACGTCATTACCGATGTGGATATTCCTTCCCTGGCCAGTGCCCACCTGACCGTCACCGCCGAGCTGCACAATGCCACCAGCCAACCTGTTCACGGTACGCTCAAAGGAACCATCGGCAGCATAGATTTTTCCCAGCCGGTCGAGCTCGCAGCCGGCGAAACCAAGCAGGTGGAATTTACGCCCCAGCAATTTTCACAGCTGAACTTTTCCCACCCCAGGCTGTGGTGGCCCTGGCAAATGGGAGCGCAGGATCTGTATGGTCTGCACCTGGAATTCGATACCGACGGCGGCGTCTCCGACCAGCAGGACACTAAGTTCGGCATCCGCCAGGTTACTTCGGAGATGAACCCCAACGGCTACCGGGTGTTCAGCATCAACGGCAAGCGCATCGTGATCCGGGGCGGCGGCTGGTCGCCCGACATGATGCTGCGCCAGAACCCGCAGCGCCTGGAAGACGAGTTCCGCCTCACCAAGGACATGGGCCTGAACACCATCCGCCTGGAAGGCAAGCTCGAAACCGACCACTTCTTCGACCTGGCCGACCGCTACGGCATCCTCATTATGGCGGGCTGGTGCTGCTGCGACGCCTGGGAAAAGTGGCCGCATTGGCCGCCGCAGAATTTTGATATTTCACAGGAGTCGCTGCGCGACCAGATTCGCCGCCTGCGAAATCATCCCAGCCTTTTTGTGTGGCTGGACGGCAGCGACAACCCGCCGCCCCCGGACGTGGAGCAGAATTACCTCAACGTGCTCAAAGCCTGCCGCTGGCCGAACCCCGTGGTCTCTTCCGCAACCGCCAAGCCCACCTCGGTCACCGGCAACAGTGGTGTGAAGATGACCGGACCCTATGAATACGTCGCGCCTTCCTATTGGGAGACCGATAAGACCCGCGGCGGCGCTTACGGCTTCAACATGGAAACCAGCCCTGGCCCGGCCATCCCTGTTCAGGAGAGCCTGGAGAAATTCATCCCCAAAGACAAGCTATGGCCCATCAGCGAAGATTGGGCATACCACGCCGGGGGCGGCGCCTTCAAGGACGTCCATGTGTTTACCGAGGCCCTGAATGCCCGTTACGGCACCGCGACCGACCTGCAGGACTACGACAAGAAGGCGCAGCTGATGGGCTACGAGGGCATTCGCGCCATGTTCGAGGCCTATAGCCGCGACAAGTACAACTCCACCGGCGTGATTCAGTGGATGCTGAACAACGCTTGGCCTTCCGTTATATGGCATCTGTTTGACTACTACCTGCAGCCGGGCGGCGGGTACTTCGGCGCCAAGAAAGCGACGGAGTTGCTGCACGCGCAGTACGATTACGACGACCACTCCATTACGCTGGTCAGCAGCCAGTACACTCCCGCCAGCGGCTTGAAGATCACGGCCACGGTTTACAACCTGGACATGGCGCAGAAATTCTCCAAGCAGGTCACCCTGAACGCCGCCCCAGACAGCAGCCAGAAGCTCTTTGCCCTGCCCCATATTGATGGCCTGACGCCCACGTATTTCCTGCGCCTCACGGTGGACGATGCCGCCGGCAAGCGGCTCAGCACCAACACCTACTGGCTCTCCACCAAGCCGGAAAAGCTGGATTGGGAAAAGTCCACCTGGTACTACACGCCAACCGCCCAGTTCGCCGATTACACAGCGCTCAAGCAACTACCCTCAGTGAATTTGAAGCTGGCCAGCCGCACCGGACATGAGGGCGGCAACGACGTTACCCACGTCACGCTCTCGAACCCCAGCAAATCGCTCGCGTTCTTTATTCGCCTGAAGCTGGCAAAAGGAAAGGGAGGCAATGAGGTCCTGCCGGTGATTTACCAGGACAACTACTTCTCGCTGCTTCCTGCTGAAAAGCGGGACGTGACCATCAGCTACCGCAGCAGCGACCTGGGCGGCGCCAGGCCAGCAGTGGAGGTCAGCGGCTGGAACGTCGCGCCCGCCACCGCACAATAAATCTTTCACCACAGAGGACACAGAGTACACAGAGCAAAAAGCTAGACAGAAAAGTCTTGAAAAATAAACCACACAGGCTTCGCAGAGGTTCTGGAGCGACAATAAAAGTTGCCAACGATTCTCATATCCTTGGCGAACCTTCGTGCCCTTTGTGGTGAATTTCTTGATCTGGGTTTTCTCTGTGCCCTCTGTGTCCTCCGTGGTTAATTCTCGTCTTCCGCGGGAATATCGAAGTCCACCAGCTCGCCCTTGAACCCCTTGGTCTTCCACGCCCCGTAAGCAATGCCCGCACCCATCCAGATGCTGCCCGCGATCTTTGCGGGCGTGCTCAGGTTCAGCCACAGCAGCAGGCAGACAAAGAATCCAATCGCCGGCGGGATCAGATTGGTCAGCTTTTTTTCCGGGTTGCGCAGGTAATAGCGCACGAAGGCCGCCGCATTCACACCCATAAAGGCGATCAGCGCGCCAAAATTCAGCATCTCCGCTCCCAGTCCGTAACCGGTGTTCTGGCTCCCCGCCATCACTGGAAGTAGAAAGGCGCCCGCCAGCGCCAGCCCGCCCACAAAGAGCACGTTGTTGCGTGGAATGTGCCTCCTGGGATCGATCGCGCCAAAAAATGATTTAGGAAGCGCATTGCTGCGTCCCATGCCGTAGAGCAGGCGGGCCGCGCCCAGCTGCGCTCCCATGCCCGAACCGAAATTAGCTACCAGCAGCGTGACTCCCACTATCGCCAGCAGCGGCTTCCAGGCCACTCCAGCGACATAAACATAGGCCGTGTCCACGTTGGGGTAGGGCCGTGAAATCGGCCACAACAGCTGCGCCACATAAACTTCAGCCGCGGACAGCAGCCCAATAACCAGGCAGGTCAAAACCGTGGCCAGCAGAATGTTGCGCCTGGGATTCTCCGCCTCCTCCGACAGGGTCGAAATGCCGTCGAAGCCGATATAGGTCAGCACCGCGATGGATGTTCCTCCCAGCACCGCCTTGGTGTTCCAGGTGGCCGGATTGTAGAACGGGCTGGTGAAGAACCCGGCTCCGTGGGGCGCGCCAAAAATGTAGCGCGCAGCGGCCACAAAGATCATCGCAATCACTATGCCCATGCCCAGCGCCAGCCCGGCGTTCACCCGGGCCGACGTCTTGATCCCCCGCATGTTGATAAAAGTGAACAACAGCGCGAAGAATACCGCCCAGATCCAGTAGGAAACTCCGGGCGCGAACGTGACCGCCTGCTGGCTGCACCAGATGACGCAGATCATGGGATTGAGCATGTAATCCATCACCATGCTCCAGCCCGTCACGTAGCCCAGCCCGGCGTTGATCTCCTGTCCCACGTAGGTGAAGGCTGAACCGGCGCTGGGATAGGCGCGCGCCATCCTGCCGTAGCTGATGGCGGTGAACAGCATGGCCACCATGGCGATCAGAATGGTGGTAACCACGTGGCCGCGGGCGCGCGTGCTCAGCACGCCGTAAACCGACATGGGCGCCACCGGCTGAATAACGATGACCCCGTAAAGAATCAGGTCCCAGAGAGTGAGCGCCCGGCGCAGCTTGGGGCCCGTGGTCTGCGCCCCGGCGGTGGTAGGAGTTGACATGTGCCTCGATCCCGGCGTGCTGCCCGTTTCTAGCACTTAAGGAAATCAAACGCAAGCATTCGAAACATTTCGCGCTTTACAGCCCGCGCGCTCCGGGGGTAACATCCCGCCGCAAGCCTTATTCCCATTTTCCGCGACACGGGGAGGCCATGATCCAGCTTTTCGCGCGCAAGTTCCTGCCAGTTTACCTGTTTGTCCTGCTTATTTCCTCTTTCCTCTTCGGCCAAGCCGCGGGCCAGACAGTGCAGGAAAAGCTGGGCTACCCGCCCGGCGCCCGGCTGCTGGTTATCCACGCCGACGATTTTGGCGGCTCCCATTCCATCAATCTCGCCATTATCAATGCCCTGGAGCACGGCTGGGTTACCTCCGCCAGCATTCTGGTGCCCGCGCCCTGGTTTCCGGAGGTGGCGCAGTGGGCCAAGGGGCACCCGGACGCTGACCTCGGCATTCACCTTGACCTTAACAGCGAGTGGACCACTTACCGCTGGGGCCCCGTCAGCGCCAAAGACCAGGTGCCCAGCCTGCTCGATTCCGAAGGCTACTTCCCCCTGGTGGAAGACGAGGTGGCGCAGCACGCCAAGATCCCCGAAGTGCAGAAGGAACTGAGGGCCCAGATTGACCGCGCCCGGGCCTGGGGCATCCACCTGACCCATCTCGACACCCACATGGATACGGTGTCGCACACCCAGCAACTGTTCGATACTTACAAAGCTCTCGGCCACCAGTACGACTTACCCGTGCTGCTGGAAAAAACGCCCAGCGAGCCGGTCCCGCCTGGCTACGTGATTCCCCAGGACGAGGCGCTTACTGACACCGTGCTGCAAATGGTGCCCGGCGTGCCCATTGATCAGTGGTTCGACTGGTACAAGAAAACTCTCACTCCGCTCAAGCCCGGCGTTTATCAACTGATCGTGCACCTGGCCAGTGACGACCTCGAGATGCGCGGCGCCACTTACAAGCATCCCGACTGGGGCGCCGCCTGGCGTCAGGCTGACCTCGATATGATCAGCAGCCCCGAGTTCCGCCAGTTTTTGAAAGACCAGGGATTCATCCTGGTGGGATGGAAGGATCTGGCCAAGGCTCTGCCTGCGGACTACGGCCGCCGAAAACCGTAAGAAGCCAACCAGCACAGAGCAGAACAGCACTAAAGGTCGCGATCAGTCGCGAATCCATGGAGCGCTGAGGTAGCATGACTTTCATGCCCAGCCGCCTCTCACGCCTGCAGCACATCGTAGTGGTCATGCTGGAGAACCGCTCTTTTGACAACGTGGCAGGCTTTCTTTACGACCAGAACTTGCAGCCGCGGCATTTTCTCCCCGCAGGAACCGCCCAGCATTACAATGGCATGCCTCTCGACTATTCCAATCCTTCCAACCCAGATTATTTCCAGGGTAACGGCTCTGCGAATCCTGTACTGGTGCGCCGCGGCGCCGACAATTTCCAGGTGCCGGATACCGATCCGCAGGAGCTTTTCAACGATATAACTTTCCAGATTTTTGGCGCTACCAGCCCGCAATCGGGGCAGGACCCCAGCATGAATGGGTTTCTGGTGAGCTACGAGCGCGTGGCCAAGCAGCATCCGGAGCAGATCATGCAGTGCTACACGCCCGAGCAACTGCCGGTCATCAGCCAACTGGCGCGCAGCTTCGCCCTCTGCGATGCCTGGTACGCCTCTTGTCCCTGCCAGACCTTTCCCAACCGCTCCTTTGTGCACGCCGGCACTTCTTGCGGCCAAATCAACAATTCGCCCTACAGTCCCTTCAATTACGACGTGCCCACTATTTTCAACGTACTCACCGAAATAAAGACCGGCTGGGTCGTTTACAACGACAGTGTTTTCGAATCCGCTACCCGCCTGCAATTCCCCAAGCTCTGGGACCTGCTGCTCGAACCCCATTTCCAGGGGTTTGACGATTTCCAGGAGGACGCGCGCCAGGGTAAGCTGCCCCGCTACTGCTTCGTCGAGCCCGGCTTTCTGATCAATCCCAACGACGAGCACCCGCCTCACGACATGCTGCTGGGTGAGCGCTTTTTGTGGCAGGTGTGGAATGCGGTGGCCAGCGGCGCACATTGGGAATCCACGCTGCTCCTGATCACCTACGACGAACACGGTGGCTGCTGCGATCACCAGCCGCCTCCCTGGGGCGCTACTCCGCCCGATGACCGCCGCGCCGAGAACGGCTTCAGCTTCGATCGCTATGGCGTGCGGGTCCCCGCCGTGGTGATTTCACCCTGGATCGAAGAAGGCACCGTTTTCCGTTCGCCGACCCAGAGGCCCTATGACCACACTTCCCTGCTGGCTACTCTGCGCGACTGGCTGCACATTCCACCGACCTCTATGCTGAACAGCGCGCGCGTGGCCGATGCGCCCACCCTCGAACAAGTGCTGACCAGGTCCACGCCTCGTGGGGATATTCCCGCCATTCCGTATCCCGCGGGCACTCCGGTGCAGCATCCACTTACGCTGCCTCCCAATCACTTCCAGAAAGGCCTGGCTTTGGCCCTGGCCCACCGCTATGGCGTGCGCGGGGCGGTTAAGACGGTGGAGAATCTTGCTACCCGCCAGCACATTGCCGATTTCTTCACCGAGCACAATTCCCGGCGCAAGAAGCAGTAAGCAGGGCCTTAGCAGCGCGGGCGCTCTCCCGCTCAGTAACCATCGCAATGCCCTCTCGGAGGGGCTCTGCACGAAGGCGAAAGACAACCTGACTACATACGCACCCCGCAGCACGAGCAATGAAAAAGGCGCCGTTACAGGCGCCTTCCTTTTGTGGCAAAGCTGCGGAGCCGGAGAGCCTAACGTTTCCTGGAGCGGCGTGCCAAGCCCCCTATGCCGACGAGGCCTCCTCCCATCAGGACTAGGGTCGCGGGCTCGGGTACCGGGTTCGAAGTAGGGATCTCCGCCGCAAAGCCGGTGGCCGCCGCGCCTGGATCAGTAGCGCAGGTCGAGTTGGTGGTCGTGTCGCACACGGCGATATGTGCGGCAGCGTCGTAGCCGCTCGCATTGAGCCCGAGTACTGCAGCTGCATCAACCCAGGTCCCGGAGGTATCGGTGAGAGTAAAACTGACCTGGGTAAGTGCCCAAGCGTAGCCGTCGAAGTTATCAAACGTCTGGTTGAACACCCCGAAGCCATCCACGTTGCCGCTGCCGGCGTCGCTAAGACTAACACCGCTGCCGAAGGGCGCTGCGATTCCTGTGAGACCACTTACTGTCCAGCTCGTCGCGTTTACCTCGACCGCGGCAGAGCCGCCATCGATAAAGTAGAAGTTGTTAGTGCCCACGCTGCCGCTCGTAAATGTGATGTCTGCAGTCGTGGAGCTCGTCAAATTAATGGTCACTGTACCGTATGGGCCGGTGTAGCCAGAGATGTCGCTGTTTCCTGTCCCGAGCGTGCTGGTGATAATGTCAGCGCGCGCGATCAGGGGCAGCAGGAGCCCAGCCGAAAATAAGGCAAGAACTGCTAGCTTTACCATTCGCATGGTCGTTCTCTCCTCGCACGGGGTTTTGCGATCCATGATTCGACCGAAAATCTCCGGCGGGTTCTGGCGTGCGATGTTGGATGTAGGGGCCCTGGGGGTCGGCGACGCCGGACTTGCCTAGGCAATTTTCATTCCAGTCTGCTTCCGACTATGTCGAAGAAGAAAGCATTATTTATGAATAGAATACAGATCATTTTTCAAGCTGTGGAAAACATACTCCTCACCGACTGCAAATCTTTGTACAATCAGCAAACTTTATTGCAGAGGGTAAGGCCATTATCGCGGCAAGTTATTCGCACTGAAAGAATTAAATCCCTCCAATTATGTGTGCCCGCCCCCCCGCTCTGCCACCCTGGAACCGGGGCCAATCTTTTCTCCCGGCTTCTGAACCTGAAGTCTGAAATTGCATCTTGTTTCTAATACAGCACTGCGTTCTCACCCTGGGCGGCGATTAACTTCTGAAAATAGGCCACGATCTTGTCTCGCCGCGCCATCACCGCTTTCACTTCTTCCTTGTTGAGATATCCTTTGGTCCGGTTTGCCAGCTCCTCCCCGTTGAGGGCCTTCAGTTTTTCCAGCAGCCCACGGTCGCAGCGCACAAGGTTCGCGGCACTGTTAAGGTTTTTTGAAAGCCGAAACGCCCGCGTGAAATCAATGCGATAGATCTTCCAGTCATGATCAATCAGCACATTGGTGAGATTGGCATCGGTGTCGTACACCAGTTCGTCCAAAACCCGAACTTTGTACATCTGGTGGTCCCAGGAATCAATGTCAGCAGGCGATATTTTGCGCCGCAGGCGCTCCGCCTCGTCCATTTCCACCGGCAGCCACCAGCCCAGAGAACCGGTCTGAGCTTCCCATCTCCGTTCGACGTACACGGGAACCATCTTCTCAAGGCCCAGCATCTCGGCCAGGCGGCTGGCAGCGATGTTGTACTTGTAGGAATCCACAAACAGAAGTTCGCTGCTGCCGTTGGAAAACTTCATGCCCAATCTGTGTTCGTCAACCGACTGGAAATGCGCGTCGTGAGTTATTGTGCCGTCGCTCAGCGTCAGCCGCCACGTGTTGGTAATTCCTTTGCTGGCGTACTTGCTCTTAACCACCTTGGCGGTGAGGAGAAAGTGCTCAATCTGCTCCCGGCTGAGGCTCGGTTCCTCCGCCGCGCGGGAAAACCCTGGAGCAAGCGCGTAAAACAGGATGAGGGCCAACCAGCCGCACCGCAGAAAACGAGGGCGCATGCGAACCCTCCTGACAGCGACCCACTTCTACTCCCGTTTCCCGCTGTGGGCAAGCCCAAATCTTAGGCTGGACCGCTTTTCAGTTGCTCCTTCGCGGTCGGATTTCTCCTGTTGACATCCCAATGGAACTGGCCTATGCTCCGTTTGGTTATCAACAGGAGGCGTTTTGGCGGAAGTCCTGCAAGGCACATTGGATCTCATGGTGCTGAAGACTCTGGAGTCCATGGGCGCGCTGCACGGCTATGCCATCGCCCGCCGCATCGAGCAGGTCTCCGGCGACCTCCTCCATCTTAACCAGGGCACGCTCTATCCCGCTCTGTTGCGCCTGCAACAGCGCGGCTGGATCACGGGACGCTGGGGCACGTCGGAGAACAACCGCCGCGCCCGCTTTTACGGGATTACCCGTGCCGGCCGCAAGCAACTGGCCGCCGAGGCTGCGGACTGGGAGCGTATGGCGGCCATCATCAGCCGCTTGTTGCAGACCCCGCAAGGCGCCTGAGCGCGGAGGTGGCACATGCCGCAGATTCGAGTTTGGTTGTCGCGCCTGCGGGACACCTTCCGGCGTGGCCAGCTGGAGCAGGACTTGCAGACCGAACTTGAAGCCCACCTGCAGTTCCTCATCGAAGAAAACGAGCGGCGCGGTCTGAGCTCGAAGGAGGCGCGCTACGCTGCTTTGCGGTCGCTGGGCGGCATGGAGAGGACCAGGGAAGCCTTTCGCGACCAGGCCGGCTTCCGCTGGCTGCGCGGCCTGGGTCAGGATGTGCGCTATGCCCTCCGCCTGCTGCGCCGTAATCCCGGCTTTACCGCCGTGGCCGTGCTCTCGCTGGCGCTGGGCATCGGCGCCAACAGCGCCGTGTTCAGCATCTTGAACTTTGCCATTCTGCGGCCCCTGCCGGTGTCTCACCCCGAGCAACTGGTCACCATCACCCACGGTCGCAAGACCGGGAGTCCCGACCAATACGACGCCAACATCTCTTACCCTCAGTACCTAGCCGTCCGCGACCACAATCCGGTGTTCTCCGGTCTTACGGCATTCTGGGCGGCTGGAGTAATCTACGGCCGCGGCGCCCACAGCCAGTCTGTGCCCGATTACGAAGTTTCCGCGGATTATTTCGACGTGCTCGGGGTAAAACCTTTCCTGGGACGTGCTTTTTCCGGAAACGAAGGACGAGTGTTAAACAGCGATCCGGTGGTGGTTGTGGGCTACAACTTTTGGAAAACAGTTCTAGGCGGCGATCCGCACATCCTCGGCAAGACCATACCCCTCAGCGGGCATCCTTTCACCGTAATAGGCGTGGCGCCCAAAGGCTTTATCGGCACCGAGCGAATTCTGGCTGTGGATCTCTGGGTTCCCGTTACTGACCATGCTCTGCTCAATCCCGGTTCTCAGGCGGCGGATTGGATTAGCAACCCGCACAACCGGAGCTTCTGGAATGTAGGCCGGCTCAAGCCTGGCATCAGCCCAGCCGCAGCCGGCGCATGGATAGAGAACTGGGGCGCCAGCCTGGCTGCCCAGGACCCAAGTTTTCGCGAACTGCGCTACGGCGTGGCCCCGCCGGGGTTGCTCAGTCCGGCATTGCGCTCCGCGGTTAGCACTTTCACGCTCATGTTGCTGGGAGTGGTTAGCCTGGTGCTTCTGCTGGCTTGCGCCAACATCGCCAACCTGCTGCTGGCGCGCGGCGTGGAGCGGCGGCGCGAACTCGCCATTCGCCTGGCCATTGGCGGCAGCCGCACACGCCTGTTTCAGCAACTCCTGACCCACAGCTTTCTGCTTTCCCTCCTGGGCGGCGTCGCCGGACTGCTGCTGGCCTTTTGGCTGGACCGACTGTTGCTCACGCTCCGCCCTATGTTCGACTTTCCGCTGGCTTTTGACCTGAGTTTGGACTGGCGCACCCTCGGTTTTGCCGTTCTGGTTTCTCTGATCACGGCCATTCTCTGCGGCCTGATTCCCG
>DATEJK010000109.1:0-13798 GCA_035278025.1 Terriglobales bacterium | reverse complement strand
CAGCAGGCGCAGCTTGCCGACTCGGCGCACAAAGCAGACCTCGAGTTGGCCGTCGTCAGGCTCCGCCTGGGGAGCGATGCGCATGCCGTGGCCGTACCAGGGCGCATTAGCGGCGGCTGCCAGGATGCCGGCTTCAGAGATGGCTTTCCGAAAGTCGCCATCGGGTCCGCTGACCGATATTCGGATCACCTGCGCCCGGAACCCGAGCAGGGAAGGAATCGCGGCCAGGAAGTAGCCGCCGTTGCCGCGCAGCCAGCGGGGCAGGGAATTGGCGCGCCGCGCCACCTCGGCGTCAACGCCTGCTCCGGCAGCGCAAGAGAAGTAAACTGGCTCGTTTGCACTGCCCTTCCCAGGGAAGTGGATGACCCCAAGGTCAATCTGCCTGACATTGTTGGCGCCACGCAGAAACCTTTCCCAAGCGCGCAGGGCCTGTGCCCGGGTACGCATGCCCAGCGCCCGCGCGAAATCGTTAGCGCTGCCTGCGGGGACGACCAGCAAGGGAATTTGCCGTTGCACCAGCGCTGCCAACTGGCGCTGGACCGTACCATCGCCGCCTAGCACCAGCACGGCGCCGGGTTTCTCTCCCGCAGCCGTTTCTGCCAGATTTTCCGCGACAATGATTTCGGCCCCCGCCACGCGGAAAGGGCCAAGGTCCTGCTCTCGTGCATTGGGGCCGAGGATGGCCAGCGCGCGCATCGTGCCGCGCAGCTTAAACCAACAAAACCTTTTTCACCACAGAGGACACAAAGAAATTCCTAAGCGCAAGGTGCTTCGACTCGCCTCGCCGCTGGCGCGGCTGCGGCTCGCTCAGCATGACAGGTAAAGGTTATTGCTGTTTTCAGAATAGTGCGGCCGAGCCGCAATGGAGCATCCGATTGCGATTCTTTCTCGACCAGAGATCTATTTTAGGAATGTCATCCTGAGCGAGGATGCGGAACACCAATCCGCGTCCGAGTCGAAGGACCTTGTGGTTGGTACAGCATTATTTGCTCCCGGGATACTACTCGCTTATCCGAACTATCTTCACCGTCCTGCCCAGGGTGATCAACAGTTCGCTTGGGATAAAGGCTGATATGACGGGCAGAGGTACTACTTTATCCAAAACTCGAACTGCTTTCTCCCGGATTTTGCGATCTCCTTCGGAGCGTGACTGCACAAACCCTGCTTCCATAAGCAGTTTGTCGAGCCTTAGTGCCTTGATCTGAGCGATGTCCGCGGCGGGTTGAAACTGATGCACTGGGAAATATTTTGGGTCTTGAAAGTCATGTTCGCCCAGCACCACCACCTTCTCCAGTTTCACAGTAACCTCTTTTACTTCGCCCGGCGTTTCCCCCTTCTGAAACTGCTTGGCCCAGTCTTCAGCCGCGCGGGTGGCCGCGGCTTCGCCATGGGCATCGACCACAATGCGCCGCGCCAGCTCCTTCTTGTACTGCATGGGATTAGCGCCGGCGGCCGCTTGCCCGGTCATCTTGCCGATCTCCACGGTGGAAACATCGGTCAGCAGTTCGTAGTAGCGCCACATCATTGGGTCGGAGATGGACATGACTTTGCCGTACATCTCGAGCGGCGGTTCGGTCAGCGCGATGGCGTTGCCCAGCGACTTCGACATCTTCTGTACGCCGTCCAGGCCCTCCAGAATGGGCGTGGTCAGCACTACCTGCGATGTCTGCCCGTAGGCGCGCTGAATCTCCCGGCCAACCAGCAGATTGAATTTCTGGTCGGTGCCGCCCAGTTCCACGTCCGCCTCCAGCGCCACCGAGTCGTAGCCCTGGACCAGGGGATAGAGAAGTTCGTGCATGGCAATGGGTTTTTCTTCCTGGAAGCGCTTGTGAAAGTCCTCGCGCTCCAGCATCTGCGAGACAGTGAACCTGGAGGTCAGACGGACAAAATCGTCGGCGGTGAACTTGCCGAACCATTCCCGGTTGTAGCGAATCTCGGTCTTTTCGCGGTCGAGAATCTTGTACACCTGGTCAAGGTAAGTTCTGGCGTTGTCTGTAATCTGCTCGCGGGTGAGCGGAGGCCGCGTGACCATGCGCCCTGTGGGATCGCCGATCATGCCGGTGAAGTCGCCGATCAGGAAGATGACGGTGTGCCCCAGCAACTGGAAATGGCGCAGCTTGTGGATGAGCACGGTGTGGCCCAGGTGGAGGTCGGGAGCGGTGGGATCGAAGCCCGCCTTCACCCGCAGCGGCTTGCCGGTGGCGCGCGACTTTTCCAGACGCTCACGCAGTTCGCCTTCGCGGATGATTTCCACGGCGCCCTTTTTGATGAGCGCGAGCTGGTCGTCAATGGGAGGGAAAGATGGCATTGGCCTTTAGCTTTTGGCTGTTAGCTCTTAGCTGTCAGCCCTCAGCCAATTCCCAGAATAACAAACCGGGCATGGTGGCCCCTGACTCCTCGCTTGAGTAGCCAAACAGCCGCTGGCCAAGAGCCAAGAGCCAAGAGCGCAAGCGCCAAGAGCCAAGAGCCAATAGCCAAGAGCCAATAGCCAATAGCCAATAGCCAATAGCCCTGCTATTTCCCCAGCACCGGGAAATGGCTGGCCGCGCCCATAAAGAACAGCAGTGGCAGTGTGAGCCAGGCGCTGATCTGCGATACCAGAAACGATTGCCGAGCCATGCGCTGCGCCTTTTCCGGGATGGGTGTGCCCTGTTCGGCGAAGGCACGAGTCCACAGAATGATTCGTTTTTGAATGCGCCACACGGTTCCCCACACATTCAGCAGCAGCATCCAGCCGATTCCGCCGCCAATGCCGATGGAGAGCAGTCGGTTGCTCTCCCAGCCGTGATTGTTGAAGTGAACGTAGAGACAGCTGGCCGCGGCGACGTCAACGGCCACCAGAATGGCCAGCACCGGTCCCTTGTTGAGGGGCCCCTTCAGCGGCATGACCAGGCCGTTTTCGATGGCAAAGGCTACCGTCCAGATGAGGAAAAAGCTCCAGATGGCGACGCCGGGGGAGACCTGCGCATTGTGGGCGTCGGCGGTCACAATCATCATCCAGTAAGCGATGCCGGCCAGCACGGTGACCAGCGCGCTCCAGCGGAACCACCACATGGCCCGGCTGAGCAGCGCGGGCGCCACCTTCGCCCGTGTGCCTGTATCCATCTGCCTCATGACCGGATTGCTCACCAGGTTGAAAAAGTAAAGCAGCCCGATCCAGGTGATGCCGGCGAGGAAATGGATCCAGCGCAGAATGATTTGGGTGGCGGCGCTTGAGCCGGGGACAGAGAGTGCAGCGAACAGGTGGCTTTCCATAGGTGGCCTCCGAGCATGTCCATCGTGCCTGCCGGCGCCCGCGCCGGAGCAGGCGATTGTATAAGCTTTGGCGGCAGGCTAGCGAGGTTGAAAACTGCGGGCCAACGCCGTATCGTACAGGTGTCCCGTGCAGGCTGGTTTTATCGGTGCTTTCTGGCGGGAACAGCAGATTCGTCCACGCTCACGATTCCCCCTTTACTGTCATCGGTGCGCGGACTGGCGGTTTCTAACAAAAGGAGATCGGCAGATGGACAGCAAGCCGGCGCAAAACATCCAGGATTCTTTTCTCAATACGGCCCGCAAGGATAAAACTGCCATTACCCTGTATTTGCTCAGCGGGGTCAAGCTGACGGGCCGTATCCGTTCTTTCGACAAATATTCGCTGGTGCTGGAAACCGGGAACCAGGAACAGCTCATCTTCAAGCACGCCATCTCCACCGTGGTGATGCCTAAAAGTCTCCACGTGGAGCGCCCCACGGCAACTGGCGAAGCCAAACCGGCGCAGCATGCTGCGGACGTGGCCACAGCGGGCACGAGTTCGGGTACCGAAGGTTAGGAGCAGTACGGTCCTTGCATTTGTCCACCAAGCTGAAGTCCGGTAAATCCTCGCATGCGGTCGCCACCGCGGCTGGCGCGGGTAAATGGGGGAGGCCGGAACGCGCTTTTCTGGTAGGCATTGAGTACTCCAAGCGCATGCGCGCCAGCGGCAGCGAGCCGGCGGTGCCGCCCCAGGCCCGAATGGCGCGCAGCACAGCCGCGGCCGAGGACGCCGGGCAGGAGAAACGCCCCCTAGCGCGCTTCAGCGCCGAGGAATCGCTCGCGGAATTGCGCGAGCTGGCGGCCAGCGCCGGTGCCCAGCTGGCGGGCGAATTTCTGCAGCATCGCGACCGGCCCGATCCCGCTACCCTGATCGGACGCGGCAAGCTGCAGGAAATTTCCGGCGCTGCCGCTTCTGCCGCCGCCGACCTCATCATCTTCGACCACGAGCTTACGCCCTCGCAGCAGCGCAACGTGGAGAATGAAGTTTCCGCGCGCGTGATTGACCGCACCCAGCTCATCCTCGACATATTTGCCCGCCACGCACGAACCCGGGAAGGCCAGTTGCAGGTAGAACTGGCCCAGCTCGAGTACCTGCTGCCGCGCCTGGCCGGACGGGGCGTCGAGATGTCGCAGCTGGGCGGAGGCATTGGCACCCGCGGTCCCGGCGAAACCCAGCTGGAAACCGATCGCCGCAGAATCTACCGCCGCATCCGCCACATCCACGGGCAGCTGGAACAAGTGCGGCGCAGCCGGGCCCAGCAGCGCCAGCGGCGGGAATCGGTGCCCGTGGCCACTGTCGCCCTGGTGGGCTATACCAACGCCGGCAAGTCCACGCTGTTTAACGCGCTCACCAGCGCCGGGGTGCTGGAGTCGGCGAAGATGTTCGCCACTCTCGACCCCACCATTCGTCCGGTCACGCTGCCTTCGCGGCGCAAGGTGCTGCTCTCCGATACCGTGGGATTCATCCGCAACCTGCCGCACACGCTGGTGACGGCGTTTCGCGCCACACTGGAGGAGGTGCAGCGCGCCGCCCTGGTGCTGCAGGTTTCCGACGCCAGCAGCCCGATTGCCGCCGAGCAGGCCGTCCAGGTGGAAGCGGTGCTGCGCGAACTGGAGGCGGCCGGCAAGCCGCGCGTGCACGTGCTCAACAAGGTTGACCTTCTGCCCGCGGCCGAGCGTGACGCGGCGCGCGACGATGCCGCCACGGTGCACGTTTCCGCACTCAAGGGCATTGGCCTCACCACCCTGCTCGACCGCATTGATCGTATGCTGCTGGAGGACCCCATCAGCCGGGTGCGCCTGAAAGTGCCGCAGAGTGAAGGCAAGTTGCTCTCCGCCCTGGAAGCGCGTTCCCGCATCTTTTCCCGCCAGTACCGCGATGGGGTGGTGGAACTTGAGGCCGACGCGCCCGAATCGCTGCTACGGAAGCTGCGCGGGTTTGTTGTGGAGTGAAGCCAGCGCTCAACACTCAGCCTTCAGCCGGGAAGCAATCAGCACTTGGCATTTAGCCCGAGAGCGTCAATTGTGGATGTTAGGTCCTTCGCTTCGCTCAGGATTTCGCTGGCGAGCTCCCACTTCGCTCACGCCCGCAAAACGGCTCAACTTTTTGCGTGCTGCCGAGCCTTGGCAATGAGGTCCAGAACCTGCTGTTTTTGCGGATAACCAGGGTTGGTCTGCAGCAGCCGCTCCCAGGCTTGCACCGCTCCCGCGGGGTCCATCTTGCCCTGCCACTTCACCACTCCCATGTTGAACAGGGTGCCGGGATGGGTGGCATTGTATTTCAGGGCCCGGTTGAATTCGGCAATGGCCCGGTCGGGATTGCCGGTGTACCAGTAGGCAGTTCCCATGTCGGTGCGCACATCGGAATTCTCCGGCCGCAGCTTCAAAGCCTGTTCGTAGTACTTGATGGACTCCGGGTAGAGCTTGGAGTCGTAGTAGAGGTTCCCTACTTTCACCAGAGTGTCAAAATCGCGCGGGTTCTGCTTCAGGTTTTCGAGCAGAGGCTGCGCCGCCTTCTGCACCATTTCCGAAGTCTGCTGGGGGTTCAGTTCGCCGGCGCCTGGCGCGGTCATGCTGGCGGGAACTCCAGGAATGCCGGCGGGCGCGGCCGGCTCGGAGGCGGTTGCCGCCGTGGCGTTCGAGGGTACCGGGGCCGAGCCGCGGAATAGATATCCCAGAATCAGTCCGAAACCCAGGCAAAAAACCGCCAGCACATAAGCCTGGGCGCTGGTCCAGGTTGGCCCCGACTGCGCGCGCGAAGGTTCCACTTGCTTGGCCATGATCAGTTTCCTTTCACAATGGTGGAGCCGGCAAGCGCCTTTTCTGGCGAACCCAGGTGAAACAAGCGCTGTACCGCCGCCGTCATCTGTTCTTGTTCCACCTTTTCTGGCATCTCCTTGAGCTCGCGGGCCAGCGATCCTGCGATGCGTTGAGTAATGCGCGACGTCACCGTGTGCAGGGTCTTGTCCTGCTCCTGGCTGAATGGCCCGAACTCGTGGCAAAAGGAGTCCAGCTCTTGCCGGCAAAGCTCTTCCAGACGCTGGCGCAGGGCGACAATGGTGGGCACCACGCGCTCGGCCTGCAGCTTGCGGCGGAACTCGTGGGCTTCGAGCGCCACGATTTTTTGTCCCTCTCCCGCGGCTGCCTGCCGTTCCCCGCTGTTGTGCTTTACCACCTGCTCCAGGTCGTCCACGTCATACAAAAAGACTCCGGAAACGTGCCGCACCGCGGGGTCAATATCGCGGGGCACGGCGATATCTATCAGACACAGCGGCCTGCCGCCGCGCTCATGCACAATGCGTTCCGCTTCATCCTTGGTGAGGATGATGTGCGGGCAGCCGGTGGAACTGATCACGATGTCCGCCTCCACCAGGTGGGGCCAGCGGTCTTCAAAAGCCACCGGTTCGCCGCCCAGCTTCTCGGCGATTTCCGCGGCATGTTCGAAGGTGCGATTGATTACCCGCACCTGCCGGGCGCCGTTGTTCACCAGATAGCGGGCGGAGAGTTCACTCATCTTGCCCGCGCCCAGCAGCAGAACAATACGGTCTTCCAGCGAACCGAAAATCTGCTTGGCCAACTCTACCGCCGCGTAAGGCACGGATACCGCCGAAGCGCCGATGGCGGTTTCGTTGCGCACCCGCTTGGAAACTGTCAGCGCCTTCTGCAGCACCGCATCCAGGAAGCGCCCGGTGGTGCCCACCTGCTGTGCCTGGCTCCAGGCCGCCTTGACCTGGCTGATGATCTGGGGCTCGCCGATAATCATGGAATCCAGGCTGGAGGCCACGCGGAAAATGTGCACCAGAGCCGCTTCATCCAAAAGACGGTAAAAATGCTGCCATTCGCACAGCTTCAGCCCGTACTCACGCGCCAGGTAGGAGAGGATGGAATTGGCGGCCACGCTAGGCTCGCTCGACCACAAGATGAATTCGGTGCGGTTGCAGGTAGCCAGCACCACCACCTCATCAACGCCTTCGGCATTGCTCAGTTCCACCAGCGCCTGGCAGCGGCGAGTCTCGCTGATGTAAAAACGCTCGCGCACCGCCACCGGCGCCGTGCGGTGGTTAAGCCCGATTACCATCAGGTTGGGTTCCAAGGCAGCCCCCCAGTCACTCGTGTTGAGGGCATTCCCACTGCCAAACAGAGGGCGGTTGGGTTCAAGGGTTTGCGCCGCGTCTTTTCAGGAGTTTGGACCGGCGGCGCCAGCTTCAAATGGGAGCACAAGGATCGTTCCATTGCGGGATAACACGCTGCGGCGGGTATTTTCCCCCGCTTCCCTCCTGGCATCTGCGGGGGCGGGCGAGCTATCTTATTCTCCTGTAAATACATAGTTTGGCGGCTGATTGGCAGGCCAAATGCCTCTCCCTTTTTGGGAACTGTTGCGCCCCACCGTCAAAGGAGATAACAGAGAATGAAAACCACTGCCTCATTCATCGTTTTGGCTGTTGCCCTGATGTTCTCCACCTCGGTTTTTGCCGCCGATTCCGGCGCCGACCTGTACAAGACCAAGTGCGCCATGTGCCATGGGGCGGATGGAAAGGGCGACACCGCTATGGGCAAGCGTCTCGGCATCAAGGACCTGGGCTCAGCCGACGTGCAGAAGCAGTCGGACGCCGACCTGACCACGATCGTCACCAAAGGCAAAGGCAAAATGCCGGGTTATGAGGGCAAGCTGACGGGCGATCAGATTCAGGAATTGGTGAAGTTCATCCGCACCCTCAAGAAGTAGCTGGTGCCAGGAGCAGAACCTGAGCTGGTGGAAGGGTTCTGCAAAGGCTGCACCAGGAACTTGTAAACGAAGCGCGGGCTCTGGCCCCTGAGGAGAGTTATGCTCCGCAGGGGCTTGGCTGGCCTGAGCTGGCTTTCCTGAAATTCTTTCGACAAACACTGGTAGAAGAACCTATTCCTGAGAATGACAGATCTATGCGCTCGCGAGGCGGCCGGAGTTGTTCCAGGCTGCAAACCTGGCTTGACAGAAAGGGCGGGGTCACGGCACCATTGGTGACACTTGTTCAGGCAGCGCGAAGCCACTTCTGACGCGCGCACCACGTAACCAGTCCCTCCGGCCGGAAACGCGGGTTTTCCCAAAGATGGGAAGCACCAAGCTGGCCCCCGTGCAAATTGGAAGGGCCCTCATCCTCTGCGTGGATGACAACGAGCCCGGATTACTCCTTCTCAACGAGATTCTGGTTAGAAGCGGTTTTGCCGTTCTCAGGGCTTCCACCGCGGAGGAATCCCTGGAGATGCTGCGCGAGGCGCCCGTCAGTTTAGTAATCGCAGACCACATGTTACGCGGGAGCAGCGGCGCAGAGCTTGCCGCACAGTTCAAAGCCATCAAGTCCACGGTGCCAGTTGTTCTCCATTCCGGCATGAACCCCGATACGGTTCGACATGTGGACGCCTTCATCCACAAGGGCGAACCAGTCGAGGCCCTTCTATCGCTCGTCAGTGACCTGGTGAAGCGATTCTCCAGTTAGGAGCCCTCCTGGCGCATCGGCCCGGAACTCAAGGCGTTCACTTTCCCGCACTGATTCTTTTCAACTCCTCCACCACCCTCGCCACCTCTTCGGCGGTGTTGTAATGCACCAGCCCGATGCGTAACCAGCCGCCCGTCGCTTCCACGTCGAGGCGGCGGGCCAGGTCAAGCGCGAAGTAATGTCCATCCCAGGTGAAGATGCCGCGTTCTCCCAGTTTGCGGGCAAGGTCTATGGGAGTGTGGCCGTCAACGCGCACTGCTACCGTAGGCGTGCGTTCGCCAAAACGGGCAGGATCGGCGATGCCATACACCTTCAAGCCGGGGATGCGCAGCAGCCCGGAAATAAGCGGCTGCATGAGCCCACGCTCGTAATTGCGGACCGCTGCGTAGGCCGCTAACAGGGCTGCGCGCCGGTTTGCCCCTGCCGCTTCGCAATGCCTGCCCAAATCCGCCAGATATTCGACTGCCGCCAGAACTCCGGCGATATTTTCGTGTGACAGAGTGCCCGTTTCCCATTGTTCCGGCAAGCGGTCATACTGCGCCCGGACTTTATACGGCCGCAACCGGCTGGAGACCGCGCGCTTACCGTACACGACACCGGAATGGGGAGCGAAAAACTTGTAGGGCGAGCACAGCAGAAAGTCGCAATCCAGATCGCGCACGTCAATGGAGCCGTGCGGCGCATAATGCACCGCGTCAATGATGGCCAGCGCCCCGGCGGCATGCGCCAGGTGGACAATTTCCTTCACGGGATTGATGGTGCCCACCGCGTTCGAAGCGTAACCCGCGGCCACAACTCGCGTTTTGGGTGTGATCTTGGCGGCCAGATCATCCATACGCAGCGTGCAGTCCGCCGGGTTGACCTCGGCACGCCGGATGATTACTCCCTTTTCTTCCAGCGCCAGCCAGGGGGATACATTGCCGTCGTGGTCGAGCCAGGTGAGCAGGATTTCATCACCCGGGCCCAGTTCGCGGCCGATGGCCCGGCTGAGCAGAAGGGTGAGCGTAGTCATGTTCTGGCCGAAGGAAACCTCGTCTGCCTCGCAGCCCAGCAGGTCGGCCATGGCGCGATGCGCCTCCGCCAGCATGGCGTCATTGCGCTCGCTGGTCAGATAAGCGCCACCAACGTTGGCGTTCGACTGCAGAAAATAATTCGTGACCGCATCCATCACCCGCTGCGGCACCTGGGTGCCGCCGGGTCCGTCGAGAAATGCAGCCGGTCGGCCGTTCACCTTGAGTTTCAGGCTGGGGAACTGCTCCCGCACCCAGGTGATATCGAGCGCTGCTGATTTGCGATTACAGATTTGTGTTTCCATATGATTTCCGCTAGTGAAACGAATGTCATCCTGAGCGAGCACGAGCCGAGTTTACGAGGCGAGTGCGAGTCGAAGGACCCTGTGTTTATCTATCGAAACGCAAAGTGTTTCGACTCGCCATCGCCGCTGGTGCGGCTCCGGCTCGCTCAACATGACAGGTGTGACATTATTTGTTATTACTGAGCTTCTTGTTTGTACCGACCGCCCTTACCAGATCCGCCACCAGACCATAAGCAGTTTCCGTCACTCCCGGGTTCTGTTCCGTTATTGCCAGACCAGGGAAGATGTCGGTTTCGAAGTAAATCGCCGACGAGGTTCCGTTCACCCAGGCCAGGGGATCGCTGAGCGGCACTTGCCGCGGCCGCACGCTGGCCCGCACGCCATCATTCGCGATCCGCGCTTCGCATATCAGTTTATAAGGCCGGCCGGCGCGCCGCGCGGCCTGTACCGCCAGGGGATGCAGATCCTCAATTCCCTCGCGCTCGACCTGCTGCGGCTTCAGCGGCGGGCCCATGAGCACCGTGACCAGGGCTGCTACTTTGACGGCGGCATCCCAACCTTGCAGATCGTCGCTGGGATCGGTTTCCGCCACGCCCAGTTCCTGCGCCTTGCCGATGGCGCGGTTCAGAGTGCTGCCTTCTTCCATCTGCTGCAGCACGAGGTTGGTGGTGGAGTTCAGGATGGCACGGAAGCCGCGCACCTCCACCGCGGGCAGGGTGTCGCGAAACAGGCAGAAGATGGGAACACCATCCATAACGGTGGATTCGAATAAGAATCTGCGCCCGGCCTTTCGCGCCAGCGCGCTCAGTTCGCCATAGCCGTGCACCACCGGACCTTTGTTGGCGGTGATGGCGTGCGCGCCCATTTCCAGCGCCGCCCGCAGATGATCAATGGCGGGCTGGCCGGTTTCGCGGTTGAGGGAGGTGATTTCAAACAGCACGTCAGCACCAGCAGCACGGAGCCAGTCGCGAACATTTGTGGGCCCGCCCGCCACGGGCAGCGTTTCCCCGCGCAGCAGGGTGGCCGCATCCAGTCCGTCGCGAGCCGCGATCCATCCCAGG
Organism: Terriglobales bacterium; assembly: GCA_035278025.1. Lineage (GTDB taxonomy): Bacteria > Acidobacteriota > Terriglobia > Terriglobales > Acidobacteriaceae > JAICWP01. The sequence continues at coordinate 2,654 of DATEJK010000109.1, read as the reverse complement.
TGGCGCGTGGCCACGCCCGTCACCCGGCATTGGATGCCGTAATGTTCGCTCAGGTCGTGGCGTTTGCGTTCGAGAAGGGAGACAAATGCCCGTCCTACATTTCCGAATCCCAGCAGCGCCAGATTGCAGGTGGTGGTTGTCAATTGGGTGATTGCAGGATGCGAATCACAACGGCATCAGGTACCGGTAATAGTCGTTGTCGCGCTTCCATCCCAGGCTCTCATACAAGCGCTGCCCGGGATGGTTGTCCACCGCGGTTTCCAGCCACAAGCCATCAGCCCTGGTTTCCAGCGCCCATTGCCGCCCCCGCTCCATCAGTGCCTTGGCCGCACCCTGCCGCCGCGCGCCCGGCGTCACGAACAGGTCGTTCAGAATCCACATGCGCTTCATCGCGGTCGAGGAGAAGCAGGGATAAAGTTGCACGAATCCAACCGGCTTATCGTCCGCCAGCGCCAGAAAAATCACCGACTCTTCGTGCTGCAGGCGATCGCCGATGAAGGCGCGCGCTCCCGGCAGATCGGGTTTTTGCTTATAGAACTGGCGGTAGGAGTCGAAGAGCGGCGCGATGCGCTCCACGTCGCCGGCGCTGGCCCGAATAATTCGAACCGAATTGGGGGAGGGTTTGGCTGATGACATATGGCATCCCGGTAGAGAAATTAATTCCAGCCTCTACCGCAGTATTAAGAAAAAGCGTACACGACTCCTATCCCATGGTGTGCGCGCGTTCCGGTTCAATCTTGAAAATGACCCGCACTTCGCCCGGCTTGCGGTTGGGATACTTGTCCATGCCCAGATACTTCTTGGCCATCTTATCAATGTGAGCATCGGCGCCGTTCTTGGTGACCTCCGCCACCTTGCCTTCGATCCCAAGGTAACGATATGGATTGTCCGGGTCCATGATGGCAATGGCCACACGCCCGTCCCGCTTCAGGTTACGGTCTTTGACCCGGCCTTCGGCGGTGTTAACGATGACGTTGCTGCCGTCGTAATCAACCCACACCGGGGTGACCTGGGGGCTGCCGTCGGGTTTCAGCGTGGCCAGGCTGGCGAAAGCCTTTTTCTTGAACAGGTCGGTGTATTTTTCCGGAATAACTCCAGCCATGAGGGTGTCCTCCTGCACTTCAAGTCGCAGTGTTTGATTATAAATGGGGAAGCACCCAGCCATCAGCCACTCAGGATTCAGCCGGCGGGAAGCAAGCAATTAGCATTTGGCACTTGGCCTTTGGTCCCTGAACCTGAATGCCGATTCGAATAGAAGCGTGAAGGGCCAGGCGCTAGTTGCTCTTTACCCCACATCCGCCGCAATCCGCGGAATCACCGCCCGCAGCAGGGCGATGAACTGGCCCTTTACGCGTTCGCCGGTTTCCAGCACCTCTTCGTGATTGATGGGCTTGTCGAGAATGCCGGCGGCCATGTTGGTGACGCAGGAGATGGCCAGCACCTTGATTCCCATTTGCCGGGCCGCAATCACTTCGGCCACGGTGCTCATGCCCACCACGTCGGCGCCAATGGTGTGCAAGAAGCGGATCTCCGCCGGAGTTTCGTAGTTCGGTCCCAGCAGCGCCGCGTACACACCCTCAAAGCATGTAATGCCCAGGCCTCGCGCTTCCTCGATCGCGGCCTGTCGATAGGGCTGGTGGTGCGCGCGGGTCATGTCGGGAAAGCGCGGCCCAAAGCGCTCGTCGTTTCGGCCCACCAGCGGGTTGCGGCCCTGCAGGTTGATATGGTCGTTGAGCAGCACCAGGCAGCCCTGCTTGTATTCCAGGTTGATGCCGCCGGCGGCGTTGGTGAGAATGGCGGCCTTCACTCCCATGCGCCCCAGCACGCGCATGGGGAACGCGACTTCCTGGGCGGAATACCCTTCATACATGTGGACGCGACCCTGCATGGCCGCCACCGGCACGCCGGCGCAAACGCCGATGGCCAGCACGCCCGCGTGGCCCACCGCCGTGGAGCGCGGGAAGGATGGGATCTCCTGGTAGGGAACGCGTGTGGCTTCAGCCAGGTCGTCGGCGAAGGCGCCCAGGCCGGAACCCAGCACGACCGCGATTTTGGGGCGCAGCCTGGTTCGCGCCAGCACAAACTGCGCCGCCTGTTCGGCGCGGGAGAATTCGTCGCGAGTGGATCCGGTGGCCATCTGCGGAGTAGGCGTGAGCGACTCGTAAAGCAAGCACTTGGCATTTAGCACTTTGCATTTAGCCAGCCACCAGTGTTGCTGGTACAACCGTACCGTTCAGGGGCTAAGTGCTAACTGTTGTTTCTGAATGTCATCCTGAGCGAGCGCGAACCGAGCTACGCGACGTGAGCGCGAATCGAAGGACCACCCTGTGTCTCAAAACGCGCAAACGCAAGGTGCTTCGACTCGCCGTCACCACTGGCGCGGCTCCGGGCTCGCTCAGCATGAAATCCGCAAGATACCGATGATTCAATCACTATTCATGGACTAAATGCTAACTGCTAATTGCTGCTGTTCAGAACCTGGCTTCAAACTTATCGAACTCGGCTTCTTCCCGCCACTGCACCTGCGCCCGCTGGCTGCCATCCAGGAACTGCCGGCAAACGGGCGAAAGCGATGATTTCAGCGGCGAATCCGCCGCGCAGGCATCCACCACGCGGAACGCGCGCGCATCCTTCCACAGGCTGGCGCCGGGCAG
>DATEJK010000108.1:0-2802 GCA_035278025.1 Terriglobales bacterium | reverse complement strand
TGTACAGCGATAACTGTCGCAACTTCTGGTCGCGGCGGGAGTTATTGTAGCCGGGGTTAGGGCATCAAGGAGCGTTCCGCATGCGCATGCGGTGGTTGGTCGCGGCTTGCTTGGTCTGCGTGCTGTTTGGCTGCATCCCTGCGACTTCACAAACTCGGCGTACAACCATCAGCCTCGTCCAGTTGTTGGCTTCTCCTCAAACATTTGATGGCAAGGCGGTCATGGTTCAAGGTTTCCTGCGATTTTACCGACAACCAAAGCACGGACTGAACGTGTTCTTGTATCTGCACGAAGAAGATGCCAAGAATCTGTTGGTCTCGAATGCCGTCCTTGTGATTCCAAGCAAACAGATGCTGCGTGACGAAGAAAAGCTCGACCGTACATACATCCACATGACCGCCCGGTTTGCGGGTGTTCGCGCCGTCGGAGAGGAATCACCCGGCGCGGGAGTTCTGAAGGATGTGCAAGATTGTACGGTGTGGTCAGACCCGCATCGGCCAATTGGGGAACCGGGCAACAGCCGCCCGTAAGGAACGAATGGCGAGAACAGGACTTCACACACTTTACAATTCGGTTTCTCTGCTTTTCACAATGAACCTGCGAAACAGCGGGGACGCAGGACCGCCACTGCGCAAGGGCTAAGCTCCACTGCTGGTTGCTAACTGCTGAACCCGGGCACAAACTCCTCCACCACCAGTTTCGAAACCGCCCGGCAATTAGCGCACAGCAGCAGCGTTTCGTCGCCTCTGCTGTTTAGCACCGCAATCTTCAGGCTCTCGCAACTGGCACAGCCGGTGGTGGGCTCGCCTGACTGCGGCTCTTCGGCGCTGATCGCGGTTTCCTGGTCAAAGCGGCCGGTTTTCTGAGTGTTCAGCTCGAAGGTGCTGCGGCAATCGGCGCAAACATGGTTGAAGCAGCACTTGGGCTCGCAGGAGTAGATGACCTCGCTGCCGCCGCACTGCGGGCAGCGGACGATGTCCTTGAGCTGGAGCAGGGGCATGGGGAGATTTTAGCAACAAGCACTTAGCATTTAGCACTTAGCATTTGGCCAGCAGAGCTTCATGCAGGCGCCAGCAAAAATGCTAATGGGCTAAATGCCAAGTGCTAATTGCTAACGGCTGCCTCCGGCGGCGAACAATTAGCGAAAGCAGTGTGCTACAATAGCGGGATGCCTGCTGTCTCCCCCGCCAGCCTGGAATGGGCGCACCCGCTGGTGCGCGACTGGTTCGTGGAGCGCTTTGCCACGCCCACCGAGCCCCAGGAGCAAGGCTGGCCGCACATTCTGGCCGGTCACACCACGCTGATTTCCGCGCCCACGGGCTCGGGCAAGACCTTCGCCGCCTTTCTGGCCTGCATTGACCGCCTGGTGCGAAAGGCGCTGGCGGGCGACCTGCAAGATCGCACCGAAGTCCTCTACATTTCCCCCCTTAAGGCGCTGGGCAACGACATCCAGAAGAACCTGGAAATCCCGCTGGGCGAAATCCTGCAGCGGGCCGGTGAGCGCGGGCTGCTCATGCCGGAGATTCGCACCGCGGTGCGCACCGGCGACACTCTGATGCACGAGCGCCGGGCCATGCTCAAGCGCCCGCCGCATATTCTGGTGACCACGCCGGAATCGTTCTACATTCTGCTCACGGCGGAGAGAAGCCGCGCCATCCTGCGCGACGTGCAAACCGTGATCGTGGACGAAATCCATGCCGTGGCCGACGACAAGCGCGGCGCGCACCTGGCGCTCTCCTTGGAGCGGTTGGAAGCGCTGAGCAATTGCCCGCCGGTGCGCATCGGGCTCTCGGCCACGCAAAAACCCATCGAGGAGGTGGCGGAATTTCTCACCGGCGCCGGCCGGACCGCGCCCGCCATCGTCAATATCGGCCACAAACGCCAGCTCGATCTCGCGGTGGAGGTGCCGGCCAGCCCGCTGGGCCCGGTGGCTTCCAACGAGATGTGGGATGAGATTTATGAGCGCATCAGCGAGCTGGTGCGGCAGCACCGCTCCACCCTGGTGTTTGTGAACACGCGGCGGCTGGCGGAGCGCGTGGCGCATCAACTGGCGGAGCGGCTGGGGGAAGACGCGGTGGCCGCGCACCACGGCAGCCTGGCGCGCAAGCTGCGCCTCGCCGCGGAGAAAAAATTGAAGAGCGGCGAAGTGCGCGTGCTGGTAGCCACCGCTTCGCTGGAGCTGGGCATTGATATTGGTTTTGTGGATCTGGTTTGCCACATCAGCTCGCCGCGCTCCATCGCGGTGACCTTGCAGCGGATTGGCCGCGCCGGCCACTGGCGCGGGGCCGTGCCCAAGGGCCGCATCTTCGCTACGACCCGTGATGAGCTGATGGAATGCGCCGCGCTGGCGCGCGCCATCCGCCAAGGCGACCTGGACCGGCTCATCATTCCGCAGGCGCCGCTGGACATTCTGGCGCAGCAGATCGTGGCAGCTTGCTCGGCGGAGGAATGGCAGGAGGATGATCTTTTCGCTCTCCTGCGCCGCGCCCATCCCTACCGCGAGCTTCCGCGCGAACAGTTCGACGAAATCCTGACCATGTTGTCGGAAGGCATAGCCGCCCGGCGCGGGCGTTACGGCGCTTACCTGTTCCGCGATCGCGTGAACGGCCGGCTGCGGGCGCGGCGCGGCGCACGATTAGCCGCCATCACCAGCGGCGGCGCCATCCCGGAGAACGCGCTTTACACGGTGGTAGCGGAACCCGAGGGCACGGTAGTGGGCACCGTGGATGAGGACTTCGCGGTGGAGAGCAACAAGGGCGACATCATGCTGCTGGGCAATACCTCCTGGCAGATTCGCCGCAT
>DATEJK010000107.1:0-91635 GCA_035278025.1 Terriglobales bacterium | reverse complement strand
TGAGGATAGAGGCTGTGGATCGCAGAAGAAGCGTCGAGAACGCGCCGGCATCATTTCCGGTCTTCGCCGCTCCCTCGGCCACTGACATCCGGTGACCGTCGGTGCCCACGACCCGAAAAGCCGAATCATGCATTTCAAGCTTGACCACATCGGTTTTGTACCGTGTTGCTTCCGCAGAGACGCAGAAGAGCGTCTTTGCGAGGGCTGCAGCCAGTGCCGAAGCGAGGATTTGACCTCGGGCATTAAGCTCTCCATCAGGGCACGCAGGAAAGCTCTTCGGTTCACTCGCGGGCAGCACCAGGGTGCGGTGGTTGGCCCGCACCTCAAACTTGCCGTCGTGAATTCGGACGTCCAGGTTGGGGGCAGATTCTGTTTTCACGGCTTGGTAGAGCTCCTTCGCCGAGACCAGCACATCCGCCGATTTGGTCGTGGCTGGTGCGGCAAAGGGCAGTGAAATATGCAGGCTGTTATCCAAGTCGGTGGCCGTCAACTCTAGATGACCTTTAACAATGCGCCATCGCAGGTTTTCCAGCACCGGCAGGGTTCCTTTCTTCGGCACCACCAGGCAAAGCCTGTCGAGTGCCGATTTGAGTTGATGCGTCTCAATTAGGCTCATATGTGAAGCTCCTTTGTGGATTGGGATACCGTCGCGGCTCGCCGCGCGGATCGCATTGTGGGTTGGTGGCAGGGTTTATGGAATCAAGAAGGGTTTGTGGGACTAAAACTTGGAATGTGACTCAGGCAATTTGGGCCGCCGCTTCTGGCTCGGGCGGCGGCACAGGATTTCGCGGTCGCATGCTCACCGGCTCGAAGGCGCGATGAAGCGCGTACTGCGCCAGGATTTCCAGCTCCAGAAGCTGCAGGGTCGAGAGCGTGATCTTCTCGATCGAGCCCTCACTCTGGAATTCAGCAATGACTTGGCCGTCGTTGCGCTTTCGCAGACTGAAGTGATTCGCGTCGTCCCCAAAGCGGATCGGTACAGCTTTCTCCTGGTCGATGACACGACGGGTGAACACCGCCAGCGTGGCCAGGTCATTCGCCTTGCTAATGACGAACTGTGAGTGCCAAAGGGGAGTGTGCGCTTCGAAGCGTACACCGTGCCCGGAGACGTTCAGGCCAATGCTGAGTGAGAGATCATCCCGAAGCAGCACATCAACCTGATCGCAGGCAAACAGAGCGCGCTTTGCCAAGGCATGAAATGCCTGCACCTCACCGGGATGCAGATCGAAGCGGGCTACACGCTTTGCTTCGTCGCGAACGGCGAAGAACACGCGTAGGCGGCCCTGATCGACTTGCTCGTACACGAGGAACTGGGCGAACCGGCCGTAAATCTTGTTTTTCGAGTTGCCATTCGAAGTGAATAGCTCTCCTTCAGGGCAGATACTCTCGTCAAAAGCACCGTCCGGCTCAGTTGGCTGAGTCGCCTTGGCATCACGCAATTGGAACTGCTCGATGCGGCGCTCGACCGCTCGCATGATGGCCAGCAGATGGAGCAGTTGCTCGATCGAGTCAATGCGAGTTTGAAGTTGGACCGATTCCCGGCGGGGTGTCTCGGCCCCCACGGCTAATGTCAGGCCAGTGCCACCTACCTCCCCCTGGACCCTTCCGTATTGATTGGCAATAAGGATATTCATGTCAGTTCTCCCTTGAGCCTTTACTCCTGGGCGACAGCAACGGCCTCGGCTTTAGGCTCAGTCTCGATTTCGAAGTGGATGGCAGGCAATGTGGGCAAAATTTCATTGGGTACGACCTTCTCCGTGGGAAAGATCAGAGCGCTGAGCGAGACAGGCCCATGCTTGCCCTGAACCTGAATACTCTGAACGTTCAGCCCTCGCTCATCCGATTCCACCAGGCCAGCGCTGCGAAGCATGTTGTAGAGGTTCGTATTGGGCGGCAGGGCGATATCTCGCTCCTTCAGGCGATCCCGTGCCATGCTTATAGCGACCGGCACGACCACCGCAGTCTTGCCGCCATCGACCCACACCTGCGCTCCGGGGATATTGATCCACATCTGGCCATCCCTGATTAACTCCTGGAATGTCTGGATCAGCAGGCCGATCTTGCTGTCCGGCCGGGCGGCGATGGCGGGCTGAGCCTGCTCAACGCTGGCCTGGTCGGCTTGTTTGACCAACTGCGAGAGCAGGCTTGCCATACCCTTGCTATGGCCCTCCGCGAGGCAGCGATACAGGTGCTCGACTCGCGGTCTGCCTAGATAGCCGACGTCCTCCGGCGAAAGGACGTGGTGGAGGAGCCGCCCCGAACGCTGGGCATGCTCGCCGTGCTCGCGGTCCGGGTCCCAGCTCGCTACCGGCGTCCTGATGCGGCGACCGAACTCGCAGTAGCGGTCATGAATCGGAGACCATGTCTCGCCTTTGCCCCGCACCTCGATGTCAAAAACCTTGCCGAGGTCGTGACAGAGAGCACCGATGAATGTGGCGTACTGCCAGCGCGGGCGATTGCGCGAACTGCGGAAACTGTCAATGCTGCCGTCCGACCGAGGCTCCATAATGATGTCGCCCTCGAACTCCTCCAAGGCCTTGAGCGCCACCTCCAGGGAATGCCGGTATAGGCCTCCCGGTTCAGAGTGGTGGTGCTTTTCGCTGGCTGGCAAGTCGCCCACGGTTTCCTCGAACCGGTGGAGCAGCTTCTCAGCCAGCGCCCATACCCGCTGATCCGACGAGAGCCAGTAAAGAATTTTTTCCGTGAGTTCTTCGACCGACAGCAAGTTGCTCACTCCTCCCGAATGGGGACGGATCACTCATCCCCACTGACCTCCCCGATCACCCCTCCCCGCGAAGCCGTGGTAACGGAATGGTTAAAGGCGTCGCTGCGCGACGCCCTTAACCGTGAATCGCAGCGGAGATTCACCGTGTTTCTCGACTGCGGCTACGCCGCAGCGTGCGCTTCCGCTGGCGGTATCGTGGCCCGCAGAGTGGGCACCCCGCCGGTCTTGTCTACGGCGCCGATGACCGCCAGTCCGACCTCGGACATTAGTGTCACCTCGTGGGGCTTGTTGTCGTTCTCTTTTTGTGGCTTCGAAGCCTTGGTCGAAGCACGGAAACGAGAGCAGGATCGGCGACAGGGGCACCGAAACAACGAGCCTGCTCCTGTTCAAATCAAGTGAAAGGGTGACTTCGATGCTTCACATCGATCATTCCGGTGCGGTTACCTGCGCTACATCGCTCCCGACCTGAGGCATCGGGCGGGAAAGCTCCGGTGAGAGCTCCTCCTCACTACTACTAAAGGGCACATCCCCGGAAAAATCGACCGCTTGCCACAAAATATTCTTTCGCGATTCGGAATGGCAGAATCGAGGCGCGACCAAGAAGAGCTCGATTTCAGCCATTCTCACCGCTCCGTGCACGGCGCAAGCGGTGGATGGTTCTTTGCGCCCGCTGGTGGAGAGCTGATGTCGGCCGTGGGCCGACGCAAAGTCGCAGCGGCCTAGCGAGTGAAATGGGCAAAGCCGAAGGGTGAGCTGACTGAGGCAGACAGAGAAAGCGAAGCACGAAATGTCCGCTTCAGCCTGGAACAGGATACAAGGGTGCGCTTCCGTGCCTGGGAAGAGGTCATTCTATTCAGCAGCATCGAGGGGCGTTCGACAGGCGGTCTACGGAACCCACCAAATCGTTAGGTGCCCCACCGTATTCAACGGCCTTCAATGCCGTCGCGCTACAGGCCATGAGCAGAGGGCCATGAGCAACCTTGGACGCGTGCCGGCAACCCAGACTTCGCTATTATAAAGATGTGGATACGATAGCCAGTTTCGGCGGCGCATTCTAATCGTGGATGGTGATGCCGAATTCCTTAAGAACGCCTCGGATGCGGTCCACTCATTGGATCATAGATACAGGGGTGTCTAAGCTGTTCGCTTTGTGAAGCCGCTTCAAAACGCTCTTGCGAGCCTTGTGTAGTTGAGATTTGGAGTTACCGATTGAACAACCGAGTATCTCAGCAATTTCGTTGTGTTCATATCCATAGACTTCATGGAGAACAAAAATCATCTGATAGCCATCAGGTAATCCATCAATAGCTCCTTGGAGCCTGATGCGGTCTGCCGTACTCTCCAAGCGCGAATCGTCGCCGCCGAACTCCTTTTTTGGAGCACCATCCTCCTGTTGTGGCTGCAGTTCTTCAAAGGAAACTTCCTGAACAACCGCTCGCCGCAAGCGCATCATTACAATGTTAAAAACAAGGCGGTGTAACCAAGTCGAGAAGGCAGACTCACCCCGGAAGGTCTGTATCTTGCGATGAACCTGAAGAAAAGCTTCTTGCATCAACTCTTCAGCCAAACCGCTATTTCCCCGCGTCATTCTGACACACAGACTGTAAACTCGGCGTTTGTGGGCCGTATACAATTGCTCAAAGGCCTTGCCATCGCCTTTCTGGGCCAGTGCAATCACAGCCCTTTCGCTTGAGCAATTACTTCGAGTCATGTTCGGCATCCATTCCTCCTGCCCTAATCGCCAATCAGCGATCATTGCTGGTTACCAATAGGATGCGCCTGCTGAAGATGGAGCCTTATTGAAGCACGATGTTCTTGGTCAGCCAAGACTCCCCGTAGAAAACGAATGTGAGCTACCGCTGAGAAGCCCTCTACCTTCCGATGGTCTCCCGAGAGAAGAAACACAGAGAATGCCGTCCCGCAACGGCCTTGGGTAATACTGCTCCTGAACCGGAGTGTGCCCCCGTGCTCATGAATGGTCTGGGCGGTCAACGATAGACCCTGCCTTTCCCGCCTTTGGTCGTGAACGACTGCGGGAAGACCTTGACGTCCAGAAAGCGAGCAGTAATAGCCGATTCGAGAGACTCGCGTTTAAAAGCTATATTGTGGCAAGCTGGTACGTATGCCAATTGAGCTTGTTCACGATGACGTTGTGGGCGGGTACACCCTTCGAGGCCACTGTCCAATCTGCCGTGAAAGCTTTGATAGCAAGGGGTTATACGGGCGGACTGGTCATGACAAAGTAGCTGCGGATTTCGCCCGACATGTTAAAGAGAAGCACCGCCGTGACGATTCCAAGGAACAGCCGAAAGGTAGCTGATGTTCAGCAATTAGAGTTCGGAGGTGCTACTGTGTTGGTCCAGCATCGTGGCAGTCTGCCAACGATCCTCAGTTCTTGAGTTGCTCTGCTGCGAACACATGGCTACAGGCCTTGCAGCGCCAATGCGGAAGGTCAGTCACGTGAGATGTGACGTTCGTTCCGACAACAAACACCAGAGGGGCCAGCAAAGGAACTAACTTGCCCTTACAGTCCGGACATTTGGATTGCGCCATGAAATCTTCCCTTCATTCACTTGTTTCATTCCCGTGCTTCCCCGATGGCCCAAAGAAGCCAGCATCCGTTTTGATCGGATGCCTGGCGCCTCATGCCATCTGGCAAGTCTTAGCGTACACGGCAGCCAACTGTACAATTGTCAGAAAGTATTCCTTTGCGGACGAGGCAAGATATTTCCAGGCTTATCGATGTCCTCCCATGCGATCGCGGGAGGGTATTCGCGGTAAAAGCATGGAAGCATTCGTTGGTCGCGGTAGAGTGACCAGCCGATGGGAACCTTTCGTTCCGCGAACCAGTAGATGCCTTCGGCTACACGCTTAATTCGTGGATTGGTTCTTCGCAGCTCAACGTCGGCTGCACGCTTGAGACGGTCATAGTTTACGGAAGCAACTTCCATCCACTCCAACTCCTCGGCCATTACATGCAAACCCTGGGGGCAACCCTTATGGTCGATCCTCTCCAGAATCCAGTTGATCACCGGCGTTCTAACCCATGACAATGCATTCATCTGGGTCCTACGCTCACCCCGGGAACGCTGGGCTTGGTGTATCGATTGCATAGGCAAATCTTGCATGCACCGTACACCTGATTCCCCCGCACCTGATTTCCTAGGGCAGGCGGTCTATGGTCCCTCTTTTCGTGACCACAATCGCACTTCGTCGTCATATGTACTTCTCGCGTGGGTTGCTGGCTCCGATCAAAACGCAGGGGCGGCCATGGACCGCCCCATCGATACAGCAACATTACGCTGCGGCGCGAGCTGCAATCTTGTGAAGGGTGGAGCTGATCACCTCACACGTCCTGACGTGAGGAGTTCCCTCGAGCACCTTGCCTAGTGAAGTCAGTACTTGTGGGTACGTCGAGGTAGTGTAGGCTTCCGCGTTCTCTTTTTCATCCCAGAAACTGATTGCTACAACTTCCCGCTCACCGGAAACGACAGCGGTAATTTCGTCACGGAATCCCTTTTGCTTTCGCAGCAATGGAATGATTTCGCTCTCCAGGGTCCGGGTAAATTCGCTAAGTGTGTTCGGTTTCAAATGCATGGAGATATTGCGAACAAACATGGGCAACCTCCTTAGGGTTGTGGTCGGCTAAGAGGAACAACTTCAGATGGACTGACTTAGTTCAGAAGACCTGAAAGGTGAAAGGAGGTACTCACTCATTTATGACCTTATGCTGATTCCGCTGCGTTGTCAACCACGAACTGCACAGGGCCGAGCGGCAAGATTTGAGACCACCCATTACATTTCCACTGCCTGTCCTGATGAAGTTATCGGTGGCAAGGCGTCCGCTGAAAAGGTGCATGCGTTCGGGATCTTAGCGAGCGCACAGCGGGGCATCCTGGCCGAGCAAGCGAGAAGTGTTCACATATGCACAGATTTGCTGGCCGCAAAATGACACACTGTGGCTGTAGTAGTAGTGCTTCAAGACGCGGGCCGAACGTTAGGGATAGGGGTTTATCGGAGGCATTTATGGGCGCGGAAATCACGTGGATGATTGCGATTGCTGTGGCCATCGCGGCAAGCATGTTTATAGGGATCAGAAAAATGCATAAGACTTAAATGATTCCACTCGAGGTTCTCGATCTTAAGGTGCCGAGAACCTGAGTTAGTTCACCCGGCCGCTCCATGTGCGTCTTTTCCAAGGAGTACCATGACCTCTTCTCCAGTACAAGTAGCCACAAGCACTAACATTATGCTGGACCAGATCCTGGAGTGTGCTGTCGTCCTCAGCTGGAAAGACTTGCAGCCGGGAACGAAAACAAACCTGGTCCATGTTGAGTACCGGCTTGGGCCTGGCGGGTCACTGGAATTTCTGAAGGTCTGGTCATCAATAATCAGAGGCCACCAGTATCTTGTGTGTGAGTGGACTCCATCGGCTGCTGCCAATCATGTGAGTTTCAGCAATGATTTCTACTCGAAAGATTTGGCTCAGATGTTGGAATCGATCATTCAGCACCAAGCCATCTTCTCCAAGGACCTCACCCTGCACCGCGATGGGTTAGTCCAAATCCATCCACCCACAGAAGAGGACCGACGGTCGGCGGAGGCGTACATGACGGCGGCGTTTCGTGGGTTTATTTCCCTCCGGCAAGACCGCCGAGATTACACGGAATGAGGAGGACGACGCAATGTCGAACGCCCTAGGGGTTGGAGCTCTTTTTATGCGGACGGGCACCCTCATTCCCCGGTCGCTGGGAGTGGAGACTGAGTCCTGTTCGCCTGGCTGGAAACGGATTACCAGTTTGGGCGGGGATAGCTTTGATCGCAAAGTTCGGAATGCAGGCTGGAGCTTCTTCTTTCTGGCAGCGAAAATGCAGGTAATGGTCTGGGGCCATTGCACGGACAAAATCGTCAGCAAAGCGGTCAGGCGAGTGTTGGCGAAAGCGCGTCCTGCGCAGTTCAATTGCCTTGAGGTGACCGAATTGTCTGCGCGACGGTTTTGCGGAATTCCTTATGTCCACCTCTCAGCCCATTCGCGGCACATCCAGGAAGGTGCAGTGTTGCCCGACATTGCGGAGCGGAAGCGAGTTAGCGCTGCTACCGCATGGGCTATAGCATGACGGGCCCTCAAGGGAGAGGGAGATACGCATGACTAATATTTTTGTCGGTAACTTAACTTTCCGGACCACAGAGGATGACATTTGTGCCCTGTTTGAGCTCTACGGTGAAGTCCAGAGTGTTGCCCTAGTGAAGGATCCACTTAGCGGCAATTCCTACGGCTTTGCGTTTGTTCATATGGCAAACCCTAGAAACGCGCGAGATGCAATCTTATCCGTGAACCACTCCATTCTTGGCGGACACAGCTTGAGAGTGGAAGCAGCGAGAAAGCCAAAGAGTAGTCGCTCGTTGTTGTCCGGGTCTCGTCTCGTCAGGCGGGCACGTGCTTGAGTGTCCGCGAATGAGCAAATACCATTCTGTTTGCTTCAAGGGCACAAACACCCGCTGGCATTGCTAATAGAATTGTTGAACCGGTCGCCACAACGCTCCACTAACAACTCGCATAGGAAGGGGTAGCTTAACGAATCTGCTGTGGGAGCTCGCCGGAATCTGCAGCATTAGTGCAGACTAGGGGCAGCCAACTATTTTGCCCCACGATGCACCGCCTGACGTGTTGCTTCTAAGGTTTTGATAAGCGATTCCTTGGGTAGCTTTTGGATGATGGGTTCGATGACCCACCCCAGCCCAAATGGCACGTCACGCGTGAGCGATACGGCTCGGCACTCGACGACTACACCGGCACCATGCTCCTCGAATCGCCAATACGAGCACAGACGCCAGAGAAACCCATATCCTGTATCAGGCTGCAAGACTCGCTCATCTCGGGTTCCGGCGTTTTCCACTTCTGCAGTTCTGGTGGTATAAGACCGGCAGATCCAGCGCGTTCGACCGAAGGAACTATAGTGCACCTGGTGGTCGGTGTCGAGGACGACGGTGATAATCTTTTTCTTTAGAAGTCGTAAATGAATCTGGAAATCATTACCCTCGCGGCTGATAAGCCTCGAGTTGATTACGTCGGGTTTGTATATGTTCTTATGGTTATCGTAATCCTGGATCACTGCCAACACTTCATTGATGGTCGACTCAGGAATGAGCGCGGCAGCAATCCAGTCGTGGATTAAGCCATACGGCACCTTGACCGGTCCTCGCCCAGACCAGAACTGTGCTACCACTTGTCCTCGATTGACCTGCTGAGATCGCTCTGGCGTCAACTCAGACCAGAGGAATGGCTCAGTGCCGTGCAGCGTCTTTTCCATCTCCGCTTCAATGTTGTGAATGTAAGCATCAAATGCCGCAAGGGTTCGCGGGTTCAGCTGTACCGGCTTTGCAGTCTGCACCATGGCTCCGAGCCGTGTGTTAAATCCCCATAGGAGCCTAACACCCTGTCAAACGCTCGGGAAAATGAGTCTCTTGTAGGCTCATGCAGGTCCATTTGTGCGGTTTTACAGTTTCACGTACATTGGGGGTGGCCGTTAATGAAAAGAATCAATGCCGCACCGAGGGCTTCGACTTCCGCTATCCGTACCAAAGATTACGAGGAAGCTGACGTTCCCATTTTGGGCGAGGTACTGTTCGCGGCCGAGCTCCTCCTCCTGCATGCCACGCCCTTATATTACGGTCTCGGAGTATCGCATGGCGATGGCTCCGCCGTGGTTGTGATCCCAGCTTTTCTATGTCCGGATTTTTACTTGACTCCATTACACGGATGGTTGGCGCGAATTGGATACAAACCCTTCTTTTCGGGTATTGGTTTCAACACAGAATGTCCGAACCTGCTCATCAGATGGCAACTGAATGAAACCATTAAGAAAGCGCTTGCCAAATCTGGCCAGAAAGTCCATCTCATAGGTCACAGCCTAGGGGGCATTATCGCGCGGGCCATCGCGGCGCAGCGGCCGACGGATATCGCTTCCGTCATCACACTGGGTGCGCCCTTTCGCGGCACGGTCGCCCACCGCAGCATCTTGCGCGCGGCCGACATGGTTCGCCATCGGATCCTAAAGAAGCACGGCGCTGCCGTGCTTCCCGGGTGCTACACCGGTCACTGCACTTGTGATTTCTTGGAGTCTCTTAGCACTGCTATGCCAGCCTCGGTCTTGGAAACCGCGATTTACACTGAGGCAGACGGAGTAGTTGATTGGCGTTATTGCAGGACAGACCACCCCGAAAGTGACTTCTCCGTTTCGGGCACGCACATTGGCCTTGCTTTTAATCCCGCGGCATATTCCATCATTGCCGCTCGGCTGGCTCTGGCACATTCTAAAAAAAGCAGACGAAAAGGCCCGACGAGCAGAACCATCCGTCGGGAACCTCGCCATTAAAGCGTGTTCGGAGGGTTGGCAGCCCGTGAAAACCCGCGAAGCCGTACTTTTTTTTGCCTAGTCGGCACATCGGAGACAGAGCCGCCCTCAGGCCGGCGGCTCTATCCCGATTTGGTCGTTCACTGGCGCCGTTAGGAGGTATGATGGCGGGCTATGAGCAGGAGCATCATCTAA
This sequence comes from Terriglobales bacterium, assembly GCA_035278025.1. GTDB lineage: Bacteria > Acidobacteriota > Terriglobia > Terriglobales > Acidobacteriaceae > JAICWP01. Next base: position 81,360 of record DATEJK010000107.1, on the reverse strand, counting down.
CGCCACGTGGCTGGGTGAGCGGCAACCGCTGCTACGTTGGGGAGGGTGAGGAGCCAAAGAGGGAAGTCCCGTCTGATCGGGTGGAGACCTGGACTGAACATACGGAGCAGGGTTCTTCGCTTGGCCAGAAAGATACTAGCTGGAAGTTAACCTGGAAATCAGAGTTCGTGAGTGATGAAAGGCGTGGTGCCCTGCGCGACCAATTTCCGCGTCCAGGGTGAGGAGTCACCGGTTATCACAGGAGACGACATGTCGTTGCTCAATGGCGATAAAGCAAGGGAGAATCGAAAACGCAGAGCGAGGATCAAAATGCGGGTAAAAGGGCGGGCACTCAGGCAGGCCCTTGAAAGAAAGCGCCTAGAACAACAGCAGCGCGGCACATCCTAATCCTTGTACTGCGGGCGATCACATTCTGAAAACCGTCGGCAAGGAAAGTCTCCGTCTGTCACAGCCACACGCGGCGAACCCTGGACCAGAACGAAACTTGGATCAGGCCAACGATTACGGTTAACACTCCCAATGCCAAGCCCACCAGCATTATGCCGGTGCCGATGCTGAAAACAGCAACAACAATCCCCAAAACCTCCAAGGTCAGACCCAGCCACAGCCGCCACCCTTCGCCCATCCTGATATCCTCCCCTCTTGCCATGCCTTCATCGACGGCCCTAGGCAGTCGATTCCCAAACTAGGTTTCGATCAGCTTGCCATGGAGAGTCGGTACTTCTTTACGCGGCAACTTCGCCAGACTGGCGTGCTGGATCTGTTTCGCGAGACCGAGCAGCTTGAGCGCCTGAATGCCGTACCAATTCACGTCCACTTCATACCACTTGAGACCGTGGCGAGCAGTGGGGTAGGCGTGATGGTTGTTGTGCCAGCCCTCGCCGAAGGTGAGCAGGGCAACCACCCAATTGTTAGTGGATGTGTCGCGCGTGGCAAAACGACGTGAGCCCCACAGATGGGTGGCCGAGTTAACCAGCCACGTGGCGTGCAGGCCAATCACGGTGCGGAGGAAAATGCCCCACAGCAGCAAGGGAGGTCCGCCGGCTGCCAGCAGCACCAGGCCCAGCATGATCATCGGGGCATAGTGGTACTTCGTGATCCACACGTGAAACTTGTCTTTGGCGAGGTCGGGGACGTAGCGGGCGAGGGTCGCGGTGTCATGATGCATGGACTTGCCCGTGAGGATCCATCCCATGTGCGACCACCACTTACCGTCTCGCGGAGAGTGTGGATCTCCATCGTGATCGGATAACTTGTGATGAATGCGATGGGTGGCTACCCAGAAAATGGGCCCGCCTTCCAAGGCCAGCGTGGCGCAGATAGTCAGGCAGTACTCGACCCATTTAGGGGTCTTGTACCCGCGATGGGTAAGCAGCCGGTGATAACCCATACCAATGCCCAAGCTGCCCGAGATCCACCAGAGGAGAACTGCGACAAGCAGAGCTTTCCACGTGAAGAAAAACAACGCCGCCAGCGCCCCGACATGAAACAGGCCCATAAAAAGGCCGGTCACCCAATTGATTTCTTTTTCGCCGGACTGCTTTTGTGCCAGAGCCTCGAGCTGCATGACACGATTGGAGAGCGGATTCATCATTTTGCTAACTTGAGCCATGCGTTCAAAGCAGAGTGCAATCAGTCCTGGTGGCGTGGAGAGTCTGCTCGCACCGATGCCACAGGGGAGTTGGGTCCGGCGGATCCGCCGCCGTTCAGGGCATCAAGCGCGCGGGTCAATCCGAAAAAGACACTGGCCAACACGGATGAGAGAATCAGGGCCACCAACACACTTTCAACGCTCACGGAACACCTCCGGGTGCCTCCACTTCTACTAACTCGCCCTCAAATGCGCTTCCGATGTCGACGGCCGTGCCGCGCTGAAAGCGTCTGCGACCAGCTTCGCCCGATCTGTGATTTTGAAGGAGTGCAACATCCAGGCAATGCAGTTCGTGACCACCGGTTCACTAAGGCGTAATCTGCCCGCGATTTCACGGTCGTTGAAACCCTCGCCGACCAGACGGTAGATCGGACCGAGCACGCCCAATTTCTCACAAAATACACGCATTGTTCGCCTGCTTTCGCGATGCTGCGGCCCGACGAGGGCCTTCTCAAGAAGGGTAGGTAGGCCGTCGAATGAGGAGGCGGGAAACTGCTCCTTTGAGCCATTAACAGCTTCGCTCACCTGCCTTTGCAATACTGTGCAAAATTGCTCAGTTCCGGGGAAAAACGTGCGAGGGGCCTCAGCCGCCCCGCGATATAAGGGCAAACGAGCAGCTCTCTTGTATTAAAATTGTGAGTAGAGAGGCGGGTATGGCGGCCAAGAATAACAAAAGGCGTCACTTCGACCCCGACAAATTTCTCGCTACCATCGGTGAGGGCAGGAGGATTCTGGCTTTTCGCAAGAAACAAACGATCTTTGCTCAAGGCGATCCGGCGGACGCGGTATTTTTTATTCAGCAAGGCAAGGCGAAGCTCTCCGTCGTCTCTAAGACTGGCAAAGAAGCGACCATCGGCATATTGAATTCTGGCGATTTTTTCGGAGAAGGCTCACTCGCCGGCCAGCCCCTCCGCATGGGTTCGGCAACAGCGATGACCGATTGCGCTCTCTTAAGGATCGACAAGAAGGCCATCACGCGAGCGCTGCACCGGGAACATGCTTTTTCCGATCTGTTCGTAGCCTATTTGCTGGCGCGGAACATCCGCTACGAAGAAGACCTGGTGGATCAGCTTTTCAACTCGAGCGAGAAAAGGCTGGCGCGGATTCTTCTGTTGCTCGCCCGCTTCGGCAAAGAAGCAAAGCCCGAGACCGTAGTTCCCAAGATCAGCCAGGAGACGCTGGCGGAAATGGTGGGCACTACCCGCTCCCGAGTGAATTTCTTCATGAACAAATTCAGGAAGCTGGGTTTCATCAAGTACAACGGAGGGCTACAAGTCCATAATTCGCTGCTTGATGTTGTTCTGCACGATTGAGCGTTGTCATCCCTTTCGACTGCGATTTATCCTGCCGACAAGACTCCTCGACGGACGAATCTGTTCAATTTTGAACAGCCTTGAAAATCTTTGGATGGCATCATTTTACTCACCGTACAGTTTCCCTCAGCTTACAACCAGGAGAGCCATGCCAGGCCTTTGCAGACATCAGATTTTGCTGGTGGATAACGAAGCGGGCATCCGAGACACCCTCGCAATATTGCTAACGTCAGCTGGGTACGATGTGGCGAGCGCAAAGGACGGCTTCGAGGCCCTGTTACATCTAAGATGTCGGGATTTGAGTTGCTCTCCGTGGTTCGACGTCGTTTTCCCCAGATATCGGTAATTGCCTGCAGCGGAGCTTACGCCAGCAGATCGATACCCACCGGGGTGCTTGCCGATGCCTTTTATGCCAAAGGACAGGATCATCCTGAAACACTATTAAGTACTGTGGCAGGGCTGATTCGAACCTCCGCGGCACAGGCAAGTGCCCATCGGGCGGAACCCGCTCCGGTGTGGATCCCGCGAAATGGGAAAGACTCCAATGGCATTCCCTATATCGTAGTAACCTGCACGGAATGCCTGCGATCATTTCCGTTGAATGTGGCAGAAGAAGCCAGTTTGGAAGTCCGGGAGACACCCTGCCTTTTTTGCTGCAGCATAGTCAAATACGTCATTGATTTCTCACTCTCGATAGTTACTCCTTCGACTCGTGAGCACCCGGCTTCGATGGTAGCGAAGCCCTCAAAGCCCGCCGCCTGAAAACGGTCGAATCTTGCCGAATAGTGGATTCTCGCTAATGGATCGGCACTCCAAAACCTACAACTGTTCGGTGGGACGGGCTTCTTTAATGTCCCAGAATGCCTGGGCAGATGGGATGGCAAGGCGTGGCGTGACGGACACGTCCGGCCAGCCGGCCACGGCATCATCTCCCACAGTGCTACGTATCATTACCAGACATACTGCGGGAGCAGCTGGCGCAATGTTCAGCTACCCTTGTTAGGGTGATTTTCCCAAGTACCTCTCAAATTCGAGCGTTGTGAGCACCTTACCGGGGCTGCCTCGTCCAGATGTCTGGCATCAAACAGCAAGCTAAAGCCGTCCAGGTGTTTACGATGTCCGAGAGTGCCAGAGCAGACGAACGGCTGGAATCGAGAGCGAGACCACCGAACAGGGATGGTCTCTCGGCTTCGGCTGCCCACGAGATCAACAACCCGCTCGATTCTCTCCTAGAGCTGCTCTACCTTCTCGAATCTGAACCGCTCACCGAGAAGGGACGACAGCACCTGGCCTTGGCTGAAGAGGAAGTCCGCCGAGTTTCGCAAATCGCACGCGAATCGCTCGGTAAGCATGAAGTTCTTGCCATGCCAGAAAGAACTAACGTAGGAGAATTGCTGGCTTCGGTGCTCGATTTCTTTAAAGAGCGGCTTCAGTCGTCGGGCGTTGTGGTCAAGACCCGCTCCTCGTGCCCCGACAACATCCGCGTCTACGCTGGGCAGCTGCGCCAAGCTTTTTCCAATCTTTTGCTGAATGCGGTGGAGGCCATGCCCGAAGGTGGAACGATTCATACCAAGGTGTGCGCGGGGCGGGAGTGGCGCGGCCAGCAGAGGCGTGGCGTGCGGGTCACTGTGGCAGACAACGGCTGCGGGATATCAAACAGCATGATGGCGCAGCTTTTTCAGCGGCGATTCACTACCAAATCCGGTGGTCATGGTATGGGATTGTCACAAGTAAAAACGACCGTTCAAAACCACGAAGGGCTACTGCGGGTCAGGAGTAGCACCCTGCCGGGCCGACACGGCACTGTATTCAATTTGTTTTTGCCTGCGGCTTAAGCCTTTTGAAAAGTCGCTCGTGTTGAGGCAAGCAGGTTGGGTCAAGCCATATTTCGCCACTAAATTTAGGAGGCACTCGATGTTCGATTATCTGCAGGCAGGGATTGTCGTGAAGGATGGAGCTGGTATTCGCAAAACTATTACTCGCATCGAGGATGACAAGGTGTATTGGGTTTACGCCGACCGCAGTGAACGGCGGCAGCACAGTGCCAACTACGACCGGTTCATTGACACTCATTTCGTCATTGCTGACCCGAGAATGCAAGAGGCACAGGCGGCATGAGGGTTATATCGAAGCCTCAACATTAAAGACCAAACACGGCGTGGACTGTGAAAAACCTGTTCCGCCGCAGCACGTAGAATAGCTGCATGGAATATGAACAGGTGTTCAAGGCGACGGCCCGAGAACATGATTAAGGGCGGGCGAAGTGGCAAGGCGAGGCGTGCATGACCTCATTACGCTGCTACAGGCCGGAATGAGTGTCGAACAGCTCGTGGACTATCTTGTGGCGAAGCTGACGGAGAGGCCCGGGGAGAGTTGAGTATCGCGGCCACACAACCACAATGCAAATGCTTCAACACGAGCCACGAACATCACAAGGGCATAGCCTGCACCGACACCGCCGAGGTGAACGGGTACAGTGCACCGAGGCACAATTCACCATGAGTACGATCCATCATTTCATGGTCTAATTGCGCTATGCGGAAACACCGAGGTAACCCTGGCTGGACGCAGGGACATCAAGGGGAGGACTCCTTTCCCCCAGTTCCATCCGAATTTGAACAAGTTGTCAAGCGATTGAAGCTCAATCCCGAGCAGTACGCGAGTTCACTACAGCTCCGCGAGTGGGTGGAGAAGAATTGGCGTCAAAAGTTTGTGCCTGAGAAATTATTGCGCGCTTGGCGCCTGAGTGAATGGGGCTTACCCGAACAGTGATAACGTGGAAACCCTGGAGATCACGTTATCCACAGCGGGCTTGCGCGTCAGGTTGCCCCTCATCGCGCAGCCGACAAACCGTGTCCGATGTTTTTCGTGTGCTACTGCTTTCTCTGGGAAAGGTCGAGATGAGATTCGAATTCGCTCGGTGAGCGGGATAACTCGGCGTCGGGCGAGTCTGGAGTTCTTGAATCTGCAGTACTTCCAGGGATGCCGCCTGCTTTTCCAGCCTACGTTGCTGCTTCCGGGCAGCTTTCTCCCGCCGCTTTTCTTGCCGCGAGATCTTTTTCCGACGCTTGTTAAAAGTTGAGCGGCCTCGACCCGGCAAACACTCCTCCCCAAAAAACACGCCGCGTCAGCCAGCAGCCTATAGACGTTGTAGGTATAGCACCGAGTTACCAGCGAGATTCGCGCGGCTGACGAGCGTGGCCGCGGGAATCATCGCGTCCGGAACCATGCGAGCAGCCGCCCCGGCTTCCAAAGCTGCGCTCCAATTTGGGACGAGCCTTGTTCACTTTCAACGCTCGCCCGCCCAGTTGGGTGCCGTCCAGAACGGCTATCGCCTTGTCGGCCTCGCCGGCATCGCTCATTTCCACGAACGCGAGGCCGTGCGAACGGCCAGTTTCGCGGTCGGTTACCAAACTGACTTTCTCTGCGTTGGCGTGCGAACCAAACAACGCACGTAGCTCCTCTTCTGTCGCACTGTGGGGCAAGTTGCCGACAAAAAAGGTTCTTCATTCTATTGTCTCCAGATGTAGATCAGGTTCTGCTGGTACTACGGTCTCACTGCCCACTAGGGATGGCACCGATACGACGGGCGCAGTACTAGAAGCGACAATCGAATGCTGAGCGATGGCCTCGGCCCAGGACGGAACCGACGGTTTTGCGTGAGCGCGGGCCGGCACTTTGGCGTAACCGCGGGGCTGGTTGCGAGTAGGATCTTTCATAGAACGCGCGGCCGCAATCCGCCATGCAGCTTCTTGAAAGCCCCACCGACGTGAAAGGCCTTGGCAAGCACTAGCGAACAATGAGGCCACCACATGGCCCCAAGCGCCCTGGCCGTTGCTGTCGCCAGCCTCGGAAACCCCATCTACACGGGGGAAAGCGGCGATGTAGTCAGGCTTGCCTACCAGGAAAGCGAGCGCCTGCGGCGGTTTGGCGGCTTTGATATCGGCGCAAAATTCTTCCGCGTTGCGCGCATCACGGTTGACGTCGAGAAGAACAAGATTGTAGGAGTCCGCTCGCCACAGCGAGCGTGCTTCGCTGATGTCCGCAGCGCACTCCACGTCTGCTCCCAACTTCCGCAGCACCCGAGCCCGCAAGTCGCGTCGGACATCGTCGCTGACGACCAGAAGAATGCGTTTGTTGCGGGCGGGAGGAGCTAAGGGTTGATTCATAAGGACTCGCTTCCTGCTCCGGGAGCAGTTATCGAGGCAATGGACAGCCGTGGCTTCGATCTCAAAACGGCCAACGCTATCATGAACAGGATTGCGGCCGCCATCTCCGACAGAAGGCCCATGCTGGCCGGAAGCGCGATCGGCCGAATAGGGTTGAACAAGCAAGCGATTAGGAGAAATAGGGCAGCCCAGAAGTAATTGCTGCGATAGAACGCCTGGGCCAGAACCACCAGCGCTGCCATCCAGACCACGGTGAAAATCAACCAGCGATAATCGGCAGCTGAGTGCGAGAAAAGTCCAAGCAGTAATGCCACTGCCGCGACAACTTTCGTAACTTTAGTGAACATCGCCATAGCCTCCTCTTACCAGGCTTGGAGCAGGATGCATGGGCACACCCTATTCCTGCGACGCACTGCTGCGTCATGTCATGAAACATCAGACTCGTTGGGCGCCTGAGTGCCTTACGCGAGGCCAAGCCTCTCAATCGCGAAGGCGCAGGGAGAAGGGCCGCGATGTGTCTTCGTGGTCAAGCGGTAGTTTCAGTATACGCGCTGTGAACCATGTTGCTGCATAATTCGACAATATGACCGATGGAACGAAACTGCATTGCGGAATAGGAGCCGCTCGAAACGCAACCTCAATGTAGGCAGAGAGTTGCTAACTTCCTGGCATCGGTTGAAGCGAAACAGGCGAAAATTCGAAGATCTCGCCGCTCGCCCGCCCACGGCTAAAAACGATGCCGTCGATGGTCCCGGCCCCGGCCGGCGTGATTCTTGCGGCTGTCCTCAGGTTTGGGGCGCGCCTCATTGACTCTCAATGGGCGCTGGTTCAGGAACAGGCCGTTCACAGATTGAACAGCCTTCTCAGCCTCCTCGGCATTTGCCATCTCCACGAAAGCGAAACCGCGCCCTTGGCCGGTGTCTCTGTCTTTGACAATCGTGACCGTCTCAACCGCCCCATAAGTACCGAAAATCGTCCTGAGCTGCCCTTCGGTTACGGAAGACTCCAGGTTGCCGACAAAGATGTTAGTCACTGGCTTGACCTTTTTCATGAGGCAAAGGAAAGGCGGCGCAGTTCGGCCGCCTTTCGCAAGCTGTCACTAAAGTGGGCGAACGTTTTCCGCTTGCCACCCTTTGGGGCCTTTGGTGACTTCGAATTCCACTGACTGGCCTTCTTGCAGACTCTTAAACCCACCCGCTTGGATCGCCGAAAAATGCACGAAAACGTCCTCGCCCGACTGGCGGCTGATAAAGCCATAGCCTTTGGCGTCGTTAAACCACTTTACTGTTCCTTGTTCCATGATGTTGCTGGTGTTCCTTTCAATCGATTTGTGCTGGAGAGAGATTCGGAGGTACTAACGGCAGGTTACTGGCTGATTAGGCAAGAGCTGCTTACGACCGATTCGGTCTAGATGCACTGGCTTGATGCTACTCGCAGGGTTAAGAATTGGCAAGTTGATGACGGCTGTGCTGGCGCCTCAAGCGCCGAAAAGGAGAGGGTTTGGGACGTTACACCTCTGCCGGTTCTGGTTGCATTGGACTTCGGTTACGTGGTTTTTGTCACTCTGGAGCTTCAAAATGCACATTGAAGACTGCAAAAGTTACGTAAGGAAGTGTTCGCATGATGCTCGGCAGCCTGGATCTCAAGGTAAATCAATGAAAATTGCGAGACGTTACACAATCAAACGGATCGAAGGCGGTATCGCGTTCAAGTGCGAACAGTGCGAATATCGCGTCACCACTCTTGACTTCCAGAGCAAGGACGGCAACCTCCGAACGCAAGCCGCGACCGCGGTCAATGAGCACTCTGTTTCGGCACATCACGAAACCATGCTGGTTTCATCGGCCAATCAGCAGCAGCGTCCCTGATTCCTATCTGCCCAAGGGCTTGCACGGTGCTTGCGAAGATGTCGTGCCACGGTGAAGTCCACCCAAACAGCCGTCAGCGATTTGCCCTGTTCCAGAACCCGGAGCACCGACGCGCTGGTAGACATGTAAAGAGTCTCGCCCGCTGGGTAAGCGTTCGGGCGAGACCGTCTTGACACCTAAGTGTCCACTAAAAAGTTAAGTGGACACTTAGCCGTTATAGGAGATGTTCCAGGGCAGCAGCTCCTCGATGCGGTTGATGGGATGATCAGCAATGCGCGTTAGCACCTCCCGCAAGTAAGCTTCGGGATCGAGGTCGTTGAGCTTGGCGCTGCCGATCAGGCTGTAAACGGTCGCGGCTCGCTCTCCCCCGGCATCGGAGCCAGCGAACAGGTAGTTCTTTCGGCCTACGGCGACGGCACGCAATGCTCTCTCGGCGCTGTTGTTGTCGATCTCCAGATGGCCATCGTTGCAGTAGCGCACCAGGGCATCCCACAGCCCCAGCGTGTAGCGGACGGCGGCGGTGGTGTCTGACTTTCGCGATAGCTTTTCTAACGACGACTCCAGCCAAGCGCGCAACGATTCCAGCAGCGGGCGGGCACGCGCCTGCCGGACCTGCATCCGCTCCTCGGGCGGGTGGCCGCGGATCTCGCTCTCGATGGCGTACAAGCCGGCGATGCGCTCAAGGGCCTCAGCGGCAATCGGGGAGTGCTGGGCCAGGGTGAGGTCATAGAACTTGCGCCGCACGTGCGCCCAGCAGGCCGCTTCCCGGATGCGACCATCCTCATAAAGTTGATTGAAGCCTGCGTAAGCATCCGCTTGCAAGGTGCCGCGGAAGTCTCGCAGATGCTGCTGCGGATGTTCGCCCTTGCGATCGGGCGAGTAAGCAAACCAGACCGCAGGAGCCGCCGTGTCACCTGCTGGGCGATCGTCACGAACGTAGGTCCACAACCGACCGGTCTTGGTCTTGCCCATGCCCGGAGCCAGTACCGGCACCGGCGTGTCGTCGGCGTGCAGCTTGCCACCATCGAAGACATAGTGCCGCAGCGCTTCGACCAGGGGTGCGAGCAGGTGACTTGCTCCGCCCACCCAGTCGGCCAGCGTCGAGCGTTCCAGTTCCACGCCCTGTCGAGCGTAGATCTCCGACTGGCGGTAGAGCGGGAGGTGGTCAGCGTACTTCGAGACAAGAACATGCGCCAGCAGCCCCGGTCCAGCCAGGCCGCGCTCGATGGGGCGCGACGGCGCCGGTGCCTGCACGATGCGCTCGCAGCTCGTGCAGCACAGCTTGGGACGCACCTGGCGGATCACCTGGAACTGAGCCGGCACATACTCCAGCATCTCGGAAACATCTTCCCCGAGCAGCCGCAGCGTGCCCCCGCAACCCGGACAGACACTCTCGGCAGGTTCATACCGATTGGTCTTCCGGGGCAGGTGGGCAGGCAGCGGACGCCGCGCCGGCTTTGCCCCTATAACAAGGTTAGGCTCCTCGGCATTGGGTGCAGGCTGAGTCTCAGCTGGTTTGGCTGCCTCCGCCCGTTTCGACTCGAGATCTTCCAGCCGAAGTTCCAGCTGCTCGATCTGCCGTGCGATCTTCTCTGAGCGGCGGCCAAACTGCATGCGCCGTAACTTCGCGAGCAGCAGCTTGAGGTGCTCGACCTCGGTTTCCCGCGCCAGCAGGCGCTGGTGAATGGCCAGGCGCTCGTCGTGCTCGGCCAGGAGCAGCTTCAGCAGGGCTTCTCGGTCGAGTCGGTTGAGATCGGGTAGGGTGGGCGCCAACATGCGCGGAGTATGGCACGAACTCGCATCCGCCGATCCCTGCTACGCACAAAAAAATGTGCAAAACGAATCTCCCTCTACACCATGGCTTGCGGTTGCCAGCTGCGCTGCGGATGCCGCCAGTCGATCCCCTCGAGCAGCATCGACAACTGCGCCCGTGTCAGCGAGACCGTGCCACCCGTCGCCTGTGGCCACACGAATCTTCCGCGTTCCAGCCGCTTGGCAAACAGGCAGAGCCCGTCTCCGTCGAACCAAAGCAGTTTGATCAGGTCGCCACGACGGCCGCGAAAAACGAATACCTGGCCGGAAAATGGGTTCTCCTCAAGCGCCGTCTGCACCTGCGCGCTGAGACCCACAAAACCGCGCCGCAGGTCGGTCACGCCGGCCACGATCCAGATACGTGTGCCCGTGGGAATCATCCGCGTAGTGCATCCAGCACCATCCGCACCAGGATGGGATCGGCGTTGCCCTCGATGCGAATCTGCGCCTGATTCAGCTTGATATGAATCGCGCCCGGCAAAGCTCGTTCGGCGACCGCCGCTGCACTCGGAGACGGGTCCACGGTCACCGGCAACAGCTTAATCGCGGGACTACTGTTGCCCAGCCGGCCAGCAAGATGCTGCTTGCGCCAATAGAACACCTGGTTAGCGTTCACCCCATGGGAACGTGCTACTCGCGCGACAGAAGCTCCTGGGAGCAGAGTTTGCTCGACGATCTGCCGCTTCTGCTTGATCGTCCAGCGCTGTCGCTTGGCTGATGCCGATTCCTCGTTTGGGGAAGATGATGCCGTGGCCGGCTGACGGGAAGTCTCCATTACAGCTCCGCGTGGACCAACGCAGTGTGCCCACACCAGAGAATCTCTTGTCTTAATTTCGGTGTCTACACGGTCTCCGCCGGACGCTTACCCCGCTGGCAATCCCAAGCCCGTTGATTCATCGTAGAATGTCCAAAATGTCGTTGGAGCTATTCATCGGCGTCTGGTGCTTACTGTGCGGTTTTGCCGGGGTGTGGAAGACGCGCCGCGACTACAGCAACGCGTTTTTTGAATCGTACTGGAGACTGGAGGCCGTCTTGACTCTCACAGCCTTCTCGGCGGGACTCGGTTTTTCGATCTATGCGCTATTCTGGGCCCACTAAGCATTTAGACAGTAGAGCCAAAACCCAACCGTTTCCGGCGCGGTCTCGCCTATCGATTCTTGGCGGACATGCTCAAGTGCGGCATTGGACGAGCTGCAAATAGGCGTTGGCACGGCCTCGTCAGCCAGCGCAGACCAGGCACGCGTGCGCTATCGGTCGCAATTCCGGTATCTGCATACATCTGCGGGTAGATCCTTGAAACCAGCACAAATGCCAGACACCGCGCGCGTTGACTTAATAAAGTCGGACCGCTTCCATATAAGTTTCAGGCTGTAGAATTTGTTTTACACTGCCTGATTTCCTCAGCCGGACATGAGGACATTCAAGGAAAGGCTTTGCCGTGCTGAAGGCTTTTCGGGCGGTTCGGGTGTTCTGTTGGTAGGCATAATTCCGCCACTGGATTATGTTATGTACACCATTGCGCATGGTTGGCTTCGGCGCTGGTTCTCTCATCTCCTAGAAACTCCCTTGCCTTTCGGCCACTCACTTCTGTGTCAGTTCAGATTTCGCTTGTAACCAGTCCCGCAGGTCATACCCACCCTGCCCTCCCCGTTGCGCGTGCAATTCGTGAGCACGGCGGCGAATTTGCTCTTGAATCTGGGCTGTAGATGCTGTTGTTGGCTTCAGCGGAGCAGGCGTAGGAGCAGTTTTCATGGTGTGTCCTCCTTTTGAGGGTGACCTTCGGTCTGTTTTCTTCGCATGAAAATACTTCTCTCATGTCGGTGATAGATTTCAAAGATTCGGAGGCCGACTTACGTGAGCCATCCGTGTGCAGCGGGTTCGTCGAACGCAAGTCGGGAAAGGTCGGGACATGATCTTACAAAGATGGCCCTCAATTCATCTCGTCTCGTTTTCCGTGCGCTTGAATTCCCGAATCAGACTTTCCTCGATTTCCGGCGAGTGCCTCTCACCCTTAGCAACCCGGCTGACGTAGGTGCGGTCAACCCCGAAATGGCGTGCGACTCGGCTGTATATCCCGCAAAGAGAATCGATGTAACGGCGCAATTTCTGAAGCATTACCGCGTTGTTTTTTACTGGCATTGCACGCACCGAGCAGGGGCTCACCTGTAAGGTTCGACGCCCTCAGGCTGGCAGATGTTGTGCAGCAATTTGGGTGCTTGCCGGCTCACTTGCCCGACAGAGCTGGTTCAAGGCAAACCAAGAAAGAGTTCTGTCATCACACGGGACAAGTGGCACTAGGGTGGATTGCTGTGGCAGGTGATGGCGCACGGGGAACAGCTTTGAAATCGCCAAACCAAGGCTTGAGCGGACTGAAGGTCGCGTCTGCTGCCCATGAACTTAGAAATCCCGTGGAAACCATGACTAGTCTCGTATACCTGCTCCAAAAAGAAGCCAGCCTGCCCGAGAAGGCACGCGCTTACGTCCAGCAGCTAGAGAAGGAATTGAAGAGGATGCGGCACCTGATCCACCAGATCCTGGCAGATTACCGCCAGCCTGCAAGTCCGACCCTAATAGCGATACCCGATATGCTGGACACTATCTTCCGCTTTTATGGTCATAAGATTGCGTTCAAGCGAATTGGGATTGAGAAGCGGTACGAATGCGACGGGGTGGTCAGGGCGCACTCTGAAGACCTGCGGCAGGTCTTTTCTAATCTAGTGAGCAATGCGCTTGAAGCCCTGCGTCTGAACGGAAAGCTGACGATACATGTTTACCAGTCACGATACTGGAGCGACGCCGAACGTGCGGGAGTTCGGGTCGTTATCGCGGACAATGGGTCGGGTATTTTGCCCGAACACCTCGGCAAGATCATGTCCCATCAACCATTCACCACCAAAGGAGAAAAAGGCACGGGGATCGGGTTGTGGGTTACCGCCGAAATCGTCCGAAAGGCTGGAGGCAGCATCCGCTTCAGGAGCAGTACGAAATCAGAACGAAGCGGGACAGTCTTCTCCGTGCTTCTTCCCATGGGGCAGACACGGATTCTTCCTATGGCAGCTTGAAGGGAGCTTAGCCGTAGAGAGTTGTCTTGTAGCGCCCGCAATCCTTTGCTAACGCCAAACGAATGACGGAACGCATGGAGACTCCGCTCTTGTAGAGTGGACCTGGCATTGCCATAGATTAGAAGCTACTTGGATCGCAGCAAATACAAAAGAACCGTTAAAAACCGCTGGCTGTCGCGGATACTGTTGGCACCAACCTCAATGAAGCTTTCAGGCAGCAGATGGCGAAGCAGAAAGCAATTCATGCGCGAGGATCGGACCGCCAGCGACGCGGTAGAAAAACGCCGCACGCTGCGGGAGTGGCAGAAAAAGTTTGTCGGCTCATCTGGGTAAGAAACAGCCGCACAAGGAGTCTACTAAGGCGGCCACCCGCGCTGGTGTGCTCCACTACTTTGCTGCGAGGAGGGTTATACTCCCGCTGCAAACTTGATAAGCCAGTCCTCCACCACGATCACTCGTACGCAGGAAGAAGATATGTCCCTGCTCACAGGCAAAAGCGGCAAGGGCCTTTTACATCACGATCCCCTACCTTGGCGTTCGCTATGACTTGGCGGTCTTGAAGCGTTGTTTTAACTCTGAAATCGTTGCGGACGGGACAGCAGTGAGGACGGCACATTGGGTCGCGCCTGTTTGTAATCTTTCCTTTGCGCCGGGCAACCGGGTCAGCATAACCCCGCTGTTAAGCCGTCACAAGCCGGGAATGATGCACACATATTTACACTTTGCGACACCGCGATGGTTGGAGCATCCAAATAGTGCTATCACATGATTACATCCGCTTGCAAGGGGCGTGTACAATTAATTCATGCCCACCTCTCATTCGGAAGGCAAGCGCACAGCCCTCCTGGTGCGTTGTAGTGCCGAAGAGGCCGAACTGATCCGCCAAGCAGCTAAAGCCGAACGCCGTACGATCAGCGGTTATATCTTAAATGGCATCCTGCAGCGCATTGCGGTTCAAAGTAAGACCAAGAAGCACTTGGACGAAACATTTGGGAACTCCCGCTCTGCTGCCCGCAAAGCTCAGGCGTCAGGCACCTAATGCTGTATAGCCTTTCCTAGAGGTGATTAACTCCACGGTCTTTAAGCACCTCTTCCGGCCTCGGCTCAATATGAAAGTTCGCACCAAGAACAGGTACTTCGTCGGATCTGTTCAAAGCGACTATAGGAGCATTGGAGTGGCTGCGAAACGCCGATACCAGGACGCGCTTATCCTTGTACGGAATGGAATGTCCAAGGACGAACAGCTGAAAGTTGCCTGGCGCTTGACAAAGTTGCACAGCTTTGGCGAAGCCCAGTGCGGACACTACTTCATGACCAACATATTGGAAGATTGAGAATATTTCGTTCAGCGGCAAGGAATGGATCAGGTTCGCGCCTGAGAAAAACTTAAGGGCTGCACCCCGCCACTGTAAGCAGCCCTTGTTCGTGACATTGTTTTTGGTGACCGCTTCCAATGTTGGAAGCGGTCGGCACCGTACCAAATTCGTACCAAATAGCGGCGAAAATACCGCTAAATGGCAGTATCTCCCTTAACTAAGTTCTTTGAAATCATTGGCCGGCCTGTTCTGGACCTCCATGCCATGGAAGCGCGCTCCCAGCTGCGCCACAGGCCCACGTGAGAGGAAGATCGCGAGACGCGGCAGCCGCGCCCCGCTGATTAATTGTCGCCCAGCCCACTGCCCGAGTCAAATGTCGCCTTCGCAACATAACTCATCGCTCTGGCAAGGGTTATGCTCCCTGATGAACCGCTCCTGCTGATCAGCAGTTGCTAAATGCAACACCGAAAAATCTTAACTTTCCTGCTTGACAGGGCTTCCGAGCCGGGCTAAGTTGCATCCCAAGTTTCGTGGGGTTTCACCAGCCGCCGATCGGCTTCCCGCATCACCAGTAAAAATTTCTGCTCCGCGAGTCGCACATGCAATTGCGCTCCAGGCTTTTCGCCCTTGCTGTTTCCTTTGTCCTTTCTGCCGGATTATGTTTTGCTGAGCAACCCGGAGATTTCCCCTCTCACGATCCGGTGACAGCGCCCAACGTCGGCAAGTTGTTGCAAAAAGCAACAAATGGCGATACAGGTGCGCAATTTTCATTGGGCCGTGCGTACGAAACCGGCAACGGGGTGGCTCAGGATTACAAAGAGGCGGCACGCTGGTATCTGCAGGCGGCGCACCGAGGCGGCGCGGAAGCGCAAAACAACCTGGGCTCGCTCTACGTACGCGGCCTGGGCGTGCCCACCGATTATCAGCATGCCAGCAGCTGGTTCCTGCGGGCGGCGGTGCAGCAGTACCCTCCCGCCGAATTCAATCTGGGACTGCTGTATTCCCGCGGCATGGGGGTCCGCAAGGACGATGCCGAAGCCCTGCGCTGGTACCGCAAGTCAGCCGAGCGCGGCTACGCGGTGGCTCAGAACAATCTGGGCATCTTTTTCCGCGAGGGAAATGGTGTGCCGGAAGATTGCAAGGCGGCGCTACAGTGGTTCCGCCGAGCCGCCAAACAAGGTCTGGCGCAGGCGGAGTTTAATCTGGGAGCGGTTTACGAGAAGGGCTGTGAGGCCTCCCCGGACTACAGCGAAGCGGCCAAATGGTACCGCCGCGCCGCCCAGCACGGCACGCCCGCAGCGCAAAACAACCTGGCCTACCTCTACCGCGAGGGCAAGGGAGTGCCGGCCAGCGACGCCGAAGCCAGCAAATGGTTTCGGCTGGCCGCGGATCAGGAGTTCCCTGCCGCTCAAGCCAACTTGGGCGTGATGTATCTGCGCGGCCTGGGAGTGCAGCGGGATACGGCAACGGCTTATATGTGGCTGACGCTGGCAGGCACCGCCGGCAAGCGCGTGCTGAGCCATCTGCAAGTGCCCATGGAAAAGTTGCGGGCAGCGCGCCGGCGCGCCGAGGCCTGGCAGGCAGAGCATCACAACTCTTCCGGGCTGAGGGCAGCAGAGAATCCGCAAGGGTTGCTGCCCTAGGCGCTGGTTGAGCCGCTGATTCGTTTCCTCTAGTTTTTAGCGCCGGCGGGAAATCCGCCGTTGTCTTTAATGCGCCTTCCTCCTGGAGACCACACCCGTTTTAGCCGCTGAAAATGCGGCTTTCTCCCTGTTAGCCGGTGGACCGCCCTGCCGGTTGTCACCACGAGAGGTGACCTGAATCACCGCTCGCTTCCCTATTCGGAACTATAAATGGGGGCGATTCGCGGGGCGTGTTTCATTGCGAATTCGTGCGCCCAGGAACTGTGCACCCTCCGCAACGCGCTCGTACTACTGGAGGTTTTTCATGAGAAAGTTCTTATGTGCTTTGGGACTGTTTTCCATTTTTATCCTGATTACACCGCTGGCGATGCCGCAGTCGCTCACCTCGGGTGATATCTCCGGTACCGTGTCGGATCCCAGCGGGGCGGTGATCAAGGATGCCATCGTCAACCTCAAAAGCCTGGATACAGGCACAGCTCAAACCGCCGCCACCGGGGAAACCGGCATGTACCGCTTTTCGCTGCTGAGGCCGGGCCGCTACAGCGTGAAAGTGACGCAAGAGGGGTTCCAGGGAGCGGAGCGGCAAGTGAGTGTCAATATCGGGCAGATCACTGCTGCCAACTTCACCCTGACCGTAGGCAAGACGACGGAAATCGTTGAGGTCACGGGCACCCTGCCAGTGGTCAACGTGGAATCGGCAGCCACCTCGACATCCTTCGATCAGCGGGACGTTTCCACCCTGCCCAATCCCGGAGGTGACCTGACCAACATCGCCCAGACCGCCCCCGGCGTCACCATGAACACCTCCGCGGGCTACGGAAACTTTACCGCCAATGGCATGCCGGCGACGTCCAACCTGTTCACCGTCAACGGCGAGAACAATATGGACCCGTTCTTCAATATCAACAACTCCGGCGCCACCAACCTGACCCTGGGGCTGAATGAAATCCAGGAAGCCACGGTGATCACCAACCCCTACTCCGGCCAGTATGGGCAGCAGGCGGGCGCCCAGGTGAACTACATCACCAAGTCGGGCACCAACGCGTTCCATGGCAGCGCCAAGTACTTGTGGAACGGGCGCATCATGAACGCCAACGACTGGTTTGCGAACAACGGGGGAACGCCTCGTCCTTTCGCCAATAACAATCAGTGGGGAGCGGACTTCGGCGGCCCCATCCAAAAGGACAAGACGTTCTTCTACGTCAACACCGAAGGTCTGCGCTACGTGCTGCCTACGGTGCAGAACGCCTACATTCCATCGCCACAATTTGCCAGCGCGGTGCTCAGCAACGTAGCCACGGTGCAACCGGCGTCGCTGCCGATGTACCAGAAGCTGCTCGATGTCTGGACCCATCCCAACGCGCCAGGAGCGCAAAATGCGGCCCCCATTGCCGATTCCTGCGATCCAGAAGTGATCGGGGTTCTGCCGGGGATTACCGCGGGAACGCCCTGCGCCTATGGTTTCTCCGCCACGCCGGGACAACTGTCAACGGAATGGATCATCAGCGGACGGCTTGACCATAATTTCGGCGACAATGACCGGGTTTTTGCCCGCTTCCGCCGGGACGACGGCCTGCAACCAACCTACACCGATCCCATCAGCAGCAACTTCAACGCTACCAGCCAGCAGCCCTCTTATGACGGGCAGCTGCAGTGGAATCACATCCTCAGCGGCACCGCTGCCAACCAGTTCATCATGGCGGGTACCTGGTACACCGCAGTGTTCAAGCAGAACGAGGCTCTGGCAAACGACACCTTCCCCTACGGGGTGCAGTGGCTTTCCACCATTTTCAGCACCATGAACCAGGGTGGAGGCTACTTCGGGCGCAACTGGAGCTTCCCCCAGGGACGCAACGTAACTCAATACCAGTTCATTGATGATTTTTCCAAGATCATCGGCAACCATACCCTGAAGCTAGGCGGCAACTTCCGGCGCTATGATGTTTCTGACTTCAACTTCTTCTACAAGCATCCCCGCGTTTACTTCAGTTCCCTGCTGGATTTTGCTAACGGCGAATCCACACAATTCCGGCAGTGGTTCTCCGACATGTCGGGAGTGCCGATTGCGATGTACGGTCTGGGCATGTATGGGCAGGATGAGTGGAAGGTCAACAACAAGCTGAAGCTGACACTGGCGCTGCGTCTGGAGCACAACTCGAACCCAGTGTGCCAGAGCGACTGCTTCAGCCAGTTCGTCTCTCCCTTTCAGAACCTGACACTCGGCCCGGATATTCCGTACAACCAGAACATCCAAACCGGACTAAACCAGGCTTACAGGGCGACGGACAAGCTGAACCTCTCACCGCGCATCGGTTTCATCTGGTCTCCTTTAGGAGATGACAAGACGGTCATCAGCGGGGGCTTCGGACTCTTCTACGATGCGCTGTCGCAGGGAATCATCGAACCCGCATTCCAAAGCGTACCCAAGGTGGTTGATCAGAGAGTGCCGGGCGCGCTGTGGGCCGATCCCACCAACGCCGGCGGTCCCGCCATTGCCGCGGCTTCTGCCGCTGCTTTGAAAGCAGGATTTGCCAATGGCGCTACCTACGACAGCCTGAAAGCTGATTTGGGCGCGATGTTCCGCTCACCTTCCTTCACGAACTTTGCGGGCACCTTCCACACGCCGCAATATCAGGAATGGAACCTGCAGGTGCAGCGTGCGCTCAGCAGCAACATGTCTGTTACCCTCAATTACACCGGCATTCATGGCATCCACATCCCCATCAGCAACGGGGCGCTGAACGCCTGGGATCCCGGATATTGCGGGCCGGATGGTGATTTGCCCTGCGGCGCCGGCTTCCCCACCGCCGCTCCAGACAAAAGCTACGCAGGAATAACCCAGTGGTTTACGGGCGCCAACTCTAACGCCAACAACCTCACGGCCAGCTTCCAGCGTCGCTTCGCCAATGGATTGATGGTGCAAGCCAATTACACCTGGGGCCATGCCCTGGACGAGGTCTCCAACGGCGGCGCCTTCGTCTATGGCTCCGACAGCCTGCTCGGACAATTGAATCCCACCAGCCTGCGGGCCAACAATTACGGCAATGCCGATTACGACATCCGCCACAACTTTACGGGAACCTTCTTGTGGGAGCCTCCGCACAAGTTCTCCAACTCGATCGTGAATGCCTTCATGGGCGGGTGGAGTTTTGCCGGATCCATCTTTGCACGGTCGGGACAGCCTTACACGGTGCTGGATGCCAACACTAACGGGAATTTCCCCAACTACTACGGCGGACTTGGCTACTTCCCAGCCCAACCCCTGGGGCCGGGCGCAACCTTCGGCCAGGGGAACTGCAGCAATCCGGCCAGTCAGTGCTTCGATTCCAACGCGTTCCTGGACGGCAGCGCCGCCGGATACTCAGCGTTTCCCACGCAGCGGCGCAACCAGTACCGCGGGCCCGGGCTATTCGACGCCAACTTCTCACCCAGCAAGAACTTCAACCTGACCGAACGGATGAAGCTGAATGTGGGTGCGAACATCTACAACATCTTCAACCACCCCAACTTCTATCTCCCCAACATGTACCTGTACACGGGAGATCCAACGGTGGGGACGATCTACCAGTCGGTGGGCGGACCGGCCAGCATGTACGGCTCGTTTGTGGGAGCAGCGGCTGCGCCTCGCCTGATCCAACTGCAGGCCAAGATCACCTTCTAACCCGTCTTTCAGGACGGCTTAACGGCGGCCCCAGAAGTTTGGGGCCGCTTTTGTTTTGACTCACGCAACGGCACGGCTGAAGCCGTGCCCTGATACGAATCCCTCCTTTTGTAATAAGGTCGAATTGCCTGCAAAGCGAAAGCGTGCTGCGATACGATTCCCCTGCGGTTGTAATAGTGCGTAACTTTTCAGCGGCTAAAGCCGGCTTCTGTCCTGGCATCCGTACGGCATGCCTGAAGTCATGCCCTGATACGAAGCCGCTCGTGCTCTGAAAAATGCTTGCGTCTCCGGCGTGCAGTCGGCGCTGTTTGCGCACATTATTGTCGTGACGGGCATCACCGCAGAAAATACTCTGTAGCGTAGAAGATTCGTATCAGGGTACGGCTTCAGCCGTGCCGAAATCGGCTGGTTAGAGAGCGGCTTTAGCCGCTGTAGTATGGCTCTTCCAACTCGCCATTCCGATCCGGGCGGCATCGCCGCCAGTTCGCGAACCTTTTTTGTAACTTCTTCCACTTGGGGCAAGAGGCCGCTGCTGCAGACACAGCGCGCCGCTTCTCTGTTTATTGAGGTCCTCTACGAATACCGGAAACAGGGCAAATTCCGCGTGCACGGGTTTGTGGCGATGCCCGACCATTTCCATCTGCTGATTACCGTAGGACCGGAATTGTCCATCGAGCGAGCGGCACAGTTCATCAAGGGCGGGTTCGCGTATCGTGCCGGTAAACAGCTGGGCTTGCGGGCCCCGGTTTGGCAGAAAGGATTTTCAGAAGTCAGAGTATTGACGCCGGTGCAGTTTGCACGAATAGGGGATTATATCCGCGAGAATCCGGTCGCCCGGCAACTGGTGGAGCGTGTCTCCGATTTCCCTTATTCTTCCGCGCATCCCGGCTTCGAACTAGATCCGCCTCCACAGGGGCTAAAGCCCGAGTCTGAGGAGGATCTGGTGCGGCATGCCTGAGGCACGCCCTGATACGAATCTTTAGCGCTCTACGGCAGGCGCCAAGGCTGGACATCAATAGCCCAGTGCGTTTTGCCTGAAGGCTCTTCAACTTCGACAGGCTATGCCCTGACACGAATCGCCGAGCCGTTCCTGCTAAGAGCGGACAATTGGCAACCCCAGCATGTCTCAGAAGGGGCCCTGACCTAAATCAACTCAGCGCAGTGCTTGCCGCAGGCGGGCGATTTGGGATTGCTGCTCGGAGTTATCGGGAGTGAATTCCAGACCGTAGAAGTAGCGGTTGCGGTCGCGGATAGTGGCGGGCACGCGCAGGGGCTCGCTCGACTCGGGCAACTGGAACTCCACTTCCACTTCTCGGCCCACCGGCAGTTGCAGCCCGGCGAAGACCAGCATGCCGCCTTCGCTCAAGTCGTTGCCGCAGCCTTCCACCAGGAACGTGCGGTTGTGGCTGTGCAGAACCAGGCGAACGGGCACATCCACCTTCTGCCGCGGCCAGCGGCGCTTGGGGCTGAATTCTGCGGTCGTGTGCCGGGTGCTTCGCATTGCTGCCTCCAAAACGAAATCTGAGGCCGTAGAGGGCTATTCTCGCAGCGGGTAAGACCCAAACGACAGATGACGAAAGGGATTGACCCAGGAGTAGGAGGAGTCAGGAGCCGGCCAAGAGCCCTCCCCGCTGACTCCTGACTAATTCTCCTCAATCCCGCGCAAGTCCTAATCAATGTAAACTGAAAGAAACCACCCATTTGACAGGAACCGAATTGAGCAAGGGAATACGGAATATTGCCATTATCGCCCACGTGGACCACGGCAAAACCACGCTGGTGGACGCCATGCTGCGGCAGAGCGGCGTTTTCCGCGCGAACCAGGAAGTGATGGAGCGGGTGATGGACTCCAACGAACTGGAGCGCGAACGCGGCATCACGATCCTGGCTAAGAACACGGCCGTGTTCTACCACGAGGTGAAAATCAACATCGTGGACACACCCGGTCACAGCGACTTTGGCGGCGAGGTGGAACGCGCCCTGAAGATGGTGGACGGGGTGATGCTGCTGGTGGACGCCAGCGAAGGCCCGCTGCCGCAGACGCGCTACGTGCTGGGCAAGGCGCTGGAAGCCAAGCTTCCCCCCATCGTGGTGATCAATAAAATTGACCGTCCGGACGCGCGCGCCCAGGAAGTTCTGAACGAAATCTACGATCTGTTCATTGACCTGGATGCGGAGGAGGACCAACTCGACTTCCCCGTGCTCTACACCAACGCCAAGCTGGGCACGGCGACCACGGACCCCAAACAGCAGGGTCAAACCCTGCAGCCGCTGTTTGAGTCCATAGTCGCCACCATTCCGCAGCCCGGGGGGGACGCCACCGGCCCGCTGCAGATCCTGGTGGCCAACCTGGATTACAGCGATTACCTGGGGCGCCTGGCCATCGCGCGCGTCTTTAACGGCACCCTGCGCACCGGCGAGGAAGTGGGAATCGCCAAGCTGGAGGGCTCGCTGGAGAAGGTGAAGATCACCAAGCTGTTTTCCTTCAGCGGCCTCAAGCGGGTGGACATCGAGCAGACGGAACTGGGCGACATCGTGGCCGTGGCCGGGGTGACCGGCATCACCATCGGCGAGACCATTACCAGCGCGGAAACGCCCGCGCCTCTGCCCCATATTGTGATTGACGAGCCCACCATCGCTATGCAGTTCACGGTGAACACTTCCCCCTTCGCCGGGCGCGAGGGCCAGTACGTGACCTCGCGCAACCTGCGCGAGCGCCTGGATAAGGAACTGCTCACCAATGTTTCCATTAAAGTCGAGGAGACGGGCAGCCCGGATTCATTCAAAGTGATGGGGCGAGGCGAGTTGCAGCTTTCCATCCTGCTCGAAATGATGCGCCGCGAGGGTTATGAGCTGGCGGTGGGCAAACCGGAAATCGTGACCCGCAAAATAGACGGCAAGCTGATGGAGCCGGTGGAGCGGCTCACGGTGGATATCCCCGAAGAATACGTGGGCGTGGTGCTGGAAAAACTGGGCATGCGCAAGGCGGAGATGCAGAAGATGCACAACCACGGCTACGGGCGGGTGCGCATGGAATTCCGGGTGCCGAGCCGGGGGCTGATCGGGCTGCGCAGCGAACTGCTCACCGACACGCGGGGCACCATCGTGATGAATTCCCTGTTCGATGGCCACACCGAGTGGCAGGGCGAAATTCCGCACCGCCTGACGGGCGCGCTGGTGGCCGATCGCGGCGGCACAACCACCGCCTACGCTCTATGGAACCTGCAGGAGCGCGGCGAGCTCTTCGTGGGCCCGGGCGTGGATGTGTATGAAGGCATGGTGATTGGGGAGAACTCGCGCGACAATGACTTGGACGTCAACTGCGTGCGGGAGAAGAAGCTGACCAACATGCGCGCTTCCACCGCCGATGAAGCCATCCGCCTGGTGCCTTTCCGCACCCTCAACCTGGAGCAGGCAATCGAGTTCATCGCAGAAGATGAGTACGTGGAGGTCACGCCCAAGTCGCTGCGGCTGCGCAAAAAGATTCTTCAGGCCAACAAGCGGCCGCGCAAGAATGCCGTTCCGGCAGCGGTGGCGGAGGAGTAAGTTCCGCTCCTTAGTGACCCTTAGCTAGCCGCGTTCGGCAATTCTCGGCACCCTGCCACTCAACCCTGAAAGGCGATCGCCCGTCTGAGTATATTTTCTGAATCGCAATAGATGTATATACATCTATTGCTGCCATGGAACAAAGAGCCATTCCGGCGTTGCCTTGCCTGTGCGCCAGCCTGCGGCGCGCGGCACGGGCCCTGACCACCCTTTATGAGCAGCCATTGCGGCCGCTGGGCCTGCGAGCCACGCAGTTCACCGTGTTGCAGGCGCTGGAGCTTGCGGGAGAGGTCTCGCAGGGCGAATTAGGGCAAATGCTGGCGATGGACAGCACCAGCCTGACGCGAACGCTGGAGATCATGCGCCGGCGGAGTTGGATCGTGAAGAGGCCGGGCAGGGACCAACGGGAACGGCGGCTCAGCCTGTCCCCTGCCGGCCGCGAGCAATTGCGGCGCGCCACTCCCGCCTGGGAAAAGGCCCAGGCTCGCCTGCGCCAGCAACTGGGAAACGAACCATGGACCGAGCTCCTCAAATTGGCCACTCAAGTAACCAACGTAGCTTCGAAATAAGGAGAGTTGATATGACGAACGCCAAGTATGCAAGACTTGCCACCGGGCTGGTTGTAGCCTGGTTTATCTTTTCTCTTTCCGCTTCGGCTTTGCATGTGTTCAGGAACGACTCCGCCCGCCTGGGTGTGTCCGTGGGGCTGGCGGCCTTAATTCCGGTGGTTGTGTTTTCGCTGTGGATGGCGGCCTCGGCAGGATTTCGGAGATTCGTTACGAGCCTGAATCCGCGTCTGCTGACCCTGGTCCACACCTGGAGAATCGGCGGGTTCACCTTCCTGGCATTAAGCGCTTATGGCCTCCTGCCCGCGATCTTTGCGTGGCCTGCGGGCTTCGGCGACATGTTCATTGGGGTAACGGCGCCGCTGGTGGCCTGGCGACTGGCGCAACCGGAACACAAAAACAGGTTCCTGCTGTGGAACGCGCTGGGAATTCTGGACCTGGTGACGGCGGTGACTCTGGGCACGACCGCCGGGCTGATCAGCCCGCATGCCGCGGGTATGACGGCGATGACGGTATTGCCCCTGAGTATGATTCCGACCTTCGCCGTACCGCTGCTGCTGATGCTTCACATCATCAGCATCGCTCAGGCCAGGCGCTGGCCGGTGCGGCAGGAATCTGCCGTGCCGGGGCAGTTGCGTCCTTCGGCGGCGTGAACTGCCGGGGTAAGAGCAACACGGGCCCGCTCCTTGTCACGGAAAGAGCGGGTCCTTCTTTTTATACGCGCAAGACAAGGAAGAGAAGGTTGGTGCAGTCAAGAGGGTAGGCCCGATTTGGAACCGTAATTCCCGAAACGAAGCTTTCCCTCGGCCAACCTTCCCATAAATTCCTTGCTTTCAAAGGGGTGCGTTGGCCATTCTAATGCTGGATGTTAGCGCAGGGGAGCGGAGGTGCGACCATGCGCGGCATCCGCGTGCTCTTCGGCACGCTAGTTTTGCTCTTTGCCAGCTGCGGCGGCGGCTCGTGGGGCGGAAGCGAGGTTCGCTTTCTTAACCGCACCGGGATGTCGGAGCTTGAGTTCCAGGCCTTAGCCGAGCAGAAGTGGAGGCAGGCTGGAAACGCGCTGGCGACGCATGGGTTTGACCTTCATGCCGCCACCCCCAGCCAGGGAGCGCTTCTCCTACCCGCCGACGTCCGCGCGTTGGGCATCACCCCAAGCAACGTAACGATTGAGAGCACGCCCGACGTGACTGCCGCAGTTCTGAATCAGTTGCCCAACTGCGCCCATTGTCCCTACCGGGATCCTACGGGCATCATTCGCTGCCGAACAGGCTTTTGCCAGGCATACCTGCAGGATTTCTGCACCATCGTAGTCCCGGCCAGCAAGCCGGAGAACATGGGTCCGTATGAGATGGAGAACTGCATTCTGTGGGCGCTGGGATATGACGTTAGCGGAAGGTAATTTGCAGCCCGAGGACCCAGCACTGACCCAGCACTAAGGAACGGCTGGGCTGACGGGCTTGGAGGATGAGCGCGTCAACAGGATGGCGGCAGCCACGCCTCCGCCCACCGCTCCGCCAATGAGCAGCACTTTGCCCGTAGGAAATCCTCCCGAGGCGGTCGCCGGCGGTGTTTCCGGCGGACCTTGAGGTGGGTCATCGGCGGCTTTCTTGCGCCGGTCACGAGTGGTTTGCTGGCCTGCAGGCAGCACGGTAGCTTGCCCGCCGTCCAGAATATTCAGATCGCCTTCCAGGGAGGCAATCTGGACGGAGCCGTTATCGTCCAGCACATCATATTTTCCGTGGCCGGTGCGGGGAGTGACGCTCAGCCCTTCGGTGTTCACCGGCATACCGTCCAGGGTGGAAACCGCAACTCCGCCTTGTTGCAAGTCCAGCGCCTTGCCGGTGTAGACCACGGAAGAGCCCGGTTGCAGAACCAGCAGCGAGCCTTTGCCATTAATGCTGGCATAGGAACCACCCGCAACCTGCACCCGATCACCCGGGAACAGAGCAGTGGAATCGGCGGCTGACTTGCCATTCAGCATGACCGAGCCATGGGGCATTAAAACGGCGGAAGCAGGAGCGACTGTTGCCGGGGCTGCAGCGGGAGCGGGTGAGACGCCCGGTTGAGGCGGGTTGTTGGTGAAGGCGACCTCGGGGCCGGAGGCGGAATTTTGCGCTTCCTTAACGCCAGGACCGGAAGACGCAGTTGGTTGTCCTGGAGCGGCAGACACAGCTTGTGTGCCCGCATCAGCGGAAGGAGCGACTTCCACGGCAGAGCGCAACTGAGGGTACGAGCGCCGGGAATTGAACTCACCCGGGGGACGCCTTGCTACGGTGGCTCGCACCAGGGAAGGCTCCTGCTCCGGCAACCTGGTGTTTTGTGCAACGGGCCGGCTGGACATCGCCGGCCGAGAGGCAGTTTGCGGTGGATGGCCCGGTATTCCCGGCTGGCCGACGCCGGAGTTGACCGCAACTTTGAAGGCAGAGGCGGGCTCGGGCTTGGATCGAATCGAGATATACGCGGCAAAACCCAGCACGGCCACGACTGCCGCCAATGAAAATATCCAAGCTCTGCTCAAATTCCCTCCCCGTCGCGCGTGCGCTTTGCCCTGCCCGCGGCACACCACTACACACAATTAGCCGTTTGATGGTAGACATGGGCCGGGCACAGGGTCAACGATTTCGTGGTCCGGCGTACCAATTTCACAACTAGCCGGAGTCACGAGAGGGGCACCGAGGTAGCACGAGGTTGTTGCCCCGCGCCGGCCACCAAAGGACGGGCGGCAGGCTCATTACAAAACCAGGCGCGTATTACGCTTTCAGACACCCGGCGCCGCGCCTGGATGAGGTGGCGCTTCCGCCGCGTGCGCTTCCGGTTCTTCCATACAAAAGCGAGCGCGGAAAGCAGCCTGCGGTCCACCAGCGCGGAGTAGCCAACGATCAGCAGGTCACGCCAGGTAATGGGTATAAACAGGCGCAGGCAGGTTCCCAGAGTGGCATTTTTCAGGCGCATGAGGAAGCGGTTCTTGACCGAGTGCCAGTTGATTACCAGGGGCAATTGCCGGAAGCGCTCGGGGGTAACGCGGCGCTCGTGCCAGCCCACCGCGGCCGGCACGTACAGGCACCTCCAGCCCAGCAACTGCGCCCGCCAGGCCAAATCGGCATCTTCCCGGTAAGCGAAGAAGTCTTCGTCGAAGAACTCTCCTTCCACCGACACATCCTCCACCATGGCCCGCCGGTACAGGGCAGCGGCAGCGGTGGCGCCAAAAACATACTGCGTTTCCTGGTACTGCCCGTGGTCAGTCTGCTCACTGCCGCGATCGAAATGGCGCAGATTGCGGGTGAAGTAGATGCCGGTGGAATCAATACGGGAGGTGAACTCGGGCTGGCCGCCGGGGTTCCAGCGCAGCAACTTTCCGCAGAACGCTCCGACCCGGTTATCCGTGGCCTCAGCCGCGGCCAGCAGTTGCGAAACAAAGTCAGGACTGAGCAC
This sequence comes from Terriglobales bacterium, assembly GCA_035278025.1. Lineage (GTDB taxonomy): Bacteria > Acidobacteriota > Terriglobia > Terriglobales > Acidobacteriaceae > JAICWP01. The sequence goes on along the minus strand of DATEJK010000107.1, from coordinate 53,321 downwards.
GACGTCGGCATTAAGGCTCAGAAGCCACTGTCCCCGGGCGCGGCGAATAGCCTGGTTCTGGGCGGCGGCAAAGCCCACGTTTTCCCGGTTCAGGATGACCTGGTATTCGGGCGGCTGAAGTGAGGCCAAAATCTCGCGGGTGCCATCGCTGGAGGCGTTGTCCACAATCACCACCTGCAGGGGCCCGCAATCCTGCTGTCGCAGCGCCTGCAGGCAGGCGGGCAACACGCGTGAGCAGTTGAAGGTGCAGATAAGAGCGGAGACCATAGTCAGGAAATTTGGCCCAGCAGAGGGGATTCTCGCATTTTTCCGGAATTGTCTCCTAATCCAGTTGCCAGCCGGCTAGCGAGAACCGAGTGCCGCTCCCGCCATTTCACTTCTGACCTTCTCCCGGCTGGCCTCGTGGGCCTTCTCCAGCAACCACTCCAATGAAGGAGTGGGCGTGCACACCATGAAGATCTGATAAGCGAACAGCGATTTCGAGATTTTGATGAACAGCTTGTTGACAAGCAGGAGCAGCCGGCCCAGAAAGTTGTCGCCAACGGCCAGAGGAAACGGCGCGGGCACGCCGCGGACTTCCTCCACGCGGTAGCCGGATTGCTCGAAGAGGTTGCGCGCCGTCCGGAAGGTGAACAGACGGGTGTGGGTCAAATCAAGAACCCCCCTTACCCCATAATTGAACCGGCCCAGGAAAAGGCCGAGACGGGTGACCAGGAAGGCGATATTCCCGGTGCTGAAGATTACGGTCAGGTCGGTTCCCGTCCGGCGTGCCTGGCGCAAGGTGTCGAGCAACCTCTCCGGCGAGCGCAAATGCTCCACGATGTCGAGCAAAAGAACATAGTCGAAACGGCCGGTGTCCACGGGGAACTCGCCCCGGTCCAGGTCGCACTGGATGAACTCGTCCAGGCTGGTACTGTGATCCGCGGGGAACTGGTCAATGCCGGTAACCCGACACTGTTTCTGTTTTAACGCCTGCGCCACATATCCCCCGGCGCAGCCGATATCTGCGACGGAAGAACCCGCGGTTACGCGCTGCAATGCCAGGCTGTGGGGACTCTCAAAATGAAACTTGGGTTGATAAAAAGCATTGTTCTCGCTAGGCCGGCTGACGTCGAACTTACGCTCATAAAGAATGCTGTAATCCTGTGCCCGGCTCAGCAGGGTGGAGCGAAGCACGTTGAAGGCGTAGCGCAGTCCCTTAACATTGCGGATTTCGTTGCCATAGTACGTGGGAATAGGCAATTCCTTCAGGCGGCGCCCGGCGCGCAGCAACTGAATGAGAAGTTCGGTGTCGAAATGATAATCGTTGGTGTTGCGCTCGAAGGGCAGCGCTGCCAGCGTGGCTACCGAGTACACGCGGTAGCCGGAGTGAAACTCACTCAAGGCGGCGTGCAGGACCCAATTCTGCATCCAGGTAAGAATTTTATTGCCGGCGAATTTGTAGAGCGGCATGCCTTGCTTGAGCGCTCCGAAGCGGGTCATCATGCGCGAACCGAGAACAGCGTCAGCCTGGCCCGCCAGCAAGGGCTGCAACAGGCCGGGGAGGCATTCGGGAGCGTACTGCCCATCGCCATGGATCAGCGCCAGGATGTCAAAGCCGTTCTCAATGGCATAGTGGAAGCCGATCTTCTGGTTGCCGCCATAACCCTGGCTGACCGGGTTGTAGAGGACGGTTATGGGAAACGGGCTGCCATTCTTCTGCGCGGCGCGCGCTCGGGCAAAGGTCTGATCGCGGGAACAGTCGTCAATGACCAGGATTTCCGTCTGGTATTGCGCAAGCGAGGCAGGAATGCGGGACACAACCTTCTCAATGGTGCGCTCAGCGTCATAAGCAACGACAAAGATGAGAATGCGCTTGCTGCGGGCCGGCGCCGCGATTTCCGCCCCATTGGGCACTGCTGTCATGAAGAGATCCCGATATCGCCGCATCTTACCACCGCAGCCAGACCCGCGGTACTCGCCGTTTGGCCCTTTTTCGTTCACGCACTTTCGTTTTCTCATCACCGGTCGGTTGCGGCTTTGCGGAGGAAACTGAAAATCCGATTCCGCAAATGACCGGCTGGGGTGGTTTCGATAGAATCGAGAAACGCGATGCGAATTCTGTTAATTGGAGCCGCCGGACAATTGGGCCAGGACCTGCTCCCGGTTTTGCAGAGCCGGGGTCACGAGGTGGTGCCGGTGACGCATGAGCGGCTCGAAATCTGCTCGCCGGAAGCCGTCGCCCAGCGGATGGCGAGCGCCCAGCCACAATGCGTGATTAACACCGCCGCCTTTCACCGGGTTGACGACTGTGAGGATAAGGCGGAAAAAGCCTTCGCCGTAAACGTTCTGGGAGTTCGCAATCTGGCGCAGGCGGCGGAGAGGAACGGCGCCGCCCTGGTGCACTTCAGTACGGACTACGTTTTTGGCGGGGAGAAGCGCACGCCCTACACCGAGGCCGATGTGCCGCAACCGCTATCCATTTACGCCATGTCCAAGCTGGCGGGCGAATTCGCCGCGCGCCGCTACTGCTCGCGGCATTTTGTGATCCGCACCTGCGGGCTTTATGGCATGGGCGGCAGCCGCAGCAAGGGCGGCAACTTCGTGGAAACTATGCTGAAGCTGGCGGCGCAGAAGAAAACCATTCGGGTGGTGGCCGACCAGATTGTTACCCCAACCTCAACCGCGGACCTGGCTGAACGCGTGCTGCCGCTGCTGGAGTCGCAGCGCTATGGCCTCTACCACATGAGCAGCGCAGGCGAATGCTCCTGGCACGAATTCGCCGCGGAAGTGTTTCGCCTGGCCAGGGTAGATGCCGACCTGAACGCGGTGGACAGCAAAAATTATGGCGCTAAAGCCCTCCGCCCGGCCTACTCCGTGCTCGACAATTGCCAGATGCGTGCGGCCGGAATCGCCGAATTTCGTCCCTGGCAGGAAGCCCTGGCCGAGTACATGCGGCAGCGGCGGCAGTGACGGCCGCTAAGCGCAGCTGGTGGGCGTGGTTATCAGCGCCACCCGTACTCAGGCCGTAGAAGCCATAAGCGGGATCTCTCCGTGCCATTTCTCTCTCGCGGGCCACAAGCCCCAGACGTCCACCAGCAGCTTACCGGCTGGAAAAACCAAGTCGCGATAGGCGGCGTGGGGCGCTCCCAGGATAAGGATGTCGGCGCGCTTCACCGCTTCATCGAGTGGGACCAGCCCAGAATCGGCAACATAGGGATCGGTGCACAGCACACAGCCGGCCTCGACTTCCAAAAGCTTTTTCAATTTGTAGGAGAGGCTGTCGCGGCGGTCATCGGATTCGGCCTTGAAAGCCATGCCCAGGATGGCCACCGTCTTCTTGGCCAGGTCGTGAGCCCGTAATTGATTGACGACGAAGTTCGGCAAACCTTCGTTGATCAGCATGGCGGCGTGGCCAAGAAAGAAGTTATTGCTGGCAAAAGCGGCCAGCTGCAAGGTGTCCTTCAACAAACAAGGACCCGCGGCAAAGCCCGCCCGGGCAAAGCTCCGCATGCGGCTGTAGCCGCGGGTGGCCGCATCGTGAATGCGGTAGAAATCCAGGCCGTAGCTTTCGGCGAGCATGTAGAACTGATTGGAGACGGCAAAATTCAAATAGCGCCAGCTATTGGTGAACAGCTTGGCGAGTTCCGCCTCCAGGGGATCCAATTCGATGATGGTGGAGGTCATGCTGAGGAACAGCGCGCGGGCGCGATTTACGGCTTCGGGCTCAAAGGCGGCGACGATCTGCGGCAGGTGAGTCAGCTCTTCGATGGCGTTGCCTTCGGTAATCCGTTCCGGGCAAAAAGCTACGTGGATTCGCCCATGTCGCGCGCGGATGCGGTCCTGCACCAGCTTCGTCACCCCGGGATAGACGGTGCTGCGTAATACGAGGAGTGAATCCGGTGGCATCTGTTCCACCAGCTTGTCGACGGTTCTATACAAAGTATGCACCGTGGGATTCAGGTGCTCGTCTACAGGAGTCCCGACCACGGTAATGACCACATCAGCATTCTGCAGGCAGGAGGAGTCCAGAGTCGCCGTCAACTGCTTGCCGATCACTCCCTGGAGCAGAGGTTCGGCACCGTCTTCCAGAAACGGCACGCGGCCGCTGTTAACGGTAGACACCTTGGCAGGGTCAATATCAAGCAAAGTGACCCGTGTCGCTCCCTTGGAGGCCAGCACAATTCCCAGGGGCAGACCGACGTGGCCGCAGCCCCCCACGATCACAACACGAGTTTGCACGGTGATTACCTCTTGAGCTACAGCTTCACAGCCAGCGCTGAACTGGTTCCCAAGTTCAGCGCGCCTAATGGCGGCATTTTACATGAAGCCACCGTCGCCCCAAACGGAACCAGTTGAGCCATCGAGAACCGCGGTGTATCATAATCCGCAACTATAACCGGTTCATTTGTAACAGGTTCTTGGAACGCGAGCAGGGGCGGAGTGTGCGGCAATGCACGCCCCCGTCACCGGGTTGACAGAGGCCTCGTGAAACCGATCATCTCGCCCCATATCCGCATTCGGCACCCGGAATTTTTCGTGGTCGGACAAGACTCCATTATTGACGATTTCTGCTATTTTTCCACTAAGGTCGAGATAGGTTACTGTTGCCACATCGCTTCCTGCTGTACCATCGCGGGAGGAGCGGCTCGTCAGTTCCGTCTGGGAGACTACAGCAGCATCTCGGCGGGCGTGAGAATCTGGTGCACGAGCGATGATTTCGTCAATGATGTGGTCGCCATCATCCCTGAGGCGGCGGGCCCGGTGAAGGAAAACCTGATCTTCGGAGACGTGGAACTGGGAGCTTACACCGCTGTGGGAGCCAATTCGGTGGTCATGCCGCGAAACTGCATTCCGGAAGGCACCACCATCGGCGCCATGAGCTTCGTCCCCGTTGAGTTCCCCTTCGAAGCCTGGTCCGTATACGCCGGAATTCCCATCCGCCTGGTTGCCAAGCGTAACCGGCGTCAGGTACTGGCGCAGGTGGAGAAAATCAACTCCGCGATGAAGCACACAGGGGTACCCAATGCCTGAAACGGCTTCTCTCAGCGCCAAGACTTTGCCATGGTGGGTCCCAGAAGTGGGCGAGCCGGAACTGGAGATGGTCCGCCAGGTGCTCGAAACCAATTACATCAATGAAGGCGAAGTCACGGCCCAATTCGAAGGGGAAATCGCCCTGCGCTTGGGGGCAAAGCACGCGGTGGCGGTTACAAACTGCACTTCCGCCCTGTTTCTGGCGTTAAAGGCGGTGGGCGTTGGACCGGGTGACGAGGTGGTTGTACCGGACGTCACCTTTATAGCCACAGCCAATGCCGTTTCAATGACGGGCGCCAAAGCGGTGCTGGTTGATGTGGATCCCGCCACCCTGAACATGTCTCCCGAAGCATTTGCCCGCGCGATAACCCCGCGCACCAAGGCAGTGCTGCCGGTACATGTGAGTGGACGAGCCGCGGACCTTCCCTCACTCCAGCAAGTGGCAGAGAAACATCACATCGTGCTCATCGAAGATGCGGCAGAGGCGCTGCTATCGAGAGCCTATGGCAAGTTCCTGGGCACCATAGGCAAGGCGGGCTGCATATCATTTTCTCCCAACAAGACTATTACCACCGGGCAGGGCGGCATCATTCTTACGGAAGACCATCAGCTGCACATACGGCTGAGAGAACTGAAGGATCAGGGGCGTCCGGTCCGGGGCACGGGCGGGGACGACATTCACCACAGCATCGGCTTCAATTTCAAGCTGACCAATGTACAAGCAGCGATCGGCATGGGACAGTTATCCCGTTTGGAAGAGCGGGTTGTCCGGCTGAGAGAGATTTATGAAATGTACAAGGCGGGTCTGGAAGGCGTAAGCGGAATTCATCTGCCCGGCTTTCGCACCAAGGAAGGGGAGACCCCACAGTGGGTGGATGCGGTGGTGGAGCGCCGGGACGAATTGGACCGGTATCTTAAGGCGCGCAACATTCATTGCCGAAGGTTCTGGTTTCCTATTCACACGCAAGCGCCATACCGGCTTCCGGACAGCGATTTTCCCAATAGCACGCGACTGTGCGCCCGCGCTATGTGGCTGCCTTCCGCCTTCACCATGGGGCCGTCAGAGGTGGAGCTGGTCTGCCATCACATTCGCGCTTTTCTTAGCGGCTCGCCAGGAGGCAGGCTGTGAGCACAAGCGTACTTCCTCAACCCGGCTCCGCCATAAGACTCTCCATCCTGCTGCCGGTGCGCAACGAAGGCGTAAATCTCAGAATCATGATCAAGATTCTGCGCGCCGTTGTCGAGGTGGAACACGAGATATTAGTAGTTTATGATTCCACCGATGACGACAGCATTGCCGTGGGCCAGGAGCTGCAGCGTGACTGCCGCAATCTGCGACTGGTGCACAATACCCTGGGCCGCGGCATTATCAATGCCCTGCGCGCCGGGGTAAAGGCGGCACGCGGTGACTACATTCTGATCTTTGCCGCCGACGAGGTTGGTCCGGTGCTGGCCATCGAACAGATGCTGCAGCTGATGGACCAGGGTTGCGAGTTTATCAGCTGCACCCGGTACGCCAAGGGGGGCCGGCGCCTGGGCGGCTCTTTGATTGGCGGCATCCTTTCGCGCATAGCGAATTTTCTGTTCCACCGCCTTTCCGCCTCCGTCCTCACTGACTCGACTACCGGCATCAAGATGTTTCGGAGGGAGTTGTTTGACGTGCTGAAGCTCGAGTCGCGGCCGGTCGGTTGGGTCGTGGCTTTCGAAATGGCCATGAAGGCGCAGCTGGCTGGGCTGCGTATGGCGGAAGTTCCCATTATCTCGATTGACCGGCTCTACGGCGGGCAGTCCACCTTCCAACTGGGCCCGTGGTTCAGGCAATACCTGCGCTGGTTCTTCTGGGGTTTGTGGCACCTGCGACGGGGGCGAAAGCTGCCGGTGCGGCAAAATCCCGATCTTTCCCGGCTCGACATGTGCGCCTATTCCCCGCAGGAGAAGACCGAGTAGCGGTGACGGGTGAGGCGTCATCTCGAGAGCAAAGCCCATTAGGCCGCAAATCCTTCCTGGTCACCGGCGGAAGCGGCTTCATCGGACATGTGCTGGTGAAGGCTTTGCTCCGTCTGGGTGCACGCGTGCGTTCTCTCGATAACGACTCCCGCGGTTCCCGAAACCGCTTTGGGGAGTTGGCCCGCGATCTGGAAATCATTACCGGCGACATCCGCGACCCGGACGCGGTGCGGCGCGCCACCCAGGGTGTAGATTGTGTATGTCACCTGGCCTTCGTGAACGGCACCAAATACTTCTACTCCATGCCGGAGGTGGTGCTGGATGTGGCGCTCCGCGGGATCAGTAACATCATCGGCGCGTGCATAGAAAACAACGTGCCGGAGATGACGCTTGCCTCCAGTTCCGAGGTTTATCAAACGCCACCAGCCATTCCCACCGATGAAACAGCCCCGCTGATGGTGCCGGATGCCCTCAACCCACGCTACAGTTACGCCGGGGGAAAGATCATCAGCGAGTTGATGGCCATTAATTTTGGACGAAAACACCTTCAGCGGGTCACTATTTTCCGGCCCCACAATGTTTATGGACCGTGCATGGGGACGGAGCACGTTATTCCGCAGTTGGTATTACGTATGGCGGAACTTTGCCGAGAAACTAGCGACCCTGTTCGCCTGCCCATCCAAGGCACGGGTAAGGAGACACGCGCCTTCGTCTACATTGACGACCTGGTGGATGGGGTACTTCGGGTAATGGAAAAGGGAGAGCATCTGGGCATCTACCACATCGGCACCCAGGAGGAGATCACGATTGAAGAGCTGGCGGGAAAAATCGGCGTCTGCTTTGGCCGGCAGGTCCAGATTGTTCCCGGGCCGGCGGCGCCGGGCAGCACACCGCGGCGTTGCCCAGACATCACCAAGATGCGCAAGCTGGGATACAGGCCCCGCATTTCCCTGGAGGAGGGCCTGGAAAGAACCGTCAGCTGGTATCGAAGCGCGCGCAAGGGCCCGGCGACAGTCCAGGAAAGCGCATGAGCACCGCCATCAAACCGAGGCATTTCGCCGCCGGCACCCGCGGCAGCGTAGCCGTGGAAAGCTGCCAGGTGTGCGACAGCAGCGAACTCGAATCGCTTATCTTTTTAGGTTTCATGCCGCCGCTTCACGCCCTGCGGCCCATCGGCAGCCGTCCGGTTGAGCAGCCTTTCTATCCCGCCGAACTGCTGCTGTGCCGCAACTGCAAACTGGTCCAACTGGGTCTGTTCATAGATCCGGCTCTTCTTTTTCCACCGGAATACCCTTACGTCAGCGGCACCACTAAGGTGCAGCGGGACGATTTTGCTGATTTATGTTCCGAAGCGCGACGTCTGTGCGGCCTGGAGGCTGGCGACCTGGTGGTTGATATCGGATCCAACAACGGGGCGCTACTGAACAATTTTCTCCAGCGCGGTCAGAGGGTAGCCGGAGTTGAGCCCAGTGACACCGCGCATTTGGCCAACCGGAACGGCATTCCCACTTATGTCTCCTTTTTCGACGAAACGGTCGTGAGCCGGGTGCTGGCAGAACACGGTCAAGCCCGGCTGATTACCGCCACCAATGTGTTTGCGCATGTGGAAGATGTTCACGGCATGGTGGAACTGATGCTGCAGTTGCTCGCTCCTGGCGGCATTTTCGCCTGTGAAGTCCACTACCTGCCGGCGCTACTGGAAGATCTTCAGTACGACTGCATTTATCACGAGCACCTGCGCTATTACTCGCTGGCTACTCTGTCCTACGTGTTGCACATGCATGGAATGAACGTCGTTCATGCCAGGCGCATACCGACGCATGGAGGTTCGATTCGCATTTATGCGGCGCGCGAGGGCGACCACAGAGTGGATGAAACAGTTCCCGCGTTGCTGGCGGAGGAGGCGCCGCAGATTACGCCCGCCAGATTGCACAACTTCAGCGCCGAGGCGGCACAATCGAAGCTGGCGCTTCTCGCGCTGCTGCGTGATGTGAAACAGCGGGACGCAAGAATATACGCGATTGGAGCAGCGCCTCGGTCATGCACCCTGGTTCATTATGTCGGCCTGGACAACACCATTTTGGACTGCGTTTTGGAACTGCCGGGTTCCCCTAAAATCGGCAACTATCTCCCAGGCACCAATATTCCCATTTGCGAAGAGTCACGGTTGTTGGAGGATCAGCCTGAATACGCGCTCTTGTTGTCCTGGCATGTGGCGCAGGATCTGATTCCTAAAATCAAGATGAGCGGCTTTCAGGGACAATTTATCGTACCTCTGCCTCGGCCGGAGATTGTGGCTGGGGCGGCGAATGACAGGAAATCCTGAATTTTGGCGGCCTGGCCAGAAGTGATGAACCGAGTGTCGGAGCTAACAAGTTTCCCCATGAGCAGCAGGCCGCAACTTCATGACACTCCCATCCCGCAGGCAGAGACTCCTCTGTCACCGCGTTCGCTTGTTTCCTTCATCCGCGGTTCTCGCGTGGCGCAAGCAGCGTGTTGGGCGCTCTTCTTGTACTTCGTGCTGCTCAGCTTTCCACCCACACCCTCCAGCCTCGGCCCCGGCCTCGATCCTGGCGAACTGCTGGGCCTGAACCTGGCCCATGCCGATCATCTGGTCCTGGGCCGGGACTTGTACTGGACGTACGGCCCCTTCACGTATCTGGTTACTCCCGACCCGATTTCCGGCGAGAAAGAAGCCTCCCTGATTTTTACCCTCGGCGTGTATGCAGTCTGGGTGGGAGCTTTCGCTGTTCTGCTGGCTCGTTCCCGTCGCAGGCTACTGGCGTTGTGGGCAGGCGCGGTCCTTGCTGGTCTTGCGGTACTGAATCCGCTGCTGGGTCCGGAACGTCTGGAATTGGCCATTATCGCGGTGGCGCTGCTTTGCCTTGACGGCCAGACCCGCTGGCGTTACGCGCACACATCTCTGCTGGGAGTGCTGGCAGCTATTGCCGTGTTGCTGCGGTTCAACCTTGGATTGCAATACACTCCAGTTTTTCTTGGAATATTGGCTCTGACCATCTGGCGTGACTGGCCATTGCGAAGCCCCCTGCGATGGCAAGCCTTGGCTGCAGCGTTGAGTTTTCCAATTTCGCTGTTCCTGCTTTATTTTGCATCCACAGGTGAGGCGAAACCATTCTTCTCGTTCCTGCGATACTCCCTCGAACTGGCCGGCGGTTACTCGGAGAACATGAGTCTGGCCGGGCCAAAATGGCAAGTGATCGCGGCGGGGGTAACGTTTGTGCTCTTCTTCGTTCTGCTGCCTGTCGCAGCCAGGAAGATCGGGAGTCTGGCGCCTGGCCTGGCGATAGCCTTGTTCGTGATTTTTGTTGATTTCAAGCACGCCTTCGTGCGCCAGGATATGCCGCACTCGATTCAATTTGAACCGCGGGTAGCTGCGGCGGCGCTGCTCATCCTGTTTTGTGCCACGACTTTCCGCGACCGGCTCCTGGTTATTGGCCTACAAGTGCTGTGCCTGGTCGCCGGCGTTTGGTACGTGTGCCACTCCAATCCGGGATACAGCCGGGTGATTGGCGAACGACTGGCGCTGCGCCAGTTCTGGAGTTCGGCGGATGCGCACCTGCACTGGTCACGAACCTGGCGTCGTCTGGGTGCGGAACGAAACGCCAAGCTGCAACCACTGCGGCTGGGGAGCGCTTTTCACGAAATCATAGACGGCAGCACGGTAGACACCATGCCATACGAAATCGCGCAGGTTCCGGCCAACGGCTGGAAATGGCAACCAGCGCCGGTGTTTGAAATGTACGCCGCGGAAACCCGACTGCTGGACCGGGCTGATGCCGAGCACTACGCCGACGGCACCGCCGCGGCTAAATATTTACTGTTGGGATGGGGATCGGTGGACGGCCGCAATCCGGTGCTGGACACTCCCGCAACCTGGCTATCGCTTCTCAGTTGGTATGATCTGCGCCTGAGCACGCCGGAACGGCTGCTTCTCGAGAGACGCAACCACCCTCGCTTCGCTGCTCTTCAACCACTGGGTACCGCGACGGTGCGGTGGGATGAAACGGTTACCGTGCCGCCGGCATCGGGTCTGGTGGTCATGTCGGCGGAGATTGATAAAACCCTGCTGGGACGGCTGCGAAACTTTACCTTCCGGATGGCTCCGGTCACCATTTTCGTGACCCGGCGCTCCGGACGGCGGCAAAGCTGGCGCATCGTCCGCTCCAATGTGGCGGACGGAGTCATCATCAACGCGCTGCCCGCCAATCTGAAGGAAACGGCGCACCTGCTGCGCGCCGATCCTGTTTCCGATCCGGTAGTTTCTTTCAGTTTCCACCCTTGGGGGCGCCGCCAATACCGTCGTTCCATCATCATCCACTGGTACCAACTTCCCCCCGCCTAGGTTCCCGCCCGCCGCCCTCAAGGCACCAGCCGCACCCAACGGAGCCCGCCCGTGCCGCAATTGGGGCGCAGGTGGCTATTGAACAAATCCAGCCTCAGGTGGGTGATCGTGCCCCGCCACTCAGGATGAGTATGTACGGGAAAGCTCGTCATGCCCCAATGCGGAGCAGGCGTATAGGGCACATGCAGGGCGCAAGTCTCGTCAAAATCCGTGTCGCGCCGGCGCCAGTAGAGGGAGCATATATTTCCCACGCCGCCGCTCAGGCTTGCCCAAACTTCCTTTACCTCGGCTGCCTCAAACGGGTCAATCGGCAGGAAAATGTGGAAGTCCGGACCCGCGACTTGCACGACGGCATAATCCGCAGCCGCCTCCAACCTGCCCTGGGACGAGTGGTCAATCTTCGACAGTTTGGCCCCCCCCTGAGCAAAGGAAATGGTCCTGCCGGAGACTCTGCCACCAGCCGAGGAGAGTGGATATCCCAGAGTAGTCATTTCCTCCTGCAGGAGTTGTTCCAGTAAGGACAATAGATCCGGCAAAATCGGCTCGCGTTTCCAGCGCTGCACCGAGCCGGCAATATCTTTTGTGGTCGCATGGCTGCTGTTGAAGAAGTCGTTGCCGGATTTCAATTCAACCCCGGTAAGCCGGCTGATGTTCTCCAGCACTTCGGGCCGGTCGCAAACATAATCCTCGTAACGCACGAGAAGAGTGTCCCGGCGATTGCGATCCACATAATAGTTATCGAAGGTATTGAGGAAGGCCTGGGCAACGCGGCGTATGTGATCGCGGTCGGTAGCTCCCTTCTCGCGGGCAAAACCCCGCGCCCTGCTCTTCTTCATAAAGGCGTTGGTGGAGAGGAAAATATCGCGCGGATCGCGGACATTGTAGAGGGTGAATACGTCCATGTGCTGCCGGAGCATGGGCGGCAGCCAGACCGGCGCCTTTTCCGCATAAAGCGTGCAATCGGGATTTTCCTGCCGGACGTCGGAGCTGAACTTGTGCCACAAGGCCCGCAGCCAGCCGCCGGCCTCCGCCCGGGGAAGGTAAACATAGGGAGAGAAATCGGGCACGTAGTCGGGGCCCGGCATGTATCCTCCAAAGCCCAGGTAGTTGCGCTCGAATAATTGTTGCGGTTGGAAAAACTTCAGCAGGTCGGGGCGCTGGAGCAGCAGATCCAGCTTGGCAAAATAGGTAAGATAGCGGTTTTCGTAAGGGAATTCGCGGTCAAACGCCACCCTGGGATCGCTGCCCAGCGAGGACATGATTTGCGTGCTGCCCGTCCGCCCCCCTCCTGACAGCAGAATCGGTTTCAGAAATTCCATTTTGTTTGGTATTCATTGTGGCCAACCACAACTGCTGCCATGGAACACCTCATGTGGAGTCCGGAGCTATTGTAGCGAATTTTCCCGGCAATCTCTTCCCAGCCTGAACCTGCGAAAGCGGGACCAGCACCGTTCAGTGATACCTCGGGGAAGATCGCCCCCAACCGCACCGTGAGGGCAACCCCATTACCAGAGCGGCTCTCAATCGCCGTTAAACAAATTCAGCCGATGGGCTTTCAGAAACTCCAGCTTTTGCTCCAGGTGGGTGGCCGCGGGCACGGGGTAAATCTGGAAGCGCGTGTGGGAGTTGCAATAATCAATGCTTCCGGTCTGCAAATAGCAGTCTTTCCATGCCGTTTTTAGACCGTGCATACTAACCAACCCTCTGCGCTCCTGGCGGCTGAACGGAACGGCCCCGGCGAGAACAACCACGGTAAAAATGGCGACCAGCGCCCGCCGCGTCCAGAGGCCCCTTAGCGACAGAAGAGAGAAATATATGCCGATAAAGGCGGGCATGACATAGGGAATATAACGCGCGGCATGAGCGCCTTCGATTCCGTGGCACAACCTGCCCACGGCGGCATTGATGGCAAACAACAGGGAGGAACCGGTGATGGTGATACCGACGATCTGGTAAGCTGGATCGCCTCGCCGGCGAAGAAACTGGTAAACACACCAACCGCAGATCAGCAGAGCCAGCAGCAGTGCGGCAAGACCAACCAGCGAGGGGAACAGAGAATGCCCACCGAGAAAAAACACGGTGGAAAAAACCAGCCCCGCGAACCATAAATAGTGCAACAACGGCATCCAGGAGAACACCAGGCAGCCGGCAGCCGGAGCCACCTGGTAGCCGATGAAGAATGCCCCCAGGGACAAGAGCGAAATGGCTAGCGCGGCCGCGGGAGCCAGCCACCCCCTTTCCCGCCTGCCATGAAATATCTCAACCGCGAACAGAACCGGGGTGATGAACCCGACAAAGGTGCCGAATCCGGTATAGATGAGGAGGAAATTCACCAGCAGGACCAGGCCATAGCGCCAGTAAAGATTGCGGATCGTCCAAGCCAGGCAGAACAGCATGGTCAAAAAGAGGGGAAAGGGGCCATGCGCGACGATGGGAGTAGTGGTAAAAGCCAGGCACGGTCCCAAGGTAAGAACGATAACCGGAATCACTACATCGCTGGCGGCAAAGTCTCCAAAAAGGCGGCGCTTCAGCCAGAGAGCAGAGAGCATGGCCGCTACCATTACAGCGCCTTCCAGAAAAGCGGTGCCGCGGGAGTCCCAACGTGTCAGGCGATTGACTAAAGTATCAACGACAAATCCGATGCCCAGGCGGGGAGGCCCGTGCTGCCAGGTAAAGATGCGCCACAGCGAGGCACCCTGGAACTGCGGAGTGCGAAAGTCCCATTCATCCCAGAAAAACATATTTACGGCATATTTATTCAGAACGTGGAAAAGGCGGCCGCTGAGAATCGCGGCTACAACTGCCACCAGCAGGAGGGCGTAGAGAGAACCTGCACCTGGCCCTTTCGCCGGCTCAGAACCCGCGGAACCAGAGGGTTCAGGGCGGTCCAAACTGGCGCCTTTCGATGCGACAGATCCCCCTTTCAATGCCAGCCGCCCAAAGATTTCCCCTGAACGGGTACGGCGCGGCTCGGTACTTTGCAAGGACGGGGAGACTGGATGTTCATTGCTTTTGGAGGCTCTGGTGAGCCAACATATCAGAGCAACTGCAGGATTTCAAATGCCGAGCGGCAGTCGCCACACTCGAAACCCGGCCCGAGAAATGTGGCGCAATCACCGAGGTGCAGTCCGGTCCAGACGCGCTAAAATAGCGGCTATAATCCGGACAGAGCAGCTTCCTGAATCAGATTTCGCCGCACGCGAGGAGAACAACGGCTGTGTTGAGGGATGGTAACGGGCACCAGTTGTCGCTGGCCAGCTTATCAGTGATTGTGCCGGTCTACAATGAGCGCCACCTGGTGGCTGCGAGCCTGGAACGATTGAAAGTTCTGGCCGAATCCCCCCGCCTCGAACGCGTCCAGATAATCGTGGTTGACGATTGTTCCACTGACCAGACCCCGGAGGTGTTGCAGGGGTTCAAGGAGAGTCTTGCAGCCGAAAACGACGGCGGACGCATGCAGTGGATATTCGTGCGCCACGAACAAAATCAGGGCAAGGGCGGAGCAATCCGGACAGCGCTGAAGTATGCGAACTGTGAACTGACCGTCATTCACGACGCCGACCTGGAATACCACCCGCGCGATCTGCTGCGGATGGTTCCTCTCTTCACTGAGCAGGATGCGGATGCGGTCTTCGGTTCGCGGTTCCTTTCCGCGGATTTCAAACGTGTACTTCTCTTCCGCCACTCGCTGGGCAACCGGCTGTTGACTTTTCTTTCCGATCTCGCCTGCGACCTCAACCTCTCGGACATGGAAACCTGCTACAAGATGGTTCGCACCGCGCTCCTGCAGAGCATCCCCATCGAGAGTCGGGACTTCCGCGTGGAGCCGGAGCTGACGCTCAAATTAGCCAAGCGCAACGTGCGCATTTTTGAGGTGCCGATCAGCTATTCTGGCCGCACCTACCAGGAAGGCAAGAAGATCACGTGGAAGGACGGGTTCCTGGCGCTGGCTGCCATCGTGCGCTTTGCCATTTCCGACAATATCTGCAAAGAAGACCAGTACGGCAGCGAGATACTCGCCCGACTACGCCGGGCGCCCCGATTTACCCGTTGGATGGCGGACACGATTCGGCCATATGTCGGCGAGAGAGTGCTGGAGATCGGCGCAGGCATTGGCAACCTGACCGTCAATCTGGCGCCACGATCCCTGTACTGGGCGTCCGACATTAATTCCCACTACCTGCGCGAGCTCAAAAAATTGGAGGATACCCGGCCCTACCTGCGCTCGTCACACGTTGATCTGACCGCGGGCCACTCCTTTCCCTCCGAGCAAAAATTCGACACTGTGATTTGCCTCAATGTTCTGGAACACGTTGGGGACGATGTGGGCGCGCTAGGTAACATCTGGGAAGCGCTGGACGAAGGCGGCAAAGCCATTGTGCTTGTTCCCCAGGGGCCGGGCCTTTACGGTTCCCTGGACCGAGTGCTGGGGCATTGCCGGCGCTATAAGAGCGAGCAGCTGAAGCAGGTCGCGGAGAGCGTGGGATTCCAGGTCAAGGAAATTCTGGCTTTCAATCGGGCCGGTTCACCCGCCTGGTGGGTAAACGGAAAGCTCCTCAAAAGAACCAATTTTGGCCTGCTGCAGATCAAGACCTTGAATCTGCTCGTACCCCTCTTCAAGAGGCTGGAGAAATGGGTGCCGCTGCCGCCTCTATCGCTCATTGCCATCCTGGAAAAAGGCACCGCCCGGTCCAGCAGTGAAGGAGCTGTGGCGTGGGATCCGGCGCGCCTGGCTGAATCCCCGAAATGACCTGCGGCTGCCCGCCCAGCCGGGGCGTGCTCTGCTGCCGATTAGCCGGAACTTCCTGGCTTTCCTGCCGCTCCCATGGTCTCCCCTGTCCGGCGTAGCAGGGCCAGACCGTTCTGGTGCATGAAAGCATAGAAGCGAACTGGGAAAGCAGCGGATTTTACAAAGTCGCGGACCGCCTGGTTGACCCCGGGAAAGGAAACATAGTCATGCAGAGCTATCCAGGCTCCCGGCCGCAGATAGGCGGAATACTTTCTCAGTTCCGCCAAAGTGGGAGCGTAGAGGTGGCTGGTGTCAACAAAAAGGAAATCAATTGCCGCCGGAATCTGCGGGGGCTCCAAGTCCATGTCGTTGGCCTGAACAAAAGTCCAGCTCTCCGTAAAGCCCGCCCTCTGCACGCGGCGCTTGGCCTCGAGGCACGGCTCAACATCCACGCTGGTTACATGGCCGGCAATGGAGCGGGCGCCTTCCAGCAGCGCCAGGGTTGAGTTACCGTCGCGCGTGCCCAGCTCAACTACTTGCTTGAGGTCGAATTCCCTGATCAGGAGCGCAAGCGTCATCAGGTGATTGCTGATGTCGGCCGCGCCGGCTTCTTCCATGGTTTGCAGAGTCAGAGAGAGGGCATTGCCGGTGGCGCGCGAGGTATCGGTCACGGTTGCCCAGGGAGGAGGCGCCATCTGCGGCGGAATGCTGGGCAAATTGAGGTACGTGCCGGCGTGGGGGCGCAACTCGTCGTGAGAAGAATCCTTCCACCTTCCATAGGAGACCCCGGCGGCCCAGTTGATGAGCCGGGCGAGATCGGAATCGGCGGCTTCGGGGTAGACCTCCTGCAGGTCGGGGCGCTGAGCATACACTTCCATCAGCTTCGCCAAGGCCGCTTGCCGCTTCTGATCACTCGGGGCGGCGCCTCTCCAGCGGGCCATGCGCAGATAACGGAAACCATTTGCCAGCATCCATCGCGTATTACTCAATCTGCCCAAAAGGCCACTCCTTGGAACCGTTTCGTCAGTCATCCGATCAAAGCCAAAGCCCCCGCGCACTCCTACGAACCTGAGCCCAATGGCTCATAATGCGGCAGTTGTTCCGGCGCGACCTCCCGCAGCCGCAAGTAAGCCTGGTCTTTGGCGGACAGGATGGGGTTGGCAATTTTCCATGCAATGCCCAGGTCCGCATCGCTCCACAAAACGCCGCGCTCGTACTGGGGATAATAGAAATCAGTGCACTTGTAGAGAAACTCCGCAGTTTCAGATAGCACGACGAACCCATGAGCGAAGCCGCGCGGTATCAGGATCTGTTGCTTATTCTCCGCTGAAAGCGTGGCGCTCACCCACTGGCCAAAATAAGGCGAGCCCAAACGGACATCTACCGCCACATCCAGCACCTCGCCCTGAACCACGCGGCAGAGCTTCGCTTGCGGATGCTCGAGCTGATAGTGCAGGCCACGCAACGTGTTCTTGCGCGACTTGGAATGGTTGTCCTGGATGAAGACTTCGCGGATGCCTGCTTCCGCCAGCCTGCCCTGGTGGTAGCTCTCGAAGAAAAATCCGCGGACATCCTCGTGCACCTGCGGCCGGATCAGGCATACGCCGGGGATTTTGGTCTGGATTACTTGCAAGCTGCTCCCGCTGTGGCGCTCAGGCTGTGACCGTCTTCATGGATTTGTCGCGGTTGGTGTAGTACGTGTCGTAATAGCGCTGGTAGTCGCCGTTGCGAACATGCTGCAACCAGGCAGCATTGGAGCGGTACCAGGCGATCGTCTGCTGAATACCATGCTCCAGGCTGATAGTGGGAGACCAGCCGAGCTCCTTCGTGATTTTGGAACAATCCAGAGCGTAGCGGCGGTCGTGCCCTGGCCGGTCCACAACCCGCGTCATCAGGCTTTCCGGCTTTCCCAGGGTCCGCAGAATCCGTCGCACCATGGACAGGTTAGGTTCCGTATTTCCCGCCCCGATGTTGTACACCTCGCCTATGCGCCCGCGCTCCAGCACGGCGAGCAGCGCGCGGCAATGGTCCTCCACATGGAGCCAGTCGCGTTCCTGCAGGCCATCGCCGTAAATGGGGAGGGGCTTGTCCTCGAGCGCGTTGGCAATCATCAGCGGGATGAATTTTTCGGGAAACTGATAAGGACCGTAATTGTTGGAGGCGCGGGTAATGACGCCGGGAAAGTCGTAGGTCCTGAAAAACGAGCGCACCAGCATGTCGGAGGCCGCCTTGCTCGCCGAATAAGGGCTATTGGGCTGCAGCGGGTAGTTCTCATCCGAGGTGCGTCCGGGGGGAATATCGCCGTAGACCTCGTCGGTGGAAACGTGAACAAAGCGGGAAATCTTCAGTTCGCGCGCCACCTGCAGCAAGACCAGGGTGCCGCGAACGTTGGTTTCAATGATGGGCGCCGGTTCATAGATACTGCGGTCCACGTGCGACTCGGCGGCGAAGTGCACCACCGCGTCGCACCCCTGCATGGCCGCCCGTACCGCCGCTCCATCGCAGATGTTGCCGCGGACAAAGCGGTAGCCGGGCTGCCCAGCTATCCTCTCCAGGTTGAGGAGATTGCCCGCGTAGGTCAGAGCATCATAATTGACCACGCAATGGCCCGCAGGCGAGGAGAGCAGGTGGTAAACAAAGTTCGATCCAATGAAGCCCGCGCCACCGCTGATGAAAATCTTCATCGGCTCGCACCCACAATGGCGGGCGAAGGGGAAAGACGGGCGTCGCCGCTGGCGGGCATCTTGTTGGCGCCGGTGGTGGCTACCAGGTCCGCGGCCCGGCGCAGCGATTCGAAAGTTCCCGCGTCCGTCCACCAGCCCTCGAGGATGCTGTAGTTCAGCGTACCTTCCTGCAGGTACAGGTTGTTGACGTCGGTGATCTCCAGTTCGCCGCGCGCCGAAGGCTTTAGAGTCTTGATTTTATCGAATAAGGTGGCATCGTACAGGTAAAGACCGGTTACCGCGTATTTGGACTTAGGCTTTCTCGGCTTTTCTTCAATGCCCACGATGCGCCCGTTGACGATCTCGGGGCAGCCAAAGCGTTCCGGATCGTGAACTTCCTTCAGCAGGATATGGCCTCCGCGGGCCTGGCGAAAATTCTCCACTGCGGCGCAGATGTTGTTCTCAATAATGTTGTCGCCCAGGATGACGCACATGTGGTCGCCATCCACGAAGTGTTCGGCCAGGCGCAGGGCGTCGGCGATTCCGCCTTCCCCCTCCTGATAGGTGTAATTGAGGTGTTTGAGGCCAAAATCCTTGCCATTGGAAAGCAGACGGAGAAAATCACCGGCTCCCTGGCCTCCGGTCACAATCAGAATCTCCCGAATCCCGGCGTTGACCAGCGCCTGCAGCGGGTAGAAGATCATAGGCTGGTTATAAACCGGCAGCAGGTGCTTGTTGATCACCCGGGTCAAAGGGTACAGGCGCGTGCCCAAGCCGCCTGCCAGGATTACACCCTTCATAAGCTTCTCCTGTCAGGAATTCCCCTCCGGCGGTCGCGGCCTGGCGCCTTTGTTGACACATTCAGGAAGGGAGAGTCCTCGGCTAATATACCGCAACAGGGGGTCAATCGCGAGGTACTGTGCGGCTTGCCAAGGCGAAAAGTGCTTCCGCAGGCCAGGCGGAGAAGGCGGAAACCGGGCTCCTGCGGGTTCCCCTGCGACTGCCGTGAGGTTTGACACTGGAAATCGCTGGCGATATAAGCAATACTTCACCGCTCCAAAAGCAGCTACCCTATTATGTTTGAACTGGTTCGCGACACTTATCAATACCGGGAACTCATCTGGGCGCTGGCGCTCAAAGAATTGCGCGTCAGGTACAAACGTTCAGTGCTGGGATTCCTTTGGGCCCTGCTCAATCCCCTGCTCATGATGATCATCCTCACCCTGGTCTTTGGCTCCCTGATGCGCTTTTCCATTGATCACTACGCGATTTTTCTCCTGAGCATGTTGCTGCCCTGGACTTTTTTCTCCCAGGCATTGTCGTACTCGGTGGAATCGGTGGTAGGCAACGCACAGCTGCTGAAAAAAGTTCGCGTTCCCAAGCTGGTTTTTCCCATGGCTGCCGTCGTGGCCAACATCATCAACTTTTTCCTTTCCCTGCTCCCGCTGGCGCTGCTCATTGTTGTGCTGCGATTTCCTCTGCACTGGACCTGGATCTATCTGCCCATTCCTATGCTGGGTCTGTTCCTGTTTACCCTGGGAACCTCATTCTTTTTCGCTGCCATCAACGTCTTCTTCCGCGATATCAGCCACATCCTCCAGATTGTGCTTTCCGCCTGGTTCTACGCTTCGCCGATCATTTATTCGCTCGATTTCATTCCTAAAAAGTACCATCCCTTTTTTCGCCTGAATCCCATGCTCTATGTGCTCAATGGTTTCCGGCTCAGCATCTACTACGGACTTTTCCCCTCGCCTCAATCCATCGCCATGTCGTTGGCCTGCGGGGTAGCGGCCGTGGCGATAGGATTTGGCCTGTTCCGCCGCTATCAGGATATATTTGTCTACTACGTCTGAACTTTCGATGGCTACTTCCGCGGTACGTTTCCAAAACGTGATCCAGCGCTTCCGTGTGATTCAGGAGCGAGCCGACACCCTGCGCGAAGCCTTCGCCCACTTTCATCGCCGGAGGCCGCGGAGCACTTACCATGACTTTGAGGCGCTGAAGCACATTTCGTTCGATGTACCCCATGGCACGACCCTGGGCATCATCGGCCGCAACGGATCAGGCAAAAGCACCATTCTGAAAATTATTGCCGGTGTATATCGGGCCAGCAGCGGCAGCGTGGAAGTGAACGGCAGCACCGCCCCCCTGATCGAACTCGGAGCTGGATTTCACCACGAACTGACGGGGCGGGAGAACATCCTCATCAACGGGTTGTTGCTGGGGCTATCCAAGCGCGAAATCCAGAGTCTGGAGCCAGGCATTATCGAATTCGCGGAGATCGGGCAGTTTATTGATGCCCCGGTCAAACAGTACTCTTCTGGCATGTATATGCGCCTGGCATTCTCAGTTGCCACGGCGGTGGATCCTGATATCCTGCTGGTAGATGAGATCCTGGCAGTGGGGGACGCGGGCTTCCGGGTCAAGTGTTTTGACCGCATCGCCGCCTTTCGTGATCGTGGGAAGACCATCATCTTGGTTTCCCACGACACTGAGCAGATTCAGCAGTTTTGCGACCGGGCTCTCGTGCTCCACAACGGCGAACTAGTGGCTGATGACTCGCCAAAAAGGGCGCTTGCCTGTTACCAGGAACTGCTTGGCCATCCCCAGTCTCAGGCCGTACCCGCGATTCCTCGCCACTGATGCCGCGACTCCGCGCCAGGGCACGGCCGGCGGGAGTGGCTGAGTTCAGACGCGAAGGCCGAAATTTTCCGCCTTGAGGGTCAGGTTGCGGTTGTAATAGGGGTCATGCAAGAGGACATCTTTCCAGCGGCGCTTCATGAATTCAATTTCCCGCGGATCGAGATCGAAGCCGCGGGTCGCCGATTCGTGGTGGAACAGCTCGGCATAAGGCGTCCAGGCGATGCGGTAGCCCTTCTGGCCCACGCGCAAACAAAAGTCCACGTCGTTAAAGGCGACTTTCAACTCCTCGTCGAAACCGCCCACCGCTGCAAACGCCTCCCTGCGCACCATCATGCAGGCGGCCGTGACCGCTGAATAATTCCGAATGCACGCCAGAGCATCGAAGTAGCCCCGATTGCGGGCGGGAAAATACTTGTGGGAATGACCCGCCACTCCCTTGATGCCGAGCACCACCCCAGCATGTTGAATGCTGCCGTCGGGATAATGAAGCTTGGCTCCCGCGATTCCCACGCCGGGTAGATAGCACAGCTCCAGCAGTGCCCGCATCCACTCCGGCGATATTACCTCGGTATCATTATTCAATAGCAGGAGAAAACCGCCTTTGGCGTGTTGCGCACCGAAGTTGTTCAGACGGGAATAGTTGAAGGGCTCGTCCAGCCGCAGTACCCGGTGGCGCAGGGCGGCAAAATACTTCAGCGTTTCGGGCTTGCTGCTGCCGTTGTCAATGATCAAAATCTCATAATTCGGGTAATCGGTCTTGTTTTCGATGCTGCGGATGCAACGTTCGAGCACCTCCACCCCGTCGCGGGTCGGAATGATGATGCTGACCAGCGGGTCGCCCACGATTGCCGGACGCACACGATAGCGGTTCGGAACATCGCCCTCCACCACCGTGGCAGCTACACCGAGGCGCTGTAAATGTTCGCAAATGGCCTTTTGTCCAGCCGCCGTGCTGTAATTTTTCGCCTGCGCCGCCAGCGCCGTTGACCCCAGAGTCTTTCGCCAGTGGTACAGTACCTCCGGAATATGGAAAATGTGTTGCGTCCGCTCCGCTACCCGCAGCAGCAGGTCATAATCCTGGCTGCCGTTGAACTCGGTCCGCAGGCCTCCCACCCCTTCCACCTGCCGCCGGCGATACACTCCAAAGTGGCACACATAATTCAGCGAATATAAGTACTCGGGTGACCATGAGGGCTTGAAAAATGGATCGCTGCGCCGGCCATCGCCCTCCAGCTTGTCTTCATCGCTATAGATGACGTCGGCTTCGGGATGTTGCTGGAGCAGCTTGACCACCTCGTACAAAGCCGCAGGACTGAGCTCATCGTCGTGATCCAGCAGGCCAAGGAATTCTCCAGTCGCCAGCCGCAGCGCCTGGTTAGTAGCCGCGCTGATGCCCCCGTTGACGGAGGAAAAGACCACCTTGATCCTGCTGTCGGCGTTGGTCCAGGACTCCAGCATCGGCCGGATGTGGCCGGCGGTGCTGGCATCGTCACAAATGCACAGTTCCCAGTTTGGATAGCACTGGTTGCGAACCGATCCAACCGCTTTCTCCAGGTGAGCCTTCCGTGTGTTGTAAACCGGCATAAGAATGCTGATGGTGGGAGTGTAGGAAAAGCTTTGCGCCGCGCGCGCCACCAGCTGCGGATTCCATACTTCGGCCTCATGCTGGCGAATCCACCTACGGTACAACGTGTTATCAATAGTGAAACGCCGTTTGCGGCCTAGAACCTGCCGCGCCGCTTTCGCTGCCCAATGGCGGCCGACCGCCATTTTCAATTCCCGGTAACGGTTAAGCGCACGCCACCCCTTGCTGTTGAACACCGCCTGCAAGGTCGCCTCTTTGGAGGCAATTGTTTGGCTCAGGCTCTCAATCTGCTCGTTCTGGCGCTGTAGCTCGGCCCGCATACGCTGCAACTCGGCCCGTAGTTCCTCATTCTCGTTGTGCAACGGACCCGTCGCCACAGCCATCTGTCGCGCCAGCGCCACTTCAAACAACTCCTCATCCTCTGCCCGGCGCTCGCTGTGCCGCAAGAGAAGGGCCTGTGGAGAAACAAAGGAGGCGTCGAAATCTGCCTCCGGCGCAAAACCGAAGGCGCGGAATAACCTGAGCCAGTACATAACCGGGCGAACGTTGACATGCGTAGGTTCGGCCAAATCCGCGGGAGTCGAGGAAAACAGGACTAAGTCTCCGGCCTCCGTCATGTTGCGGATGGCGAGTTTGCCGTCCTCCTCGGAAAGATGCTCCAGCACCTCGATGCAGGTCAGCAGATCATAACGGCCCTGGATGGGTTGGGTGGCCGATGCCACCGAGCAAAAGACGCGCATATCAGCCCGTACCTGGCCGATCGCGTACTCGGAAATGTCCGAACCCCAGGCCTCTACGCCGCGGTCGCGCAGCGCCTCAACCAGAAAACCCTTGGCGCATCCCACGTCGAACACACGGCGCGGCTTAAGCTCCCGAATGATTGCCTCCGCGATGCTTCCAAAGAACTGCAGCCAATGCGGTTGCGCGCGGTCGTAGGGCAGGCCCAGATGGGAGGCGTAATATTCAGCGCTGTAGAGTTCTGTTGCAGGGTTGTTGGCCACGTTTACCCTCACTTCGGGTGTGTGCCGATATAGTAAAACATCACGGTAAGCATGCAGAAATCATGGTTTGGCTCGTGTACAATAGCCCCATCTTGGGTGCGTATCAGTAGCTTTGCTTTGGGCGTGTGTCGTTTCATTCGTTGCTCTCTTCGACTTACGCCTCTTGTATTTACAAATTTTGGTGCAGTTTACGCCAGCATCTTCCCTGGGCGGCGTTGCTGTCTGCTCGTTTCCGGAATGCGGTTGAGTCCGGCGCGCCAGACGCCGGCGCTCTGGGAAATGCTGGCCACCAGACGGTGGAACAACATTGCTGCCTCCTGCCAATCAGGAAAAACGCATCGTTGTCGTCCTCGGCATGCACCGCAGTGGCACCAGCCTGTTAACTCGGGGTCTGGAGGCTCTCGGAGTCAGCCTGGGAAACCGCCTCTTGCCTGTGGCGGAGGACAATCCCAAGGGCTTCTGGGAAGATCTGGATATCAATGCCCTGAACGTCGCCTTATTGCAAGCTCTCGGTCATGATTGGCACACCTTCACTCCGATTCTTGCGAGTGAACTCGCGCTACCGCTGGTCACCAAATTTAAGCTGCGCGCTCTGGAGATCCTGCGCGAGCGACTCAGCGGGATGGATTGCTTCGGGATAAAA
This sequence comes from Terriglobales bacterium, assembly GCA_035278025.1. GTDB lineage: Bacteria > Acidobacteriota > Terriglobia > Terriglobales > Acidobacteriaceae > JAICWP01. Next base: position 28,734 of record DATEJK010000107.1, on the reverse strand, counting down.
GATCCTCGTATCCCCCGCCTTTTACCCTTCTGGCAGGACGTCTTTGCGCACCTTCAGGTCGAGGTGAGTTACATCGTCGTCTGCCGAAACCCGATGAGCGTAGCCCGATCCCTGGCCAAGCGCAACGGCTTTGACCTCGAAAAAGGTTACTACCTCTGGCTCGAGCACACGCTGCAAAGCCTGGTGGGAACGGAGCATCGTAAGCGTATAGTCACCGACTATGACCGTTTCCTCGAAAATCCGGTCGTGGAATTAGGCAGGATCGCTCAGGGCCTCAGCCTGACGCTCAACGCAAGTGATCCGCGGGTACCCGAGTTCACCACCAGCTTTCTTGACGGTGCCCTCCGCCACAACCATTATCAGGTCGAAGATCTGGCTATGGACAACGCTCTCCCGCCTGAAGTGGCCATTCTTTACCAAGCCCTCCTCCGCCTGGCCGCCCAGCCGCCTGACTACTACGACCACCAAGTAGCCTCAATCATCGAGCGTATCAGAGCACAGCATCAGGAGGACTATTCTGCTCTTCGTTACATGGAAAATTGCGACAATAGAATCACCACCTTCGCCCGGCAAGTGACCGAACTCGCCAACACTGTCACCGCACAGGAGACCACCATTCTCAATCTGCAAAATGAAGTCTCAAAACTTAACTTTCAGTTGGCCATGGTTTATGCGTCCCGTTCATGGAAGGCCGCCCGCCTGGCGAGCAAGATCTTCCTGTCTTTCAAACGACCTTTCGCATCGTTTCCTTCTTCTTCAAAAGCTGATCCGATTTGAACTCAGGCTTTACAGTCACGTGATCGTGCGGGAAACAAGTCCACTCCAGGACGATTGGTTGTTCAATAGCCACAACTGCATGAAATCATTACAATCAAAGGCAACTATTCCCTGGCAGGAATTGCTTCGATGCGCGTGGCTTGGTGTCACATAACCACATAGTATGAAAATCGCAATTCTCGGCACCCGCGGCATTCCGGCCCGCTACGGCGGCTTTGAGACTCTGGCTGAGCAGCTGGCGAATCGGCTGGCGGAACGTGGCCATTTGGTTACCGTCTACTGCCGCCGCCCTTTCACCCGGCAGGACGACGTGCTGCGCCCGGGCGTGCGGCGTATCATCCTGCCTACCATTTCCCGCAAACACTTCGACACCATCTTCAGCACACTTCTTTCGGTGTTTCACGTCGGTTTCAGCAACGCTGACGCCGTCCTGCTGTGCAACGTGGGCAACAGTCCCCTGGCCTGGATTCCGCGCCTGTTTGGCAAGCCAACCGTTCTGCACGTGGACGGCCTGGATCGCAAGCGCAGAAAGTGGAAATGGTTTGCCCGTCAGTACCTGCTGTTCTGCGAATTTCTCGCCGCCTATACCCCCACCCGCCTGCTTACCGACGCGGTCGTCATCCGCGATTATTACTTGCGGCGCTATGGCCGGGATTCCGCCATGATCGCCTACGGCGCGGAGGTGCCGCAGTTGCCGCAGGTTCCCTGGCACGAGCACGATTTCGGTATTCCCCAGCACCGCTACATTCTTTACGTCTGCCGTCTGGAGCCGGAGAACAACCCGGAACTGGTGATCCAGGCCTATGCCCGGCTGAAAACAGATTGGCCCCTGGTGGTGGTAGGCGACAACAAGTACACCCCCGGGTACGTGGATAGTCTCAAGGCGATGGCCGGGCCCAATGTACGCTTCGTGGGTGCGGTCTATGGATCGCGCTACTGGGAGCTGCAGAACAACGCCGGCTTGTTCGTCTCCGCTTTCGAGGTCGGCGGCATCCATCCCTCGCTGGTGGAGGCCATGGCCGCCGGTAATACCCTGCTCTATCTGGAAACGAAGGAAAACCGCGAAGCGGTGGGCAATTCCGGCATTGGATTCCGGGCCGAAGCCGGCGAACTCGCAGCCGCCATGCAACTCCTGCTCGATACTCCCCAATCGCGCGAGGAGTTAGCACGCAAGGCTCGGGCGCGTGCTGCCGAGCTCTATTCCTGGGAACACATTGTGAGTCAGTACGAGCGGCTCTTTTGCCAGCTCGCCAACCTCGGTCCCTCGCCCGCCAAGGCCGAACTGAACGTGGACCGCACCAGGGGAAGCGACGTCGTCTGACGGCCCGGGTCAACCAGGATGACGGAACCAGCGTGATGGGAAACAACGCCGCCACGAAAGTTAGTCAGCAATTGTCAGCCCCCAGCGTGGCCCTGTCCGTCGTCGGGACCTGCCTCTGGTTCGGTATTGTGGCCGGGCTCGCAGAGCGTCTTTTGTACTCTTTGTTTCCCCACCCCGTTGGGGGAAACGACTTATGGTATGACGCTCTCGCCGACCTGCTCCTGTTCCTGGGTCTGGCTGTTCCGATTCTGGTACTTGGATTTGTTGCCGGACGCGCTCGCCTGAAGAAGATTGCTTTTTTCTTCTGTGCCGGATTGTTTGCCCTGGATTGTCTGTTCGTGGTGTGGCCGCCGGTTGGACATCGTCTGGCACAGATGGCGCTCCTGAGCGGCGGCGCGTTGCTGATCGCCCTCCTCGCCACCGCCTTGTTCTGGCGCTTTCCTTCCCCTCTCAACGCCTTCGGCAGAACCACTTTCCCCTTGTTGCTGGTTTATGCCGTTCTTTATCTGGGGGGCAGCGCCTGGTGGGAAAGTCATAAGGAGAACGTCAGCACGGCAGCACTCCGCGCCCGCACCGGCTCCCCTGACGTGCTCCTCATTATCATGGATGCCGTTGGAGCGAACCACCTGTCCACCTATGGATATGGCCGCACCACCAGCCCGTACCTGACCGAACTCGCATCCCGTGGCTTGCTGTTTGAGAAAGCTGTGGCTCCTTCCTCCTGGACGCTGCCCTCCCACGCCTCCATGCTCACCGGCCGCTTACCCACCGAACATCAGGCCGGGGAGTACAACTGGCGTCTCGACGGCCGCTTTCCTACGCTGGCCGAGGTTTTCCAGCATGCCGGCTATCGCACAGCAGGCTTCTCAGGCAACACCCTCCTGTTCAACCGGCGGGTGGGCCTGGCTCGCGGCTACCTCCATTTCGAGGACGGAAGCCTGCTGGAGCGCCTGTTGCAGACCACTCTGGGCGAGCGTATCCAGACCCGCCTGGTCCGCGCCAACATTATTGACGACCTCGCTGGACGCCAGGACGCGCGCGAAATCAATCGGCGCTTCCTGCGTTGGATGCGCCACGGTTCCGCGCCATTTTTTGTCACCATCAACTATTTCGACGCCCACGAGCCTCTGCTCCCTCCGCCCTCTTACTTTCACCGCTTCTCCACCCTGCGAGCTCCGCTCAAAGGACAGTACAACTGGCCCGGGGATATTCAACTCCCGCCCGATCAAGTGAAGGATGAAGTGGACGCTTACGACGCCTCCATCGCCTACATGGACGAGCAGATCTCGGATCTGTTCAAGCAACTCGGGGCGGCAGGCCTGCTGAAAAACACCATTGTGGTCGTCACCTCTGACCACGGCCAGGAATTTCAGGAACACGGATTCATGTTCCACGGCAAGGGATTGTACTGGGACCTGCTGCATGCGCCGCTCCTCATCAGTTGGCCGGGACATTTGCCCGCCGGCGAGCGCATCCCCACTCCGGTTGCGCTTCAGTCCCTGCCGGCCACCCTCCTGACCATGGCCGGGGTTTCAAATGATCCCTTTCCCGGGCCGTCATTGACCGAGCTATGGGCTGCGCCCGAGGTTGCCCAAACCTGGCCCGCACCCATCTCAGAACTCGCGGAAATGGGAAAGCCGCGCTTTCCCAGCTATTACGGTCCGATGAAGTCTGTGGTCACGCCGCAGTGGCACTATGTGCAGGGCGGAAAGTCAGGACAGGAACTGTATGCCTGTTGCGACGACGAGCAGCGGGACCTGGCCTCCACCGCACTCGGAACTACACTCGCTTCCGCCTTTCGCCGGCTATTGCAACAAAGCCAACCGATCACCTCGGAACAACTGCGGGCGGCGCTCCGTCAGCGGCTTCAGCAAGGCACCTTGCAGCAACCGGCTACGGCGGCGACTAACGATCAGCAGAAGGTTACAAATCGCCGGCGCATGAATGATCAGTTACATGCCCTGGGTTACGTTCCCTGAAGATGCATGGGCGGGAGCTCGCAAACTCCTGAAAGGTTTACCGGTGAGACTCGGGCACGTAGCCGAGAGCCTTCAGATAATCGTTGATTCTCTGTCGCTCGGCAGGACCGTTTGCCGGGTTCTGCATTCCGCTTGCCTCGGCTTCTACTCGCTGCAAGTCGCCTCGTAGCATCTCTGTAACAGCCGGGTTGGCGTTAGACAGGTTGTGCTGTTCGGCGCTATCCCCTCCCCAGGCAAACAATTCTTCCCCCTTCTTTCCGCCCGCGATCAAGTGCCACTTGGAGGTAACAACTGATACCAGGGCGCCAGAGTAATTCGGCGCGTTCGGATCCTGGTACATCTGCGCCACTTCGGATACCGGGTCAGGCCAGGTGGACTGCGCAACGCCAGTCCAGCTCAGGTTCATGGCTGGACCGGAGAACTGGCCTGAACTCGCGCCCGTCAGCGACAACAGCGTGGGCGCCAGCCACGTCAGCGCAACCGGCCGTTCCACTACGGTATGCGCGGGTATACCTGGCCCCAGCATGATCAGCGGCACATGAATCAATTCCCGATACAAGCTGTTGCCGTGAGACATCAGACCGTGTTCACCGAAGCCATCACCGTGATCAGAGGTAAAGACCAGAATTGTGTTCTGCGTCAACCCGCGCGCTTGTAAAGCATGGACCAGCGTGGCAATTTGCCCATCCAGGCAATAGATGGAGGCGTCGTAAGCGTCCATTTCGTTCTGCACCTCGGATGGAGTCAGCTGGTCCAGGCGCGGATTCCCCAGGAACACCTCGCCCGCCGGCCGCGCCTGTTTCGAAAAACGGTGAAAGCACTCCAACGGCGGCAGGTAGGGCTCATGCACGTCCATGTAGTTGACCACCACGAAAAACGGCCCCTGGCCACGGTCCAGCCAGTGCAGAAGATGGCCGTTTATCTGCCGGGCCGGAGCGCGTCCCATGGCTACGTCCAGGAGCTTCAACTTCAATAGCAAATTCTGAATTCGCTGGCCAAGGTTGGTCTGGGCGGCTGCGCTGATTATGGAACTGAAATCTTCGAAGTGAAGGAACCCGCGTCCAAAACCCAGACGGCGCGCAAAAAACCACCAGTTGGCGGAGAAAGCCGCCGTGCGATAGCCACGTTCGCGAAAAGCTTCCGCCAGCGTGGGTAACCCCTGGTCCACGTAACCGTCCGGCCGGGCGGCGCCGGTCTCGTGAGGCAAGCGCCCGGTCAGAATGGACGCATGCGACGGCAAGGTCCAGGGGGCCGCGGCTATGGCATTCTCAAAAAGCACGCCCTGGCTGGCCAGCTTCGTCGCATATGGGCTGGTGCCGCGAGCATAACCGTAGGTGGAAAGGTGGTCGGCTCGCAGAGCGTCTACGATGATGACAAGCACATTCGGGGCGTGGTTCGCGCTCGACACCCCCTTCAGTGCCCGCCGTTCCCGCAACACCCGCCGCACCGGTGGAGTACCCGTGTACAACAGCGCAAATAGGGCCAGCCAGATCACGCTCTTGCGCTGCAGCGTTTGCCACGCCTGGGAAAATCTCCACGCCGCCAGCGCCACCCCAGCCGCCAGAGCCAAAGCCACCAAACGCAGGATCAGGCGTTTACCGTGGTCACCCACCCCCACAGTGGCGCAATCGTAGAACGCCACCACCGCGAACATCAGGTTGGCGCCCGCGAACAGCAATGGGCGGCGGGGCACGAATCTGGCTACCGGCAAAATTACGCAGCCCAGAACCAGAAAAACCCCGCCGGCAAACAGCACCGCGATCCACGGAAGGTCGGGGTTACGCAGCAGCGGAAAACGGTAGAAGGCGGCTCCTTCAAGCAGTCCCGCGAGCAAGCCCCACCACACGGCGCAGATCAGGATTGCTGAATAGCGATTTTGGGGCATCTGGAAGCCGACCTCAATTGCCAAACAGGTGGATGGTTGCAAACGGTAACACGATATTAACCGAAGCACCGCTACGCGGCACAATTCCCGTTTTGGTGGTTTTCAGGTGCTGAATGGGCGCGACTTCATCCATGCATGGCGCGAGCAGTTCACATTCGCGTTCCCCGCCTGCACTCTCGTCTATCACGCCAGCCGCATTTGTCGTATGCTAGAGGCTCTCAATCAGCGCGGCACTGAGGAGCCAAATGTTTTCCCGCCGTTCGAGGCTCATGCGCGTCAGTTGCGTGGTCAATGATCTGCTGGCCACGGCCGTCTCTTTTCTGCTGGCCTACGGCACGCGCGTATGGTTGGGACAAAGGCACTGGTTCGGCCTGCACGGCATCTACCCCTTTTCCGCCTATCTGCCGGTTTTCGTCGCCATCGTTCTGCTCATTCCCCTGCTCGGTTATCTCCTGAATGCCTACCAGCAGGTGGAACTGAAGCGTCCTCGCGATATCGCCACCGATGCCGTCAAAATGGTGGCTCTTGGGCTGCTGGCGCTGTTCACCGGCATGTTCTTTTTCCAAAGCCAGTACGTCAGCCGAGGCCTGCTGCTCGCTTTTGTGTTTCTGCAGTTTGTGCTCCTGGCCGGCAGCCGCTGGAGCCTGCTGGCCGCCGGTACCTGGCTGCGCACCCGCCCGGAAAATCGCCGGCATTTTGTTATCGTCGGCACCTCCCCTAGCGCCGCCCAACTCGCCGCCCTGCTCGAGGAGGGGCAAAATCTGGGCCTCGAACTGCTCGCCTTCGCCTACACCGGCAAGGAAGAACCCTCCACTCCCGCGGATTTGCGCCGCCGGTATCCACTCATGCCGGTGGAGAAACTTCCCCAACTCCTCCACAGTCACGTGGTGGATGAGGTCCTGTTTGCCGTCAACCGCGAAGATCTGGCCGGCCTGGAACCGCTCATGCAGCAGTGCGAGCAGGAAGGAATCCACATGCGTATGCATCTGGATTTTCTGCCCCAGGGTTTCAATCACGTGTTCGTCGAGCATCTCGGGCAGATACCGCTGCTCACCTTCGCCAGCAGCCCGCAGAATGATTTTGCTCTCGCCTTCAAGCGGCTGGTGGACACGGTTGTTGCCGCCACCGCCCTGGTTCTGCTCTCCCCGGTTTTCCTTCTCCTTGCCGTCCTCATCAAGCTCACTTCCCGCGGACCCGTTTTCTACCGCCAGACCCGCTGCGGGCTCGGAGGCCGCCGATTCCGCCTCCTGAAGTTTCGCTCCATGGTGGCCAACGCGGACCAACTGCTGCCCCAGTTGGAAAAGTTCAACGAACTGGACGGCCCCGCGTTCAAGATGCGCAATGACCCTCGCTGCACCAGAATCGGCCGCTGGATGCGCGTTCTCAGCCTCGACGAACTGCCCCAGCTGTGGAATGTGCTGCTCGGACACATGTCGCTGGTGGGGCCACGCCCCCCCTTGCCCGACGAGGTGGACCAATACCATTCCTGGCAGCGTCGCCGCCTGCGCATGCGCCCGGGCATGACCTGTTTGTGGGCGCTGGAAGGACGAAGCCAGCTCCGCTTCGACAATTGGGTGCGCCTCGACCTGCTCTACATTGACAACTGGTCGGTGTGGCTGGATTTCAAGATTCTGCTCAAGACTATCCCCGCCGTCCTCACCGGCCGGGGCGCGCACTGACCCCGCTACTTATCCATCTCTCTGCAGTAAAATACGCGCCACAGTCCACCAGGGAACCCGATGACATCAGAACAAACTCGCGTGTCCGCATTTTGGCTGGCTTTTTTCCTGTTCTTGCTAGCTATTGCCGGGATGTCCTCGGCCGCTCAGAGCCACCCTCCTCATCGTCCCATCATCGTGTTCATGACCGACTTCGGTACAGTGGATGATTCCGTGGCCCTGTGCAAGGGAGTGATGCTGGGCATCGCCCCTGAGGCGCGTATTGTGGACCTTACCCACCAGGTGACTCCCTTTTCCATCGCCGACGGAGCGCGCTTCCTCTACGGCGCCACCCCCTACTACCCGGCCAACACCGTCTTTGTGGTCGTCGTAGATCCCACCGTGGGCACCAGCCGCAAGGCCATTGTGGTCAAATCCAAGCGCGGCCAGTACTTTGTTCTGCCCGATAACGGCCTTATGACCATGGTTCTGGACCGCGACGGATTGGAAGGCGCCCGCGAAATTACCAACCGCTCCTGGATGATCGGCAGCGGCATCTCCTCCACCTTCCATGGCCGCGACATATTCTCGCCCGTCGGCGCCCACCTCGCAGCGGGCGAAGACTGGACCCAGGTCGGCCCCGAACTCAAACAGTTGGTCCGCATCCAACTGACACCCTCGCGCCGGGATGCCGGCGGCATCACCGGCCAGGTCATCGCCCTCGACGGTCCCTTTGGCAACCTGATCACCAACGTGAGCGGCGAAGAGTTTCTTAAGCTGGGCTACGTCCACGGCGAGAAAATCCACCTCAAGCTCGGGAATGATGAGATGGTCCTCCCCTTCGTCCGAACCTTCGGCGATGTTCCGGTTGGTCAGCCGCTTATCTTCATTGACTCCCGCGGCCGCTTCAGCCTGGCTGCCAACCAGCGCAATTTTGCCCGGATTTACCACATCACGCCCCCGGTTCCCCTGTTTGTGCCCAAGAAATGAGACTCTTCTCGGAGTCCAGACCGTGTGGGAGAAGGGTTCAAAGTTCCGCAAGGTTCAAGATCTCATGGGTATGTTCGGAAACCTGAAGACTCCGAAACCTGTGAAATCTTGAAGGCTGGTTTTGCCTGCTGAACACTTCAATGAGACAGCGGGGTGGGAATTGCGCGGGTCGAGTCTCTGCGAAACTGAAACTGTAACAGCCACTGTTTCGCTGGGTTGGTCCCTTGCGGCTGCGCAGGGGCAAACTTCCATCCTTGCGCCGCCTGCATGGAAAGGCGGGCGAAATATTTGCTCGGGCCGGTGGAATCGAAGCGCGCGCCGGCCACGTTGCCGTCCTGATCAAGCGCCACTCTCACCCGCACCCGGATGGTTCCCTGAATGGTGTCCCGGGCGCTCTTTGGCACCTTAGGCAAAACCTCGCGCACAATCGCTTGCTGCAGTCGGCTTCCAGCCTCGACCCTTGCGCCTGGAGCAGGTTTCGCTGCAGGTGCCGGCGCCGGCTCCGCCGCGGCCGACGGCTGCGCCGGCCTGGCGGAATCGGCTGCCGCGGGCGCATGAGTCTCAACCGAAGTAGCGGGTTCCGCACTGGACTTCGAATGCGTGATTTTCCGGCCCGCAATGACAATTAGCGCCAGGACTGCCACTGCAACCGCCGCGGCCACATAGCGCTTTCTGCCCCGGCTCTGCTGCGCTACCGCACCCCGGGTTGGTGAAGCGGCGGCAACCGGGGCAAGCCGGGCCGCAATTTGCTCCACCGTCCACCGTTGTTTGGGGTCGAGGGCGAGACAATGACGCACCACGTCAGCCAAAACTGCCGGCGCCGACCGCGGCAATAAGTTTTCTTTGCGTCCAGCCTCCAGCTGCGGCACCTTCTGGGTCAATATTTCTACCAGGGTCATGCCCAGAGACCAGACATCCCCCGCGGGGGAAAGGCCTTCACTACCGGTTTCAGGCGGGTCATAAACGCTGGCTGCCTCCAGTTCCCTGCCCGCCTCGCCTGCCACTACCAGCGCATCACAGGAGAGCTTGACCCGGTCATCAGCGGCCATGATATTGGATGGTTTGAGGTGGCCGTGAACAAAACCCCGGCGATGTACGTAAGCTAGAGCCTCCAGAAGCGGGGGGAGCATTGCCTGGCATTCGCTGGGCGTAAGTGGACGCGAAGCAAGCACCTGCGACAGGTTCTCCTCCGCATACTCCATCACCAGATACAGCAGATCCTCTCCGCCAACCCGGCATTGCCCCATCTCGAACAGCCGCAGCAAATTCGGATGTGACATCTTCTCCGCCTCAGCCCATCGGCTGAGCTGGCGCGCCGCCTTCTCCGGCTTTGCGGCAACAAATTTGATCGCCGCCTTGCACGGCTCTCCCTGCGGCCGTTCCGTAAGGAACACGGCGCTGTGGTCGGAGCCTCCCAGGTACTGGATCAGGCGGAACTTCCCGCCTATGACCTGACCTTCTAAATGTCTCCAGGGTTGCGTCATTGCTCTTCCTGGCACCTCTGCCTGCGGCAGTGAATGTCCGGGGGCCTGTGCTGGTGCCGCCTGCGATGCTATCACTTCTGAGAATGATTCCATGTCCAGATCCGGTTGGGTATCCTTAAATGGCGAACCGGCTATATTCTCCTCGAATCGGGAGCGATGAAGCGACATCCACAGCGGTTACGGAAGGAGCACAGCCCGGCCGCTTTGCTGACGCGCCCCCAAGGGAAAAGGAGCATGGGCATCTGTGCCGACGGGCCGAACTGATGACTCGGTTGCGGCCAGGCCCCTCATCGAACCGAGCATGCTCCTGTTCGAGAAGCCAGGCACCCGCTTCCCCGCGGACCCTGGCTGCCTCGCAGGAAGCCAGCAGCTTTCACCGCGAGCACTCTTTAGTAACCATGCAGGTAATTGTCTCGTCGTTTCTCTTTCGCTACTATGGCTGCACTCAAATTTTCACCGGGAATGGGAATCGTGCGTTTTTCATTGAGAACACAGCTCCTTGCCGCCATGCTGCTGGCGCCTACCTTTCTGGTCGCCGCCAATTCCGCCATGTTGACCGTAAACGACAGCGATTCCACCTCCAGCACGAACAAGGTACTGCGTTCCTCTGCGTTGTTTGTCGGCGATACCGTCGCCACCCGGCCCAATTCCGTCGCCAGCATCAATGCCGAGGGCTCCATGGTCCTGGTTCTGGCGGATTCCTCGGTCCGGTTTGAGGGCAATTCCGTGAACATGGGTCACGGCGGCGTTGTGGTTACCACTTCCCAGGCCATGGCAGTGCGTGCCGGCAAGCTGACCATCACCCCTGTCGCCCAGCGCGCGGCCAAGTTCGAGGTCTCCGCTTCGGATGGAGTCGTCCAGATCGCCGCCCGCGAAGGGGCCTTGGCTATTGATGATGGCTCTTCCACCACCATTCTGCAGCAGGGTCAGGAGACGACTCGCCAGGACTCACACCAGTCCGCGGGCCCAAGAGAGGACAAGGGCGCCCCGCCCGCGGGCAGTGGTTTTCACCTATCCAGGAAAACGGCCATCATTTTCGGTGGCGCCGCCGCTGCCGGAACCACGGCCGCCATTCTGCTCACCACCGGAAACGGCTCCCATCCCGTTAGCCCGGCCATTCCTTAGCCTGGCCCCCCGGCCGAGATTCCGTGGTCCAAAGCCGGTTCCGGGGTCAACCCTCAATCCACAGTCCTCTGGCACGTCCGTGCCATTTTCCTCCTACTGTCTGCGCTGTACCTTGTGGATAGTTTCCGGCCAGGGCTCCCAGACCGCTCAAAATCAGCGAGGATTATATGGGCAGCAGCTTTGCACCAAACCCGCTCTTCGACGAGCCCCAGGGTTATGAAATTTCGCTCGAGGCCTTCTCCCCACGGGCAGCCCACAGGCCTCACCCTGGCCTGCGCGACTTCACTCCCACTCTGATTGCCATGGGCGGTTTAGCCTTATTTGCATGCGCGCTCGTCGTCGCCTTCCGGATAATCACCCTCGATGCTTCGCGCCAACTTCAGCAACCCGCCATTGACTTTGCGGTCTGTGGCGCTATTGCCTTTCTGGGCTTGAGCATCAGCTGGGTTCATCTGGGCGACAGGCCTGCAAGTGAGGCAGAGGAGCTCGCCGCGGACCTGGACATGGAGAGTCAGCCCATGCCCGCCGCTTTGCCCGCGCCGGCTGGCCGACAAGTTCTCTCTCGGCGGCGGATTGCGGCCCAAGCCTGCCCGTTCTGCGGCGAGAACATGATCTCCCTGGGGCTGGCTCGGCATTACTGCCACGGCTGCGGTCACCTGGAAGGCAATGTCCCCATTTCTTTTCTGGATTCAGCCTCTGCCTGCCCTTGCGATAACTGCCGTCAAAACCTGCAGCACCCCGTCTAGCAGTGCTGACGGCAGGGTAATGACCTCGGTAACCTACTGCCTCAGACTCGTTCGCCCTACCATTCTTCTACATGCTTCTGCAATCCATGGTGCTGTCGCGCGACACGGACAAGGTCGCTGTCCTGATGCGCGCCTTTTCGCGTCTGGAGATTGACGTTGTGGTGTGCAGCGAACCCAGTTCTGCCATCGCCCTCATGGATCGCAAAAAATTCGAAGCTGTGGTGATTGATTTTAGCGTGCCCGGCGCTGACACGCTGCTCAAGGATATACAACGGCAATTCGAAAACAAGACCATGATTGCGGCCATCCTGGGCGGCGAAACCAGCGTCAGCGAGGCTTTCGCCATGGGCGCCAAGTTCGTTCTTTATGAGCCCGTCACCCTCGACCGCGCCCTCCAGGGCCTGCGCGCCGTTAAAAGCCTCTTGTACCCGCAACGGCGGCAACAATTGCGCAAGCCCGCTTACGCTCCGGTGTGCCTCAAGTTCACTCCCGGCCACGAAATAAAGGCTGTGGTGCTTAATGTCAGCGAGGGTGGAGTGGCGGTACGGCTTTCGCAGGCCGCTACCGTCCGCCAGTCGGTGCGTGCCCGCTTTACCCTGCCTGGACTCCGCCAGCCCATTGACGTGCAGGGCCAGATCGCCTGGGCCGATAAACACGGGCGCGCCGGCATCCGCTTTGTTCATTTGTCCAGCGAATTGCACGCCCAGTTGAAGCAATGGCTTTTCCCCGCCCTGCGGGAAAACAAAGTAGGACGCTGAAAGCGTACTGCTGCACTAACTTGCTCTCCCGCCTTAGGCTTCAAGCTTTAGACCTCAGCCGCTCAGCGGAAAGGCCCCTCTCTGAGTTCCCCTGTCCACCCTCTGCAATGGTTACCGTAGTCATCTTCCGAATGTGACCTCGGCAAAGCTAAGCTCAGGTCATCACCAGATCCACACTCAAGGCTGGAAGTTGTTCAATCGAGCTAGTGTCGCGTGGTTCACTGCAGCAGGCATCCTGGTCTGCGGGCAAATCTTTATCGCTTTAATGCTGCCGGATGGGTACACCCTGCACGTCGTCTCCGACGGCTTGCAGACCCTGCTGCTGCTCGCCTGTTATCTCACTACTTTACCCAACCAGGTCGGTGGCCGCGGCAGTTCCTCCACCTTCTGGACGCTGCTTTCCTTGGGTTTCGCACTCTGGCTTCTGAACCAGGTATTGTGGACCTTTTATGAAACCGTGCTGCACGCCCCGCCGGCTTCCGGCTTCTGGGGCGACATGGTTCTCTACCTCCACGTTCTTCCCATGATGATGGCCCTCGCGGTACAGCCTCACCTTGACCAGAAGGAGAACCCCAACCTCCTCAATGCTGCTAATGCCGGCATGGTCATCGTATGGTGGCTGTATCTGTACCTGTATTTCGTAACCCCCTGGCGGGAAATTGCAAATCTTCCCACCTGGTGGGACCAGAACTACAACGTGGTTTATGGCGCGGCCAACATTTCTCTGGCCTTGCTCGCCGGTGTGGCGCTATGGAGAAGCCGGGGTAAATGGCGGACTCTCTATGTCCATTTCTTCGCCGCCGCCGCCCTCTATGCGGTGGGCTCCTTCATGGCCAGCGTCGCCATTGACCGCGGTGAATATTATTCCGGCAGCCTGTACGATCTTCCGCTTATCCTCGCGCTGGTGTGGTATTCGGGTTTGGGACTGGTGGCACGCGATCTGCGCCTGAACAGCCAATTGCCAGACGATCAGCCCGCGCACCACACTAGCTGGGGAACGCCCCTGGCGGTCGCTGCCGTGTTATCTGTGCCGATTGTGGAACTGCGCGAGATGTTCGTCCGCGATACGCCCGCGGCCATGGTTACCTACCGCTCGCTTTTGTCTGTAGCCACAACCCTTATCCTCTTTGCCCTCTTTATCTTGCGGAGTAAGGCCCGGCGCCGGGTCGAGTCTTCGCAGTTGCCTATGGCCGCGGCACGGCCTGGCTCAGCCCAGGCCTGACGCGGGTTCCCGCCTATCCCGCGCCCTGCGGGGCTTGCAGCCTGACCCCGGGGGGGTATAATGCAGGACAACTCTGGCCGGCAGAGCTGAATCCTAAGCAGATTCAGAGGAAACGCGGCAGCGACCACGACCGCGAACGAGGACGGACAGCCCAACAACCCAGGACCCGGCATCATCATGATGCGCAAATCTGTTGTGTTTCTGGCGGTTGGCCTGGCGCTTTCGCTCTCCGCCTTAGCCCAGGGCAATCCGCTGCAGTGTAACCTTGGGGTGTCGCCCGCCAGCGGCGCGGCGCCGCTTGCGGTTATCGCGACCGTAGATTGCACCGATTCGGCGCTTCCCATCACCTTAGTGACTCTCGATTGGGGTGACGGATCTCCGCAGGCGCAAACCACTCAGAGTTCGTTCTCTGTGCCGCACACCTACGTCAGTGCCGGCAACTATGTTGTGACCGTAACCGCCACCGATGGCCTGAACAACGACACCGCCACCCAGGGGGTGAAGGTTACGGCACCGCCGCCTCCGCCTCCTAATCAGCCGCCCACCTGCACTCTGTCAGTTAGCCCTGCCACCGGCACCGCTCCGCTCGCGGTCACAGCCACCGGCAGCTGCACCGACCCAGACGGCGACACGCTGACTGAGGTCTTGGACTGGGGCGACCATACCACCACCAACGGCGCCAGCGGCACTCATACTTACAACATCAAGGGACGATATACGGTCACACTCACGGCCACCGATCCCGGAGGGCTCACCGGCTCGGCTACTCAGACCGTCACCGTCAATAAAAATCAGACCCCCACCTGCACCCTGAGCGTTACGCCAAACAGCGGTCCCGTACCCCTGACAGTGGCGGCAACGGCCGTGTGCTCAGATCTCGATGGCGACACCTTCACTACTGTGATCTCCTGGGGCGATAACACGCCCAACACCAACGGCACTAGCGGCACGCACACCTACACTGCTTCGGGCAGCTTTACCGTAACCGTCACCGCCACCGATTTAGCGGGCAACAGCGGAACTGCCTCACAAGCCGTCTCGGTGGCCACCAGCACGCCCAGTTGTACGCTTCAGGTTTCTCCCTCTTCGGGAAATGCGCCGCTGGTGGTGACCGCCACCGCCTCCTGCTCCGACGCCGGCAACGACCTCGGCACCGTGCTCACGGATTTTGGCGACGGCTTCTATCTTGCCGGCAATAATTCCACCCACACCTATGTCACCGGGGGCAGCTACACCGTCACCGTCACCGCCCACGACAAGGCGGGCAATGCCTCCCAGCCGGTTTCGAAAACGGTGACAGTTACCGATGATCCGGTTCTATTTGTGGGCATCGGTGGTGGCCAGGTGGAGCAATTCAGCCGCTCGGGAAATAAGCAGGCCACGCTGAACTCGAATCAGGGTGGCTCCATTACCGGCATGGCCTTGGATTCCGCCGAGAACCTCTACACCACCGATTTCACCGCCAACACGGTCAGCAAATTCGACGGCAGTAACACGCCCAGGGGGACCTTCGGCACTGGTTATAACTGCAAGCCCGAATCCATCGTCTTCGACGCGGCCGGCAATGCCTACGTGGGCGAGACCGGCTGCAGCCATGCCATTTTGAAGTTTGACGCTTACGGCAACCTGATGGCCGCCTATTCCGTTACCACCGAGCAGGAGGGCAGCGACTGGATTGATCTTGCCTCCGATGGCTGCACCATTTTCTATACCTCGCAGGGCTCCTCCGTCCTGCGCTACAACGCCTGCGCCCGGCAGCAGATGCCTTCCTTCGCCTCCGGCTTGAACACCGCCCTGGCGGTCAAGATACTGCCTGACCAAACCGTGCTTGTGGCCGAGAAGCAGGACATCGTCCGCTTCGATTCGCAGGGGCGGAAGATCATGACCTACACCGCTTCCGGCGAAAATTGCTGGGTGAGCCTGGCGCTGGATTCGGATAACGCATCCTTCTGGGCGGCGGATTATTGCAGTTCCGATGTGGTTCAGTTCAACATTACTTCGGGAAATGAGGTCTCCAAGTTCAATTCCGGAACACCGGCCAATACCGTTTATGGTGTCACCGAGCGGATAGATCCTCCCGGGGTGACGCCGGCTGGACCGTTGTCCGCCAGCCCCGCGCAGGCCACGGTCACTGGCGGCCAGAGCACAACCTTCACCCTGAATTTTGATCCCGATGGCGCCGCATCCGGCCAGAGCTTTGCTTTCTCCTGCGCCCGCCTGCCCGCCAACAGTTCGTGCTCTTTTTCACCCGCCACCCTGCAGGCGGGCGGCGGTCCACAGAGCACACAACTCACCATCACCACGGCCGGAGGCTCGGCCCAACTGGCGCTGCCTCACAAACCTGCCGGGTGGATGCTGGCTCTCGCCTTGCCTTGGTTTGGCATAATCTTTGCCCTCGGCAGCGCAGACCCCGGCCAGCGCCGTAAGCGGTTCTTGCTCGCGTTTCTGCTGCTGATTTGCCTGCTCGCTCTCTTCGCCTGCAGCGGCGCCAGCGGTAACAACCCTTCTCCTCCCCCCAGTAGCCCAACATCTCCGCCCACGCCCGGCAGCACCACGCCTTCCGGTACTTATAAGGTTATGATCCATGCCAGCGCCGCCGGGGGAAGGCAAAGTTCCACCGAGCTAAGCTTGACCGTTCAATAAGGAGTGTTCAGATGCGCGCAGAAGCCAGACAGCAAACGACGGCAAACGGGAATTCACGGTCGCGCCAGGCCTTGGCGCTGGCGCTTTGTGGATTGCTGGTTCAGGCAACGCTTTCTGCCGCCCAGAGCTATCCCGCTCCGGAGAATGTGGGCGCCATCATCGGGGTAAAAGCGGGCGCCACCATGGACAATCAGGCCGTGAAAGAGGGCCCTCTGGCTCGCAATGCCGTATTGCGCACCAATCATTCCGGGCGGCTGAGAATCCGTTTGCGCGGTGGAGAGGTGCTCAGCCTCGGCGGCGATACCGCAATGCAGGTGGCGCGCAACAATCCCGCGGCGGAGACCGCGGAAGTCCGGGTGCAATTCGGACGGGTGCGCAGCGAGGTGGCACGCTTTCATAAGAGCGAGGCCGCCTACGATGTGACCACCTCGCAGGCCCACATCAGTTCCCACGGCAACAGTGACTTCTACGTGGATGCCGCCTCGGCCAACACCCGCGTGATCGTTTACTCCGGAATCGTGCTGGTTCGCCCCCTGCACGGCGCCAGCACCGCCCCCGTAGATGTGGCCGCGGGCCAAACTGTGGTGGTCAGCCCGGGCATGGTGAGCCGCCTGGAGCTAACCGCGGAAGACCAGGAGCAGGACAGCATGTGGCAAACCTCGTTTCCCACCGATTCATTGGTCGAAACCAGCCATCCCAGCAAAAGCCACAAAAAACTCTACATCATCCTGGGTGCGGCGGGCGCTGCCGTCGGCGGCATTGCCCTGGGCATGCGCGGCTCCTCCAAGAGTTCCGCGCCCTCTTCGAACCCCGTTCCGGCTTCGGTGCCCACCATTCCGGCGCAGTGATAGTTTGGGCACACGCTTCCTTGCCCCGCTGATGTGATCTGCGAAGGTAGTACATTGGCAGCATGAGAAGGTGGCGGCGCCGCATTATCCTGTCTGTGGCAGGTCTTCTGCTCCTGCTCATTTTTTTTCTGGGCTATGCCGGACGTTTCCTGGTAGTTGATCAGCCCCAGCGGTCGGAGGCCATCGTTGTGCTGGCCGGCGGTCGGGATGACCGCTATTACAAAGGACTGGAAATGTTGGGCAAGGGCTACGCGAATATTCTCTTCCTGGATGCCCGCACCGACGTCGTGGTGTTCGGCCGTACCCCCGCCAGCATGGGGCAGGCCTTCATTCAAACCAGCGCCGGTGCCCTGCTGGGCAAGACCAGCATGTGTCCTATCACCGGAGATTCTACCTACGAGGAAGCCGCACACGTGGCCGATTGCTTGCGTCCCACAGGCGCGCGCCACGTGCTGCTGGTCACTTCCGACTACCACACCCGTCGGGCCTTTCAGATTGTTCGTGCGCGCATGCCGCAATACCAATGGTCGGTGGGAGCCGCCCACAACAGCTACGACTTCGGCGTGAACTGGTGGCGGCACCGCGAGTGGGCAAAAACCACTCTTCTTGAATGGACCAAACTGCTCTGGTGGGAAGCGGTAGACCGCTGGCGATAAGCGGGGTGGGTTGCTAAAGCGATACCGGGCGAGAGCAGCTGCTCCGGCCTTTTGTAGTAAGATTGACGGAATGCTGGCGCCGCGCTACTTCGGCGCTTTGGCATCAACTTTGGGGGTGAGATGCACTTTGCTTTGATTCTCTACGGCGGACCCGATCAACTCATGCCTCTCACTTCGGGCTTGGCTGCGGCTTTTGCTTTTCTCCTGATCTTCTGGAATAAGGTCATGGTCACGCTGGGCAAAATTGGCAACTTTTTGCGCGGCTCCCACCCCGAAGCCGAACTCGCGCCCCCACCCCCGGAAGAACAATCGGACTCCGCCCCCAGGAGGTAGTGCTGGTGGCTGGGCGAGCGCGTGTCTGTGAGCAACAAAAGCTCACTCTAGCGGTGTGCCAACTCCCCTTTTCTTAGCACCCCGCTGGATCCCGCCCTGCACTCTCTGCGTTCGGCCGGTTCAAAGTTCGCCAGCCGCGCGTCAACCTGGCTCAGGTAGCGGCCGCTTTTGGTGCGCCCGTAGGAATCCGTTCCCGGGCAGTAATACAGAGCGGTATTCAGGTCTACCCACACCTTGACTTGGGCATTGGCGCCTGATGGCAGCGCTGCATTTCGGCCCGCCGTCGTCAAATGCAGCACGGCCGCAAGCTGCGGGAACTGGCGGATCACCATTTCGCTGTTGATCCCGAAGCAGCCCACGACGGCCACGCACAGAATTACTACCGCTACCGCCGCGTCGCCCAGTGTGGAACTCCCGTGCCGCTTGCCTTGCGCTTTTGGAACTGTTTGCTCATCCACTTCCTCGTATTGCGTCTGTTGGCCCGAGGAAAGTCCAAAAGAAAAATCGGACATCCGCGATGTGGCATCTGTCTGCAAGTCTTTGTCAGCCATGATTTCGTCCTTTAGCTCAGCTCAGCTTGCTGCCGATTTCGCTAAACATCTTGTTGGAGTTCACGCCAATCAGCCTCACCGTCATCACCGTAATTGTCAGCACCACGGCTAACATTACGGCGTACTCGGCTACATCCTGGGCGGCATCGTCGGACCACAAGCGGCGCAGCAACTGAGTCATTGTCATTCCCTAAGAGCTGGTTTCGGGGATGCCCTGCAAAATGCAGTTGGCCTGCCACGGCTCGCTACTTACAAGTGCGCAGCAACAATTGGACTTACGCTTCCGGTCATTGCCCCCACACGTTGCGAGATGAAATAATTTGCACTCGCAGGCAGGGCTGTTCTCTCGGCAAAAGGCTGGATTACTTTGGTAATGCGCTGTGATACAGCTTGATTCGAATGATGCTGAAGTCCCGCTCGCTGGCCTTGATGTAGTGCGCCCCGAATACCGCATCCATGCGCCGGGTGAAAATGTCGGGACCCCAATTTTGCACCAGCCAGAGCCGCGCATGATGCTCCGGCAGCTGCGGAAGCAGGGCGAAATCAGGTTGCGTTCCCTTCAGCAGGCGCGCGTCAGCCGGTGCCGGAAACACCACCACCAAAGCCGGGAATTGCGGCCAGCGTTGACGGTAATACTCGTAGGCCAGCCGCGCTAAAGGATGATAAAAAAGTACCGCATCGCCGGGCTGCGCCTGCGCCAGCATGTAATGCACGGCTCCGCGCCAGTCCTGCTCCGGCGGATCAAAGCCGGTGCGATAATAAGCGCCAACTCCACGCAGTGACAGCGCCAGCACGGCGAGCAGCGCCGCCCCCATCAGCCATCGGGGACGAATCACGGTCAGCCCCGCCGCCACCAGCAGCACAAACGCGGGCAGGCAGAAGATCAGGTATCGGCTCACGAACATCGGCTTCCATAGCGAGATGGCCACCGTCATGGCCACCGGCAGCACCAGCCACATCCAGACCAAAGCGTCGCCCCAAAGCTCCCGCCTCCCCGTACTCCGAATCATCTTCACCAGCGCCAGCAGCAGGAGGATTGCGCACAGCAGCAGCAAAACCAGGCCCCCTCGCCCGCTCAGCAAGCTCGCCAGATCATAGAGATCACGCCATGTGGTCGGCTTTACCCATCCCACCTGGCCCCGGTTCTTCATAGCCACGAACAGCAGCGCGGGAACGGCCAGGAACGCAACCACGCCGCTGCTGACCAGGAAGCTCCGCCAGGGAAAACCGCGCTTGCGCAGCAGCGCCGCCAGCCAGAACACGGGCAGCATCAGCCCGGCGAAGAAATGCGCGTATATGCCCAGCACCAGCGCAATCGCCAGCCCTGCCCAGTTGCCCTTTTTTTTCGGCGAGTCTACGCATCTCACGAAGAACCAGCTGCCTAGCACCACCAGGAACGCCAGCAGGCTGTAGGCGCGCGCCTCCTGGGCATAGCGCACATCAAAGGCATTCACCGCCAGCAGCAGGGCCGCAATCAGCCCTGTTCTTTCGGAGAACAACCTGCGCCCCAGCAGGTAAACGAAAGGAATAGCGGCGACGGCCGGCGCCACCGAAAGCAGGCGAATCCCAAACTCTCCCCGCGCCAGGTGCATCCACCCGCGCAGCAAGGTGTAATAGAGCCCTTCATTCAGCTCCCAGCTCATCACGATGTTGCGAAAGCCGGCCGGGTCCAGCCGGGCGATGGAGACGCTGACAATCTCATCCAGCCAGAAACTTTTTTTGCCTAAGTACAGCAGGCGCAGCCCCGCCGACAACACGGTGATCCCGCTGATCAAGGCAAGGCGCGCTCGTCCTGCCGGCAAGCTCTCGCCGGAAAGCGCTTGGGATGCGGGTTTCAGCTGGATACTGGACTCCGCCATGGAAGCTTGCGTTTCACGATACACCGCGGACAGCAGAAAACGTTGTGCCGCCGGCGCCCCGCCCGCGAATGGATCGTATCAGGGTACGCCTTCCGGCGTGCCTTCATTCCGCACAGAAAAGTACCGGCTTTAGCCGCTGTCAGACGAACTATTGTCCCCCAGCCGCTCCATCGGGCTTCAGCATGCGGTTAAAAAATTCCGCCGTCGCCCGGTAACTTGCCACCCAGTTCCGCCATAGCAGCATATCGTGGGCTTCATCCGGAAACACCAGTTGCTCAAAGGGAACATGATTCGCCCGCAGGCGCTGCGCCAGGTCCACCGTCTGGCTGAAGGGCACATCTGGATCGTCATCGCCTTGTATGAGCAGCACCGGCGACCTCCACTCTTCCACCGAAGCGTCGGGCGACGATTCCCACGCCAGCTTCCTGGCCTGCTCCAGGTCGGGAGCATTCTTGTAGCCGGTCCACTGGGTCAGGAAAGCCGACCAGTCATGCACGCCGGCAAAATCCACCCCCGCGGCAAAAATATCGGAGTTCCGCGCCAACCCCATGGCCGTGAGCAGTCCGCCGTACGACCCTCCCCACAGCCCGATGCGGTTCCGGTCAACCGTAGGCAGTGCCTGCAGATAATGCGCCGCAGCCACGATGTCCTGGTATTCGGCCGCACCCTTCCAGCCGCAATGGGGTGCTTCGCGAAACGCACGCCCATACATGATGCCCATGCGGTAATTCACCGACAGCACCACGTAGCCCAGGCTGGTGAGATATTGGTTTTCGGCATACGCGTTGTGGTAGTAGCCCATGTAGTGGAAGCCCAGCATCATCTGCCGAATCGGCCCGCCGTGCATCCACACCAGCGCCGGGCCCGGCCGGGTACGGCCGCGCGGAATGAAGAGCTGCCCGTGGATCTGCAGGCCATCAGTGCTGGGAAAGATCACCTGCCGCGGCGCCACCAGCTGCGCTGAAGGAAAATCCGCCGGCAGCGCCTCTTTGGCCAGCATCTCTCTTCCACTACTGGTTACCAGGTAAGGCATGGCCGGCGTGGTCGCGGTGGAGCCCAGGCACAAAAGGTAGCGCCCGTCGGCGGTCTGCACCGGGGTCCACTCCATGGTTTCGCCGCGGGTAAGCGCTTGCGGCGTTCCTCCGTCCACCGCCACGCGCCACAGGTGCCGCCGGTCCACGTCGTCTTGGTTGGAGGAGTAGAGAATGTATCGGCCATCAGCGCTGAGCGTCACGTCCTCCACTTCGAACTGCCCGGGCGTGAGCCGGATGGGCGCGCCGCCCGCTGCGCTGATTGAGTACAGATGGTTCCACCCATCCTCTTCCGAGGCGAACACAATGCGGTTTCCCGAGGCAAATTTGAAGGAAACATTTTCCGTCAGTTCTGGAAGCGAATCGTTCAACCCCGAACCGCTGTGCCAGATCTCGTGTCCCCCGCCCGTGCTGGGGTCCGCTACCCAGATGGACCACGGATGCGGGCGCTCAGGTATCAAGGGCAGCCCGCGCTCGCGCCCGGGCTGGCGCACAAAGGCGACCAACCTCCCATCCGGTGACCAGCGCGGCATGGAGTCCTGGTCCACGCTGGGCGCCAGGTACAGAATGCTGTCTTTGCTGAAATCGTAGATCCCGATAAAGTTGTGGTCGCCGCGCTGGCTGGCAAAGGCGATTCGCTTGCCGTCCGGCGACCAGCGCGGGCTCACGTTCGCGCCTCGCACCTGCGCCAGTTGCCGCGCCGGGCTGCCCCCGGCCACCGGCGCAATCCATATTTCTTTCTTCCCTGCCCACGCCACCCACTTGCCATCCGGCGAAATCTGCAGGTCTTCGCAATCTTCGCTGTTACAGTTGATTTCACCCAGCAGGCGTGGCTCTCCCCCGGAAATATCCACCGCCCACACCTGATGTTTGGCGCCTCGCACGTTGCTGGTGGGATTGGTGACGTCTTCGCTATCTTCGAACAACTGCGTCCCACGCGTATAAACCGCGGTGCTGCCGTCGGGAGTGAGCGCGAGCCCGGCCACGTCCTGACCGTCGTCCTGCGTGTAATGCGTCAGGGCATGAGCCTTGAAGTCGGGCGCCTCTGCCACCCAAAGGTTACGCACCCCGCGCTGGTTGAACACCCAGGCCACGCGATCGCTCTTCGCGGCCGCCACAAGGTGGTCGGGAAAGGAAAAGCTCATTACCTGCTCGATGGTGAAGCCCGCCCAGGCGGCAGAAGCCAGGCAGAGAATGGCAATCAGACAAGCAAAACGGCGCAGCATTTTATGGAGCATAGCGCGCCAGCCTACGCCATTGGTGGCGCGCCTGCCAAGCGGCATTCTTCGCTGCGCCGAGCCTTACCCCTGCTCACTCCTGGAACTCAGCAGCCAATCCACCGACCAGCGCCCGGCTCCTGCGGCCAGCAGGAAGAGCAGCGACATCAGCATGGAGAAATCCGTCCGCGCATCGCTCACCATGAACCAGAAGCCTTGACCCGGCCGGGACAGTTCGGGAATCTTGGTGGTAGCAATCGCGGTGGAAATAACAACTAATAAGGGGATGGCGGCAATCCGCGTCAACATTCCCAGCAGCACCAGAATTCCGCACACCATCTCAAATGCGCCCACAAAATGGGCGGTAAAAGCCGGATGCGAAAATCCGATCCTGGCGAAGCGGTTCACGCCCATGTTAGGGTCGAGGTACTTCAGCATCCCCTGGGTGGAGAACACAAGCCCAACCGCCAGCCTGATGAAGAACACAGCTCGCGAATTCCAGGCTGGCCTGATCAGCCTATGCCAGCAACCTTCCGGCTGCGAATTGGTGGCCGTACCTGTAGCCATACCGCTTCCTCTCACTTTCCTGAGATGAAGAACATAGCAATTCCCAAGGCCAGAATGATAATGGCGACCACCCGCCGGAACACCGGGGTAGGAATTCTCTGCAGCACGCGCCAGCCAAGAATTGTGCCCGCAATCACGCCCGCAACCATCAGCGCCATCAACCGCCAAAGCGCGGCAACCTGGGCGCCTTGTGTGGCGGCGTAAACCGGCACGCGCGCCGCATCCACCATCAGCGCAATCGCAGTGGCCGTGGCCACAAAGGACTCCTTCGAGATGTCGAAACCCAGCAGCGCGGCGGAACGAATGCCGCCCTGGTTGCCGACCAGGCCTCCAAACAGGCCGGAGAGGCCGCCCGCCGCCCATGCGCTCCAGCCTTCAAATCGCAGCCGGGATGAAAGGCCGGTCAACTCCATTGTCGCGGCAAAAATCAGGAGTGCGCCCAGCACATAACCCAGAAGAGCGCTCTGAACCCTGGTGTGCAGCAATGCTCCGGCCAGCCCGCCCGCCGCGCTGGCCAGGCCGAAGCTGACGATTACATGGCGATTGATCCGCTGCCGGACCACCCAGAGCCGCAAGACCGTGCCACAAACGTGCGGAATCGAGACAGCGGCTACCGCCAGCTTGGTTCCAATTCGTGCCGCGAGTGCGGGCGTAAGAATGCTGCCAATCCCGAATCCGGCGACTGACGCGATTGCTCCTCCCGCCAGCGCAGCCAAAGTGAGTACTACGTTGAAGATCATCGCTGGTTCCCTGACCGCAACGAAGATATTTTCAGCTTGCGCCAGCCGGTATTGGCGCAACGGTCTTGCCTGAAACCGGCTGGCTCCGCTGCATCGCCGCCTGAGTTCCCTGCAAACTCCCGAACTTTTTCATTCGTTCGTGTACGAAAGCGGCTCTGGCTGCATCCAACATCTTGCAATCATCGGCTGGCAGTTTGCATTCTTGCCCCCGGGAAGAGGTTACGATAGCCCGCATGTGGCCCCATCAACCATTGAGCAGGCGGGCGTTTGCAGTTCTCTGCCTGCTCTTTTTCTTGATCACCACCGCGCCGCACTCGCTCAGCTACTCCGTGCTCAGCCACGAAGAAGTAGTGGACCTGGTCTGGGCTGACTCTATCCGCCCCTGGCTGATGCAGCGCTTCCCCAGTGCTACACGCGAGGACCTGCGCCGCGCCCACGCCTACGCCTACGGCGGCTGCCTCATCCAGGACATGGGCTACTATCCTTTCGGCAACAAACGTTTCAGCGACCTCACGCATTACGTGCGCAGCGGCTACTTTGTGGAGTCTCTGTTCGCCGAAGCCAGCGACCTGAACGAACTCTCTTTCGCCTTGGGCGCTCTCGCCCACTACGCTTCCGACCTCAACGGACATCCCTACATCAATCGCGCCGTGGCCGTGCGTTTCCCCAAGCTGCGCAAAAAATACGGCGACTCGGTAACCTACGAGGACGACCCCAAAGCCCACATCCGCACCGAATTCGGCTTCGACGTGACTCAGGTGGCAAAGAACCGCTTCGCCTCTGACCGTTACCACGATTTCATCGGCTTCGAAGTAGCAACCCCACTCCTGGAGCGCGCCTTCAAGCGCACCTACGGAATCCCTCTCACCGATCTCATTCACAATGAGGACCTTGCCATCGGCACCTATCGGCGCGGCATCAGCAAGGTCATTCCGGAGATGACCAAGGTCGCCCTCCTCATCAAGCCTGCCGACCTGGTGAAGGAAAAGCGCAATCGCAACCAGAAGCGCTTCCTCTATCACGTGTCCCGCTCCTATTACGAGCGGGAATGGGGCAGTCAATACCGGCGTCCGGGTTGCGGCGCGCGCTTTCTCGCTTTTCTTTTTCACCTCATCCCCAAGTTCGGCCCCTTCCGGGCGGTGGATTTCGTACTTCCCAACGCCCAGACTGAGGACATGTACCTGAAGAGCATGGATGTGACGCTCGCCAACTACCGCCGCCTGCTAGCCGAACTCAAGGCCGGCAACCTGCAGTTGCACGACCGCGATTTTGATACCGGTGAACCCACCCGGGCCGGCGAATACAAACTCACTGACCAAACCTACGCCGCGCTGCTCGATGGTTTGGCTCGGCGGCATTTCGATGGCGTCACTCCCGACTTGCGCGACAACATTCTCGCTTTCTACAGCAATTTAAATGCGCCCATCGCTACCAAAAAACACCACAAAGAATGGGCGCGCACATTAGCCGAGTTGCAGCAGCTGAAGGATGTCCAGATGGTGGCGGCGCCTGCTCCCGCCCCCGCCGATTAGGCGAAGCGCCAATCTTTGCCGATTACGGCCGTAAGCGGAAAAAACCCTACACCGCCGGCATAAATTGCGCTCCCGGCTCTCTGGAAACTGCTGATCCTGAAGGCCTATGCCCCAGAACGCTGGTGTTGTCCTGCTGGCCTTCTCCGGACCAGCACTAAGGTAACCTTCCGGCCATTCCCGCCGACACTATCATCCACAACAGACGGACTCCAGGTCTGGCGCATTCGCCAGCGGTGTCTTCGTGCGCGCCATGAGAATTTGCCGACAACCAGGAAGGCCCGCCTGGGCTCATAGCTCAGTTCGTCGTGGCCGGAATCTGGCGGCTTGCCTGCTCGGAAGCCTGCTGCTGGCCGCGCTCATGGTCGTGCCAGCATTTGCTACCGAGCCCAATCCTGACTGGTCGTCGCCAGTCCGGGCCGCCGTCAAAGCCGGTGACCTGGATAAGGCCCTTGCCCTCGCCGAAGCGCGAATCATAGCTCATCCCTCGGACTTGGAAGCTCACGGCTGGTATGCCCGGCTGCTGGCCTGGAAGAATCGCCACGCCGAAGCGGAGACCGAATACCGCTTTGTGCTCTCGCAGAAGCCCAACGATCTTGACATGCTGCTGGGATTGGCTGACGTATTGCACTGGGACGGCAAGGACTCCGAAGCCCTGCAGATCCTTGACCGCGCTCAATCATTGGCGCCGGCTCAAACCGACATACTTGTGCGCCGAGGCCGCGTCCTCGCCGCCCTGAAGAGAAATGCGGAAGCGCGCTCTAATTTTCGCCAGGCGCTCGCCCTTAACAGCAATGAACCAGGCGCTCGCCTTGGCCTCGAATCCCTTGCCGCTGAAACCCGCCACCAGTTGCGCATCGGCAGCGATTTTGATGGCTTTAACTACACCGGCACGGCCGCAACCGAAAGCCTGTCGCTGGCGTCGCGTTGGAATTCTTCCTGGGCCACGAACTTTTCCTTCGACGTCTATCAGCGCTTTGGCCAGCGTGCCGGAAAACTCACCGGCATGGTTACCCGCAACCTTCCCGGAAATAACTGGCTGACCGTCGGCGGGGCCGGCGGCCATGACCACGGAGTTATTCCCAAGTCGGAGGCCCTGTTCAGCTATGGTCATGGCTTCCGCTTGGGTAATCCATTTATTCGCGGCATCGAGACTTCCTACGACCAGCACTGGTACTGGTATTCCACCGCGCGCATTCTTACCCTTGGGGGCACCGCCCTGGTCTATCTTCCCCGCGACTGGACTTGGCTGCTCTCCATCAGCGCGGCGCGCAGCGCCTTTTCCGGCGTGCCCGGACACGACTGGCAGCCCAACGGCCGCACTCGTCTGGGCTTTCCCCTGGCCCGCCGTCTCTCCGGCAACCTGATGTTTGCCGTGGGCTCGGAATCTTTCGCGGAAATTGACCAGACCGGGCGCTTTGCCGCCCGCACTTTCGGGGGCGGTTTGCGCCTCGTCCTGA
Organism: Terriglobales bacterium; assembly: GCA_035278025.1. GTDB lineage: Bacteria > Acidobacteriota > Terriglobia > Terriglobales > Acidobacteriaceae > JAICWP01. The sequence continues at coordinate 1,355 of DATEJK010000107.1, read as the reverse complement.
ACAATACCCAGGACATCAGCGGATATATCGCCGCCCAGGACCGTTCCCAGGCGCGAAGCGAGACCAGCGGGGGAGTGAGCTATGGCTTCCGTTTTTAAAGCGCTCCCCGCCGAGCTCGTGCTCAAGGGAATTTTCGCCTCCGCCATCGCCATCGCTCTGCTCATCGCTTTTATCGTCTTCCGGCGCTGGTACCGGGGCCGCTACTTCGAGCGCCTGAACCGCTCTACCCTGCAAATCCGCGCCCAATGGCCGGGCATCGTCAGCGGCTCCCTTCCTCCCCAACAGTGGCGCGCCAATCCCTTCACTTCCGCTATCGTGGAATCTATTCTTCTGGATAGCGTCGAGGCTGCCGGGCCGCAGGAGCTCCCGCAGCTCCTGCACTGCCTGCGTGCCAGCGGCCTGCTGGACGAAAGAATTTACCAGGCCCGGCACTTCAAGGGCTGGAACCGGCGCGTGGCCCTGGTCGCCTTGGGCCGCACCCGCGCCCCGGAAGCAGTTCCCGCTCTGGCCGAAGCTCTCAATGACGCCGCCGGCGATCCCGATACGCGCATGGCCGCCATCCGCGGTCTTGGCCGCAGCGCCCTTCCCCAGGCTGCCGTTCCCATTATTGAGGGACTGCTCTCGGGAGAGTTGGCTGGCTTCCCCGACTTCCCCATCAAGAATGCCCTGGCCAATTGTTGCCGCGCCAGCGCTAAGCTCCTGGTCAGCTATCTGCCGTCCTCTTCCGGACCAGCCCGCGAACTACTGGCGCGGGTGCTGGGCGAGTTGGCCTCGGCGGAACTGGGCGACGAACTCCTGGTGCTGGCCACCGACCCCTTGCCAGAAGTAAGAGCTTCCGCGGCCCGCGCCCTGGCTCACGCTGATCCCGACCTCGCGTTCCCCACCCTCAGCGTGCTGGCCAACGATCCCGAGTGGTTTGTGCGCCTGCGCGCCGTGGTGGCCGTCGGTTTTCTCACCGACAAACGAAAAATCCGCGTTCTGTTGCGCGCCGTCTGCGACCTTAACCGTCACGTGCGCCAGCGTGCCGCCACCGTGCTCGCCAAAATGGAGCCCGATCTGCAGGAGATTCTGGCCAGAATCGTGGCCACCGAAGACCGCTATGCTCTGCAGGCTTTTATTTCCGAGCTGGATCGCTCCGGCAGGTTCGACGCCGTAGTCAAGGCCCTCGAATCCCAATCTGACCGCCGCTTCGCCGCCCCCATCCTGCTGCACTCCCTGGAGCGGGGCAAAGCCAGCCTGGAACTGGCTGGTCAGGCGGGCGCCTCTCCCAAGGTGTCTTCCTGATGTCCGCCCTGGTCCAGTTCCTCACACTGCTTCTGTTCCTCTACTACTTCGCCTCCAACGTCATCTACGTG
>DATEJK010000106.1:0-26972 GCA_035278025.1 Terriglobales bacterium | reverse complement strand
AGGCCCAGGGCAGCTCGGTGATAACCGAAAACATCTTCGAAAACCGCTTTATGCATGCGCTGGAGCTGGTGCGCATGGGCGCCGATATCAAGGTGGAGGGGCGGCGCGCCATCGTGCGCGGCAAAACGCCGCTGAGCGCGGCCGCGGTCCAGGCCTCCGACCTGCGCGCCTCCGCCTCCCTGGTGCTGGCCGCTCTCGTGGCCGACGGTGAAACCATCATTGACCGCGTTTACCACATTGACCGCGGCTACGAACGTATTGAGGAGAAGCTGCGCGGGGTGGGCGCGCAGATGCGCAGGATCGGCCAGATGTTCCCTAAGCGGGCCGCCGCCATTGTGGCGACGGTCTAAAGCTCCGCCTCGCGGGAGGTCGGGCTCCGCCATGCAAGGCTTTCGCCGCTAAACTGTGCCACAAGACTACCAAGCCAGGGCCCAACGCTTGGCCGCGCGACGCAGCCCATGGAATTTTCTACTTTTTCTTTTTGCCGTAATTGGCGTGGGCGGCACATGGATCGCCCTGGTTGAGCTGCTGCTGGCCTTGCGCGCTCAGTTCCGCCCGCCTGATGCGTTCCTGTTTGACGGCACTCGTTGGGGGAATATCGTCATCCATGTAATCCCGGCGTTTCCCTCCATCGCCGCCGGGTTTCTGATGGCGAACGTGCTGATAAGGTTGATTCCGCCGGCCCGCCGCGCCCTTAGCATCGCGGGCCCTCAGGGAACAAACTTCCGGTCATCAAACCGAGCCTTGGCCAAGGGGCTTGTCCTGTTACTGGCAATTACCGCACCCATTGCAATCCTGGGCGCCACCCGGTATTTCTATCTTGCCCCCAGCCGCATTGGCTACCGGACTTCCTGGTTCAACCAGGTTCGGCGCTATCAATGGGTGGATGTCCGCGGCATCGAGACGAACTGCTGGCAAAACCGCGGCCCTCAATTTACTTACACGCTGTTGCTGAGCGATGGCACGCGCCTGGGCATTCTGGAAACGTCGAATGATTTTTTTCGCGCCTATCCGGCGCTTTCCTCAGCGCTCAACCCTTATTCATACGACTTCAACTACATTGGGAGCCCGGCCTGCCTGGACACCGTCTCCAACAGGCTTCGCCTGGTGCTCTCCCGTCCGCCTGGCCCGCCGCGCTGAACTGCACGACCGAATCGCTATAGCTTCATTTCGCTGATCTGAAGGGTGGGCTCCGTGTTGGTGTACTTGGGAATGTCGGCCATGATTTCCTGCGCGTGCGGGCCGAAGCTGGCCTGAAATGCTTCCACGGAGTCAAACAGCAGGTGTCCCATTGCCACGTAGGGTGGGGGGGACCCTGGCCCTTCCCCGCAAATCCCGTGCTCCACGCTGACTCCCTTCAGCGGCGCCACCACGGGCGCTGCACCAGGGGAATGTGGCGGTTGCAGTAATACTCAATGTCGAACCGTGTGCCTTTGCAATTTGGATAGAACACGCTCACCTTCACCATCGCGCGCCTCCCGGCGCAACCAGCGCCGCCGAGCAGCGTGAGGATTCGTCGCGGAGTCGTTCAGGGCCTCCCGCAAGCGGTTAACGGCCACGTTCAGACTATTCTCGAAATCCACGAACGTGTCCGCCGGCCATATCCGCCGATGCAGCTCCTCGCGCGAGACCATTTGCTGCGGTCGTTCCAGCAGAGCGGCGAGTACCTGAAACGGTTGCTCCTGGATGCGAACGGGTCGGCCGTTCTTCAGGAGTTCGTGGGTCCGCAGGTTGACTTCGAAGAGTCCAAAGCGAAACGCCTGGCCTGAGCTCCGCTCCTCCATAACACCCCCACGGAGGTATCGGAGCCTAGCACACAGATATCACCCCAGCAACACCCCGCGAAGTACGTAAGAAGGTAGTAAAAGCGTTCCTGTATTCAACCACTTAGCCCGAAAGGAACATTTAAGAGACAAGCTATTGGACATCAGCTCCACTGCCCCGCAGATTAGCCCGGCTAGCAGGAGGAGGACAGAATGAAAAAGGCTCTGTTTGTGACTCTGGCGTTGTTAATTCTGGTAGTGATTGATCTCACACCACAGGGTTGGGCCGATGATATCGGGGCATATACAGACTGGTCGGCGCCGGTAAATCTAGGGCCCGCCGTCAATTCTGCCTATAACGACCAGCACCCGGCCATTGCCCGTGATGGACTCAGCCTTTATTTCGTTTCCGACCGGCCTGGAGGATCGGGCGGATTTGACCTCTGGGTGGCGCAGCGCGCAAGCACCGACTCTCCGTGGGGTGCGCCACAAAATCTGGGTCCCACCGTGAACAGCCCGGCGACCGAGTTTGCCCCCAACCTCTCTTACGTCGGTCACTATTTGTTTTTTGGCAGCGATCGGCCTGGAGGGTGTGGCAGTCGTGACCTGTGGGTCAGCCATCGCAAGAACAAGAAGGACATCTTTGACTGGGAATCCCCGGTTAATTTGGGTTGCGTGATCAATGCCAGTGCCTTCGACGACGGACCCACCTATTTCGAGGACCCGGTGACGGAGAAAATAACCCTGTTCTTCACCACCCTGAACCGCCCGGGCGGGCAAGGCGATTTTGACATCTACGCGAGCGACCTGAATCCTGACGGAAGCTTTTCAGCGCCGGTAAACGTCGCCGAACTGAACAGCGCCTATCGTGATACGCGAACTGCCATTCGCAAAGATGGTCTAGAGATGTTCTTCGCCTCCAACCGACCGGGGGGGTTGGGCGTGATTGATCTGTGGGTTGCCACCCGCTCTTCCACCAGCGATCCCTGGGGCGTGCCGGTCAACCTCGGTCCCGTCCTCAACAGTACGTTTAATGACGGGGCACCCGCAATCTCCCGGGATGGCACCGCTCTATATTTCTATTCGGATCGACCCGGCGGAAGCGGGTTGAACGATCTCTATGTGTCCACACGAAGCCGAGTGGAGCAGTAGTCATCTGGATGTTCGTATTTCTGTTTCGAGAGAGAACAGCCGCGATGAGCGCGGCCGCGGTGCAGGCCTCCGACCTGCGCGCCTCCCTGGTGCTGGCCGCTCTCGTGGCCGACGGTGAAACCATCATTGACCGCGTTTACCACATTGACCGCGGCTACGAACGTATTGATGTGGCTAGATCCCTTCGTAAGCGCCGGCGTCCCATCACGTCCGTGTGAACGTGATGGGGTAGCGCCGGCTGTCGCGAGGGCACGCCTCTCCTTCGCGCATTCCGGAACATTACCGGGGAAACTTGGAACGGCTCCTCGCCCCATTTGGTGCTCCAGGGTGCGGGGATGAGGAGGAGGAAGGCTCCGCTAGGGCGGGAGAGTCAGGCCGCCTGCGGCAGGCGCATTCCTGAGTCCGCAATAATGAAATGAGTGTCTATAAAGCGCTCGTAGTCCGCCGAATGCTGCCGCCGGTCACTGCGGTCGCTGTACACCCAGTAAACCTTCTCGCCGTCAATCCGGGTAATCGCCTTACGGATGCCGGCCCGGTCTTTCACCACGACTCCTGGCTGCAGATAGTTGTACATGTGTTCACCTATTCAGTATGAAAGTAAGGTTTTACCCAGTCCGCTGGTTTCAGCACCATGCGGCTCTCCAGCCAAACCGCCACCGGAGTCTGCAGCACTAGATGCTGCAGAATGTCTTCCGCTGCCACCTCTGTCCAGGTTCGTTCCTGCTCCTGGATTCTCTCCAGAACGCCTCCACGAATGCGATAAAAAGCGAAGCTGCCGTCCAGGCATTCCACCGCCAGCCCCACGCTGGAGGGGAGACTGCGTAATTCGCGGCAGGTGGTAGCGGGCTGCCTCATCACTCCTTATCGCTAATGGCTGATTCCGAGCTGTGTGCCCGGGAACTCTCGTCTTGGCCATTTCGTCTCTTCGATGCAGGGGGCCTGTAAAGAAGGGTTGCCTGCCATATCAATTGATATCACTAGCAATCCAGCCTTGTCTCACCAGCGCAGCGCCCCTGGCCGGTCATGCGGCAGGTCTAAGTCTTTATCTAACAGCCGCATCCCCTCCTCCAGCTTGCGTTCCCCGACTTACAACTATTTAATGGCAGATATCCGGTTCCGCTCCCATTGTGCTCGGCTCCAAAAAAGAAGCCGCGCTTTTCGCGCGGCTTCCAATCCAGTTTTGTAGCGGCAGCACCCAGGGCTGTCGCGAGGACATCTTGCTTTGATTGCGGGCGACGCCGCAGAGAAACCCCTAGAGCTTAGTGACGCCGCCGACCGCCGCCGCGTCCTCCTCGACCGTTGTGGCCCCGGCCTCCGCGCCCGCGATCGCCACCCGGACGGCCGCCTTCGCGTCCGCCGCCGGGACGGCCTTCACCCCGCGGCGCCCCTTCATGATGCGCCTCAACCCGGTTGAAGTTGGGCTCATGCTCTTCGGTTTCCGCGTATTCGCCGCCACCCTCAATGGTCATGGTGCCGGCGGCCGGCTCTTCTGGAGACTCGGCGCCTCCGCCTCCCATCTTGGCCCGCTGCTCCTTCAGAATGGCTTTGCGCGACAAGCGGATGCGGTTGCCCTCGATGGAAAGTACCTTCACCAGCACCTGGTCGCCTTCTTTCAATTCATCGCGGATGTCCTTGATGCGGTGCTCGGCCACTTCGCTGATGTGCAGCAAGCCGTCAGTGCCGGGCAGGATTTCCACGAAGGCGCCGAAATCGGCCAGGCGTGAAACCTTACCCAGGTAGGTCTTGCCCACTTCGGCGGTGGCGGTCAGGTCGCCGATAATCTGCAACGCCTTGGCCGCCGAGGCCTGGTCATTGGAGGCCACGTTGACACGGCCCGAATCCTCCACGTCAATCTTCACCCCGGTCTGCTCGATAATACTGCGGATCATCTTGCCGCCCGGCCCGATCAGGTCGCGGATCTTATCCACGGGAATTTGCAGGGTATAGAAACGCGGCGCATAAGTGGAAACCTTGGAGCGCGCTTCCGGCAGCGCCTCATTCATTTTGTCGAGGATGAACAACCGTCCCCGCTGCGCCTGCGCCAGGGCCTCGGCCATAATGGCCGGGGTGATGCCGCTGACTTTGATGTCCATCTGCAGCGCGGTAATGCCTTCGCGCGTGCCTGCCACCTTGAAGTCCATGTCGCCGTAGTGATCTTCGGCGCCGGCTATGTCGGTCAGGATGGCATAGTCGTTGTCCTCCTTTACCAGGCCCATGGCGATGCCCGCCACCGGGGAGGTCAGGGGCACGCCCGCATCCATCAGCGAAAGCGAGGCGCCACAAACCGTTGCCATGGAAGAAGAACCGTTGGATTCCAGGATGTCCGATACCACCCGCATGGCGTAGGGCCAGTCGGTTTCCGCGGGCAGCACCGCGCTGACCGCGCGCTCCGCCAGGGCGCCGTGGCCGATTTCGCGCCGACCCGCGCCTCGCAGAAACGCAACTTCACCAACTGAGAATGGGGGAAAGTTGTAGTGCAGCATGAAGCGCTTCTTGGCTTCGCCTTCAAACACTTCCAGGCGCTGCATGTCTTCGGCGGTGCCCAGGGTGGTGGTGACCAGGGCCTGGGTCTCGCCGCGGGTGAAAATAGCCGAGCCATGGGTTCGCGGCAGCACCCCAACCTCGATGGAAATGGGCCGAATTTCGTCAAAAGCGCGCCCATCGGGACGCCGTTTTTTGCCGAGAACCTGGTCGCGGAAAATCCGCTCGCGTATAAGTTCGTAGTACTTGGCCAACTTCGTCCGGGCTTCCACATCGTCTTCCGGCAGGGCTTCCACCAGTTCTTTCCGGTAAGCCTTTACCAAGTCATAGCTTTCCGCCTTAGGATGCTTCTTGGTATCGAGGGCGTCCGAGAGCCTGGATTCGATCTTGCCGCGCACCTGCTTGTAGTACGGTTCGTCAATCTCCGGCGCCGTAAAGGCCCGTTTCGGCCTGCCTACCCGCTCCCGTAGCTCATTGATGGCAGAGCAGATCTTCCTGATCTCGTTGTGGCCGAACTCGATCGCGTCCACGATCGTCTGCTCCTGCACCTGGCTGCCCCCGGCTTCGATCATCACGATGCCTTCGGAGGTGCCCACTACCATCAAGCGGAGCAAGCCGCTGCGCATTTCCTCATAATTGGGGTTGATAACAAACTGGCCGTTGACCAGCCCCACCCGCACCGCCCCTACCGGGCCCTGGAACGGAATATCGGAGAGCGTCAGGGCGCAGGAGGCGCCGTTAATGGCCAGCACATCGGGGTCGTTTTCAGTGTCCGCCGAGAGGACAAAGGAGATAACCTGGGTTTCATTGCGAAAGCCATCCGGAAACAGCGGCCGGATGGGCCGGTCAATCTGGCGGCTGGTGAGAATTTCGCGTTCGCTGGGCCGTCCTTCGCGCTTGATAAAGCCGCCGGGAATACGCCCGCCGGCATAGGTATACTCCCGGTAATCCACCGTAAGTGGAAAGAAATCAATACCTTCCCGTGGCTCCTGATTTGCCACCGCGGTGGCCAAGACCACGTTATCGCCGCAACGCACCACGGCGGCGCCATGCGCCTGCTTGGCCAGCCTGCCGGTTTCAAATGTGAGTTGTTTTCCGCCGCTGAGTTCAACTGAGACTTCTTGTTTCATTTTTATCCTTCCAGGGGTTTCTTAGACGAGGCTGTACGGAACAGATCAAGGCCGGGGAGGGTAGTTCCAATGTGGCCGATTTCGACGCAACTTGCGGACAAACACCGGGCCGCAGGCACTCCAAGTGAGCCTGGGGCCGGCGGCCGGCGGACCCGCCCTGCGGGTATCCCGTAGACACAACTACTTGCGAATGCCGAGTTTCTGAATGACGGTCTGGTATCGCTCGGAGTCGTATTTCTTCAGGTAGTCCAGCAAGCGCCGCCGCTTGCTGACCAGCATGAGCAGACCGCGCCTGGAGGCGTGATCTTTCTTGTGCGTCTTAAAGTGTTCCGTCAGCTGACCAATGCGCTCGCTCAACAACGCTATCTGGACTTCCGGACTTCCCGTGTCCGTAGCGTGCGTGCCATACTGGTCAATGAGGGTTTTCTTCTGCTCTCGGGCTAGCACTGAACCTGCCGCACTCCTATCTTCTCGTCTTTTTGTAACCAGTTACGAGACTAACATGCTGCCGGGAGGGGTGTAAAGACAAGCTGCTGGGCGGAGAACTTAATTTCCTCAGCTCACATCCAATGAATCGGAGATAATAGGAGTGCCACCCGTCGCTCGTTTATGATAACCACCTTCTGTCCTCGATGTGGGAGCGAAAACCCGTTCGATAATCAGTTCTGTGGCAAGTGTGGCATCCCGCTGCTCCAGCCCAAGCCGGTGGAGCAGCCGGTGGCTGCCGGGCACGCCAATGGCTCACAACGCCCGTCGTCGCCGGCGGTGGAAGCCGAGCCCGATTTCGACCAGACCATCCATGGCCCATCATTTCTGGGGCTGAGCGATGAGCCCGAGCTGAGCAGCAGCTACCTGCTGGATGACGAGACCCCCAGCAGCCATTGGGGGCTCTACCTCTTTCTTTTCGTGCTGGCGGTTGCCGGAGGAGCCGTTTGGTGGCAGGCGCGCAATGGCGGGCTGGACCGCAGCCATCTCGCCACCTTGTTACAAACGGCGCGCAGCAAAATCGGGCAGGAGAAGCAGGAGGCCGCGGCTGTAGCTCCGAATGCCAATCCTGCCGCAGCCGAAAACTCCAACGTGGCCAACCCTTCGCCCGGTAGTGGCGCGCCTGAACCTGCCGCAGGTAAGGGAAACACACCGGTAGTCGATCCGCCGCCAAGCGCGGCGCAGATCCAAAGCGCCGCGGAAAAGCAGCATGTTCCGCCGGCGGCCCTGAGCCAGACGGCGGCAGTAGCCAAACCGCCCAGCCCGGCGCCGGCCAAACCTCAGCCCCGGTCGCGCGCCGCCGCAGCCGCCACCGCCACAGCGCCGGCCGACGCGGAGAATGCCGCTCTGCTGAACGATGCGCAAAGATATCTCTACGGCAGCGGGGTTCCGCGAAGCTGCGATCGCGCTCTCGGCTATTTGCGTCAGGCAGTAGACAATGGCAGTGTCAAGGCAAAGAGCACCTTGGGCGGCCTTTACGCCACTGGACACTGCGTGCCGCTCGACCGCGCGGTCGCCTACAAGTGGTTTGCCCTGGCTTTGCGGCAGGACCCCAACAATTCCTACTTGTCTCATGACCTGGAGATGTTGTGGAACCAGATGACGCCGGCACAGAAGCAGCTCGCGATCCGCATGACGCAATAAAGCAGTTTCGAGTTTCCGGTTTCGAGATTCAAGGGCGGCAGCTTAGTCCTGCGCCAAATTTTCCGCGCTGGCTACTTCACCATGTTTCTGCCGTGCTTGTCCGGCTGCAGACAAGTCGAAGCTGTTCCACTCGAAACTTGAAACGCGAAACTGGAAACTGATCTTTATGCAAAAAGCCACCTTCGCCGCCGGCTGTTTCTGGGGAGTGGAAGCTTCCTTCCGGGCTTTGCCGGGAGTTACGGATGCCGTGGTGGGCTACACCGGCGGCAGCCTGGCCAATCCCACCTATCATGATGTCTGTACCGACCGCACCGGCCATGCCGAAGCCCTTGAGGTGAGCTTCGATCCCGCCAAAATTACCTACGACCAGCTGCTGGACCATTTTTGGCAGATGCACGATCCCACTACTCCCAATCGGCAAGGTCCGGACTTCGGCACCCAGTACCGCTCGGCCATCTTCTTTCACAGCCCGGAGCAGGAAAGGCTGGCGCGGGCTTCCCGCGAACGTTGGCAATCGCGGTTTTCACAGCCCATTGTCACGGAAATTGTTCCCGCGGCCAGGTTTTACCCCGCGGAGGAATACCATCAGCGCTATTTGGAGAAGAAGGGCCTGAGCAGCTGCCACTTGTGAGTTCGGTAGCTGGCAGCTAGTAGCTGGTACCTTTACCACCTATTAACTACCAGCTACTAACTACCACCTACCATTTGCTCTTCGGTAATCGCGTGTTCTCCCGCCGGTAATCAGTCCGCCGAATTCCGCCGCCATGTTGGACGAACGTAATGTTTACGTTCCCGGTGCGCGGGCCCATAGTTAGGCGCGTGGGCAGCGAACGGGCTCCGTTCCCTGGCCGCTTTACAGGAGGAACGACGCGATGCAAACGATGTTTGGCCTGGAAGTGTTATTTGCCAGCGTGGTCTGCATGACCACAGCCCTGACCTTCGTAGAAGTTCGGCGGCTGCGCAAAAAGCTGAAATAAGCTGGCAATTGTGCCGGCGGCGCTTCTCCCTGTTCGGGGCAGGCTGCCCAGGACCGACCGCCTGCGACGCGTTTTCTAGCCTCCCCCTTTTAAATTTGCATGGAGGAAACAATGGTCAATCTGGTACGCAGAATGTGGTCAAACGACGAAGGTCAGGACATCGCGGAATACGCGGTGATGCTGGCTGTCATTCTGGTAATCGTAGTTGGCACGATCCGGTTGATCGGCACGCAGGCCAACAACGTGTTTTCCGAAACTGCCAGCGCCATCGGCAGCTAATCCCGCAAGCTCGGATTCTCCCGCAAGCGCAATAACGGGCAACACACCCTCTCCTGGGAGCGTTGCCCGTTTGGTTTTTGCCTACTTTTTTGCCGCCGGCACCAGGACCTGACGCAGGTCGCGTCCGGTCATATCTTTCGGCTGCTCAATCCCCAGTAAAGCCAGCATGGTGGGCGAAATGTCCCGCAGCGAACCATCCGGACGGAGGGTGAAGTTCTTGTTCTCGCCGCTGAGCACAATCAGCGGCACCGGGTTGGTGGTGTGAGCAGTGTGCGGGCCGCCGGTCGCCGGGTCAATCATCAGCTCGGCGTTCCCGTGGTCGGCGGTGATAATCATGGCCCCGCCGCGCCGCCGCACGGCATGTTCGAGTTCCGCCAGGCAGGCGTCCACCGTCTCCACCGCCTTCACCGTGGGCTCAATCCGGCCGGAGTGCCCCACCATATCGGCGTTGGCGAAGTTCACGATGATAACGTCGAACGCGCCTTTCTCCACCGCTTTCACCACCTCGGCGGCGATGCCTTGGGCGCTCATTTCCGGTTTCAGGTCGTAAGTGGCCACCTTGGGCGAGGGCACGAGCACACGCTCCTCGCCGGGGAATGGCTGCTCCACGCCACCATTAAAGAAATAGGTGACGTGGGCGTACTTTTCGGTTTCCGCCACTCGCAGGTTGCGCAGGTTGAGGTTAGCCATCACGTTGGCCAGAATATTGTTCAGCGACTCCGGCGGCAGCACCACCGGCAGGGTGAACTGCTTGTCGTAGCGGGTCATGCACACGTAATGCAGGTTCCTGGGGACGCGCTCGCGGGGAATTTCGGCGTCCAGGCCGGCGGCGTCGGGCAGGTCGCTCCCGCCCTGGGCATTCAGGCCGCTGTTCCGCGCCAGCGCCCGCGTGATTTGCCGTGCCCGGTCGGCCCGAAAGTTGAAGCAGATGCACGCGTCCTCATCACGAATGGTGGCCAGCGGCTCGCCCCGGTTATCCACGCACACAAAGGGCACGATGAATTCGTCGGTCTCGCCGCGGTTATAAGATTCCTTAACACCCTGCACTGCGTCTACATAGCGGGCGGCCTCGCCATCGCCCTGCACCATGACCTTGAGGGCTTTGGCGATGCGCGGCCAGCGCCGGTCACGGTCCATGGCGTAGTAGCGTCCGCTGACGCTGGCGATTTTGCCCGAGCTGTACTCGCGCATTTTCTGCTGCAACTTTTCCAGGTAGCCGGCGCCGCTGGTGGGCAAGGTATCGCGTCCGTCCATGAAGGCGTGCACGAAGACGCGGTCCACGCTGTTCTGCCTGGCCATTTTCAGCAGCGCATAGAGATGGTTGTGGTGGGAGTGGACACCCCCGTCGGAAACCAGCCCGAAGAGGTGGAGCCGCCGGCCGCCGCTGCGCGCGTGCTTCATGGCCGCCAGCAGCGTGGGATCGGAAAAGAATTCGCCGTTCTGAATCATCAGGTCCAGGCGGGTGATGTCCATGTGCACGATGCGCCCGGCGCCAATGTTGAGGTGGCCGACTTCGCTGTTCCCCATCTGGCCCTCGGGCAGACCGACATACGGCCCGCTGGTGTATATGAGGGTGTTGGGATAGTCGCGCAGCAGGCGGTCATAGGTGGGCTTGCGCGCCAGGGCAATCGCATTGGCCTTGGTTTCGGCGCGATAACCCCAGCCATCGAGGATGACGAGGATCAGCGGTTTCGGTCTATTCGGCATTCGTATTCACCACAAAAAACCCTTCACCACAGAGGACACAAAGGAAATCCTTGCTTGTTTGTCGTTCAGTGCCTCGTATGTTCCCTATCTGCTTCGCTTCCATAGACGTTGCAAGCAACGTCTCTACCCAATGCGTATTTTCACTTCACGCCTTCGCGCAGACCGGTAGAGACGTAACTTGTCCTGCCCGGCTCTGTGTCCTCTGTGGTGAAAAAACTACGCCCGCGCCGTCCCCGCGGTCGCGCCGTGATAGTTCAGCGCATTCAATCCCAGGAACCTTGCCCCCTCGCCCAGCTCTTCTTCAATGCGCAGCAGCTGGTTGTACTTGGCCACGCGGTCGGTGCGCGAGGCCGAGCCGGTCTTAATCTGCCCGGCGGCAGTAGCCACGGCGAAATCGGCGATGAACGTATCTTCGGTCTCGCCCGAGCGGTGGGAAATCACCGCCGTATAGCCGTTGCGCCGCGCCAGGTCAATGGCATCCAGGGTTTCGCTGACGGTGCCGATCTGGTTGACCTTGATCAGAATCGAATTACCTACGCTCTGTTCGATTCCCTGGCGCAGACGCTTCACGTTGGTCACGAACAGGTCATCACCCACCAGCTGAATGCGCCCACCCAGTTCCCGGGTCAGCATCTGCCAGCCCTTCCAGTCGTCCTCGGCCAGTCCATCCTCCAGCGACACGATGGGATACTGGCGCGCCCACTCGCTCCAGTAGCGCACCATTTCTTCCGAGCTCTTTGCCGACTTATCGGATTTCTTGAACACGTACTTGCCATCCTGGTAGAACTCGCTGGCCGCCGGGTCGAGGGCGATGGCCACCTGGACGCCGGGCTTGAAGCCGGCCGCGGTGATGGCCTCGAGCACTACTTCGATCGCCTCGGCGTTCGATTTCACCGAAGGCGCAAACCCGCCTTCATCCCCTACGGCCGTGTTATAGCCGCGTTTCTTTAACACTCCCTTTAAGGTGTGAAACACCTCCACGCCCCAGCGCAGCGCCTCGGAAAATGACTTCGCGCCTACGGGCATGGCCATGAATTCCTGAAAGTCCACATTGTTATCGGCATGGGCGCCGCCGTTCAGAATATTCATCATGGGAACCGGCAAGAGGTTAGAGCCCAGCCCGCCCAGATAGCGATAGAGCGGCAGCTGATGGGCGCTGGCCGCGGCCCGCGCCGCCGCCATGGAAACCGCCAACAGGGCATTGGCCCCCAGGCGCGACTTGTTTTCTGTGCCGTCCAGCTCGATCATCTTGCGATCGAGCGCGCGCTGGTCGGCGGCGTCCATGCCGCCCAGGGCATCGGCGAGCTCGCCGTTCACGTTCTCCACAGCTTTAAGCACCCCCTTGCCCAAATATCGCTTTTTATCGCCATCGCGCAGTTCCACGGCTTCGTGCTCGCCGGTGGAGGCTCCGCTGGGCACCGCGGCACGGCCTGTGGCGCCCCCTTCAAGTTTTACTTGAGCTTCAACTGTAGGGTTGCCGCGCGAATCCAGAATTTCGCGCGCACCAACTTGCTGGATTTTCGTCATGATTGCCTCGCAGGTTGCTTCGCCAAGAAAATGAATACAGCTAGAAACGCAGCTTGCTACGTCTCCTAAAGGGCTTACACACCGAACCCAAAATTATATCAACCGCACGTCCGATCAAAGCCGGCCCCCCTCGCGCTCTACTGAGAACTGAGAACCGGCAGCTGGTACCTGGGTACTGCCTTGGTTATTGTTCGTCAACTAAACCGTGTTCTAGAGTCCAGAGGGATGAAGGAAAGAACGGAGACCCTTGCCGTTGGCGAGCGCGCACCTGACTTCACGCTGCCCGCCGCCAATCGCCAGGAGAATTTTTCTGCGTCGGAAGTGTGGCAGGCCGGCCCCGTCATTCTGGAATTTCTGCGCGGCACCTGGTGACCAAACTGCGTCAAGCGCATGGCTCAGTTTGAGTCACTGAAAGACCAGATTGCCGGAACTGGAGCCACCTTGCTCTACATCGCGGCGGAAAAGCGGAAAGGATTATTCAAACCAGCAAAATATCTGCGGGCGCATCCGGTCTCTTTCCCTTTTCTGCTCGATGAAGACCGAAAGGTCACCAGAACTTATGGCTTGTATCACCGCATCGGCATGGATGCTTTCAACATCTCGCATCCCGCCACCCTGGTTCTCGACCGCGGCGGCGTGATCCGCTTTATTTACCGCGGCGATGGCCAGGCCGACCGCGCCCCGTTGGAACAGGTTCTGGATGCACTCAGAAACTTGCAGACGCATGGCTAGAAACACAGATTAGAGCTGATCAACTTCAACCAGATACCAGGAACTAAATCGGAGGCATCAATGAAGAAACGCATGGCACTTCTGCTCGCCACTGCCCTGCTGTCGCTGCCGGCGATGGCGCAATCCACGCTCTCTCCCGGCACCCCCGTTTACATCAAGCTGCAAAGCACGCTGGCCACCTTCATGAATAAGTCCGGCGACCAGTTCTGGGGCACGGTGACCCAACCGGTGATGGAATCGGGCAAAGTCGTGATTCCCAGCGGCGCGACCATTGTGGGCCATATCACCAAGATCAGCGAACCACGCCGCATCGCCGGCAAGCCCACCATCGGACTTCACCCCGACTCCGTGACTCTGCCCAACGGCGCCAAGTACGCGCTCAGCGCCGTGCTGGTGGACACCAGCCTGCGCGACGGCTCTGACGTCAATGAGGAAGGCCAGTTCAAAGGCAGCGGCCACGACCGCCATGACACCCGCGAAACCGCGATCGGCGGCGGCGCGGGACTGGTGATGGGCGCGCTGATGGGCGGCGCTGAAGGCGGTCTGATCGGGGCCGGAGTGGGCGCGGGCGCTACCATGGCTCATTGGCTATATAAACGGCGGTCCGCCACGCTGGCGGCGGGAACGGTTCTGATTTTTGAAGTGAGCAGACCGACTGTATTCGGAACCGCTACAGCCGCCAACGGCGCAGAATGATAGTCGGGGAGTCAGCAACACGTCTAAGTCTAGTGTGATGTTGCTGACTCCTGACTCCACCTTTATTGCGCGAAGGCGAACGCCGCCAGCTCGGGCTCGCTGAGGAGGTGCAGTTCAATCCAGCCTTCCAGCGGCAGGCCATCAATGGGCAGGCGGTCACGCCAAAGGCTGAAGCGGACCCGCAACTTGCCGGCCGGGGTCGCTCCTTTTTCTCGCGCCTGCACAGCCCACTGGGGCGCCAGCCATTGCAAGGGCAGCTTGAATTCAAAATTCTTGCGCAGCACCAGCGTTGCCCCATCCCCCTCCTGCTCCGAACCCGCCACTACTTCGCCCCTTTCGGTCTCGCGCAAATGCCAGGATGAAATCGTGCCGTCTTCGCAGGCAGCCTCCAGCGACAGCGTGCGCGAGGGCCTTTTGCTCTGCTCCGCCCACAGTTCCAGGTTCACCAGCAGGTCACAGCGCTCTTTGGGGGGTGCGTCCACAAAGTCCATGCGTCCATAGAGGAACTGTTCGTCAATTCCGGCGTACACCGCATCCAGCACGAACTGCTTGCCGTGCATGGAACCCGACCGCCTATCCGCTGTGTACATGGCCGCTCCGATCCAGCCGAAGTAACGCACCATATCGCCTTCCACCCGGGGATGAATGTAGGCGGTCTGCGGCACGTAAACCGGCCGGGCCACGCCGGCGTAGATGGGATGGGCCAGATGCTCGGGCGGCGCCGCTCCCAGGGCCTGGTAAACATTGGCCAGGTGCTTGCGGTAGAGCTCGTCAAAGTCGCGGTCGTTCACCGAGTGGTGTTCCGGTCCGTACCACCAGTTCCAGTCGCTGCCTTCCGCAATCAGCAGTTCCTGGTATGCAAGTTCGCGTTTGGAACCGTCCACCCCTGCCGCGTGTTCCTTGAAGAAATTGTGGGCGGCACTAAGATAGTCCCAGCTGCGGTTATCTTCCGGCGCCCCAATCCAGATATTAAAGTTGGCGTTGATCCAGGAGCCCGGGACCAGAGACTCCAGTTGCCCGAACTCTTCCTGCCGCGCAATGGCTTCGGAAGCGGTCACCGCCTCCAGTTCCTCATCCTTCTGCAGCGCGGCATAAAAGCGGCGCAGGAACTCGCGGCCGGATTGCGGGTAGTACTCCCACGCGTTCTCGCCATCCAGGATGATGGAGACCACCGCATCTTTTCCCTGGGCCAATACGGGTTTGGCTGATTCCTTGATATTTCTGATTAAATGCTCCGCCGCTTCCCTGGCCGGCATTCCGGAGTACACAAAGCCGACCAGGTCCGACAGAGTGTGGTCGCGGAAGAACAAGTGCATTCGCGTGTTGTCGTTTTCGAAACGGTAAATGGTGTAAAGCTTCTCCGCCCCGTTTTCCGGCAAGCGGCCGCTGCCGTCACGGGCAAAGTTGAAATCCAATGACCGCCCCAGCACGCCTTCGTCGGTGGCCATCCACTTCACGCCCTGCTCCTGGGCCACGGCCAGCACCTGCCCGGAAACGCTTCCCTCCGAAGGCCAAACTCCGCGCGGCCGGCTGCCAAAGACGCGCTCGTGCAACTCCAGCCCGCGGCGCAACTGCTCTTGGGCATCCTCCGGGTGTTGGAACCTGACCAGTGGCAATGGCCTTCCCGGACTGGATACCCCGCCCACATCGGTATCGCACAGCAGCGGCAGAATGGGGTGGTAGAAGGGCGAGGTGGAGAGCTCAACCACGCCGCTGCGCGCCGCTGCCACGTACTCCGGAAGCACACGCTGCAGCAGCTTGCTTTCCTGCGCCATCACGAACACCTGCTCTTCGCGCGTGTAATCGTGGCCCTTGCGGACCAGAGCGGCGATTTCCGGCTCCTGCAGGAAATATTCGTCAAACCACGCCAGCTGCGACAACACCTGCAGGTCGGTGTAGTCCCGGTCCTGGAAAAAGCGCTCGGCGCGCGACGGAATCTCGCCGGCTCCGTGGTAGCGCTCCCACAGGTCACGATAGCGGGGATAGCGCCCGATCACGTGCACCGGGTTGGCCTGGAACAGGTATTGCAGAGCCTGGCGCCGCTCGTCGGGACTGAGTTCGGCAGCCGGTTTGGAGGCCAGTTCCAGGAAGGGATCGCGTGCCGTTCCCGCGGCATACTCCTGGATCTGCGCCACCAGCGAGGGCACCAGGTTGAACGTCTGGTGCACCCCGGGAAACTCCTCTGCCACCCGCACCATGCCGTAGTAGTCCTTGAGGGCGTGCAGCCGTACCCAGGGCAGGCGGTATTCGCCCGTGACCAGGTCTTTGTAATACGGCTGATGCATGTGCCAGAGCAGAACTACGCGGATAACAGGCATGACAAGAAGTTACTGGCTCCCGGGGGAAATAAAAGTCTAGCATGGCGTCAGCGACGAAGCGGCGGGGCATGCGGCACCAAAGTCTTCGCCTGGCTCGGGACCGGGGCTGGAGCCCTCCCCATTTGGCGGCTTGGATTCCCCAGGCTGAAGCCGGGGGCTTCCATCCGCTGGAGCTTGAACGTTCCGAGCCGATGGACGGCGCATCAGACGGGGTACTGGGAGCTGACCCGGCAACTCAGAACTGCCTCTGCTCCGTGCTAGACTTCACCTTATTGACTGTTGCACGCTCTCCTAGCGCCGCATGAGGATTTTCACGCGCTACATTCTGCGGGAAGTGCTCTCCCACGCCCTGATCGGTGCGGCGGTATTCACCTTTGTCATTTTTCTGCGCGACCTGGAGAAAATTCTGGAACTGGTGGTGCGGGCCAGCGCTCCCCTGCCCAGTGTGGCGGAGCTGTTCTTTTTCACGGTTCCCACCGCCCTGACCATCACCATTCCCATGGGCGTTCTGGTGGGGATTCTGATCGGACTCAGCCGCCTGGCCGCCGACAGTGAAGTCACCGCCATGCGCGCCAGCGGCATCGGCGTTGCCACCTTCGTGCGCATCATTTCTATTTTCGTTTTTGCCGCCTGGACTGTGGCCATGGTCAACAATGTTTATTGGGCGCCGCGCTCGGCCGCCGCCCTCGACCACCTTCAGGACAAGCTCAAGACCTCGCAAGTCTCCTTTGAAGTGCAGCCCCGCGTGTTCTACGAGGGCTTCCGCAACATCGTGCTTTATGTGCAGGACGCCACCACTACCGCCGGGTCCGCCCTGTGGCGCAATGTTTTTCTGGCTGACATCACCGATCCCTCCAATCCTAAAATTATCGTCGCCCGCCAGGGAATGGCGGTCAGCGAAGGCCCGCAGAACGTGCACCTGCACCTTATTTACGGGCAGCAACACGAAACCGACCCCAAAAATCCGCAGAACTACTCCATTACCACCTTCAACGCCACCGACATTCCCATCCAGATGCCCCCGGAAAACCAGGGACAGCCAATGCCTGCGACCGAGCTCACCACCAGCGCGTTGCTGCGGCAGGCGCGCATTATCAAGGACCGCGGTCTGGCTCGTTCCTACATGATCGAGTTCAACCGCCGCCTGGCCCTGCCTACCGCCTGCCTGGTGCTCGCCCTGGTGGGCATCCCCCTCGGGCTCTCCTCCAAGAAAGGCGGCAAGTCCACCGGCATCGTCCTTACCATCGCGCTGGTGTTCGTCTATTACTTCATTTCTCTGTTTGGAGTGTCGCTGGCCCGGCAAGGAAGACTCTCTCCCGCCCTGGGAGTATGGCTGGCCAACATTCTGTTTTTTATTGGCGGTGTGGCCCTGCTGTGGCGCGTGGACCAGATGCCAATCGAAATCGGCTCGGTGCGTGCCTGGTGGGAGCGCCTGCGCCAGCGCGTCATCAAACATAAGCAGTCCCTGCTGCCCGGCCGGACCGGGAGCAGCGCCCTGGACCGTGTTTACTCCCGTAAACGCGTGTTCAGCGCTCGCTTTCCCCTCCTGCTCGACGACTATATCTTGAAGGAATTCGTCACCTACCTGGTGATGATCCTCACCACCTTTCTCATCCTGGTGCTGGTGTTCACCTTTTTCGAGCTGCTCAGCGACATTCTGCGGAACAAGATCCCGCTCACCATCGTGGGCGAATACCTGCTCAACGTGGCCCCTTATCTCATCTACAAGACCACGCCCATGAGCATGCTGCTGGCCGTGCTGGTTACTTTGGGACTGATGCAGAAGGCGAACGAACTGACCGCTATGAAGGCCAGCGGCATCAGTATTTATCGCATCGTGGTGCCCATCCTGCTTACCGGGGTGCTCCTGGCCGGCAGCCTGTTTTTCTTCGACCAGTTCTATTTGCCGGCCGCCAACCGCCGCCAGGACGCCCTGCGCAACATCATCAAAGGCAAACCGGCGCAGACTTACTTGCGGCCTGACCGCCGCTGGATCGTCGGCGAGCACGACACCATTTACTACTATCAGTTTTTCGATTCCGACCGCGACCAGTTCGCCCGCATTACCGCTTACGAGTTCGAGCCCCACAGCTTCCAGATCACCCGCCGGATTTATGCCGCGCGCGCCCATTGGGAGGACAGCCTGGGCAAGTGGATTTACGAGAAAGGCTGGGACCGCGCCTTCCATGGCCCGGCTATCGGGTCGTACAAAAGGTTCGATGTCGCCACTTTCGCTCAGCTCAACGAGCCGCCCTCGTACTTCAAGAAAGAGGTGAAGCAATCTTCGGAAATGAGCTACGAGGAACTCACTCGCTACATCCGCGACCTGGAGCAGTCCGGCTTCGACGTGGTTCGCCTTAAAGTGCAGCTGCAGGAAAAGTTCGCCTTCCCCCTGATCACCTTCGTGATGGCTATCCTCGCCATTCCTTTTGCCCTCACCACCGCACGCCGCGGGGCTTTGACCGGGGTGGCGGTCGCGGTGGGCATCGCCGTGGCCTACACCATCGTTTCCAGCCTGTTTGAGGCCATGGGCAATCTCAGCCAGCTTCCGCCCTTGCTGGCGGCCTGGTCGCCGGACCTGATCTTCGCCCTGGTGGGCGGCTACCTGGTGCTCAAAGTCCCCACCTAGGGCCGGCTACTAGGCGAATAAAAAGCGAATATGCTAGACTCCTAAGGTCGGTTAGCTTTGTTTTGGCCGTTTCTCAGATCCGAATTCTCATTCAATTTAAGGAAGGTTCAATGAAGACCTGTTTCAACATTCTCACCTGCATGATGCTTTTGCTTGTGATTGCGTTGCGGGCCCGAGCCCAGATGGAGCCACCGAAACCCGCGCCTGAGCTAAAGAAACTTGACTACTTCGCCGGCACGTGGGCCGCGAAAGGCGACGTAAAGCCGGGGCCCATGGGCCTCGGCGGCAAATTCACAGGAACAAACCACGTCCAGTGGATGAACGGGGGGTTCTTCCTGGTGACCCACTCCGAATTCAATGGCGCTCTGGGCAAAGGTACGGAAACGGCTTACATGGGCTACGACAGCAACGATAAGATGTACACCTACGACTCTTTCAACACCCTGGGCGAAGCCGACCACGCCAAAGGCAATGTGGATGGAGACACTTGGACCTGGCAGAGCGAGACGAGGATGGGCCCACAGACTATGAAAGGACGACTCACCATCACGGTGATTTCGGCCACGGCGTACAACTTTAAGTTCGAAATGTCGTCCGATGGCACCACCTGGAACACCGTGCTGGAAGGTAAAGACACGAAGAAATAGACAGCCGGCGAATCTTTTAGGACGGGGCCCCAGCCCCCGCCTGATCAACATTTCCTGCGCCCGGGCCTGCTAAAATCGCATCTATATCCGGGCATGTTTAAGCGACTGCAGCCGCTTTTCCCTTACTTTAAGAAACACCGCTGGGGCTACGCCCTGGGCGCCGTTTGTGTGCTGCTGCAGAACGGCATCGCGGTCACCATCCCCCTGCTCATCGGCCGCGCCTTTGACCACCTGAAATACGGAGTGACCCGCCAGCAGCTGTTCATTGATGCCGCCCTGGTCCTGGGGGTGTGGTGCGCCAAGGGTGTATTTCTTTACCTGAACCGCAAGATTGTGATCAGCATCTCGCGCGAAATCGAGTTCGAGATGCGCAACGACATTTTCCGCCACCTGGAGAGCCTGTCCTACTCCTTCTACCAGCGCACCCGCACCGGCGACATCATGGCCCGCGCCACCAACGACTTGCAGGCGGTGCGCAACCTGCTGGGGCCGGCCATCATGTACTCCGCCAACACCATGGTGTTTACCCTGGCGGCGCTTTATTTCATGGTGCGCATCAGCCCCACGCTGACGCTGTACGCTTTTGCCCCCCTGCCCATCGTCAGCATCGTGGTGCAGTACTTCGGACGGCGCATCCACGAACGCTTTGAGCGCATCCAGGCCATGTTCTCCGACATTTCCGCGCGCGCCCAGGAGAACTTTTCCGCCGCCCGTGTGATTCGCGCCTACGTTCAGGAAGAGGCGGAAATCGCCAATTTCGAAACTGCCAACAAGGAGTACATCAACCGCAGCTTGAAACTGGTGCGCCTGATGGGCATGTTGTGGCCGACCCTGACTACCCTGCTGGGCTTTGCCATTGTGCTGGTCTTATGGCTGGGCGGCCGCCAGGCCATCCAGGGTCATATGAGCCTGGGCAATTTCGTGGCCTTCCTCACCTACATGGTGCAACTCACCTGGCCGGTGATCGCTCTGGGTTGGGTCATCAACATCTTCCAGCGGGGCACGGCTTCCCTGGCCCGCATCAGCGAAATCATGCAGGAGCAGCCCGAGGTGGTGGACAGCTCCGCCGCCAGCGCCGCCGCGCCTGCCCTGCGCGGGGAAATCGAGTTTCGCGGTCTCAACTTCGCCTATAACGGCACCCCCGTCCTGCGCGACGTGAACCTGCAGATTCCGGCCGGCAGCAGCCTGGCCATCGTCGGTCCCACCGGGTCTGGCAAGTCCACCCTGGTCAGCCTGATTCCCCGCATTTACGACGCACCCGCCGGAAGCGTCCTGATTGACGGCCGCCCCATTACCGATTTCCCGCTGGAAACGTTGCGCCGGAGCATCGGCTTTGTGCCCCAGGAAACGTTCTTGTTCAGCGATACGGTGGAGGAGAACATCGCTTTCGGCACCGACCAGACCGATAAGGAAGCAGTCCGCCTGGCGGCCCAGGGTGCCAGCATCGCCTCCGATATCGAGGATTTCCCCGAGCAATACGCCACCACAGTGGGTGAGCGCGGCATCACCCTGTCCGGCGGCCAGAAACAGCGCACAGCCATCGCCCGCGCCATCATCCGCAATCCCCGCATTCTCATTCTGGACGATGCCCTCGCCAGCGTGGATACCCAGACGGAAGACAAGATCCTGAACCACCTGCGCGAGATCATGCATGGCCGTACTACCATCTTCATCTCCCACCGGGTCTCCACCGTGCGCAACGCCGACCGCATCGCCGTCCTTCACGGCGGCCACATCGTGGAACTGGGCACGCACGATGAACTCATCGCCCGCAACGGCTACTACACCGACCTCTACAACAAGCAGTTGCTGGAAGAAGAGCTGGCGGAAGTGTAGGAATTGACGATTTACGATTTCAACACCGTGATATGTGAGCGTTCTTCGTTGCAACCCTTATTCAGAAGTCATCCTGAGCCGGCGCGACCGACCCCGAGCGATTGAGCGCAGCGAAGGACCTGCTTTTTGGCGGCTTCCCTGAAACGGAGAATTTCCGAAGCAATGTAACTTCATCCAATCGTCAATCATCAATCTTCAATCCGTCAACAACCCATGCGCCGCGTGGTCATCCCCGAATTGCTGGATACAGACGCGGGCACGCCCGCCGAAATCCGCGGCAGCCTGCGCGACCTCCGTTTTATTAACACCTGCTTTGGAGGAGTGCGCACCACTGCCTGCCTGGTGGAACAAGTGACGCGGCAAACCGGCAAACGCTCGCTTTCGCTGCTGGAAGTGGCCGCCGGTTCCGGTTACGTCCCCGAGCGCACGCGCGCTGTTCTCCGCCGCCGTGGTATCGAACTCCACCCCACTCTGCTCGACCGCTCCCCCGCCCATTTGAATAGCTCCAGGCCCGCGGTGGCGGGTGACGCGCTGGCCCTTCCTTTCGCCGATGCCAGCTTCGACCTGGTGAGCTGCAGCCTTTTTGCGCACCATCTGGAGCCCGAACAATTGCCGCGCTTCGTCCGCGAAGGCCTGCGCGTCTGCCGCCTGGCCCTGCTCATCAACGACCTGATTCGCCATCCTCTGCACCTGCTATTGGTTTACGCCGGCCTGCCCTTGTACCGCAGCCGCCTGACCCGGCACGATGCCGTCGCCTCGGTGCGGCGCGCCTACACGGTGGACGAGATGCGCGCCCTGCTGGCTGGCGCCGCCGCCTCCCGCCTGGAGTTCAGCCGCCATTACCTGTTTCGCATGGGCGTGCTCGTCTGGAAGTAAACATAGGTTATGCTATTGCCCATGGCGGAAAGCGGGGCGCATAAATTTCGCGTGGGGCTGGTGCAGATGTCGTGCACCCCCGATCCCGACGAAAACATGGAGCGCGCCATCGAGCACATTCGCGGCGCGGCGGGACGTGGGGCGCAAGTGGTCTGCCTGCCGGAACTGTTCCGAACCCAGTATTTCTGCCAGCGGGAAGACGCCAACCTGTTTGACCTCGCCGAACCCATTCCCGGTCCCAGCAGTACCCGCCTGTCGCAGGTGGCGCGGCAGCAGGGCGTGGTGCTCATCGCCTCTCTCTTCGAAAAGCGCGCCCCCGGCATTTACCACAACACGGCCGTGGTTTTCGACGCGGACGGCGCCCTGCGCGGTCTCTACCGCAAAATGCACATTCCCGATGACCCGCTGTATTACGAAAAGTTCTACTTCACGCCCGGTGACCTGGGCTACCGTGCCTTTAACACCCAGGCCGGACGCCTGGGCACGCTGGTGTGCTGGGACCAGTGGTATCCCGAGGGGGCGCGGCTCACCGCCCTGCAGGGAGCGGAAGTGCTTTTTTATCCCACTGCCATCGGCTGGCATCCGGCGGAAAAGGAAGAATATGGCGCTGCTCAGCACGACGCTTGGCGAACCATCCAGCGGGCCCATGCCATTTCCAACGGCGTTTATGTGGCGGCGGTAAACCGGGTTGGCTTTGAAACCGGCAACATCCGCGGCAACCAGGCGCCGGGCCAGGGATTGGAGTTCTGGGGCGGTTCGTTCCTCTGCGATCCCTTCGGCACGGTGGTAGCCGAGGCCTCCAGCAAGGAAGAAGAAATTTTGATCGGCGAAGTGGACCTGCGCAAGCTGGAGGACGTCCGGCGCAACTGGCCTTTCCTGCGTGACCGCCGCATTGACAGCTACGCCTCCATCACGCAGCGCTTCCTGGACACGCCGCAAACGTGACCGCGCGCCCGCCAAGCCTGCCCTCGGACGCCACCCCCGCCGAACTCGGCTATCGCATGCCGGCGGAGTGGGAACCGCACGCCGCCACCTGGATCGCCTGGCCGCACAATCGGGAAGATTGGCCAGGCAAGTTTCAGCCCGTCCCCTGGGTGTACGCCGAAATTGTCCGCCATCTCTCGCGGCGCGAAGTGGTTGAGATCATCGTCAACCATGCTGAGGCCGAACGCGGCGCGCGCAAACTGCTGAAATCGGCCGGCGTGGAACTGGGCACGGTGGTGCGGTTTCATCACTGGTCAACCGACCGCGTCTGGACCCGCGACTCCGGCCCCATCTTCCTGCGCAAGGATTCCTCGCCCCGCACCTGGACCCCCCGCAACCCACCGGGAGAGCGGCCGCTGCTGGCTACCGCGTGGCGCTTCAACGCCTGGGCCAAGTATCCCAACTGGAGAAATGATGCCACCATTGCCGCCAAAATTGCGGGGGCACAACGCGTACCCGTGGTGCGGCCCGGCCTGGAATTGGATGGGCGGCATTACCGCATGGTGCTGGAAGGCGGCAGCATTGACGTGAACGGCTGGGGTACCCTGCTGACCACGGAAGAATGCCTGCTCAGCCCGGTGCAGGCGCGCAACCCGCGGGTGAGCCGCGAGGAACTGGAAAAAGTCTTCGCCGATTACCTGGGAATCAGCAAGGTGCTGTGGCTGGGCAGCGGCATCGCGGGCGACGATACCCACGGGCACGTGGACGATTTGGCCCGCTTTGTCGGTCCGGATACAGTCGTGGCCGTGGTGGAACGCGATCCCCACGACGTGAACTTCGCGCCCCTGCAGGAGAACCTGCGCCGGCTGCGCTCCATGACCGAACAGGATGGCAGGCCGCTGCGCGTGGTCGAACTGCCCATGCCCGGTCCGGTGAGCTTTCAGGGACGGCGGCTGCCCGCCAGCTACGCCAACTTCTATATCGCCAATGGTCTGGTGCTGGTGCCGACTTTCAATGACAAAAACGATCGCCTGGCGCTGAACATCCTGGCTGAGGTCTTTTCCGACCGCGAGGTGGTGGGGATTTACTGCGGCGACCTGATCTGGGGATTCGGCGCCATCCACTGCATGACCCAGCAGCAGCCCGCCGCGTAGCGGATTTTCTGCAGTTGGCGAGTAAGTTGGTTGAGGCGACAAACACGCTAAATTTCCTCCTGCTCCGATTTCCCCGGGCACCTTGTTTGAGTTCGCCTCTCTAGTAGCGGAGGCAAGCCATGATCTTCCCCCAGTTGGCTCGCTTTACGGATTTGACTCTCCTCTTGCTTCGCCTGATGGTGGGTACAGTGTTTATTACCAGCGGATGGAGTCACTTCACCAAGTCCGAAGAAAGGAGCAGGAGCATCGGTTTGAGCAAAGGCTTCACCCTGGCCCTCGGTCTGGGCGAACTTGCAGCGGGAGTGGGAGTCGCACTCGGCGTGCTCACGCAAATTGCCGCAATAGCTTTAATTCTGGTCATGCTGGGAGCCATCCACAGGAAAATCTTTGTCTGGCACACAGGTTTCTGGGGTGAAAAGGCCTCGGGATGGCATTACGACCTGTTGTTCGTGCTCATGAACCTGGTGATTCTGTGCACGGGCGGAGGAGGCTACGTGCTGCTGGGCTGATTACGCCCGGTGAACCCGCGGGGGTCAATCCGCAGTCGCCCGCTGGGCGATCCACTCCCCCACTTCCCGGGTTCCCATGTTGCCGCCGATATCCTGCGTGGTCCTCTTCTGGCGCACAGCCTCCAGCACGGCGGCATCAATTCTTTGCGCGGGCGCAGCCAACCCAAGGTGCGCCAGCATCATGGAGGCGGTCAGGATGGCCCCCATGGGGTTGGCGATATTCTTGCCCGCAATGGGCGGGGCGGAGCCATGCACCGGCTCAAACATGGAGGTCCGCCCGGGGTGAATATTGCCGCTGGCGGCCATGCCCAGCCCGCCCTGCAACCCGGCGCCCAGGTCGGTGATGATGTCGCCGAACATGTTGTTGGTCACGACCACGTCAAACTGCCGCGGGTCGCGCACCATCTGCATGCACAGCGCGTCCACGTACATGTGTTCGGATTTCACGTCTGCGAATTCCTTAGCCACCTCTTTGAACACGCGCTGCCACAGGCCGTGAGCGTAGGTCATGACGTTGGCCTTGTCGGTCATGAGCAGCCTGGGTGGGCGTCCGGGCCGGGCGTGCCCGCGGGCGTATTCGAAGGCGTAGCGTATGACCCGCTCTACCCCCTTGCGCGTGTTCACGTCCTCCTGCACGGCGATTTCCTCGGGCGTACCCTGCTTGAACACGCCGCCCACATCCACGTAGAGTCCTTCCGTGTTTTCGCGAATGATCGTGAAGTCCACGTCCTTGGGCTCAGCTTCCTTCAGCGGGCAAAGCGAAGCGTCCAGGAGCTTGACCGGACGCACGTTGGCGTAAAGGTCCATCCGAAAGCGCATGCCCAGCAGGATTTCCTTGGCGTGAATGTTGCTGGGCACACGAGGATCGCCGAAGGCGCCCACAAGGATGGCGTCAAAATCGCGGCCCAGCATGGCGAACCCCTCCGGCGGTACGGTGGTGCCGTCTTTGAGGTAGCGGTCGGCGCTCCAGTCAAAGTGCTGCATTTCCACCGGGGCGCCGGAGGCCTCAATCACCTTGACCGCCTCGACCAGCACTTCCCGGCCGATGCCGTCCCCGGGAATCACCGCGATTCTTTTGGCTTTAGCGTTCACGGCGAAAAGTGTACATGAGTAACTTCAATTGCGCCGCCGGACCACAACCGGCGAGCGCGCCTCTCGCCACATCATTTTTCAATACATTAATCGCCAATGCAGCAGATGCCAGTTGAACAAGAACCACACGAAGGCAATGCTGGCGAGAGCCACAGCCGTGTCCCACCAGCGCGCCCACCACCAGCGCCGCGTCTCCCAGGCCCGCACCAGGTTGTCCAGAGTGACCACAAGGCCGGCAATGCCCAGCCAGCCCACAATCTGCAGCAAGCGCATCCAGGGATCGAGTTGCCGATTGAGGGCCGCCACGTCATCCAGCCCAAGGATGATGCTCCCCCAGCCGATGATGAAGGCCAAGTCGAGAGCACAAACCACGCGCACTGCCAGGCGCAGACGGCGCTGGCCGCTGCTCAGCATGAGGGGCTTGGCATAATGGCGACGAACCGCGGCGGCCACCGGCCAGAACACCAGGGTCAGCAGGAAAATCGCCGCGCAAACGCCCAGAATGATCTCGTTCACCAGCTTGTTTTCATACCAGTGCGCCCGCAGGTAGATGATGGCGGGGAAATCCGTAATCAGCCGCAATCGTCCGGAGGCGTCCTTCTTAAAGGCAAGCCGATCCTGGCCGTCAACTTCGCGGTATTGAAGTGGCGCGGACTCTTGCCATTTCTTAGGCTGGCCGTTGAAAGCCGTCAACTGGTCCACACTGAGGGTGCCGTCGGGCTTGGCGGAAATATTCATCTCATCGAACAGTCCCGACACGGAGAAGACATTGGTCTGGTCGCGGCGGCTGGTGATGTAAGTGCCCGTAACCGCGCGCGCGTCCTTGGCGGCGCTGGCGGGCGTGGCCACGACCGGCGGCTGATAAGGGAAATAGCGGTCGAGAAACTTTTCCCAAAGCTCGGTGCGTGGCTCGC
>DATEJK010000105.1:0-14864 GCA_035278025.1 Terriglobales bacterium | reverse complement strand
CGGGTACGCAGAATATTTCTCAGAGCACCTCCATCGTGACCGTACCCGTCTATGGCGGGACTGGGCAGCTCTGCCCGGGAAACAGTTGCGCCCAGCAGACGATCATCGGTTTCATGCAGTTGTTCGTCAGAGATGTTAGCGGCAACAACAAGGACCTTGTGGATGCCACCGTTATGAACGTTGCAGCCTGCAGCGCCAGCGGCAGCGGAAGCGGCAACGGGGGACCGCCCGTTACCGGCGGCGGGGCCACCCTGATTCCGGTGCGCTTAGTGCGCAATCCGTAAAAAACGGTAGTTGGTAGCTGGTGACTAGTATTGGCCGGCGCGTCACGGCTGTATTGCTCGCTGAAAAATCACAATGGCCAGCTACTAACTGCCAGCTACCAACTACTTGTTTCCCGCCGATCATTCCATTTACCCTGACCACTGGCCACCGCCCGCGGACCACAACTATGCCCGACTGTATTTTCTGCCGCATCATCCGCGGGGAGGCGCCCGCGAAAAAGGTCTACGAGGATGACCGCGCCTTCGTTTTTGAGGACATCAACCCGCAGGCCCCCACGCACGTGCTGGTCATTCCCAAAAAGCACATTGTCGGATTGAAGGAAGCCCAACCAGAAGACGCCGAAATCATCGGCTACCTGCATTTGGTGGCGGCAGAGATTGCGCGCCAGCGCGGCATCGAGAACGGCTACCGCACCGTGTTCAACGTGGGCCCGCGCGCCGGCCAGTCGGTTTTTCACCTCCACCTGCACCTGCTGGGCGGGCGTAGTCTGCGCTGGCCGCCCGGATAGCACACCCAGAACTTCTCCAACCCCCCAAAATATTTTCGTCCCGCTGCTCACCAACCAGGATGTAGGCCGTCTACACCCATGACCTGGCTATGGGAAAACGCTACCAGAACCGGATTGAGCTGCTGCAGGGCACCCTGGACATGCTGGTTCTGCAGACCCTGCAGTGGGGGCCGCAGCACGGTTATGGCATCAGCCAGGCTATAAGAATGGGCTCGGGCGAGGTGCTCCAGGTGGAAACCGGCTCCCTCTATCCGGCGCTGCACCGGCTGGAACGCGAGGGCTGGATCCAATCCGAGTGGAAACTTTCCGATAACAACCAGCGGGTCAAGGAATACCGCCTCACCCCCGCGGGGAAGAGACAACTGGCGGACGAGCGTTCGCGGTGGGAAATGCTGACCCAGGCCATCGCCGGAGTGCTGAAGACGGCCGGCAGCTAGGAGAAAAACCATGCGACTGCCATGGTGGAAGCGGCATCAGGCGCGGGAACTCGAAGAGGAGCTGCAGTCGCACCTGGCTATGGCGGCGCGTGACCGCGAAGAGCGCGGCGCCGCACCGAAGGTTGCGCAATCCGAAGCGCGACGCGAGTTCGGCAACCTGCTGCTGGTCGAGGAGACCACCCGCGATATGTGGGGCTGGGCCTGGCTGGAGCGTTTTGCCCAGGACCTGCGCTTCGGACTGCGCATGCTGGCGAAGTCGCCGGCGTTCACGATCGTCGCCGTGCTCACGCTCGGTCTCGGCATCGGAGCCAATGCCGCGATTTTCAGCGTGGTGTACGGCGTGCTGCTGCGGCCGCTTGCCTACGGCGACGCCGGCCGCACCGGACTCGTATTCATGAACTTCTCGCCGCAGAACAATCCGCGCGGCAATCTCTCGCTGGCCGACTACTTCGACTGGAAAGCGCAAAACCGTTCCTTCGACGCGATCGGCCTCTACGCCAATGGAGTACAGGAAATTACCGGCGATGGCACTCCGGAGCAGGTAATAAGCGCCCACGTCACCGCGAATTTCTTTTCTCTATTGGGCGGCGTGCCGCGGCTCGGTCGTACCTTCGCCGAAGGCGAAGATCAGGGCTCGAGCGCGCGGCTTGCCGTGATCGGAGAGGCGCTGTGGCGCCGCCACTTTGGCGCCGATCCCAACATCCTCGACAAGACGGTAATGCTCAGTGGCGATCTGACCAGGATCGTTGGCGTCATGCCGGCAACGTTCCAATTCCCTCGCCAACAGACTGAACTCTGGATCAACTATCGGCTCGCACCGCCGAAGCGACGGGGGCCGTTCTTCTTCACCGGCATCGCCCACCTGAAACCGGGCGTCACCTTCGAACAGGCGCAATCCGATACGAATTCCATTGGGCGCAACATCGAGCGCGTTAATCCGAACACCTATGCGCGCCTTACCATGCCGGTGCTCCCGCTGCGTGACGCGATGGTCGGCAACGTCCGCCCGGCGCTGTGGATGATGTTCGGCGCCGTTGCCTTCGTGTTGCTTATTGCCATGGTCAACGTCGCGAACCTTACGCTCGCCCGTTCGGCGGTGCGCCGCCGCGAGATGGCCGTTCGAGTTGGACTTGGCGCCACCCGCCTTCGTCTCGTGCGCCAACTGCTCACTGAATCGGTGGTGATCGGCATCCTCGGAGCATTCGCCGGCCTGGCATTCGCGTGGATTGCTGTCCGTGCGCTGCAGCGGTGGAACCCGACGAATCTGCTGCCGCGCGTTGGCGATATCCGCCTCGACTGGAGAGTTGTCATCTTCACCTTCGCCGTCGCCATTCTGACCAGCGCGCTCTTCGGCCTCATTCCCGCGCTGCGCGCTTCGGCGTCTGACCCCAATCTCGCGCTGAAGGAAGGCGGACGCACCGGCGGGCTCTCGACTTCGGGACTCCGCACCCACTCCGCGCTAGCCGTGTTTGAGATCGCTCTCTCGCTGGTGCTGCTGGCTGGCGCGGGACTGCTGGTGCGCAGCCTGATCGAGTTGCAACGCGTGCAGACCGGCGTCGGCGCCGAGCCGCGCCAGGTGCTGAGCATGTACGTCGCGGCGACCAATGCGCAGTACCGCGACGCAGCCAAAGGTGTCGCCTTCTATCAGAACATCCTCGACTCCGTGCGCGCTCTGCCCGGTGTCGAAGCGGCGGGCATGGCGGATGTCCGCCCCCCGAACTGGTGGGAAGAGGACGACAGCTTCAACATTGATGGCCAACCCTGGAACGAGGGCGCATTCCCATCAACCCCGGTCGGTCACGTCATGCCCGGGTACTTCGAAACCATGCAGATCCCGCTGCTCCGCGGCCGCTACTTTAACGATGCCGATCGCCGTGACGCACACGGCGTGGTGATCATCAGCCAGTCGCTGGCCAGGCGCTACTTCCCAAACCATAACCCGCTCGGACACGTTATGCACCAGAGCCAGCCCGAGCTGCACACCCCGGCGATGGAGATCGTCGGCGTTGTCGGCGACGTGAAATACCAGGGCCTGGACAGCAAGACCTCGCCCATGGCCTATTACACGCCGGTGGCGCAATCATTCGTGGAAGCTCAATTCCTGTATGTGCGCTCCACGCGGGCCGCGGCCGGCCTCGCGCCGGAGATCGAGCGCGCCATCCACGCCATTGATCGCGACGCAGTGGTCAATCAGGAGCAGACGCTGGAAGCGACCATCGCGAACTCCGCTTCCGAACCTCGCTTCCGCACCACGCTGCTGGCAAGCTTCGCGCTCGCCGCGTTGCTGCTCGCCGCCATCGGCGTGTATGGCGTCATCGCCTACTCGGTGGCACAACGCACACAGGAGTTCGGCATCCGCATGGCGCTGGGCGCGAAGCCCTCGGACGTGCTGCGCCTGGTTATCGGCAAAGGCGCGGCGTTAGGCGCGGCCGGGGTCGCTATCGGACTGGTCACCTCGCTGCTGCTCACGCGCACACTCGAACGCTTCCTCTTCCGGGTAAAGACGACCGATCCGCTGACGCTGGTCACGGTTGCGGCGGTTCTGGGCCTGGTGGCGGTCCTCGCCGGTTATCTGCCGGCGCGGCGCGCGGTGCGCGTGGATCCCACGATCGCGCTGCGCTACGAGTGAATGCCATCCTAGGCCGCGGACTGCAGCGCGCCACCCGCGTTGACCCTATGCCGGCACTGCGCTGTGCTGAAGTTACCAATTCTTATTCCGCACTGTGCGTCCATGTATGCCAGTTTCCGTGATTACGACCACGCCTGCAGGCGTGCGATCGAGGGCAACGGAAAACACCGATAAGGGGGCGACCCGCAAGGGACGCCCTCTTCTTATCAGCCTTGGTTATCAGCCCTGGCTGCTTCAGTCGCACCCTGGGCTGCACTGGCGGGCGGCTTAAGCCGCTGAATTAGCCCGGATAACATTTCGCCTGCTTGCCCGTCCAACCACCCGGGTCAAGAGAAAGCCGGAACTTCCGCCGCCGGGCGCGCGTAGGAAGTCTTGGGGGGCGACCATGCAGAACTTTGCCAATAACCTCCGCTACGCGTTGCGCCAATTCCGGCGTGCGCCGCTGTTCACGGCAGCGGCCGTGCTGACCCTGGCCCTGGGCATCGGCGGCACTACGGCCATTTTTTCCCTGATTGATACGGTCATGCTGCGCTCCCTGCCGGTAGCCGATCCGGCCACGCTCTACCGGGTGGGCGACGGCAACGACTGCTGCGTCGAAGGCGGCCCCCAGGACCGCTGGGGAATGTACTCCTATCCCTTCTACCAGCGCCTGCAGCAGAACCTGCCGGAGTTTGCCGAGCTTACGGCTTTCCAGGCGGGGCCGAACCGCATGAGCGTGCGGCGGCAATCGGAGCGCATCGCCAGGCCGTTGCGCACCGAGTATGTCACCGGAAGCTATTTTTCTACTTTCGGCATTCACCCCTTCGGCGGCCGCCTTTTCTCCCTGGCCGACGACCAGCCTTCAGCATCGCCGGTGGCAGTCATGAGTTATCACGCCTGGCGGGAAACCTACGGCGGCGATCCCAAGGTGGTGGGCGACACATACGTGATTGAGGGCCACCCCTTCACGATCATCGGCGTAGCTCCGCCCGGATTTTTTGGTGAAACCCTGCGCAGCGATCCGCCCGACATCTGGGTTCCGCTGCAACAGGAGCCGCTCATTGATGGCGAAGGCTCTTTTCTGCACCAGCCTATTTCGGGCTGGTTGCGGGTAATAGGGCGGCTGCGGCCAGGGGCCACGGTCACCGGCATGTCTCCCCGCCTGACCGCGATGTTGCGGCGGTGGATGCAGGCCGACGCCGGTTATCCCCCGGAGTGGATGGCGGAAATCAAGCGCGTACTCCCCAAGCAGAACATTACCGTGGTCCCCGCGGGCGCCGGTGTAGCGGAGATGAAGGAAGATTACGGACGCAGTCTCACCATCCTGCTCTCCGTCTGCGGGCTGGTGCTGCTGATCGCCTGCGCCAACGTGGCCAATCTGCTGCTGGCGCGGGCCGCCGCGCGCCGCGGCCAGACCGCCCTGCGCGTGGCCATTGGCGCCTCACGGCAGCAGATTATCCGGCAGGCGCTGCTGGAGAGCGTATTGCTCGCCGTCCTGGGAGGACTGGCGGGACTGGCGGTGGCCGTGGGTGCTTCCTCCCTCCTGCTCCGGCTCACCTTCCACAGCACGCATTTTCTTCCCATCAGCATTTTTCCTTCGCTGCCGGCCTTGGGATTCGCCTTTCTGCTTTCGCTGGTGACGGGCGTAATTTTCGGCACTGCGCCGGCCTGGTTCGCCACCCACACCCACCCCATCGAGGCGCTGCGCAGTTCCACCCGCAGCACGCGCGACAGCTCTTCCCTTGCCCGCAAGGCGCTGCTGATCGTTCAGGCCACGCTTTCCGTGGTGCTGGTTGCCGGGGCTACCATGCTGGCGCGCAGCCTGGGCAACCTGGAACATCAGAATTTCGGGTTCCGAACCGGCAACCGCGTTGTCGTGGATATGAATCCGCCGGCTGCCGGCTACACCCCCGAACGCCTGAGCGCGCTGTACCGCGAAATGCAGGATCAACTGCAGCGCCTGCCGGGCGTCGAACAGGTGGGACTCGCCATGTACAACCCGCTCACCGACAACTGGAGCGAGGCCATAGCTGTACAAGGGCATCCGGAGACGCTGGGAGAAAATGCGAGCGCTTCCTGGGACCGGGTGAGCGCCGGCTACCTGCGGGCGCTGGGCCAGCCGGTGATACGCGGCCGGGGCTTCACGGAAGCCGATAATGAAACCACCGCCCCCGTCGCTCTGGTCAATCAGGCCTTTGCAAAGCGCTTCTTCCCCAAGCAAGATCCTCTGGACAAGCATTTTGGCCTCGATATGCTGGCCCTGGCCGGAACTTTCCGCATTGTCGGCGTCGTGGATGACGCAAAATTCGCATTTCCGCGCGACCCGGCGCACCCCATGTTTTTCGTGCCTTTGGCACAGTACGTCCACTACGAGCATCCCCTGATGCAGAAGATCGAATTGCGCTCTCATTTCATTGACGGCATCCTGCTGGTCACGCACACCAGTCCGGGCGCCCTCGAACCTTTAATAACCCGCACGCTCGCCGACCTCGACCCCAACCTCACCATCACCAGCGTGCGCAGCCTTGATGACCAGGTCGCGCTGGAATTCGACCAGGAGCGGGCAGTAGCCGGTTTGGCGGGCCTGTTCGGAATAGTGGCGCTGGTGCTGGCGGCGGTGGGGCTCTATGGCGTGACCGCTTACACGGTGGCACAACGCACGGGGGAGATCGGGGTGCGCATGGCGCTGGGCGCTAACCGGATCAGGGTGATGCAGTTGGTGCTGCAGGGAGCGTTCCGGCGCGTGGGGGTGGGCCTGCTTATCGGCATTCCCCTGGCCATCGGGGCGGGACGCCTGCTGGCTTCCCAGCTGTGGGGAGTCGCAGCCTGGGATCCGCTGGCCCTGACCGTGGCCACGGCTTCGCTCGCCACCTGCGCCCTTCTGGCGGCAATAATTCCCGCGCTAAGAGCGGCGGCCATCCATCCTATGGAAGCCTTGCGGGCGGAGTAGTGAATACCGCTACCTGAAAAGGACCGCGGTTCCCCCGGGTGGCACGGATGGATGGGTAAACATTAGCCGATGGTTCTGCGAACGGCGGACCTACTCCGCTCCCTGCTCCAGTTCTTCGGGAGCGCCATGACGGCGCAGCAGTTGCGGCAGGTTCTGCGAAAAGGCCGAGCGCGGCAACACCATGTCGCAGCCTGCGTCCTGCGCCTTCAGTTTCAAATCGCCCTGCACATGCGAGAGGAATCCGATAATGCTGGTTCCTTTCTTCAACTTCGATTTCAGCTTGGGAATCAGAGTCAGCGGTTTGGCTGCAACATTGTTCAGATCGAAGATGATCAGGGAAGGTTTTTCCTCGCCGTTGCTCTGCATGTGCTCGGCCAGCTCTTTCTCCGTCTTCACAAACTCGACTTTGACGTTGAGTTTGCGCGCAACTTCCTGAATTTTTGCCGAGAAAAACAGGTCGTCAATGAAGGCGAAGATGCGGGGTCCGCCATTGGATTCGGGCAAGGGCTCAGGTTCCGCGCCCATGTAGTTGCTGGGGTTGAAGCGGCCGCGGCCACCCCGGCCATTGTCGCCATTCATGCCCGCGCGGTAAGCGTGGTCCATGGGAGCGGTGTAAATGCCGCCGTGGCGGTCCCGCTGTCCGCCGCCTCCCTGTCCGGGACGGCGATTAGGTGGACGACGGCCACGCCGCCGTCGGTTTCTCCCTCCGGAGCCGGAGGGATGGTTCGGTCCAATCATCATGTTGCTCTCTTTTTTGCCCTCTTAGGAGCGAGGGGAAAATGGTTCGATGCGCTTTTCTGCCGCGGGAATTTCGCTGCCGATGCAAAAACCCTCACAACCACTTGCGGCTGGAAGTCAATTCGTGAACTCTTATTTTTGTCCGTCTGGCGCCTGGGGCTTTACCTTGGGCGCGGAATGCCGGCACGGAGAACGTGCGGCCGTTTGGAGGACACCATGATGTTACCCGGCAGGCGCGGTCCGCGCAAGCCCTAAAAGTACCTAAAGTAACCTCAATGCCTCCTCTTTCCTTATGATGCTGCTTGAGCCCTCAGCGGTTCAGCTTTGTTTAACCCTGTCCCCGAACCCGGCGGCGTACCTGCGGCTCTGTCCTGATGGTGGACACAGCGTAGTCCGCCTAACGGTGCTGATGACCTCAATGGTGAACGGCGGTGCCACGGGTGAGCTGGACGCGCAGAAAATCGCTGCCCTGGGAAGTAATTCTCACCTTCTCTCCGCTGCAGGCAATCAGTTGCTCCTGCTGCAGGAAGCGCACCCACTGTTCCAGCGTGTGCCCGTCGTATATCTCAGGAAAGCGTCGGCACACGGCGATAAAGCAGGAGCGTAAGTTGCGGATATGAGTGCCGGAATGGCCGGCGGCGTGGATCAGCCGCAGTCCCGGAACCTGTGCCTGCCAGAAACCGAAGTAGTAGGGATCGGAGGCTTGGGTGGAACTCATGCCCGCCAGGGACACGGCAGGACTATCTCCCCGCTCGGTCGCGTGGCGGCGCTCGCGCCGGTCCGCGTACTCGGCTATCGCGATCAAGGCGATCACCGCGAAGAAGAACAGATACGCCGAAAGGACGATTATCAGGACGGGCATGCGCGCCCTCGCAGGGTCAAATCCTGAAACACCGGGCCCACCTGGGACCGCCGCAACCCCCGCACCCACCAGCGGAAGCGGCCGGCACTGGCTCCCCAGCCGAATAGTTTACCACCGCCGCCAGCGGCGGATTCCATTTTGTTTTCCTTCCCTCCTCCAGGCTAAAGCAGCTGCTCGCGAAAACTCAGAACCTGTGGCGGCCGGTTCTGATCTCCCTGCGGCAAAGAGCAGAAATCAAAATAAATATTGGCGCTGCCCCCCAGGGTGGTGTCCACATAGGACTGCTGCCCGGCCAGCACCGCGCCATAAATATTCACCCCGCCGGAGCCGCCGCCGGTGAAGGAAATCACACCTCGCACGATGAGCAGGCCATAGAAGTTCAGCCCGCCATGGATGTCGAGGTTGCCGTCAATGATCAGCACGCCGTTGCCCACCGCCCCGCCCGTCAGTTGCAAATCACCCGGCACGTAGGTGACCTGCCTGGCCATCCCCACCGGCCCCACCGGATTGTTGGGAGGGCTGGGAGGAAAATTGGGCGGTGCACCCAGCGTCTGACCTGCCCTGGTTCCGCAATTCCCCGAAGCGCAAGCCCAGTTGTAAGGCGCCTGCGTGACATTGATCGTGCCGGCGGCATCGCGATACTTGGCTACCAGCGCGTCCATGTCCCAGGGCCAGGGCTGGTTCTGCACCACCGGTTGAGAGGTACCGGCGAGCAGCGTCTCCGAGGGCGTGGGATTGTCCACCGTGCCGGCGGCGTAGATGGCAAAGTGGGTGCCATCGCAAACCAGGCCGGCGCGGTTGCTGCAGGTGGTGACGTTCTTATTGTCGACTCTGTTGATCGTGCACTGGCAGGTACAGTAATCCCACCCATTCACCATCAAGCTGCCGTTGAGGTCCACGTGGTCCTGCGAATCCACCGCCGCACGCGTTACCAGAGGCGGATCCTGCGCCACCTCCATCTGCAGCATGCGGGAGGCGCCGTTGGCGGTCACCGCCAGCGAGGTCAACTCGTAAACCGGGCTCCAGCCCGCTGGATCGCTGCCCAGCGAGAGAGAGCAGTCGGTTACCGGCAAAGAGGTGACCGGCAGTTCGCTGACTCCGTTCCAGCACACCTGCGTGCCGAGGGTGGAGTTTCCCGCGCTGCCGTTGTTGTAGTAAGGCGCGTCGGAAGCGTTGGCTTTGCGGTTGATGCGCACCCACTTGTAGGGCAAGGCAGCCGCGGTGTTCAGGTAAGGCGGGCCATTCTCCGCGGCGGTGAAAATGTTGCTGCTGGCCAGCGGACAGTTGACGTTCTGCGCCGCCATTTCGCTGCACAGCTCCTGGTCGTAGTAATTGCTGCCCACCGTCGCGGGCGTGACCGCGTCCGCCGCTCCCCCGGGATTGAGGACATACAGAACCGAGTTGCTGCTGCCCGGCATGCTGGTGGGCGGCACAATCCGGTGGGGAGCCACGTTGGCCAGCATCATGCGTTCGCGCACATTCTGCAGCCCGGCCAGGCCGGCAAAGTAGGCCTGCTGCGAGGACCGGAAATTATCGTTGCTGCGCGTCTCCGCGTCGCCCAGATACATCAGTCCCAGGGCAATGGCGGTCAGCAGCATCAGCGCCAGCAAACAGGCGAGCAGCGCCACGCCGCTGTTTCTATCTCTGAACTTTCGCTTTACCCTCATGTTTGCTCCCCGGCGAGGAGGTACGGCTGTTTTCCGCCGTTCCGATCGCCTTCGTCACCTCTGCAATCTGTCCGCGCTTTCGCGCCAGAGTTTCATCGCGCCGGGTCAGAGAATTGGAGTACAGCTGCCGCAGGTGCTCATCCTTCTCACCGGCCAGCTTTGCCTCGATCTGGGCATAGCGCCGCAGCAGTACTTCTTCGTCGTGCCGCAAACTCCTAAGCAGGGCGCGCGCTTCCTGCAAGGAACCTTCCTGCAACAGCCCAGGAACCGTAACCCGCGCGCTTTGCGCGTCCTTATCCGCGTGCGCCGGTTCCGCGTTCAGGCCGGCGGAAGGCGCGGCTGTCTCCGCCGGACGCGAGGCCTCCAGGTCTTCATCGGTGAACACCCTGGCGGCAGACTTGCCGCTTTTCTCTTTGGCCACCTCCGGCAACGGCCTCTCCTGCGCCCAGGCGCTCCCTCCCAGCACCAGTAGCGCCACTGCCGCACCCAGCGTCCACCTTTCAAATTCTGTGAAAATTGCCATAGGCTCGCCCCTAATAGTTATTCAGCCGGGCGCTGGCGCTCAGGCTCAGGGCCGGCGTCATTCTGGTTTGAAGGTCAGGAGCCCCCGCCAGCAGGTTGAGGGTAATGGTGACCGAGCGCACCTGCGCCATGCCGGCGGGATTGCTGGCCAGGTCGCGCGGCAGTGAGAGTGCGTTTCCGCTCTGGTCGAAGGCCGCGAACAGGGGAGCTGTTTTGTAGGCGGCGTAGAGCACGTTGTGGGAAACCGTGGCCGTTCCAAACCGGGTGCTGCCGCTGAGGGACAAGGGCGCGCCGCCTCCGCCCACGCCCGCGCTGTTGATGATTCCCTCCACGCTGGAGTTGTAATTCACCGCCTGTGAGGCCGGCGCCCCCGTAACCTTCACCACCTGGCTGCGCCAAAGAGCGCAGGGACAACTGCTGGCCGCGGTTACGGGTGCGCCATTGCTGTCGGTCAAGGTGTAGCGCACGCTTTCCACCTGCCCATCGCCTTCAATATCCGTCTCGAACCACAATTCGGAAGCGGACACCCGCACCAGGCCAGCGGCGCAGCGGTAGTCGTTCGCTGCCGGGCTGCTGAGCACCCCGGGAGCGAAAAGGCGGCGCGAAGGGAAGCCCGCCTGCCGCAGTTCCCCCGCCATGCCATCCAGGAAGGTGCGCGCCAATGCAGTGGCGTCCACCTTGGTCTCCTCGGTTTTGTAAGTCTTCTGCAGCCGGGTTACAGCGCTGAACACCACCCCCAGTACCGCGGTCAGGATAACCACCACCACTAGCAGCTCCAGCAGGGTGAAGCCGGATCTCCTGCGGCCGGTTGAGCGCAGAATCTTGCGCCGCATTATGTGCCTCCGATAGTTCGCAGCGTGACCGGTTGAGCAAATTGCACCGGGTGGTTGCCGGCGCCCGCTCCCAGAGGACGCGCCGCTACCGTGATCAGGCGCGTGTTGGCGCTGACCGTCTGCACGTTCCAGCGCACCTCGAAAACCGTCCGCCGCCCGCCCGCCCCGCAGCCCGCAAACTCCATCTTGTAATCAGCGGGAACACTGGCGTAAGACTGGGTGAAATCAATGGCGCCGCTGTTTTGGTCCAGGCTGACGCCGTTGCCGGGCGCGGCCGCGCCCGCCGTAGCAATCACCCAGGTTGTGGGAGTTGCTCCGCAGTCGGTAAGCGAGATGGTGGCGTTCTGAGTGGCGGGCTGGGCGGCGATCTTCTCCAACACCGTCTGCGCCAGCATGGTGGCGCTGGTATCCACCTTGGCGCGGTTGTTGGTGAGAATGGCGGTGTGAAACAGCGCCGTTACCGCCGTCATGCCCACCGCCAGCACCGCCATGGCGAGCATCAGTTCCAACATGCTCATACCCGCCGCTGGGCAAGTTCGCCTTTGCTTGTCACCGTATGTCATCGCCAGACTTCTCCACTCGCCTTATTGCGCCACCCACTGCGAACTGCCGGATGACCACAGCCAGGTGCGCGTCCGTCCCGCCGGCGTCACCGCCACCGCCGCCCAGGCGGTGCTGGCAGGGCGCGAATCCTGCAGAAAGTACACCACGCCCACCGCATTGCCATTTGCGTCCCAGTTGGTGCACACTCCGTTGCGCATCACGCAGGGCAGGCCCATGCCGTTGAAGCTCAGAGCGGTGGAGGAGGGCTGCGGCGTGTAGCCGAGCGCGGCGGCGGAGAGCACGGGCGCAGACGCGCTGCTAAAGCGCACTCCCGCGGGCAGCTGTACTATGGCCTCGCCCCCATCGTAGGCGCCGTCAGCGTTCTGATCCAGGAACAGACGGCTGTAGGTGGTGTTGCCCTGGGTGATCTGGCTGTTCTGCAGCGTGTAATGGCGGTTATCGCGCGCACAGCGCATGCGCGACCTTTGCAGCATGGCGGCTACG
Organism: Terriglobales bacterium; assembly: GCA_035278025.1. Classification (GTDB taxonomy): domain Bacteria; phylum Acidobacteriota; class Terriglobia; order Terriglobales; family Acidobacteriaceae; genus JAICWP01. Next base: position 2,407 of record DATEJK010000105.1, on the reverse strand, counting down.
TCCTTGGCCGCCGTCCGCAGACGATACTGCTGCATGGCCGTCATCACGTTGGGCAGGGCGCTGGCCGCCACCACCAGCATTACCGCCAGCACGATGCACAACTCCAGCAGCGACACGCCCCGCGTGCGCCCGCCGGCCAGCACCCGTGCCTGAGCCTGGCTGTGCATTCTTGCCATCTACTGCATCGTAAAAGGGAGGGAGAGGGCGGGTCGGTGCGGCGGGAGGACCCTTTGGTGATGGTCCTTTCAGATTCGGGAAATGCCCGCTTCGGGACAAGCGCCGCCGCCTGCACTCGCCAGGGCTATTGCAACTTCGCGTATTCCGCCTTGGCTTGCTTGAGGACGGGGATATCGGGGTCGGCGTTCTTCCACAAGCCGAGGAAATCCTGATACGCCCCTTTTGCTCGGGCGCTTTGGCCCGCCATCATATAGGCCCGGCCGAGTTGGAGATGAGCAAGCGCGGCCAACGAACAGTTCGCGACCATACCCGGATGGTCGAGAAGTTTTTTAAATTCACCGGCTGCGTCGGTCGCGCGATGGAGCTGCAGGAAGGCTTCTCCACGGACGTATGCAGGATACAGAAACGAACCGAATTCGATTGCCGGAGTTGGAGAAGCCAACTCGTAGGGCCGAGCGGGGTCTAATAGCGCCACCGCGTTGCTGGCATTGTGACGATTCAGTTCGACGCTGGCGCGAACCGTTGGTAACCAGTAGTTGATGATCATCGTATTTACTGAATTTTCTTTTTCAAGTTCATCGGCAAGCTTCTGGGCCGGCAGCGAATCTCCGGAACGCGCCAGGACCAACGCCGCCAGAATCTTCAGGTCGCGCGCGGAGGCCAGCGCCTGTGCGGAGGTAACCTCCCGGCGAGCACGTTCGCTGTTGCCAAACTCGGCTTCCCGGATCGCACCATTCAACTGCCACTGGGCCGCGGTTTCCTTTTCGTCATTCCGTCGAGCCGAGTCGGTGGCTTGCTGCGTTGCCGCGCGTGCCTTCGCCAGATGGCCCACGAAGGCTTCCATGTCGGACTCGTAAGAATAAAAGAAGTCCTCAACCCCGGCCTTTCCTTGACCCCAAGCCAACTGGCGCTGCATCTCTGCCGCGTCGCCTTCGAGAAAGGCAATGGCGTATCGGTTGAGGTGGGCCGAATCGCCATCGAGTTTCCGGGCCACCGCTTGCTGATATGCCGCCTTGGCGTCCTTAAGGCGGTCCAACTGCGCGTAAGTCTGCATCAGGTTCGCCCATCCCAGCCCCAGGTCTGGATTTACCCGTGTAGTCTCCAGCTCCTCAGCCAGCGCCTTCTCGTTTTTCCCCAGTATGCTGTAGACGTACGCCAAATTTACATGCGCCCCGTGGTCTCTGGGAAAATCCTGGGCCCAGAGTTTATAGGTCTCCTCTGCTTTCTCCAGCTCGCCCGTGACGCCGTCGTAGTAGTGTGCGGAAATGTAAAATCGTTCCCGGGGACTTACTCGCTCTTTGGGCAGCTCATAAGCTTTTCGAATATATTGCGTAGCCAGCCCCGACTCACCCATATTCAGATAAGTGGTTCCCAGCCCGACGTAGGCGGCCGCGAACTTGGGATCGAGTTCGAGCGCGCGCTGGAAAAAGGGTACAGCTTCGGCCTGACTCTTGGTGTTCATGGTGCGGTAGCCCACGGAACACATCTTCAACGCTTCCAGCGACGGGGTGGTGATCTGTTCCAGAGGCGTACTGAACTTCTCGATCGAAGCCAGCGATTCTCCCAGCTTCTCCCGCATCTTAGTTGCGGCCGCATCCAGCGCCTTCAGCACAGCTTCCTTGCTTGCAGCCGTTTCCTGTTCCTGCACCACCGACTCGCCTGACTCACAATCAACCGCTCGCAATCCGATTACGTATTCGCTTCCCAGGGTTGCAATGGAACCCGCCAGCATGGCTTTGCTCTGGGTTCGTTGGCACACTTCCCGCGCCACATCGGGCGTCAGCCGATCCCCGGGAGGGCGGCTCATTAGTCCCAGAGTGTGAGTGATCTTTTGTTCGGAAAGAACGTTCAAGAAAGGCGATTGACTTAGCTGAACCAGCAGCGCCTGCTTGAGGGTATCGTCGAATACGGGATCTCCCGTGGAATTCGAAAAGTCTGCCACCACCACACTGTCGGCTGCGTTCAAGGCGGAGGTCGGGCGGGTTTTATAGCGCCAGCCCGCGACGGCAGCCCCGATCAGTACCACCACGGCGGCCGTCGTGATCGCCCACTTATGCCGGCTCGCCCAAGGCCTGGCCGCGGGCAATACTGCCGCTGACTTGCCAGTTTCGCTATCGCGCTTGACCCGCTGCAGGTCGGTGCGAATCTCTGAGGCGTGCTGGTACCGGAGATTGCGGTCTTTCTCCAGACACTTGTTGATGATTCTCTCCAGTTCGGCCGGCAGATCGGG
>DATEJK010000104.1:0-3402 GCA_035278025.1 Terriglobales bacterium | reverse complement strand
CACCACCCCGGCATCATGAGGATGCCCATCTCATCGGCCAGATCGAAGAAGTGGTCGTCTTCCAGCTTGCCTTCCATGCGCACCGCGTTGAGGTGGAGGTCGCGAACGTACCGCAACTGTTCCCGCTGCTTCTCCGGGCTGGAGCGCAGGAGCAGGTCAAAGCTGTACCCGGCGCCGCGGATCAGGATGTTCTTGCCATTGATCTGAAACACGCGGTGGTTCTGCTGGTCAAGCTTCGAAGTTACTTGCCGCACGCCGAAGCGGATGTGGCTGGAATCGGAAACTTGGCCGTCCACTTCCGCATGGAGGTCGAGGGAGTACAGGTTCTGCGGGCCCACCGGCGCCGGCCACCACAGGCGTGGGTGCGCAAGGGTCAACTGAGGGAAAGCGCCGGGAGTGAAGTGGATGACCTGGGTCTGCCTGGGCCCAAGCTGCACCGGCTGCTGGAATGCAATGTTCTCAATCGTACCCTTCACAATGCCGGTGACAGGGTGATCGGCGGCATTGGTCAGCTCGGCCTTAACGGTGAGCGCGGCCTGGTCATTGGCTGGCGAGTTGAGGGTTGTGAGAACCGCGGGATAACGCAGCCGCAGCGGACCGGTCGCGAGAATATGCACATCGCGCCAGATGCCCATTTCCTTGTCGGGCGGCATGGGCGCCCAGTCCACCAGCGTGATAGCGAGGTCGCGCGGTTGGGGCGGAAAGACCTCGACGGCCAGAGAGTTGACTTGGCCGGGCCGTGCCGCCGCCGTAACATCGAATTCGAACAGGCGCCACATGCCGGCAAGCTTCTCGGAAGTGGCGACCCGCACCCCATTCATCCACACGTTGGCGCGGTAATTGATGCCATCGAAGGCGAGCCACAGCGTCTTCCCGCTGAATTCGGCTGGCAGCGTGAACTCGGTGCGATACCACCAAGCCTGGCGGAATGGGCTGTCCGGGGGCATCATGATGTTGGAAAAATCTTCGAATATTGGGTATGTAGTGCCGGGAATCGAGCGCAGATTCATGCCGGTGTAGGGGTCGGGATAAACCTGGTCCGTCACCAGCGCGCTAAGAACAGTGGTAGGGACGGTGGCCGGGTACCAGTTATGTGTGGCATAGCCGGGAAGGGAGATCGCCACACCGTCGTCGCGCACGTCTGCCGAGGAGGCAATGGTCCAGTTCCGGCGGAGGAACAGCTCGGATGAACCGCTCCGGCCAGCGGCAGCAGCAAAGGCCGAGGATGCCGCGAGCCAAACCGTCAAACAGACGAGGAATGATCGGGACAAGGTTTTGTGGCCTCCCTGACTGAAGTTATGTCGTTTCCTCTTCAGGAATATCAAAGTTGACCAGTTCGCTGCGAAACCCTCGGGTGCGCCAAGCGCCATAGGCAATACCCACTCCCATCCATAGCGCGCCCGCGATTTTGGCGGGAACACTGAGGCTGAGCCAGAGCACAAAACACACCAGGAACCCGAGTATGGGGACGAAGAAATTGCTCCATTTCTTTTCCCGGTCCCGCAGGAAATAGTGGGTGAACGAGGAGGCGTTCACGCCCATGAAGGCGAGCAGGGCGCCGAAATTGAGCAATTCCGCACCCCGCTCGAAGCTGATGGTCAGGCCGCCCAGCAGCGCCAGAGCGCCCACCAGCAGAACGTTGTTGCGGGGAATGCGCCGCTTGGGGTCAATGGCTCCGAAGAACGATTTGGGAATGGCATTGCCGCGCCCCATCCCATAAAGCAGGCGTGCCGCCCCCAGTTGCGAACCCATACCGGAACCGACGGTGGCCACCAGCAGAGTCAGGTTGATGACGCCAAACATCCAGGGGCCGCCGGCACGCCCGGCCACGGCGACGTAGGCGGTGTCCACGTCGGGGAAGGTCGAAGCCGGCCACACCAGTTGCGCGGCATAGACTTCCATGGAAGCTAACGCGCCGGTGAGCAGGCAAACCAGCACGGTGGCCAGCAGAATATTACGGCGCGGGTTTTCCGCTTCCTCCGACAGGGTGGAAATGCCGTCGAATCCGATATAGGTGAGCACCGCCAGCGAAGTGCCGCCCAGCACCGCGCGCGTGGAATAAGTCTGCGGATCATAGAAAGGGCGGGTGAAGAACGCCAGGCCGTCATGCGGGGTGTGGAATACATAGCGCGCTGCCATCACAAAGAACAGCGCGATGACTACGCCCATGGCCGCCGCCAGACCGTCATTGATCCTGGCCGAAGTGCGGATGCCGTTCAGGTTCAGCAGCGTGAACAGGCTGGCGAAAAAGACGGCCCACACAAAATAAGGAACGCCGGGAGCAAAGTTGAGCGCGAACTTGCTGCACAAAATGGTGCAGATCACCGGGTTGAGCATGTAGTCCATGGCCATGCTCCAGCCGGTGACGTAGCCCAGGGCGGGATGAATCTCCTGGCCGACATAGGTGAAGGCCGATCCCGCGCTGGGGTAAACCCGCGCCATGCGCCCATAGCTGATGGCGGTGAACAGCATGGCCACCATGGCGATCAGAACGGTGGTAACGGCGTGGCCGTGCGCCCGCTGCGTCATCACCCCGAATACCGGCATTGGCGCCGTGGGCTGGATTACGATGAGCCCGTAAAGCACCAGGTCCCACAAACCCAGAGTGCGCCGCAACCGGGGCGCGGCTTGCACCGAAACCGAGGTCCCATCCGCCATAGGAGATTTTGTCAGCCGGCCAGGTTTGAGAGTAGCCCAGAGCCGCCTTGCCGGCAATCAACGCCTGGAAACGCGGCAGGGATGGCCCTTGAACCGCTTTCAGTGAGGGCTCACTTCCAACAGCAAGTGTTCATGAAACGAAACGTTTAGCTTGGAACTTTGCGAATCCACCTCGCCCAGCGGTTTGCCATTCTCGTAATCCGTGGCCTGATACTGGCCGGGTTTCAAGCCGCGCAGCTCAATCTGGCCCGACCAATTGGCAGAGTTCTCCGGAGCATAAAAGGCGTAGTACATCCTGCCCTCCTTGGCGATGGCGTAGCCCTCGGGCACGTCGTAACCATAGGTATAAAGGTCGAGGAACTCGCCCTGGGACAGCATCTTGGAATCATAGATATTTATCCACTTCTTCCAGTAGTTTTCCTTTTCCGGGGTGAGCTGGACGGTCTTAAACTTCGGCCCATAATCGGGCCAGGTGAATTTGGTGCCGAGGACGGCGCCGGTGCCGATGGTGGAGGCGAAATCCCGGCCCACGTCCACCTCGTGGTTGCTGTTTTGGAAATGGATCTTAGTGAGCTCCACGTGGTCGCCGTACACTGCGGCCTGTGGACCCAGCAGCGCTTTGTACATTTTGGTGCGCAGGCGAACTTGCCGCGAGCCCACCGGGTCGGCGGTCACAGCCTGGTCAATAAACGGCAGCCAGGCCATGTTGGGAGGAGTACCGCAGGGGCAGCTTTGGGTCACGCT
>DATEJK010000103.1:0-9392 GCA_035278025.1 Terriglobales bacterium | reverse complement strand
CCTGAGCACCGGAGCCGAATTGGAAGTTATGCATGCTACAGACTCTGACCACCGTTGGTTCCTGGACGGGCAGGAACGAGAAAACCTCCGCAGGCGGATAGGCACAGGCGAGGTCTGAGACGCGCGGCCTCACTTTTCACCTCTGTTTTTGGTGCGTGTGTGGTGCGGATTTTGCTGAGATTTGCCGCGTTCTGCAGAGGGAACTGCCGGAATTTCTTTGTTTTCAGAGCCCTTGCTAGGACTCTGGATCAGCATATCGGGGTTCGAATCCCTGGGGGGCAGCCAAATTCTAAGCAGTAATCGCGCGGCTTTCCTTGACCAACGTCCATTCGCTCAAACGCCGGCCCGACCTCGACCATATCTATTCTATGCCGCGATGACCGCGCGTTAAGGCCAGAGCGCTGGTGGAGCGGGTCCCGGAGCATTTGGGCATTGTCCCCATCGAGCCTGGCGTGGGGCACTGCTCCCACGTCTCCGGACCGGCAAATTGGCCGCCGCGCGAGTGGGTGTTCGCAAGGCCTGGTGAACGCAAGGCCGCGTAGAATCGGGGGGCAGCCGGAGAACGAGAAAAGAGGTAAACTTGCCTCAATAGCCGATCTTCAGTAAACCAGACCCTCCAAAGGACATGCTCGAAGCCGCCAAGGAACGGAATGCCCGCGCAAAACCTGCCCTGAGATACGTGTCGCAGGTCGTGATTGTCGGCGGCGCATATTTTGCAGCTGGCAGGCTGGGCCTGGCCACGCCGTTCACCAGCGGCAACGTTTCACCTGTGTGGCCTGCCGCCGGGATCGCGCTGGCTGCCATCCTGCTATGGGGCTATCGGGTTTCGCCAGGAATCGCAGCCGGAGCCTTTCTGGTCAATTTCTGGAGTCCGATTCCGCACGCCGCCGCAGTGGGTCTTGCGGCGGGCAATACGCTGGCGGCCGTGACGGGAGCTTTCCTGCTGCATCAAATCCCGGATTTCCATCCTTCCTTGTCCCGCTTGCGCGATGTGCTCGGACTGACGGTATTCGCCGCCGTGGGCAGCACCACCTTGAGCGCATCAATCGGGGTCGCGGTTCTGTTCGTAACCCATGTCCACCCATGGTCGAATATCGGCGCGGCCTGGCTTATGTACTGGCTGGGGGATGGGATGGGAGTTCTTCTGGTGGCGCCCCTGGCGTTGACTTTTCCGACGCTGTGGAAAATTCGTCCACGGCTGCGCATTGCCGAGCTAACCGCGCTCATCCTGCTGCTCTCCGTGGCCTGCTTCTTCATCTTCACGGATCGAACGCTATTCACTCTCAAGTTGAACGTTTTAGGATTTGCGGTGTTCCCATTCGTTATCTGGGGCGCAATACGGTTTGGCGTCAGCGGATGCGCCTTAACAACCCTGGTGATTGCCGCCATCGCCACAGCAGCAACAGCGCAGGGCGCCGGACCTTTCGCGCGGGACATTCCGCTGCTGAGTGCCGCCCTGCTGCAACTCTACTTTGCGGTTCTGGTGGTCTCTGGTCTGACATTGGCGGCGGTCATCGCGGAACGGGAGCGGGCTGAGGGTGAACGGGAACGGCTTGTCCGCGAGCAAGCCGCCAGAGAGGCCCAGCTTCAGGCACAGGAGGTTCTGCGAGAGTCTGAGAAGCTGGCGGCGACGGGGAGACTGGCGGCGACCATCGCTCATGAAATCAATAATCCTCTGGAATGCCTGACCAATCTTCTGTATCTGATTGAATCGGACAAGTCCCTGAGTGAGACCGCCAGAGGATTTGCTTCGGCTGCCGGGCAGGAGGTCAAGAGAACAGCCCACATAACCAAGCAGATGCTCGCCTTCCACCGGCAAAGCACAACTCCTGTGGACATCAGCCTTTCTGAGCTCCTGGACAGCGTGGTGGAGTTGTACGCGCCAAAGATTGAGCAGAGCGGCATTAAACTCCAGAAGCAATATGACACGGCGGCGAACGTCAAAGCCTTTCCGGGAGAGTTGCGGCAGGTTTTCGCCAACCTTGTGGGAAACGCCATCGAGGCGATTGGCCAGCGGGGCGCCGTCAGGCTGCACACTTTCGCGTCGCGGGAATGGAGCAATGCTGGGCGGTACGGCGTACGGGTAGTTATCGCGGACAATGGAGTGGGTATTTCTCCGGAAAACCGCAAGCGGCTTTTCCAACCATTTGTCACTACGAAAGGGGAACACGGAACCGGGCTGGGTCTTTGGGTGAGCAGCGGCATCGTGCAAAAACATGAAGGTTCGATCCGCGTTCACAGCAGCACTCGATCAGGCCGGAGCGGCACATGCTTTTCAATCTTCCTGCCGGAGCACATATCAGAAGCCGGCGTGGCTGCCCATGCTTCAGTTTCGCGATAGACCGGTCACGTGTCCGCGCCGAACCGGGGACATCCATCCCGTGTGACTCAGCCGGCATCTCACGGAAAGCTTTTCAGGTTGGGGAGAGTGAATCTGCGTACTGAAGGATTTTCAGGAATTACAAAGGCGCCGGCTGCAACCTGCGCTCGGCTATGACCAGCACGCAAACCAGGCAATTCTCGCGAATGCTGTTGCTGGTCACGGCCTGCTGCTGTTTGGCGCAAAATAGCCAGGCGCAAGACCGCTGTTTGGACGTTGCCGTCCCGAAGCAAGTACTGCGGGACTTTGGCCACTATGCCACCGCGATAGCCAAATCGCCCGCCAAGCTTGCCCATCTCAATGGGCGGGATGCGTTATACCTGCTTGGGTTCTCGGGGGCGACCGCTGCCCTCATTGCAACCGATACCCGGGTCAGCAACAGCATCGATTCCGCACATGAAGACCGCCGGGAGAGCAACTACACCTCAAACATTCTCATAGGAGCCGCCCTGAGCACGTCCACGATCAAATACCTCGTGGGGTGCCACGAACACAACCGGCAGCGGCGGGACGATGCCGTGCGCGAATGGGAATCTATGGCGTTCGCGCTGGGATCGGTAGGCGGGCTGAAATACATCTTCAAGCGGCAGCGACCCGGCCCCGGAAGCAATGGGGACTTCTTTGACGGCGGCACCTCGTTTCCCTCCGGGCATGCCGCCGTGGGCACGGCATGGGCAGCCACACTGGGCGAAGAATATCCCGGCAGAATGTGGGAGTACCTTGCCCTAGGGGGTGCTGGCACAGTTGCCGCCTTTCGCATCACCGCCAAGAAACACTTTCCCTCGGACACTTTGGTGGGTGGGATGATCGGCTATTTAACCGGCTCCTACATTTGCCGCCACGGCAAATGTCAGGAGACACCGCCAAAGGCGGGAATTGGTCCCGACGAGACGGGGAGGAGTCAGGCAGCAAGTCCTTTGCCCTTTGTCCTCGAGCCAAATGCCAGCCTCTATGCGGCCCGCCGTCAATTCTGCGACAGCATTTCGGGCACGAAAGAAGAGGCGGCGCGATGTGGACAATCGCCGCCCTGGGCAGCTAAGCGTTTTCAGTAACTTCCATATCTTCCTATTTTTCCTGCTGCTGCTCTTTTTGTGACGCTACTCGGCCTGTGTAGGACGGTGTTCAGGGCTCAAGAACAAGCTGGTCCACGGCCTGCTTGTCCACGGCCGGGCGCGAATAGGCCAGAGGGAAATACTGCCCGCGCTCCCAAAGCGGCAACAGGTCGGAATAGTGCGGACTTCCAGGCTGGCCGCTCTGTCCCGGGGTGTTGACGGCGAAGGAGTCGTCCCAGCTCGCAAGGTCGAGGATTTCGCGGTAACTGGCGCCGGCCACTTGCTCGAAGGAGTTGTCGTCGAAATAGGTAGCGTCCACGGTATTGTTGTCTCCCGGGCGCGAGACGGGTCCCAAGTCCAGGTACGCTGCTGCACCGGGAGCCGCATCGAGAGGGTGACGGAATTCCGCATGATGCAATCCACCCCATGACCACCGGGCAGGGTCCGGTCCTTCCAGGTTCGCCAAACGATTCGCGGCGGAGCGGACCGCGCCGCGCAAAAGTGGGCTGGCTTGCGCATGTCCCTTGCCGGTGCTGGAAAGATAGGCCAACACCTGTCCCGGCCCCCAGTGCGCGAGCGGCCAGGCAGGCTGGGGAAGCGCCTGATGGACTGCGTCCTTCTGCAATTCCTGCAACGTGAGCTCGAAGAGCGCGGCCGCTCCGGAGTTCTGATTGACCGAGCCATCCCAATCGAGCAGGAGTTGCTCGGCGGCGGTGGGCTGGCCAGCAACGGCGCCGCGGAGCAAGGCGACAAATTCGCGGCCGGGGAGGGAAAGAACGTCATTTTGCAGCGCTTCCATGTCGGCGAGGGTCAACTTGCGACCGCTGTTACGCGCCTGCTGGAGCACCTGAGCGATACGACGGAAACGGTAGGGTGAAGCCCACTGGTAGCCGATGTTGTAAGGGTACCTGTCGGGAATCATCTTGTGGTTAGCGGTAGCCACAAATCCGGCTGGCGGATTGAAGGAATGGGGCAGTTGCTCGAAAGGGATGAACCCGGCCCACTCATAAGCGCCGGTTCCCGGCACCGGCAATAAGCCGGTCCAGTTTTTGCGCAGGGGAGACAAGCCCACGGAATATTCACCGATATTGCCGGCGGTATCGGCATAGACGATGTTTTCCGAAGGCACTTTCCATCGCCGCATGGAGTCCACGAACTGCCGCCAGTTCTGCGCCCGATCGGTGGAGAGGGAAGAAAGGTATCCCGCGGTTCCCGGCTCCGCTCCCACCCAGCGCAAGGCCAGAGCGCGGGCCTGGTCATGCCAGAGCACGGGTCCATGGCGGGTGAATGTCAAATCCACAACAACGTCGGGTCCGCCGCGCACGTGAAAGACCTCGCGCTGGTTCCGCATGCGTTCCCATCCCCGCCCGATGCGGTACTGGTCCGGGTCGGCAGGGTTAAGTTCCTCGAGGTAGAGATCCTGCTGGTCCGATCCGAAAATGGTGAAGCCCCAGGCAATGTTCTGGTTATGTCCGAGAGCAACGCCGGGGAGTCCAGGCTCGCCAGCCCCGATGACGTCCCATCCCGGAGCTACCAGGTGGACCATGTAGCGCAGGGAAGGCAAGGCCAGCACGCGATGGGGGTCGTTGGCCAGAAGGGGCTTGCCGCTTTGGGTGAGGGCGCCGGCGACCGTCCAGTTGTTGCTGCCTTCCACGTAGTAGGGGGGCACGGCGATGCGGGTGTCGCTGCCCACCAGATTGTGCAGCAGGCCGGGAGAAAGTCCGGCAAAGTTCACGCCGGGGGCGGGAGTGAGCTCTACCGGCGGATCGAAATCGAACAAGCGGGCGGCGGTGCCAGCGCCGACAGCGGCTACGGCCTGGGCGTGCGCCAGTTCGCCGAAAGCATTCCCGGTCATGGAAAATGCGGCCATGCGATTGAGACAGTCTTCCGGTTTCCAGGGCTCTGGAGTGAAGCCGGCGAGGCGGAACTCGACGGGCAATCCCTGCCCGCCCGGCTGCGTGCGCAGCGCGATGTAGGCATTAATCCCGGAGGTGAAGGCCTCCAGAATTTGCCTGGTGTCAGGGCCGTAGCTGTTGTATTCGGCAGTCATATCGCCGCGGTAGCGAAGCAGGCGGGCATTGATGTCGCGGAAAAGAGCGGAGGAGCCCAGGACTTCAGCCAGCCTCCCTTGCCCGGAACGCTTCCACAGTTCCATCTGGAAGAGGCGGTCTTGCGCCGCCACAAAGCCCTGGGCGAAGAACAGATCATGCTGGTTGCCGGCGTAGATGTGGGCCACGCTCCAGCGGTCGCGAAAGACCTTAACCGGCTGCCGCAAACCGGAGAGCTTGAGCTCACCGCGAGCGATGGAAAGGGCAGCTTTGGAGCGTGCGGCAAGACCGGGAGCACGATTCCGTTGGGCGGCGAGAAGGCCGGCCGTGAGCAACGCGGCCACAAGTGGTGCGGCAAGACACTTCCTGGTCCTGAAACCGGGCAATGGCATAAGTAGTTTTCCGTCCGCCGAGGAATGGCAGGGCAGCGGCTACCCCGCTGCCGAGCGAGGTAGCATACTACTTCCCCGGCGCAGGACGCTGCCGGGCGGCGTGCGCTGGGGATTTAGCTGTGGGGGCCTGACCAAGAAGTTGGCCTGCAATTGTTCTGCGGGATGGGGATCTTCGGGCAAGTGAGCCGGGGAAGGTTGCGGGGCGCCTGGCGGGGCTTTGTGATGGTTATCACAATTGGCCGTGATTTAAGTCATATCCCTCCTGTGATGTCTTTTCTATGCTGAAGCCGCATTGAACCCAAGCATCAGCTCAGGAAAGGGCTGAAAGAGGAAAGGCAGAAATCATGAAAAAGAGTTTTCTTATCGGGACGGTTAGTTTTCTGGCTCTGAGCCTGGCGGCCAGCGCCGGCACGCTCAGCGGCAGCGTGAAGGGCGCGCAGGGGCAGTCGGTGGTGTATCTGCAAGGGGTGCAGGCTGCTGCCCCGGCGGCGTCCAACCAGACGTACAAGATGGACCAGAAGGGGATGAAGTTCATCCCCAATGTGCTGGTGGTTCCGGTGGGCGCGACGGTGGAGTTCGACAATGATGACGCCGGGGCGCACAACGTGCGCTGGCCTTCGATTGGCGGGCAAACGCGCTTCGGACACAATCTGGGCAACTTCGGGGCGGGCCAGAAAGCCACCTGGAAATTCGAGCATGCCGGGGTAGTGCCGCTGATGTGCACCATGCACCCGGACATGTCGGCGTACATCATCGTGACTCCCACCCCTTATTATGCGCAGACCGACCAGATCCTGGGGGATTTCTTCATTCAGAACGTTCCCGACGGGCAATATAAAGCTTTCGTGTGGCACAACGGCAAGACCACGTCGCAGGTGGTGAATGTGGCCGGCAACACCAAGGTTGAGCTGACGGCAGGCAAGTAAACCGGTTTTCACCAGGCTGGCAAGAGGCGCGGGACCCCAAGGTTCCGCGCCTTTTTTTTGGCCAACTGGGGGTTCCAGCGGCGGAAATGCCGGTGACCTGAAAAGACAACCCCATTGTGATGGCGGTCACAATCGGCTGTGACAAGAGTTACAGCCTTAAGTAGGTCGTGAAGCGACAATTCTTCCAACATGCGTCAGCGCGAGACGCGGGGTCTCGCTTCCGTACCGCAGAGCTTGGGGAAAGGCAAAAGCCTTCATACAACTTTTTCAAAGAGGAGCGCAGAATGCGCCGGCACATAGTCAGCAGTCTGGTGATTGATTCACGCGGTTTGCAAGAAAGTGAGAGGTCAATGGTCAAGAGCATGACGTTTTGCCTGTTTGGATTGTTGTTGTGGTTCCTGATGGCGCCCCGAGCCATGGCGGTTCCCAGTTACGCGCGCCAGACGGGCCTGTCGTGCAACGCCTGCCACTACACGCCTCCGGAACTGAATCCCGCCGGGCGGCTGTTCAAGCTGTACGGCTACATAGACAAAATGAAAGGCGGCGGCATTACCGCCGAGCAGGATAAGCGGCATTCCGGGCTGGACCTTCTAGGCACGCTGCCGCTCTCGGCCTGGTTCGAAACGTCGTTTACCAACACCAACAAACCGCAACCGGGCACGCAGAACGGCAACGTGGAATTCCCGCAGGACATTTCGCTCTTCCTGGCCGGGGCCTGGTCCACCCACCTGGGCAGCTTTCTGCAGGTGACCTATGACACGCAAGGCGATCACTTCAGCATGGACAATACCGACATCCGTTATGCCCGGCAGACAAAATGGGCGGGCAGGGAACTGGCCTGGGGAGTTGACCTGAATAACAATCCGACGGTGGAGGATCTGTGGAACGACACTCCAGCCTGGGGCTTTCCCTTCATCGCCAGCGACGTCGCGCCCACGCCCACGGCCACTCCCATTATCGCCGGGGCTTTGGGACAGGATGTGGGAGGTGTGGGCGCCTACGCCATGTGGGACCAGCACCTGTACTTTGCGGGCACGCTCTACCGTTCCAGCCACATCGGGACGCCGGAGCCCACCAGTGGAGAGGATCTGGCGTTCAACATACGCGGAGTCGCACCTTACTGGCGCGTCGCCTGGCAACAAAACGGCATAAAAAATAACCTGGAAGTGGGCACCTACGGCATGCACATGACTTCCACCCCGGGAGCGGTTACCGGCCTGGAGGACAGCTACACCGACGTGGCGGCGGATGCGCAGTATGACCGGGTGCTGGGCAAAGACGTGCTCTCGGTGCGCGGCACCTACATTCGGGAGAATTCATCGCTGGCGGCCAGCCTGGCGGCGGGAACGGCAGCCCTCAACAACCACCATCTGGATGCGTTTAACATGAACGCCGAATATCACATTGGCAACCGGTATTCCACCGCGGTTGGCTGGTTCACCACCACCGGCACCACGGATCCTCTGCTGTTCGGCCCAGCCGCGGTAACGGGCAGCGCCAACGGGGACCCAAAGAGCAGGGGGTACACGGTTAACTTCTCAGTGTGGCCGATCCAGAACCTCGACCTGGGACTCCAGTACACCGGCTACACCAGCTTTAACGGTCTGGCCACCAACTACGACGCCGCCGGCCGCAACGCCAGCGGCAACAATACGGTTTACCTGCTGGCGAGGTTCATATTCTGAACGTTATTTCACCATAGACACTTAAAGGAATCACCACAAAGGACACGAAGGACCACAAAGGAACACAAAGGAACTTAACAATCCTTCGTGACCTTTGTGGTCTTTGTGGTGCAAGCTTTTCCGGGTGCTTGATGTTTTCTGCCCCTCTATGGTGGGTTTGTTTCCTCGCCTACCACACCACAGTTCGGCAATCCTGAGTCATCAAGTAGTTTTCTCTGTATCTTCGTGGTGGATTTTTGTTTGCTAGACCTTTTCGGCCCTTTCGTAGATGACCAGGTCGCCTTCGCCGCGCAGGTTTTCAGGATGGTAGCGGGGAATGGGAAACGCCACCTGCTTGAACTCCACGGGCGCGGCCTTCTTTTCCAGCAGTCCCAAGGCTACGGCCACGCCATAGATGATGGCTTCCGGGCGTGGCGGGCAGCCGAGAATGTAGTAATTCACCGGCACTACCCTCTCCGCCGGACCGAGAACGGAATAGCTATCGAACCACATGCCGCCGCCGCAGGCGCAGGAGCCGATGGCAAACACCAGCTTGGGGGCAGGCATGGCCTCGTAAGCGGCGCGCAAGGCGCGGGCGGTGGCGCGCATGGCCGGACCCTGGCACAACATAACATCGGCGTGGCGCGGCGAGCCTACCAGCTTGATGCCGAAGCGCTCGGCGTCGTAGTAGGGGGTGAGCGCGTTGAGCACCTCGATGTCGCAGCCGTTGCAGCCGCCGCTGTTGGCGTGGTACACCCACAACGAGCGGCCGAACATTTTCTGGCACAAGTTTTTCAGCATGGCCGCCTACCAATCCATTTCGATGGCGATGTCTTTCACCGCCGCCTCTTTCTCCTGATACGCGCGTGCTCCAAAAATCCAGCGCTGGTTGAGCAGATCATCAAAGCGATACCCGATCAGCTTCAACTT
>DATEJK010000102.1:0-35148 GCA_035278025.1 Terriglobales bacterium | reverse complement strand
GGTTCTTGCTCGAGTGGGGCACTTTGCGGAATTAGGCTCAGTCGATGCCCTGGGGATGGAAGCGCTTTTAACAATCCGGGCAGAGCCATTTTGTAACTTTCTGTGGTGTGCGCCTTACAAATTGGACTTTACTGCGCGCCTGAACCCGGCTATGCTCTCGCGCACCGTCGCGGACCGACACCGGTCACCAACCAACGCTGGCCCGCGCCGTTGAAGGGAGATGCCATGAGGTTATCAGCCATAGCGGTCATTCTGCTAATAGTGGGGACCCTCGGTGTCGGCCAGTTGTCAGCTACCACCAACAGCGATCAGAGCAAGAAAGCGGCCGGCAAGGAAGCTCGCTGGCAGGGCAGCATTGTCCGGATGGATAAGAAGGATTCCAGGTTGATTGTGCGGGGCGGCCAGGCAAACATGGAGAGCATCGAGCGGCAGATCTACTATGACGACGCGACGGAGTGGACCAAACAGGGCCAGCCAGCCCAGCAGGACGAATTTAAAGAGGGTTCCTTCGTGATCGTGCTAGGAAATGTGAATAAGAAGGGTGTTTTTCACGCCAAGCGCATTGACTTGCGTATGCCGCGGTGACCATCGCCGCCGCCCATCAGGTCAACTACTACAGTCCGGGAAGCTGGTCGTTCGGGCCGGCTTCCGCCGTCTTGTGAAAAATACGAGGCGGTGCTGGTGGACGATGCTGAGGGTCTGATGCATCGGAACCGATAAGCAGGAACCAGCCTGAAAAGAGCACACTCATTCGTGGGTTGGCGCACAACCCGTTTGCGCCTGTGCGGCCGGACTGGCTGCAAAATTCAGGCGTCCAGCCCTACTTTGGAATCCAGATGGGGTTGGCGGTGAACAGGCCGGCCCCGAAGCCGATCTGGTAGGTCACGAACATCCCGAAAACGAGGCTGATGGCGCCCGCCGCCCATTCAAAGTGGCGGCCCACGTTCACAAAGTGCTTCTGCCCGAAAGAGAAGGTGGAAGCCATGGCCAGGGTGATAAGCATCATGCCCAGGATGGTGCCGAGACCGAAGATCACCAGGTAACCCACCGCCCAGCGCGCCGAAGGAATGGTGCTCAACACCAGCAGGGCAATGGCGGCGGAGCCGGCCAGGCCGTGCACAATGCCGATGAGCAGCGGGCGCGCCATGGCGTAAAGCGACGAGCGTCCGAACCAGCGGTCGAGCCTGCTGACCGGCGTCTGCTGGTGGACGTGCGAAGGAGGAATGTCGGGCGTGCTGGCGTGGGCGTGAATGTAGTCGCCGTGGGCGTGGTAGTGAACGGCAGGCTGGCGCTCATGCCGGGGCGAACCCAGCGGCCAGGAAAAGCTGGCGCGAAGATTGCGAAGGCCCAGCACGATGAGCATGAGTCCGACCGCCAGTTCCATGGAGAGGCCTGCTCGCGGCGGCAGGGTAACGCGGAAAAGAATCAGGATGGAGCCCACGGCAAAGATGGTCACCGTGTGTCCCAGGCCCCAGGCGGCGCCAATCAGCGCGGCTCGGCTGGCCTTATGTTCGCGGGTCACGATGGTGCTGACGGCGATCACGTGGTCGGCGTCGGTGGCGTGGCGCATTCCGAGAACGAACCCAACCGCCAAAATGGTGAGCAGGCTGATCAATTCATCCTCGGGGCGTTTCAGCTTCGCACCGAATATTGTTGCACATCTTTGTAGAGGCGACGGGCCAGCTTGCGTGCAGGTGGATCTTCGGATGTGCCGCCAAGCCGCGAGGAGGTCCGCTTTGGGGGACTATGTTGTGTTTTCGCCCTGCTGGCGGCACAAGCCCCCCGGCTGCTGCAGTTGCGTGATTCGTTTCCCGGAACGGCGCCGCGAGCGGGAAGGTTGCCAATCCTTAAGCCTGACTTAAGGTTGAATGAGTTCCACTACGGCGGTGAAGTCGGCCCGGGCCCGGCGGGTGTCCAGCGGCTCAAGGCCAGCGGCAAGGAGAGATCTAACTATGCGCACCACGATGGCGGCAGTCCTGATTTTGCTGAGCGCTTCCCTGGCAGCCAACGCACAGCACTACAAAGTTACCGGCAATATTCCTATTCCCGGAGAAGGCGGCTGGGATTATCTCTACGCGGATTCCGCCGCCCGGACGCTCTATGTGGCGCACAACACCGTGGTGGACGTGGTCAATTTGGATTCGGACAAGCCGGTGGGCAAGATTTCGGGCATGAAGCACGTGCATGGCATCGCCGTGGACCACAGCCTGAACCGCGGTTTCATCAGCGACGGCGGCAGCGGGGAAGTGGTGGTCTTCAATCTGAAGACTCATGCCGTGTTGCAGAAGGTGAAAGCGGGCGTGAATCCCGACGGCATCCTCTACGATCCCGCCAGCAAGCGCGTGTTCGCTTTTAATGGCGGCAGCAAGGACGCAACCGCCATTGACGCCGCCACTGGCAAGGTGCTGGGCACCATCGCCCTGGGCGGCAAGCCGGAGTTTCCCGCCACTGACGTCAAGGGCAACGTTTACGACAACATCGAGGACAAGAGTGAAATCGTCCGCCTCGACCCGCACACCCTTAAGGTCAAGCAGACCTGGCCGGCTGCGCCCTGCGAGGAGCCTTCCGGCTTGGCCTTCGACGTCCCTGCCCGGCGGCTGTTTGCGGTCTGCGACAATAAATTGATGGCGGTAGTGGATGCGGACAGCGGCAAGGTGGTAACCACCGTTGCCATCGGCGAAGGCCCGGATGCCGCCGGCTACGATTCCGCCCGCAAGCTGGTGTTCTCTTCCAACGGTCATGATGGCACCCTCACTGTGATCAAGCAGGAGAGCGCCGACCGGTACAAAGTGCTGGAAACGGTGTCCACGGAGAAGAGCGCCCGCACTATGGCGCTGGACACTAAGACGGGCAAAATCTACCTGGCTGCCGCCAAACTGGGTCCGCCTCCCGCGCCCAGCAAGGAGCATCCGCATCCCTATCCCAGCGTGGTGCCTGGAAGCTTTCACCTGCTGGTGGTCTCGCCGCAGTAGGCGCGAAACTCAATAAGCTTAGTACCACCCCCACTGCCACCGGGTTTTTGTTGTCGTTAAGTCTAGGCAGAGCAGCCAGTTGCGCGGTTATTGTCAGGAACTCTGGTATAGTGGTATGACATGGTTCAGCCTGAGAACCCGGAGTTTAGCTTGTGTACAAGACTATTCGTACTTCGCGCCTGTACGAACAAATCGTAAAGCAGATTGAAGAGTCAATTCTGAAAGGTACCCTGAAAACCGGCGACCAACTGCCGGCGGAACGCGAATTGGCTGAGCAGTTCGGGGTGAGCCGGACAGCGGTTCGTGAGGCCATCAAGGCGCTCAGCGAAAAAGGTCTGGTCGAGTCTTACTCGGGGCGGGGAACGTTCATCACCAACGGCACCTCGCACGCCATCCGGCAATCGCTTGGCTTAATGATGAGAATCGGGCAGGCGGAAGGCTCGACGCACTTGGCCGAGGTGCGCGACATTCTGGAACCGGAAATCGCGGCCCTGGCGGCGGCGCGGGCGGAAGAGCAGCACCTGGCCAGCATGCGCGAGGCGGTAACCGTGATGGACGCCTCCCGCCAGGACGGCGATGCGTTCATCGAGGCGGATTTGGACTTTCACCTCGCCCTGGCGGAAGCGGCCGCTAACCCGCTCATCCTCTCGTTGATAGATTCCATAGTCGGCCTGCTGCGGGAACAGCGCATGCGCACGTTTCTGACCAAAGGCGGCGCTGAGCGCGGCCAATATCATCACAAGCGCATCCTCAAGGCGGTAGAAAGTCACGATTCCGAGCGGGCGCGCCAGTGCATGCGCGCTCACCTGAAGCAGGTGCGACAGGATTCCGCCACCACCTCGCTCGGCCTCCATCGCGCCTGATTAAGTCCGGGAACTTCTCCCCAACCCTCGCCGCTCGCTTCCCCCGCGGCGGCTGAGCCGCGACTTAGAAGGCCGCCCGGTGTTCTGTGTTTCAGGAATGTTCCTGGAAGCGCTCGTGGGTGCAGCAAACCTCGGCTTTGGAAACAAAAATTGGTACTATCCGAAAAGCTCATGACCCGCGCCGCCAACGTCTCCGAACCGGTTTGGGCTTCGGTGCTGCCCGCCCTTGCGGAAGAGTTGTTCCCCCAGAGCGATGGGCAGAGGTTCGGAATCAACATTGGCGGCCTGCGCGACATTCTGCGCCAGGTGGGCTGTAAGTACCTTTCCCCCAGCGATCCGCCTGCCGCTGCCCGCCATTTTTTTGCCGCTTTGCGCCTGCAGGAGTTGGTGCTGGCGCGAGCCTGCGCCGCCGGCAACGAAGCGGCTTGGGAAAGCTTCCTCCTGCGCTACCGCGAAAAGCTGTACTCCGCCGCTCATCACATCGCGCGCGAAGACTCAGCCGCCCGGGAGTTGGCCGATTCCCTCTATGCCGACCTGTTCGGCACTGCCGTGCGCGAGGGCAGGCGCGTTTGCAAACTCGACTTCTACACCGGGCGGGGCTCCCTCGAAGGCTGGCTGCGCACCGTTCTCGCCCAGGAGTACATCAATCGCTACCGCACCCAAAAACGCCTGGTAAGCCTGGAGGAGCAGGAGGAGGCCGGCGAGCAATATGCCGCCCCGGCTTCCGAGCCTGAGGCCGCCGTGGACCCACGGTTACAAACCGCCGTGGATAACGTCCTGGCCGCTCTTGCCAACGAAGAGCGCTTCCTGCTGGCTTCCTATTATCTCGACCATCGCACCCTGGCCGAAGTGGGAGGGACGTTGGGCATACACGCTTCCAATGTCAGCCGGAGGTTGGAGAAGGTGGCGGCCGCGCTGCGGGCGAATATCCGCAAGTCGCTGATGCAACAAGGCCTGGATGCCCGCCAAGCCGAGGAATTGATGGCGGTTGACGTTCGTGACCTGCAGCTGAATATTCGCGCCCAGCTGGCGCAAAAACCGCCTGCCAAACCGTTCTCCGATCAGAAGGCCGAGGCCTCCAGCGGGCAAGGGGAAAGTTAGTGACCGAGCTGCCTAAAATCGTGCTGCAGCGGCTGGCATCCGCCGTCCCGGGCGAGCATCCAGCTGCCGACCTGCTGGCCGCCTTCGCCGAGCACAGCCTGTTGGGAGCGGAGCGCGAGCGGCTGTTAGCCCATCTGGCCGGGTGCGAGCCCTGTCGCGCCGTGCTGTGGTGCGCTATGCCGGAGAATGAGGTCGCGCCGGAGTTAGCGGCGGGAGTGGTTTCCAGCGGCTGGAGGTGGTCCTCCGCTTCCGCCTGGCGCTGGGTTGGGGTAGCAGCCGCTATTGTGGTCATTGGGGGAGCCGCGGTCCTGTTCCGCGGCGGGCCCGGACCGGCGGGGAAAGAGGTGGCTTCCGCATCTCAAGCGCCGGTTATTGCCCAGAATCGCGATGCGCAGGCCCTGGCGAGAAAAGAAGCTGCTCCTGCTCCGGCTGCTCCCGCTCCTTCTGCGGAAGCCCGCTTAGATGTTAGAAATGCGCCGCCGAAAACTGCGCCGCAGCCGCGCCAGCAGGCTAAGCTGGAGGCCAAGGATGTGGCGCCGAAAGGCGTTCCCGCGCCCCAGGAGCCGGCCTCGGCTAACGAGATCGCCTCGGGAACGCTGGCGAAGTCTACTGACGAGGTCGCGGCCGCTGGGGGCCGGTCTTCGGCTGCAGCCGCCAGCATTGCCGCCGCTCCTGCCGCCAAGGTTGCAGCTCCTTCCGGCAATCCGGTTCCTGCCTCCACCTCCGGCGCGGAGGTAATGATTGCTTCCAACGTTCCGGTGCGCGCCATGGGAAAAAAGAAGCTGGCGCCGCCCACGCGCTGGATGCTTTCTTCGGAGGGCGCCCTGCTGCGTTCCACCGACGTGGGCAAGAACTGGCAAACCGTACCCTTCACCGGCAGCGTTATTTTCCACGCCGTGGCCGTGGTCGGAACGAATGTGTGGGTGGGGGGCCAGGCGGGCGCGCTCTACTACAGCCCCGATGACGGCAGCCAGTGGCAGCGCCTCTCGCCTTCAGCCGCGGGTGAGGCCTTGCGCGATGACATCAGCAGTCTGGCTTTTCACGACGGCCAGCATGGCAGCCTGACCACCGTCGGCGGCCAGACTTGGACCACCTCTGACGGCGGCCTCACCTGGCAAAAGCAGTAGCCGCTCGTCTTCTCCTTCCGCTCCCGCCTGGAACTCGCAAATCGTGCTAAAACTATTGCTTTTGATTTTGCTGCGAGGACCACAATGAGCGCTGCCAAAAAGACGCTGAACGTCGCCATGATCGGCCAGGGATTCATGGGCCGGGCTCACTCCAACGCATTCCACCAGGTAGGGCACTTTTTTGATTCGCCATTCGAGTTGCGCCGCAAGGTGATTTGCGGCCGCAACCGCGAAACCCTGGACGCTATGGCGGCGCGGTGGGGCTGGGAGGAAACCGCAACCGAATGGCAATCGGTGGTTGAGCGTAAAGACGTTGACGTGGTGGACGTGGCCACGCCCAACAATCTGCACGCGCCCGTGGCCCTGGCGGCGGCCAAGGCGGGCAAGATTCTGCTGTGCGAGAAGCCGCTGGCCATGTCGGTAGCGGAAGCGGAGCGGATGGCGGCGGCGGCGCGCAAGGTTCCCAACCTGGTGTGGTTCAACTACCGCCGCGTGCCCGCCATCGCGCTGGCCAAGCGCATGATGGAGGAAGGCCGACTGGGTCAGGTCTATCACTACCGCGCGGTTTACCTGCAGAGCTGGGGGCCGGACCGAGCGGGCATCTGGCGGTTCAAGAAGAGCGAGGCGGGCAGCGGCGCCATGGGCGACCTGCTCTCCCATTCCATTGACCTGGCTCTGATGCTCAACGGGGAAATCGGCGAGCTTTCCGCCATGCTGAAGACTTTTGCCCCGCCGCCGCGCGACGTGGACGATGCCGTGCTCCTGCTGGCGCGCTTCGCCAACGGCAGTATCGGCAGTTTCGAGGCCACGCGCTATGCCATCGGCCGCAAGAACTATAACCAGTTCGAAATTCACGGCTCCAAAGGCATGCTGCGCTTCAACCTGGAGGACCTGAACCGGCTGGAGTTCTACGATTGCGGCGACAAGCAGGAGATCCTTGGGCCGCACCAGGTGCTGGTCACCGGGCCGGGGCACCCTTACGTGGACCGTTACTGGCCGCCCGGACACATCATCGGCTACGAACACACCTTCACCTCAACGTTGGCGGATTTTCTAGATGCCCTGGCCAGGAACCAGCCCTTCCATGCCAACTTTGACGACGCGCTGCAGGTGCAGCGGGTGCTGGAGGCGGTGGAGCACTCCGCCGGCGACGGGCGCTGGGTGAGTTTAGGAAAGGGAACGACTGTCCGGGCGGATTGAACTCCGCGATTAACGCAACGGGGACCGCACGGCGCATCTTCAGTTCCCATCCTGGGCGCAGCAAATTACGCGGGCCCCGCCCCCAGAAATGGTGATGGCCGCCGCCGACCGCTATTTGCAGGTATTGGCGAGAATTTTCAGGTGGCCGATCTCGAGCAGTTGATTGGGATTATCCACCATCTCGTGCTTGGCGCTGCT
The DNA here is from genome assembly GCA_035278025.1 of Terriglobales bacterium. GTDB lineage: Bacteria > Acidobacteriota > Terriglobia > Terriglobales > Acidobacteriaceae > JAICWP01. The sequence goes on along the minus strand of DATEJK010000102.1, from coordinate 27,687 downwards.
GTTGGGTGTTTCGGCATTCGAGCGCGGCTGCCAGGTTCCCGTCGCCGTCACTTCATGGTCCACCTGGGAAGCCAGATCCAGCGTGCTGGTTACATTAGCGATCTTCCCGTTCTTTTCCCTGATCGCGTATTCGCCATTCTGCTTCTGCAGGCAGCCCGTGATGTGCTGCGTCTGCTTGGAGCTGCTGGAAACCGAGCGGCTTCCGGCCATGGTCTGCTCGGCGGTTTTCTTTGCGGTGGAGTTCTGCCCCGGGTTCGATTGCTGGGCCGGGCTGCTGATGGCGAAAGCAAGCAGCAAAACGAAAAACAGAAGCAATCGGCTCATAAAAAGGAACCTCCAGCTTCGTAGATGCGAGCAGGGAAGCAGGCCGTTGGCTTTGTGCTTCGGGTATTTGGCAAGCGTGGCAGGAGACGCTGGCGCTGCGCCAAGCGGCGCGAGATGCCGGCGCGCTATCAGTCCATGAAAATATCGCTTTTGAGCTGCGCGCCCGGGGCGACGGAATAACGCGAGAGGTCGGTAACGCCGGCGGCGGCCAGCACCTCGTCGTCAATGAAGAAGTTGCCAGTGCTGCCGCGGCTGTCGCGGGTCAGGATGTGCCAGGCGGCGTCGGCCACGATTTCCGGGGTGCGCCCGCGTTGCGGCTCGGCCCCGGGAATCACCTGCAGCGCGGCGGTGGCGATAATGGTGCGCGGCCACAGGGCGTTCACCGCGATTCCTTGCTTGCGGAATTCTTCCGCCATGCCCAGCACGCACAGGCTCATGCCGTACTTCGAAATGGTATAGGCCAGCGTGGGGGCAAACCACTTGGGGCGCAGGTCCAGCGGCGGCGCCAGATTGAGGATGTGCGGGTTCGCCGCCTTGGCCAGGTGCGGCAGGCAGGCCTGTGAGCACAGATAAGTGCCGCGCACGTTGACGCCCATCATCAGGTCGTAACGCTTCATCGGCGTCTGCAGCGTGCCGGTGAGGCTGATGGCGCTGGCGTTGTTGACCAGGATATCCAGGCCACCGAAGCGGCGCACCGCCTGCTCCACGGCGGCCTGCACCTGGTCATCGAAGCGGATGTCCATAGCGATGGGCAGGGCCTTGCCTCCGGCCGCCTCGATTTCTTTGGCCGCGCTGTAGATGGTGCCAGGCAGCTTGGGATTCGGCTCAACAGTTTTGCCGGTGACCACGATGTTGGCGCCGTCGCGCGCCGCTCGCAGCGCGATGGCCAGCCCGATGCCGCGGCTGCAGCCTGTGATGAACAGGGTCTTTCCCGCCAGAGTGGACATGGGCCGCATTGTATCGTGCCGTCCCTGGCAGCAGACGCAAGGTCCTTCGACTCGGACGCGCATTTGTATGGCGCGTCTTCGCTCTGGATGACAGCGCGGGGAATCTCAGGAGATCAGCACTAACCACTAACACGGAACACTCACGGCCGCCAGCGGCGCGAGTTCAAGTTGCGCGACAGCATTAGTTTGAGCGTGATTTTGTCGGACCCCGCCGTCAAGCCGACGCCAATGCCGGCTTCTACATTAATCCCGAGGGATTTACTGCTGGCGTGATCCATGACGGCCCAGATTTCGTGAAACTGCTCATGGACTGGGACAAAGTCGTGCAGCGGGCCAAAACCGTCGTATTCTTCGAGCGCAAGGGCCCAGTTGTCATTCAGGTTGTAACCGATTCGGCCGGCGGGATTGTACTGCAGGCCGCCAAGGCCTCCCCGGTAATCCGTGTCCACGATAGGGTTGTAAATTAAGTCCACTCGATGCAAGTGCAGCCCTACGATCGGTCTGATTTCGGAGGTAATGGTTCGTTCCTCCCAGTAATTGGCGTTGACGCTGAACTCAAAATTGGCTCCGTAAAGCAATTTGTGATCGTGCGCGTGCGGCCGGACAAACAGTTCGCGAAGTTTAAAACCGTTGACTGTCGTTCCCTGATTCGTTGAGTAAACCGTGTATACCGGAAGGTAAAGCCCCTGCTCAAACCACGGGGTAACGCCGTAGGCCCATTCGGCCGTTCCATTGAACGAGTGATCCGCGATTATAGCGCCCGGAAATTCTGGGGTCGTACGCCCCAGAGGGGTGAAGTTGCTGTGGATCATCAGGTTGAAGATACCTGGCGGTTCGATTTCCGCGTCATAGACCTGAATCTCGTCGGTTTGGGCGCGAACTGGGAGCGTGCCAAAGAGAACGGCCATCAACAAGGCAAGTGCGAGATGCAGGCACGGCGATTTCCACCCAGTGTTCGTTCTCATCCGTATCTCGATCTCAGGTCCTCGGAAAAAGGGGTTCTATACCCGCTTTCCTGCCCGCGCCATGGCTTCGCGGGCTTCGCGGTCGGCCGTGCGGCGGCGTTCGGTTTCCCGCTTGTCCCACAACTGCTTGCCCTTGGCCAGTGCGAGCTCCAGCTTAACTCGCCCATTCTTGAAGTACATGCGGGTGGGAATCAGGGTGAGGCCGCGCTGTTGAGTTTTTCCTATAAGCTTTCGCAGTTCTTCCTTGTGCACCAGCAACTTACGGGTACGCAAGGGCTCGTGATTAAAGATGTTTCCGTGCTCGTAGGGGCCAATATGGGCATTGAGCAGCCACAATTCGCCGTCTTTGATCAGGCCATAGGCGTCTTTCAGGTTGGCCCGCCCGGCGCGAACCGACTTCACTTCGGTACCGGTCAGGGCGATTCCGGTCTCAAATTTCTCCAGCAGGAAGTAATTATGGCTGGCTGCCCGGTTCACTGAGGCGTCGCGCTGGCCGGCGGCGGTGGGATCGCGGCGGGGATTCTTTTCCGGTTGGGAGCGCGTCGGATGTACCGGCTGGCGGGGCATTTAGCACCATCGGCATAGTACCAAAAGCCGCACCCACCCCAAACTCGGTAATTGCCAAGCCCCGCTTTTTCCGATGCTATAATTCCATTTCCTCATGCAAAAAAGCTCTTTCCGTTCGATCTCTTAGAAGAGGAGAGGCTTGCCGCATGTGCGCCACAGGTCGAATCTGCTTGGGAGTATCTTGATGCACAAATTGACCCGGTGGTCCGGGCTGTTGCTGCTGGTGGCGGCGGTCAGCCTCCCCGCCTTCGCCGATAAGGCTAAATCCCTTTACAACCAAGGCAAAGAAGCCGAAGCACGGCAGGATTACGTGCAGGCCTACGAGGATTACCGCCAGGCCTACAACCTGAAGCCTAGCGATCTTTACTATCGAACCGCATTCGAGCGCTTGCGCTTCCTGGCGGCGGCCACCAAGGTGCACCAGGGGCAGTTGCTCCGTCAGGCGGGCCAGCTGCAGGTAGCGTTGAAGATGTTTGAGCAGGCCGCGGCTATTGACCCTTCGAGCTTTATTGCCACCCAGGAGATCAAGCGTACCCAGGACATGATCCAGCAGGCGCAGGCGGCGGGGAAGGAAGTGCCGCCTCCGGCGCCGCAAGGTCCACTGGGGAAGATGCTGCAGGAGGCGGGCGGACCGGTTGAGTTGGCACCCATCTCCAATACTCCCATCACCCTCAAGATGACGGAGGACAGCAAGGTCGCCTATGACACGGTAGGGAAGCTGGCCGGCATCAACGTGCTGTTCGATCCCGATTACACCTCGCGGCGCATCCATATTGAGTTGAACGGGGTGACGCTGCAGCAGGCGCTGGAGATTGTGGCCCTGGAATCCAAGACCTTCTGGCGGCCGGTAACCTCCAACACCATCTTCGTGGCCGCCGACAATCCGGCCAAACGCAAGGAACTGGAACAGAGCGTTATTAAGACTTTTTATCTTTCCAATCTCTCCGCTCCGACTGAGCTCCAGGACGTGGTGAATGCCATGCGCACCATCCTGGAAGTCAGCCGGATTCAGCAACTGCCTTCGCAGAACGCCATCGTGGTGCGGGGCACGCCCGACCAGGTGGCGCTGGCGCAAAAGCTGATTGGCGACATTGACAAGGCCAAGCCGGAAGTCGTGGTGGATATCGCGGTGATGCAGGTCAACCGCGAGAAGGTCCGCACCCTGGGCATCAATCCGCCCACCAGCGCTACGGTTTCCCTGCAGCCCAATTTGAATACGAGTAACAGCAGCGGTAACGGTACGGGCACCGGCACGGGCACGGGAACAGGCACCGGCACGGGTACCGGCAGCATCAGCCTGAACGCGCTGGGCAATTTGAACGCCACCGATTTCCAGGTCAACATCAGTTCGGCAACGGCGACTGCGCTCTATAGCGACAATGACAGCCGCATTCTGCAGCAGCCGGAAATTCGCGCCGTGGATGGCCAGAAAGCTTCGCTGAAAATCGGCGAACGGGTGCCGGTGGCTACGGGTTCATTCCAGCCCGGCATAGGCGGGGTGGGCATCAATCCACTGGTGAACACGCAATTCCAGTACCTGGATGTAGGCGTGAACATTGATATCACGCCGCACGTGCACTCTGACGGCTCGGTGACGCTCAAGGTGATGATGGACGTTTCCAACGTGGCGGGGAACACCAACATCGGCGGCATCCAGCAGCCCATCATCGGGCAGCGCAAGATCGAGCACGAAATCCGGCTCAAAGAGGGTGAAGTAAACATGCTGGGCGGGATGTTCGAGCACGATGACGTGCGCAGCCTCACCGGCTATCCCTGGCTGGCGCAGATCCCCATACTGCGTTACCTGTTCGGGCAAAGCAATGTGGATCGAAAGAACAGCGAGATCGTGTTCGTGCTGACCCCGCACCTCGTGCGCGGCCAGTTCATCACTCCGATGAACGATCGGGTGATTGATGTAGGCACGGCCAACTCCATTGATTTGCGCCAGGCGAGCGAGACCCTGCCGGCAGCTCCGGCGCAGGCGGCTCCTGCCGGGCCAACCCCGGCGGCAGCTCCCGCGCAGCCGCCCGCTCCCCCCAGCAATCCGCAGGGCGCAGCCACTCTCAGCTTTGATCCGGTCAACGTCACGCAGTCACCGGGCAAGACTTTCGCGGTGAACGTAGTGCTCAGCCAGGTGCAGAACCTTTACTCGGTGCCGCTGCAGATTACCTACAACCCGAACATGCTGGAAGTGGTGAACGTTTCCGATGGCAACCTGCTCTCGCGCGACGGCCAGCCGGTGGCGCTGGTGCACCGCGACGATCCCTCCACGGGAACGCTGCAGGTAACGGCCACGCGGCCGCCCAACTCCGGTGGGGTTTCCGGGAGCGGGCAGGTGTTCACCATTACCTTCCTGGCCAAAGGGTCGGGAACTTCAACGCTCAACATCGCCCGTGACGGATTGCGCGACAGCTCCATGCAGCCGATTCAGGCCAGCGGCGCGCAGGCTACGGTGACGGTGCAGTAAGCCGGCAAGCGGAGTTGAGATAGAATACTGAAGGAAGTTGATGAAATTCAGGGTTTCCAGAACGGGGCAGATCTCCCCGTTGGCGCGGCACAAAGTTCCTCCTCGAACCGCAGTCCATAGCCGTTTTCGCCGGACCGCCGGTGGTTTCACTCTCATTGAGATGATTGTGGCCGTCAGCATTCTGGCTATTCTGACCGGCATGGCTGTTCCCCTGGTGCGGGTGAAAATCGAACGCCAGCGCGAGGTAGAGCTGCGGCGCGATCTGTGGGAAATGCGCGACGCCATTGACCGCTACAAAGATGCGGCCGACCGCGGCGCCTTCCAGGTGAAAGCCGGCACCGACGGGTATCCGCCCGACCTGGACACTCTGGTCAACGGCGTGGACGTGGGCGGCAAGAAGGTGCGTTTTTTGCGCCGCATCCCCGTGGATCCCATGACGGGCAAAAACGAGTGGGGCATGCGCTCTACTCAGGACGACCCGGATTCGGATTCCTGGGGCGGGCAGAACGTATTTGACGTGTTCAGCAAATCGCAGAGCACGGCTTTGGACGGAACCCGATACGACCAATGGTAAGAAGGTTCTCAACTCGTAAACGGCGCGGCGGCTTCACCCTGATCGAGCTCATGATGGTGATCAGCATCATCCTGATCCTGGTGTCGGTGGCCGCTCCCATTTACAAGACCGCCATCCTGCATGCGCACGAAGCGGTGCTGCACGACGACCTGTTCACTTTGCGTTCCCTGATTCAGCAATACACGCTGGACAAGCAGAAGGCGCCGCAGTCGCTGGACGACCTGATCAGCGCCGGCTACATCAAGCAGATTCCCAAGGATCCCTTCACCGGCTCCGCCGACACCTGGGTAACCGACCAGGAAGACGTGCTGCTCAGCGTGGACCAGCAGCAGCCCGGCATCGTAGACGTGCACAGTGGCTCCAGCCAGACCAGTTCGGAGGGCACGCCCTACAGTTCGTGGTAGCGCGGATAAGGTTCTGCGGTAATTTTTGAATCAATCCTGAAGATTTCAAAGTTCCAAGGTTTCAAGAGCGACGACAGCTTTGTCGCCTTCGCGGGGGCGCCCGCGCCACAAGCTACCTGTGGCCCGAGTTTTCGTTGTCGGCCAGGACCCCGTCGCGATCCTTCTTCAGCAGTTCCACACCTTGCGCGAAGGTCATGTGGCCGGGGACGCGGCGGAAGTAGCTGGTATCCTCCGTTTCCTGGATATTAATGCTCTTAAAGAGCAGAGCCCTGCCGGTGAAGCTGAGCTGCATGCGGGTGGTAGTCCAGTAGCCTTTGGCCACCGGGCCTTGCACCACAACAAAACGGCCGCCGCGATCGAGGTGCCCAAGGATGCCCCAGCCGAAGCCCACATCCTTGAAGAGAGTGCCGTCAATGCGGGCGATGCGCGCCTGATGGGGCTCAATCAGCAGAAACCCATCCATGCCGGTGAAAACCTGCTGCTCGCGGCTGGGCGGGTCAAAATCGGGATTGGGTTCAAACCTGAGCCGCACCAAGTGCAGCCCATTCACTTCCTCCGTGCCCTCGTACTGGTAGTGGAAAGCGTCGGGCAGTGCCTTCACCATGCGGGTAACGCGGTCCGAGTCTTCCTTTTGCTGTTTTTGCTTCCGCCGCAGCTCGGAGGGATTGCGCATCAGTTGCTCCAGGCGGGCGAATTCCTGCTGGCGTTGGGCGGCATTCAGCGGCTGATCATTCATGGCCACCAGCATGCCCGCCGTGCCTTCGGCGGTTTCCACGTACTGCCGAGTCTGCGCGCCCTTGGGGGTCTGGCGGCGCACGCGGAACATGAGGCTCACGTCGTCGTTACCCGCCTTGACCTCGTTGGCTACCGCCTGCTCTACCAGTTGGTGGGGGTTGAAGGAGTGTTGCTCGGGCGCGTGTTCAACGCGCGGAGAGGACGTTTGCTGGGCGACGGCTGCTGCCAGGGCGACGGCTACAAAAACTGCCGTAACCCACACCGGTCCGTTGCTGCGGATCATGCTCGTGGTCCTGACTGCCTGGGGTTTTCCTTTAAAAAGTCTACCCAATTAGAGTCTCTGAATGCCAATCCTGTTGCTTCCACTTACTGGCTGGCGCAAGTGGCGGAAGAAACGGAGCATGGGATCAAAGCTGGGGGGAAGAGAATCGCCGGCTCGTTCGAAAAGGCAGTCCCAGTGATTTTTAAGCCACGTGGCGGGCGAAGACCGCTGTTCCCCTGGTTACTAACCGGTCCCCACTCGTTCCGTGGCGCTTCCGAACGAGCCGACAATGGAGAGCTAGCAATGCAGGTGCCAAACACGCAGCCGGGCAATCGTAAGAATTTGAGCCGCGTTGGCCTGTGGTGGAGCTGGAATGCGGCGGAAACGTCGTGTTCGCCCGAGAAGGCGGTGAGAAGAGGCACCCATTATGAAACCCGGAATGCAACCGCTGAGCACCTGAATACCAGCTACGCCTGTAAGCCTTGAGTTCTTTTCCATTAGGGTGGGGGAGTGGGGAGTTCTTCAGTAACCCTCAAAATTGGTCTCAAGTGCGCTAAAATCCGAGCTAAACCAATGCTTTAGAGCGCCGACAAGAAGCTGACTGGGCGCAGGCGCGCTTGTTCCGGCAAAGGTAAATCTAACTACTGGAGTCACTTACATGTGGAAGCACAAAGAAGAGGAGCAAGCTGAGGGAGGCGCGGGGAGAACCCAGGGCAGCTATGGGGGGGCGCCAGGCCGTCCGGAACCCCCGCGGATGACCGCTCCGCTGGGCGGAACAGCTAACATCGGGCGTTCGGTCCTGATCAAGGGCGAGCTGTCGGGGAGCGAGGATATTTATCTGGATGGGACGGTGGAAGGCAGCATTGAGTTGCCGGCAAACAACCTGGCGATTGGCCCCAACGGGCGGGTGCGAGCCGGAATTCGGGCGCGCGGAGTGATCATCGAAGGCAAAGTGGAAGGCGACATCGAAGCCAGTGAGCGAGTGGAGTTGAGAAAAACCGCGGTGCTGACGGGTAGCATCGTGACGCAACGCGTATCCATCGAAGATGGAGCGTATTTCAAAGGCGGGGTGGACGTAAAACGGCAGGCGGCGCCGCCGGCTCCCGCTCAGACGGCGGCACAGCCGCGCCACGAAGTAAAGCGCGAGGGCGCACCGGTGGCCGCTTCGGCCGCGGCGCCGGCGGGCAGCAGCTCTTCGTTGCCCAAAGCGCCGTTGGCGGAGCAAAAGAAATCTTAGACTCTCCCCACTCGCGCCTTAACGCGATACACTAAGACGCAAACCGTACCAGCGTCAGCATTGCATGAGTTCTGTGGCGCAAAGTCTTCGAAAGCTGTTCCGCGGCGGCTCCAGCGGCGAGCAGGCGCCGGCGCCGAAACCGCGGGCCCAGGCGCGCTCGTCCCGGCGTTCCAGCGGGCTGGGAGAACTGACGCGCGCCCTGGCCGGGCGCGATGGCTTGTGCGTCCTGGATATCGGACCCACCTCCCCGGACAACATCCAGCACTTCACGGAGCTTGGCTACAAGGTTTACAGCGAAGACGTACTGCTGGCATCCCGCGACCGTCAGTATCTGGTGGCGGATGCTGAAGGCCAGCAGGCGGCGGACGAGAAGCGGTTTCTGGCGGAGAATCTCAATTACGGTCCGCAGACGTTTGACGCGGTGCTGTGCTGGGACATGGCGGACTACATGGAGGAACCGCTGGTAAAGCCGGTGGTGGCGCGCCTGTGGTCGGTACTGAAGCCCGGCGGGTTGGTGCTGGCCTTCTTCCACACCAAGGATGCGGGACCGGACGCGCCCTTTTACCGCTATCATATTGCGGGCGCCGACAATGTGGAATCGCAGTTGCTAAGCGCGGGAGGCGGCCGCAATGGCAACACCCCAGGATGGCGGCTGCAGCGTGTATTCAACAACCGCCACATCGAGAATCTTTTCCGCGATTACGCCAATATCAAGTTTTTCCTCGCCCGTGACAATGTAAGAGAAGTTCTGGTCAAGCGGTAAATCCAAGACGCCGAGAAACCGACAATCATGTGCTGCAGGGCTGCTCTTCAACCCGCCCAGGCCGCTTTCTATCAGATTGCGCCGCGGGTGCTGCGCACCACAAATCCGGGCAGCCCGGTGTACTCGAGGAGATGAACGAAAGGAGCGCGCAGGCGGGCCGGCAGGCTGAGCAAACGGCGGAAGCGTGCGGCATTGCGGAACACGGGCAGGAAAGCCCGCCGGTAGGTTTCGCGATAAACGCCAGCGGCGGCGGGCAGGGAGCATTGGCCGCGGAAGAAGGGAAGCAGGCATTGGCCGGCCAGGGCGCCGCTACGCAGGGCCAGGGCGATGCCATCACCGACAAAGGGGTCCACAAAGCCGGCGGCATCGCCGGCCAGCAACGCGTTTTCCCGCAGCGGTTCCGGATCGCGAAAAAGAAGGGGCGATGTGGTCACGGACTCGGTGGCGGGACGCCAGTTCAGGCTGCGGTCCCGCAGTTGGGGATGAAGGGCGAAGACGGCGGGCAGAGTAGTGGCCGCGCCGGCGCGCACCATGGCCGAAACGTTGATCACACCGGGAGCAACGGGCTGCACGCCACAATAGCCGCCGGCAAAGAAATACAAATCTACCGAGCCGGCCGGGCTGGCTTCCTGGAAGTGCGCCTTAATGCCCAGCCACTTGTGGGCGGAGGGGGAAGAGGGTCGCGGACTGAAGCTGGACCAGCGTCCGCAAGCGTTGATCACGCTGCGTGCCTCAAAGCTGCCGCCGGAAGTCTCAACCAGAAAGGGAGCGTTGCCGGAGAGCCTTTGCACAGTGGTTTGGGTTTGCGCTTGGGCGCCGGCCTGCTCCGCGGCACGCCAAAGAGCCAGGTCAAGCTGGAAACGGGGAATACTGGCGGCCGGGGGATGGATTGCAGCGTGAAGCCGGCGGCCATCGAGAAAAACGCGGGCGGCGGCGAGACGCGGCGCCTGCTGCAGAAGCGCGGCATCGGGCGGCAGAAACGATCGCAGCAGGGCCAGAGATTCAGGGGAGACGAATTCGCCGCACACCTTGTGGCGGGGAAAGCGGCCCTGTTCCAGAATAAGGACACTAGCGCCATTGCCTGCGGCGGTAATGGCCGCGGCCGTGCCCGCAGGGCCTCCGCCGAGGATGATCAGGTCGTACATGCGCTTACAGATGCGCGTTAAGCCCAGTGTGCCCAGGTTTTTCTAAATCGCCACCAGGGCCACGCCGCCGGCTACCAGCAGGGCGGCGATCCAGCGCCGGTGGTCCACGCGCTCATGCAGGAAGACGCGTGCGGCGACGGCGTTGGCGATAAAGGTGAGGGAAGCGGAAGCGGGCGCGACCAGGCTCACGTCCTGCCAGGAGAGGGCCATCAGCAGGCTGTAAAAGGCACAAGTCATGGCCAGCAGGCCGAAAAGGAAATTGGGGGTGGTCACCACCCGGGCAAGTACGTGCGCCAATCCGCGACGCCGGCGCAATTCGCCCACGTCCCCGATCTGCTTCATGGCGTGGGAAAGCAGCACATCGCCGGTGGTGGAGGCGAGCACGATAGCGGCAATGGAAAGCCAGGCGTAGAGATCTCTCACGAATTTATCTCTTTTCTCAAGCTTTACCCCGCGACAAAGCCTCCGGCTCCGGCGCCTCTTCCTGGTGGGGATGGTGGGTAAGGGCCGGCCCCTGGGCGACAAAGCCCACGCCGGCGGCGATGAGGGCAATGCCAAGCCAGCGGGTGGGGGTCACGTTTTCATGCAGCACAAATTTGGCGATAAACGCCAGCAGCACGTAGCCGATGGAGGTGGCGGGCAGGACGTAGGTGAGGTCCGCCCAGGAGAGCGCGGTCATGTAGGAAGCGAAGAAAGCGAGCAGCAGCAGAACGCCCAGCGCCACCCAGGGATGAAGCACGGCAAAAATGAGTTTCTGCCAGTGGTGTAAGGGAATCTCTCCCAGTTGACGCATGCCGCGGGAGAGAAGGGCATCGCCGGAAGCGCCGAAAATAACCACTCCCAGCAGCACCAGGTACTTACGCAGGTTCACGCGCGATCCTAGGCGTTGGCCGGTTCCACTGCTTCCGTCTCCTCCGGCTGCGACTCGCCGGACGTGGGCGGAACGGGTCCCGGCTTAGTGCGCTGTTCCTGCACCCAGCGCTGGCGCTGGGAACGGAGCTTGAGGAATGTTCTGGCTTCTTTATAAAGCCGCTTGCGCTCGGAAGAGCTGAACACCGCTTTCTTGACAATGCGGAAAACGGCGCGTGGCCGGAAATAATACTCGTCGTAGAAGCGGTGGACGGAAGTCAGAATCTCTTCGCTGGAGAGCCCGGGATATTCAATGTGGGCCAGTTGATGGCCGCCTTCATCCACCATCTGCCGGTTGGACATGAAGCCGTTTTTTACGGCGTAATCAAAAAGCTCGGTGCCGGGATAAGCGTGCGCCACGGAAACCTGGATGGTCTCCACGTCCAGCTCTTTGGCGAAATTAATGGTGTTGCGCACGGTTTCGCGGGTCTCGCCGGGCAGGCCCATGATGAAGTCCCCATGGATCACCAGCCCCAGTTTGTGGCAATCCTTGGTGAACTGGCGGGCACGCTCCACAGTAGCGCCCTTCTTGATGTTCTTCAGGATCTGGGCGTCGCCGGATTCGTAGCCCACAATCAGCAGCCGGCAGCCGGCCTCGCGCATGGCTTTCAGGGTTTCGTAATCGGTGGTGACGCGCGAGGTGCAGGACCAGGTCAGGCCCAAAGGCTTCAGCTTCTGGCAAAGCTCGATGGTGCGCGCCTTCTGCAGGTTGAAGGTATCGTCGTCGAAGAAAAATTCCTTCACCCAGGGCCAGTATTGCTTGGCCTTGGCCATCTCCGCCGCTACGCGATCGGTGGAGCGCTTGCGCCAGGGATGGCCGCTCAGGGTCTGCGGCCACAGGCAGAAAGTGCACTGCGCCGGGCAGCCGCGGGTGGTGTAAAGCGATACAAACGGGTGCAGCAAGAAGGGAACGTTATAACGCCGTGGATCGAGGTCGCGTTTGTAAACCTCGGTGACGTCAGGCAGCGCGTCCAGGTCGGTGATATTCGGCCGGTCGGGATTGTGCACCACCGAGCCGTTCTTGCGATAGGAGATGCCGAGAATATCCTGCAGCGGCTTTCCCTGGGCGAACTCTACCACTGCGTAATCGAATTCCTTGCGGGCCACGAAATCAATGGCCGGGCAGTCCCGCAGGGAGCGCTCCGGCAGCACCGACACATGGGGCCCGACAAAACAGATTTTGATGTGGGGATTCGCCTGCTTAATCGCATTCACCAGCTTGACATCGCCGGGGAACCCGGGAGTGCTGGTAAACAGGACCAGGAATTCGTATTCCTTGGCAATGTTGATGGTCTCCTCAGCGGAGACGTGGTGGGGTGGTGCGTCAAGCAACCGGGAACCCTCCAGCATGCCAGCCGGGTAAGCCAACCATACGGGATACCAGTAGGATTCAATTTCGCGAGTTGCTGGCCAGCGAGACCCGGCGCCTCCGTCAAAATTTTCAAAGGAGGGCGGATTCAAGAACAGTGTTTTTAGAGGCATATTGGCTGAATAAGGTATGTTAACACCCACTCCTAGGTTACCGGGAAGTACATCTCCGGTTACAGTTCCTTGGTTTTGGGCCGTTCAGGCCCGACAAAAAACCACCCCGGCTCCGCCGCAGGCACAAATTAAGCCAATTATAGAAATGCAAGCCTACCTGCTGCCGCAAAAGCGACCAATTTCTTTACGTTGAATTGTGTATTTGATGCATTGAGGGGCGGAAAAGCGGTACAGAAAAGCACTCGCCTGGGCGCGGTCCGTAAGTGATTGGGGCCATTGAGAATAGCTGGTGAACTGGGAAAATTCGCCGCGGCCGCTCAGGGATGGTGAAAGGCCCATTTTTCCAGGTCGCCGGTGGCGCGCAGCAGCTGCAGTTGGGCGCGTTGCAGCTCGAACTGGGCATCCATGAGCTCGGCCGAGTGCAGATCGGCCTGGAATTGGGCATTCTGCAATTCGCTCAGCGTAGCCACCGCAGCCTGCATGCGAGTTTGCGCCGTGGTAAGCCCGGACTGGGCCAGCTGGTTCTGCAAATCGGCGACGTCGCGGGCGGCAGCGGCCTGTTCCACCGCGCGCTGCAGGCGCATAGTTTCCAGGGAGACCTGGTCCTTGGTCGCCTGCGCGTCCTTGCGGGCGCGTATGGCATCCGCATCGGCGGCCTGGGCCGCAGCTTTCTGGGAAAAATTCAGGAAAGGAAAACGAACGACCAGTCCGAAGGTGACGTTCTGGTTCTGAAAGCTGTTGGGCCGGAAAAACTGGGCGAAGTCGGTGAACTTGGTGCTGATAAGTCCGTATTGTCCGGCAAAATCAACCGAAGGCCAAAGCTGGCGATGCTCCCCCTTAGCCTTAAGCAGCTGGGCCCGGGCGCGAAGTTCGGCGGCGTTTACCACATCGCTGGATTGCACCGCGGCCGCCGCCGGGGCGGGGTCGGAGGGGGGATCGGGAGCAGGAAGAGGGGGAATGGAATCGCCAAGGGTGGTGATGGATTGCGCGGGAACGCCGGTGAGTTGCGAAAGATGGGCGCGCAGCAGGTCCGCGGAACCCTCCCCCTGGGCAATGCGCAGGCGCACCTGCGCGCTGGTTAGCCGGGCTTTGGTTTCGTCCACCTGGCTGTCAATGCCTTCTTTCACGCGCTGCAAAACCGAGTACTCCATGTTATGGGTGACATTGTTTTGGTGGCGGAGGATTTGCAGTTCCTGCTCCCATTTGTTGAGCTCGGCGTAACTGAGAGCGGTATCGAGCATAGTCTGGGAGCGCTGGTCGCGGTTCTGAGCCGCAGTGGCGTGCCACTCCGCCCTGGCGGCGCGCACGAATTCCCGCTGGGCCGGGCTGAAAACCAGGGCCTGGGAAGTGACATTGAAAATGGTGGGAGCTGAACCTTCCAGGCTGAGCGGGAAGCCATAGGCATAGCCCACGTCAGAGCCCACAGTTACCTGGGGGATGATGGCGTCGCGCGCCTCGAGGTAAGCTTCGAAGGCATGCATCTGGTCGGCCGCACTGATACCGCTGGCGGTGCTGTGCGCCAGCGCCAGTTGAATGGCGCGCTGCAGGGTGAAATCCTGCGCGCGCGCCGGCGACACCAGAGCTATGGCCGCCCCGGCCGCCATCAGCAACTGCACAAACTGCCTGGAAAATATGCGCTTCATGCGTCACCTGCAGGAAAAAGTGGGAAAAGGGCGAGTATAACAAGATGCGGAGCAGCTCTCATTTGCTGCAACCTTGCGCCCGGGATAAGAGAGCATCACGGCTGGAGCGGGAGGGAACCTGAATAATCAGTTCTGATTGCCGCCGGTCGAGGCGGCGGACGAGCCGGCACTCTTCAGATATTTGTCGAACCAGTCAATGGTGCGGCGAATGGAATCAATCTGGTTCTCGCGCTTCTCGAAGCCATGCCCCTCGTTGGGATAGTAGTGGACACCCACGGTCTTGCCGTCGCGCTGCAACAACCGCACCACCTGCTCCGCCTCCTCCTTGGGCACGCGAGGGTCGTTATCGCCCTGCAGCACCAGCAGCGGCGCCTTCACCTGGTGAATGTAGGTGATAGGGGAGGCCGCCGCATACACTTTGCGGTCCTTGACCGGATCCCCGAGAAGGCTCTTTTCATATTCCTGCAGTTCCGGGTCGGAGTGATTCAGCATGGTCATCCAGTTGATGATGCCGAACAGTTCCACGCCCGCGGCCCATACATCAGGCGTCTTGGTCAGCGCAATCAAGGTCATGTAGCCGCCATACGAGCCGCCGGTGATGCCGATCTTCTTCGCGTCCGCGTAACCGGTGGCTTCCAGAAACTTGGCGGCATACACTTCATCCTGCAGATCACCTCCGCCCAGATCCTGATAGTTGGCTTTCTGAAACGCCATGCCATAACCGGTGGAGCCGCGCGGGTTGGGAGCGATGCAGATGTAGCCGCGGGAAACCAGAGCGGTGGCGTCCGGGTTCCAATAATCGCTCATCTGTCCGGTGGGTCCGCCATGGGGCAGAACGAGCGCGGGGGTGGAGGTGTTGCGCTTCAGGTTGAAGGGCATCCACATCAAGGCGCTGATAATTTTTCCGTCAAACGATTTGTAGTGGACGATCTGCGCCTCCGGCAGCGGCGCTGAGCTCAGGCTGGCGATGGCTGAGTGGGTCAGTTGCCGGGAGCTGCCCCCGTTCAGGCTGTAAACCCAGTAGTCGGCCGGCTGCACCGAGCTTTCATGGGAAATCAGCAGGCGGTCGCTCTGCGGTGAAAACGAGGTGGGGGAGGCAGCGAACGAATTCACTCCCCGCGGCACCTCAATGGTTCTGGATTGGTGGGTAGCCCGGTCCACCATGTAAAGCTCGGTGCGCCCGTCCGCATTGATGGTGTAGGTGAACCTCTCGCGGTTGGCAGCGAAATCTCCCGCACTGGCTTCCCATTGTGTATTCGTCACCCACTCGAGCTTTTTTGTGGCTATGTCGAGCAATGCCACATTCTGGTAGCCGCCCCTCTGGTTGGATGTGAGCAGCAGAGTTTTTCCATCCGGCGACAAGGAGGAGGCGAAAAAGAGGACGTTGCCCTGGTGCGGCGTCAGGTTGGTGGTCCTGCCGCTGGCGACATCAACGGCATAGACGTCTGAATCGGTAAAGCTGACGTCGAAGCGATTGGCATAGAGCGTCTTGCCATCCGCACTCCAAGCCACCGAACTCCAGGAGCGGCTGGGGGCGCTCTCGTGAGTTAACTTCTCCACCTGGCGCGTGTTCCATTGCAGCAATGCGATGTTGTAGTTGGTGCCTTCTTTTGGCTTGTAATTCAGGGCGATGACTCGACCATCGGGAGACCAGCGCGGCGATTCTTCGCGAATATCGGGCGTGTTCGTCAGGTTGATCGCTTCACCGCCGTCGCTGGGGATGGCAAACAGATCCCACAATTCATTCCCGGCCGTGTCCTGCTGGTAGACAATCCACTTGCCGTCCGGCGAAAACACCGCGCTGTACTGCCGCTCATCCGACTGCGTGAGTTGAATGGGCCATCCCCCGGCGGCGCTCACCTTCCACAAATTGGGCCGGCCGGAAAAGTTGGTGGTAAACACCACCTGTTTCCCATCCGGCGACCAGGAGGCGCCGTATAAACCGCGGGTGAAGTAGAGATCGTCAACCGGAATAGGACGCGCCTTGGGATTGGCGGCGGAGCTGACCGACCTGGGATCGGTGAGCTGGCGGCTGGCGGGACCAGAACTTTGCGCGGGCGAAGGAAGGCAGAGGAGCAAAACAAATACTGCAAGGGCCAGCCGGCGTGGAACTCTCATGGGCGCCTCCATCAAAGCGCACTCGACAACAGGCTCAGAACACTGCGCCGGGCATTGTATACCGGCGGCGTGAGAGTTTAGCGGCTCACCCTTACCAGCCCCTGCTGGGCGAGGGAGAAGTCGTGAGCCAGGGCGAGGGCGGCGCGGTATTCCTCAGCCGCGGCCTGTTTATCGCCCTGTTTTTCCAGAATGGAACCGAGCAGGTAATGTGCCTGGAAGGGCGGGGCATCGGCGGAAGTATTGTTGGAATCGAGATAGCGGCGCAGAAACTGGATGGCGGCGGGGAAATTGCGTCCGGCGCGGTAAAGAATTTCGGCGGCATCCACCCACACTTCGCTGTGGGTGATTTCGGCGGTGGTGGCGCGGTTGACCGCGTCTTCCATGTCATCCAGGCGGCCGCGGCGGCGGTAGAAGGAAGCCAGAGTGAGCCAGTACTGCGCCTGGTTGCCGCTGGATTGAATGGCGGCACGGTATTCGCTCTCTGCCGGGGCCCAGTCGTGATCCCGTTCCGCCAGGCTGGCGTTGACCCAGTGGGCGGCTCCGGGATCCATGCCGGCAAGGCGCTGCGCCTGGGCGCGCGCTTTATCCTTCCCGCCACCGAGAAACCCCGGCGCTTCCATGTAGAACTCCGCCAGGTCGGATTGCGCGGCTACATTGCGGGAATCCAGTTGCACGGCGGTTTCGAATTCGCTGCGCACTTTGCGGGCCAGGGAGATGGCCGTCAGCCAGCTGGAGTGTTCCGCTTTTTCGCCATAAGAGCGGCCCAGCCACAGATGGTAATCGCTGTTATCGGGATCCAGGGCCACCGCCTTCTGGGCAGCGGCGATGGCTTTGTCCCATTGCTGCAGGGAATAGTGGGCGCGGCAGAGCAGGTGATAAGCCTGGGCATCATGGGGCTGGGCACGCAAGTGCTCGCGCAGATCGGCTATGGCCACATCTACCCGCCCTTCCGAGAGCAGGGATTGCGCCGCCATCTCCGCCCCGGCAGAGCCGCAGAACAGGCCCAGAGCCAGCGCCAGCAGCAAAAAAGATCCCAGAATCCGCTTCATGCTCAACCTGAAAACCTTTCTTTATTGGGCCGCTTGTACCGCCATGCCGGGTCGAAGCGGCTGCCCGTTGGTGGTGCCCAGGGCCACCTTGGCATTCTCTGGCAGACCGTGGATTTCCGCCTGGGTGAGGTTGGAAATGCCCACCTGCACTTGCTGTTGCCGCAACTGCCCGTTCACAATCTGAAAAACCCACGCCGAGCCATCCATGCGAACGGCTTCGCGCGGCACAATCAGAACGTTGCGGTGTTCGGCGGTGATGATGGTCACATTGACGTTGGTATTGGGCAGGAGATGCTCGCCGGGATTGGGCACCCGGCAAACCACTTCTCCGACGTTGCGCGTCTGGTACTTCACAATCTGCGCCGGCAGCCGCATCACCGTGCCCTGCCACTTCCGTCCCGGCATAGCATCCCAGGTGAGGGTGACATTTTCGCCAGGAGCCAGGCGGGCAATGTCGGGCTCGTCCACGAAAGAGTGCACTTCCACTGTGGACAGGTCGGCCACTTCCACCAGCAGGTCACCGGTATTGACAAAGCCGCCGGCGCGCACCGGCAGGGAATAGACGACGCCGGCATTGGGAGCCCGAACCACGGAGTTGCGCAACACGCTCTGGGCGGCGGCATAGGCTTGCTGACCTTCATTCTCCTGCGCCTGCACCTGTTCAACTTGAGGACCGGAGTAGCGTTGCTTCAGTTTCTGCTGCAGCAGGTTGATCTGGGCATCGTCACGCTGCAACTGATTTTCGGCATCCTGAACCTCGCCCAAGGAGGCAGCGCCCTCTTTCTGCAGGCGTCGCATGGCCTCCAGATTGCGTTGCGCAGCATCGCGATCGGTACGAGCCTTGACCAGTTCGGTTTGCGTGGTCAGGATCTCCTCTCGCGTGCCGCCCGCCTGGATGGCATCCATGGAGGCTTGGGCGGCGCGTAATTGGGCCAGGGCCTTGGCGGCTTCCGCTTGCGCCTCGCTGGTATTGAGTTCCAGCAGCAACTGTCCCGCTTTCACCGGGTCGCCTTCGCGCACGAGCACGCGTTTCACCAGGGCGGGAGCTACGGCGTGCGCCTCAAAAGGCAGGACGGGAGTGATCTTGCCATTGGTAGTGATGACAGAAAGAATGTTGCCGCGGTGAACTTCCGCCACACGTACCGGCACATCGCTGCGTTGCAGCGAGATAAACGCCGCCAGCACGATGACCGCGGCAATGATGGCCAAGCCGATAATCCAGCCGCGATGGCGACCGAAAGAACCAGCGCGCGAGTTGTTGCGTGGCGACATGAAACTCTTTGCTACGTATACCTTACCACCGGGTCGCCCCTGCCGTATGGGCGGGGAAGCACGCTGGTAATCACCCTTCGGGCCTCTGCCTTTTGGATGCGGCCCTCCATTGCCTCTTCCCAACTCGGCGTTTCTTCAGGGGGACTGGATTCCCTTGATTTGATGCCCTGAGTGTTCCTGGGAAGCAAAAATGTGTCAGGGCCCTTCGCCCTCCCGAAACAGCCCCTGTTTCTCCATTACAATGAATGCAAATGGCTAGCAAGCCGCGATACACGCCGGGACACGCCCAAGCCGGGCTGGAGGCCGCTTTTCCCGAGATCGAAACCTGGCCCAACCAGTTTCCGGCCTATGAAATATTAGTGGATGTGCCCGAATTTACCTCGGTTTGCCCTAAGACTGGCCTGCCCGACTTCGGGATATTGAAGATCCGTTACATGCCCGATAAGCTCTGCCTGGAACTGAAGTCCCTAAAAGAATATCTGTTTACCTACCGGAATCTGGGCATTTTTCAGGAAAATATCGTCAACCGGGTGCTGGAGGACGTGGTGCGTGCGGCCCGGCCAGTTTGGGCGGAGGTTATGGGGGAATTCAAGCCGCGCGGAGGAATCGCTACCGTGGTTACAGCCCGCTGGCCAAGACCCCGTAATGCAAACCGCCGAGAGCGCTGAGGACGCGGAGCTTACGAGGCAGGGTTTTTAGTTGATGACCGCGGCGGATCGGGCACCGCTTTGTCCGGAGCCTGCGCCTGGATTCTTTTTCTTCGGCATTGTCCACAGGGTCGTCGCCCAGGTCCACCCTCCCTATTGTTGTTTGAGAGTTAAAGCCTCCGCGTTTTTTGCGTTCTTCGCGCTTCTAATCAGGCTTTGCGGGTGTCTGGATGCGCAGCTTGGAAGGCGAAGCGACAGGAAAAGTCTTCATCGCCAACTGGCGAAACTCATGCCCGGTCCAGGCATAGCGGATTACATCCTGCTGTGAGGGGCAACAGTGAGCGTCTATCTGCATATAGTGGCTGGAATTGACGAACAGCGCGCCGGTGGCAGGATCGAAGGTGGCGCCCGCGCCGGCGTGGCGCGCGGTATAGAAGATCTGTTGTACCACCGTGAGCCAGCCATTCTGGATGGTGAACA
Source organism: Terriglobales bacterium (assembly GCA_035278025.1). Lineage (GTDB taxonomy): Bacteria > Acidobacteriota > Terriglobia > Terriglobales > Acidobacteriaceae > JAICWP01. The sequence continues at coordinate 7,697 of DATEJK010000102.1, read as the reverse complement.
CCTGTACCCCGCCGTAGCTGGCCGCGTCGGCCCCGGTTGCGGTCCACAGGAAACTGACCAGGGCGAACTGCGGCTTGCCGGTCTTAAAGTCGAAATAGGAGACGCTATTGATGCCCACCCAGTCCCGGGGCAAGCCGCTGGTTTGGTAGATTCCGTTCTTAAGCTTGGCGTCAACCCGCACTTTGCCCTTGGCGTCGAAGATGTTCAATTCAAGGTTGCGGAAATCCACAGCGCCGATAGAGTCGAAGCGGTGGTGGTATTCGAAGGCCGGCGAAACCGAGTAATACGACAGTTCCGGCTCCGGGGGAGCAATCTTCTGTGCTGGCGCCGGCAGAGCGACCAGCACGGCAAGGAGCGAAGCTGCGGCCCTCAGCATGCCAATATTTTAGTCCGTTGGGAGATAGCGGCAGGGAAGGGAAAGATGTTTCCCGGAAATTCCGAGCACGATTACTCTCGTTTCTCAGGCCGCGGCCGTCACACTCGCCATTTCTTCGAGAATAGCCCGCGCCGCGGCTTGCGGATTGGCGGCGGCGGTAATGGGCCGGCCCACCACGATATGCGTGGCTCCGGCGGCGATGGCTTCCGCGGGCGTGACCACGCGGGCCTGGTCGCCCACGTCGCTTCCGGCGGGGCGCACGCCAGGGGTCACGATGGCAAAGCCAACGCCCAATTCGCGACGCACTTCCGCCGCCTCTCTGGCTGAAGTCACGATGCCGCCGCAACCGCAGCTCCGGGCCAGGGCCGCCAGCCGCAGAACGTTATCCACCACGCGACCGCTGAAACCGACTTCCTGCACGTCAGCATCCCGAAAGCTGGTGAGCACGGTGACGCCCAGCACCATCGGTTTGCTGGCGGAAGCGGCCGCCGCTTCGGCGGCCGCCTTCAACATGCGGGAGCCACCGCTGGCATGCACGGTCAGCATGCTGACTTTCAGTTTGGCGGCTTCGGCCACTGCTGCCGACACGGTATTGGGTATGTCGTGAAATTTCAGGTCGAGAAAAACGCGGCGGCCGGAGGCCACCAGGTCGCGCACGATGCCGGGGCCTTCGGCGGTGAACAACTGCTTGCCAACTTTGTAGAGGAACGCTGAATCCCCGACTGCGGCGACGATCTTTTGCGCCGCAGTCGCCGAGGAGACATCCAGCGCCACGATCAGGCGCTCACGCGCATCGGTCATGTCAGGGAGTTTAGCGTGTTTACTGCAGGCCCGCCATCGGTTCGGACCAGGCCAGGGTCTGAGGATGGATAATGTCCAGCCGCACCCGGGTCAGGCCCCGCGCTTTGAAGTTGAGCATGCGGGCGGCCCCATAAGAGAGGTCAATAATGCGCCCGGGCACCACCGGGCCGCGGTCATTGATGCGGACCACCACCCAGTTGCCGTTGCGCAAATTGGTGACCCTCACCCATGTGCCTAAAGGCAGAGTCATGTGGGCGGCGGTGAACTCGTGCATGTCGTAGGGTTCACCCGTTGCTGTAGGTTTACCCTCGAACTGCTTGCCGTACCAGGAAGCTGTGCCCACCTGGTAAGGTATGAGCCGATGCTTCCGCTGGGCGGTTTTGCCCTCAGCCGGGCGAGTGGCCTTGGTTTGCTTTCCTGTGGTCTTTCTGGACTCGGAGTTGTTCGGTCCTGGCGCCGCCCCCAGGCTGGTGACGTAAAACAGGGTCACCAGTATGGGAATCATGCTTCGTCGCATTCAGTCACCTCGCATCTCGAATTCAGCCCTCCCCTACCAAGGTTCCCTAGGATGAGGGTGATGGTAGAAGGGGCCTGGGGGTGTGTCAAACGGGCATTGGTAATCAGAGGGCAAGTTCTTTAGGGTGAATGCCTTACATTGACCTTAGAAATTGCCTTAGGGTTACCAAAAGCCGATGTGGTTACTCCCCTCCGATCGGCGAATTTGGCGCAGTTTACTGAAACCGGACGACTTAGTGGCGATGGGATGAGATGGTCAGGAACTGCTTCGGGTTGGCCGATGTAAGCTGCTGAAAATAAAAGTCATTGATGCGAGTTACCTGGCCATTGCCGGTCAGAAAGACGTTTTTCGTATTTTCCCGAAGCGGAACCCAATAACTATGAAGTTTTTGCGTAAAGCGGTTTGCCCCTGACAAAATTTAAATTCACCGCAGCTTACCGGGACTCATAGGGTTACAACTTTGGAGGCGGGAGTGGGTCGCTTTGCGTCTTTGCCCCGACGCCAGTTTCCGCTAGATTGCGACTATGCCGCAGACGCCACCCGTCGTGCTGACCATCGCCGGCTTCGATCCCTCCTCAGGCGCCGGCATTACGGCCGACATCAAAACCATAGCCGCGCATGGCTGTTATGGGGTGGCCTGCATCACCGCTTTGACCGTGCAATCCACCCAGGGGGTCAGCCGCGTAGAGGCGCTGCCCGCTCGCCTGGTTAGCGAAACCCTGAAAGAGCTGAGCCGCGATGTGGAGATCGCCGCGGTCAAGATCGGCATGCTGGGTTCCGCCGATGTGGTTGCCGCGGTATGTGACTTTCTGGAGCCGGGTAAACCGGCCAACGTGGTGCTGGACCCGATTCTGCGTTCCAGTTCCGGCGCCCGCCTGCTTGAGCCCAAGGGCGAAAAGTTGATGGGAGAGCGCCTGCTGCCCCTGGCGACCGTCATAACTCCGAATCTGGATGAAGCTACGGCCCTTTCTGGGGTGGCGGTGACCAATCTCGAGGAGATGAAGGCGGCAGCCCTGCGACTGCACGAGCTAGGCGCCCTCAATGTAGTGGTGACGGGCGGCCACCTGGACAAGGCCACCGACCTGCTCAGCTTTACCCATCCCAACGGCGGCATTCAAACCCAGGTGTTTAAAGCGGAGCGACAACGTTCCCGCTCCACCCACGGTACCGGATGTGCCTTCGCCTCAGCGCTGGCCTGTCACCTGGCTCACGGCCGGGGGTTGCCCGAGGCCGTGCTGCTGGCGAAAGCTTATGTGGCCGCGGCCATCACCCATGCCCAGCCCTTGGGACGCGGAACCGGACCGCTGGATCACCTTTACCGCATGCACGAGCCACCGCGGCGCCAGGCGGCGGTTGCAGACCCGGAACCGGTGGGATAAGCAAGCATTCAGCCCTCAACCGAAGAACGCAATCAGCAGTTAGCACCTGGCATTTAGCCCTTCAGGATTTTTCTCACGCCTGCACCTATGTTGAGAGGCTAACGGCTAAAAGTGCTGAAGGAAACGCTGTTTAGCGCGGTCGCACTTCCGCTAGCGACCAGGTTTTTTCTGCCCTTGCGGAGCTTGGGAAACGGCGGCGCGGAAAAACCCTTCTGGATTCCCCCTCATCTCTTTTGTATTCTCAGGACGAATGATGAACGTAGCCCTAACCGACCTGCTGGGCGCTCCGGTGTACGACCCCACCGGGGCCAGCGGACGTGTGCGCGAAGTGGCTTTGCGGCCGCAGGAAGACCCGTTGCGGGTGGCGGCATTGGTGGTGCGGACCAGGCAGGGTCCGAAACTGCTGCCCTTCAGCGAGGTGACCTCGATTGACGGCGGCATTCACGCCGCCAAGCCTATTGCCGAGTGGCTTCCCGAACCCGGTCATGAGGGGCTGCTGCTGCTGGAACGCGACCTGCTTGACCAGCAGATCATAGACGTTCACGGACGCAAGGTGGTGCGGGTGAACGATGTTGACCTGCATGAGGACCGGCTCAATCAGCACCCGGCGCTGCGGGTGGCGGGCGTTGACATCGGAGCGCGAGGGGCGGTGCGCCGCCTGCTCAAGGGCTTGATCCCGGGCCCGGTCCTGCGGGCGCTGCTGCGCAATATACCGGCGCGTGAGATTCCCTGGGAGTTCGTGGATCTGATCGAAACCGATCCCGCCCGGCGGGTGAAGCTGAAGATCTCGCACAAGCGGCTGGCGCGGCTGCACCCGGCCGACATTGCCGACATTGTGGAAGAACTGGCGCCGGATGAGCGCGAGGCGGTGTTTGAGACGCTGGACGAAGGTGTGGCGGCGGAGGCGCTGGAGGAAGTGGAGCCCAAGCTGCAGGCCTCCATCGTGGAGTCGCTGGATTCCGACCGCGCCGCCGATATCGTTGAGGAAATGGATCCGGACGCGGCCGCCGACCTGCTCATGGATTTGCCCAGGGAGACCACAGAGGAAATCCTGCATGAGATGCAGCCGGAGGAGCGCCAGGAAGTAGCCGAACTGCTGGAATTCAAGGAGAACACGGCGGCCGGGCGCATGACCACCGAGTATCTGGCGCTGCCCGCCAATGCCACCGTGAACGATGCCATAGAGGCGCTGCGGCAATTCGAGGGAGGCATCGAGACGGTGAGCACCATCTACCTGCTCGACCCGGAAGGGCGGCTGGTGGGCGCGGTGATGCTGCCCAAGCTGGTGCTGGCCCAGTCCACCGACCCCTTGCTGCCGCTCAGCATGGAACCCCTGATCTCCTGCCATGCCGGAGCCAACGAGAAGGAAGTCGCCGAACTGTTTGATAAGTACAACCTGATCACCCTTCCAGTGGTGGACGACGAAGGTAAGCTCACGGGGGTGATCACCTCCGACGACGTCATCAGCCTGCTGCGGGCGAAGCTGTAAAGCAGTTGCCAGTGTCCAGTCGCCAGTTCCCAGCTGTCAGGTCGCCCAGGTCTTCAGCCAACTCAAAAGATCCTTTGCGTGCGCCCTTCGTGTCCTTTGTGGTGAACAGTCCCCGTGGTGAAAAAAATTGTTCGCGTAGCACGCAAGTGGCTGGCGGGAAACAGAGGCTGCATATATTCTGGGGCGGCAGTGCGCGTGTTTCCAAATCCAATTTGCGACGGCAGCGATGAGATGGTGGAGGCGCTGGCGGATCCGGATTCTGCTGTTTCTGGCGGTATTCGGCCCCGGCTTTATCACGGCGAACGTGGACAACGACCCGAACGGCATCTGGACCTATTCGGCCGCCGGGGCGCAGTTCGGTCATCTGCTGCTATGGACCATTATTCCCACCACGCTGGCGCTGATCGTGGTGCAGGAAATGTCGGCGCGAATGGGGGCGGTGACCGGCAAAGGTCTAAGCGACTTGATCCGCGAGGAATTCGGATTCCGCATCACCTTTGTAATGATGCTGGGGCTGGTGGTGGTGAATTTCGGCAACGTGGTGGGGGAATTTGCGGGCGTAGCCATGAGCCTGGAACTATTCGGGGTATCGAAGTTCATCTCAGTGCCCCTGACGGCGGTTTTCGTCTGGCTGCTGGTGGTTAAAGGGCAATATAAGAGTGTCGAAAAAGTTTTCATCGTTGCCTCGTTCTTTTACGTGACCTATATAGCCGCCGGGATCATGGCCGGGCCCTCGTGGAAAGAGGCCGCCATCGCCACCTTCAAGCCGCCGGGGCTCACCTATTTTCACCAGCGTGCCTACCTGTACATGTTTCTGGGGATTGTGGGGACAACCATTGCCCCATGGATGCAGTTCTATCTGCAGTCCTCCATCGTGGAGAAGGGAGTGACGCGGCGGCAGTACAAAGCCTCGCGCATTGACGTGGTGGTGGGCTGTATCCTGACCGACGTGGTGGCCTGGTTCATCATCGTGGCCTGCGCCGCCACCCTGTACGTGCACGGACACACGCAGGTGCGGGATGCGGCCGACGCCGCCCAGGCGCTGCGCCCCCTGGTGGGCGAATACGCCTACATCCTATTTGCGGCCGGCCTGCTGAATGCCTCGGTGTTCGCGGCGTCTATTCTGCCGCTCTCTACCGCCTATGTGGTATGCGAGGGCCTGGGTTTTGAGTCGGGCGTGGGCAAGAGCTTCAGCGAGGCGCCGGTGTTCTATTGGCTGTACACCATTCTGATTGTGGTCGGTGCGGGCGTGATCCTGACTCCGAATCTGCCGCTGGTGCAGGTTTCGATTCTGAGCCAGGTCATCAATGGAGCGGTGCTGCCGTTTGTGCTGGTGTTCATGATCCTGCTCATCAACAAGCGCGAGCTCATGGGCGAGTACATCAATTCGCGCTGGTTCAACGTGGCGGCCTGGAGCACGACGGCTGTGGTGACGGCGCTGACGAGCGCGTATTTGTGGACGCAGTTTCACTGAGCCGTGCACTCGCCGCCCGCAAGGCCGGAGCGACACCCCGGAGCCGCCAAGCGGGCAATTTCCCTTCGTCATGAGTTACAGCCCGAAAACTCAGTTCCGAGGCTACGGCATTTGGATGAGCCGAGGGACAGCTTTCATGCATACATCCCCGCCGCGCTGGCCTGTTCTTTCCATCGTTGCTGGTTCACCCCGAAGATGAGGAGCCACAGGATCAACGCTGCTGCCCCGAGGAGGCCGAAGGCAGCAAGGTAGAGAAACAGACGATATCCGAGGGGTGGATACAGAAAGCTCAACCACGCCAAACCTGCAAGGGCCGACCACACGCCCAGGATTCGAGGCAGGAAGGTGGACCGCACGATGAGGTATCCCGTAAGGAGTGCATAAAATCCGAAAAATACCAGTGCGATCGCGGCACCCCGGTCATTCACCTTGAGAAAGAGAAGGGCCAGCGCCTGCAATTGTTCCGGGCTAAAGACCTTTAAGTAGTGTGCGCCTCCCAAGACGAACAAGGGAGCGATGAAAAAGAGGCGGCTAAGGGTCTTGATGACGCAACCGGAGAGGCCCAAAAAGGCCGCAACCAATGAGATGCTCCTGCCCGCCGGCTTAAGCAGATCATAAAAGAGAGCTGTGAACGCAATTTGGCAGCTCATTTCGAGCAGGTAGGCCGTGAAACCCCACTGAAACAGAGCCTCGTGGGTGAGTATATTGGTCGCCGTAGCCGCGGCGTCGCCGTCTACAACCAGCCTGCCGCTGACGAAGCCCTGGGCGAATATTCCCGTCAGTATGGTGAGGAGGTACAACAGGCCGGCGATCCTGGCGGTGAAGCGCGGCGAAGCTTCTGCGATCCGTCCGGTTATTGCAGCTGTGCTCATTTGCGATGACCACCGCGAGAGCGCTAGCATCGGACTTTACTCGGCGGGGTGATGGTTGGCAAGAATGATTGTCGAGGACGTTTAGCATTACTCGCCGCGCGCGATTACAGAATTTTGCCGGCGGCGAGGTCGTTGACCAGCTCCAGATCAGCTTCCAGGAATTCGTATTGCGGCAGTTGGGCGCGCTCCACCCAGCGCACGTCGCGGAAGATGCGGTTCTCGATTTCGCCGGCGAACTGGTGGACCACGAAGAAGCGCAGTTCCACTTGGCCGCCACTCTTGTAGCTGTGGCGGATACGGGCGACCTCCTCGCCCACTTTGGCGTCAATGCCCAACTCTTCGTCGAGTTCGCGGCGCATAGCGTCGCGCGGCTGCTCGCCTTCCTCAATTTTGCCGCCGGGGAATTCCCATTTCAGAGGCATGGGCTGATGGCGGGTGCGCTGGCAAATGAGCAGCTTGCCATTTTGCAGAATCAGAGCTGCGGCGACCAGTTTCATCCCACAGCCTCGGAGGGAATAGCGCTGGGGTCCAGGCAAGTCGTGAAGGTGAAAGCGAAAGCGGCCAAGCCGGGCTGGGGGCAGAGGAGTTCCAGAGTGTGCGTGCCAAAGGTGCGATCATCTACCAGCTGGTACATGCGCGCCTGCTCGACCAGGATGTAGCTCTCCTCGCCGGTCGCCGCCGGGCGGAAGCGCACGTCAGGCGTGGCCTGGGCACGGGTGAGCGGTTTGCCGTCCTGATGGATGACGACCTCATAGGACGGGGCCCGGGGCGAGGCCAGCACCAGGTTTA
>DATEJK010000101.1:0-23936 GCA_035278025.1 Terriglobales bacterium | reverse complement strand
AGCGCAAGTCCATGCTGCTCTCCGACGAGGAGAAGAAAGTCACGGCCTACCACGAGCGCGGGCACGCCCTAGTGGCGGCGCTGCGTGAGCATGCCGACCCGCTGCACAAGGTGACCATCATTCCCCGGGGCATGGCGGTGGGCGTGACCATGCAGCTGCCTATTGACGACAAGCACACCTACACCCGCGACTACCTGGAGACGCGCCTGGCCATCATGATGGGCGGCCGCGTAGCCGAGGAGCTGTTCCTCAGCACCATGACCACGGGCGCGGGCAACGACATTGAGCAGGCCACGGAACTGGCCCGCAAGATGGTGTGCGAGTTCGGAATGAGCAACCTGGGGCCGCTTACCTTCGGCAAGAAGGAGGAGCAAATCTTCCTGGGCCGCGAAATCGCCCAACACCGCGACTACAGCGAAGACACGGCCATCAAGATTGACCAGGAAGTGCGGCGCTTTGTGGATGAAGGCTACAAGTCCGCGGTGGACATCCTCTCTTCGCATCGTGACGCCCTGGAGCGCATAGCCAAGGCGCTGCTGGAGCGCGAGGTGCTGGATGCTCGTGAGATCCAGCTGATCATCGAGGGTAAGGAACTGCCGGTGAAGGTCACGCCGGCTCCGCCATCCGACGAGGGCGGCATGCAGAAGGTGCTGAAGCCTGAGCCCGGGCGTTCCGGCGTCACCAAGCCCGGCGAAAGACCAGCGCCCGCGTAAACCAGTTCTCAGTTTTCAGTTTTCGGATCTCAGAGGGGCGGCCACGAGGTCGCCCCAAATTTTTTGTGCGTTCTCTCCTTCAGCAGCAAACACTTTGAAATGTCCTCCTGAGCGCAGCCGGAGGATTCGCTTGCGAATCGTCCGGCGGAGTCGAAGGACCCCGCGTTCGCTCGCGCTCACTATGCCTGGCTCAGGAAGTTCTCCAATAGAAATTCCTTCCTTCATTTCGGCGCTTCCCCGTGCGCAGAAGTCTTTTCGGCTCGGGCGTGCGCCCTCGCTTAAGATGACAGCGCCACCCTGGACGGGGCGAAGCTCCGTCCCACAGGCTACAATCTCTTCATGGCCGCCTCTGAAAAGCCCTCGTTACCCGCGGAACCGGCGCTCGATTGGGAGCACTACGTATCCGACTATCAAAAAGCCGCGCACCAGGCGGTGGATTGGGTTGCGGACTACCTGCGCGACATCCGCCGCTATCCCGTGATGCCCAAAGTCAAGCCGGGCGACCTGGTGGACGCGCTGCCCCGCTCCGGCCCCCAGCAGGGTGAAAGCTTCGACGCCATTCTGCGCGACTTCGACTCCCAGATCGTTCCCGCGGTCACGCACTGGAACCATCCCGGCTTCCTGGCCTACTTTGCCTGCAGCGGTTCCACTCCCGCCATTATTGCGGAAATGCTGGCGGCGGCGCTCAACACCAACGGCCTTCACTGGGACACCTCCCCGGCCCTGGTGGAACTGGAGCAGGTGGCGCTGGGCTGGTTGCGGGACTGGATGGGCGTGCCGGCGGACTGGTTCGGCATCATTTACGACACCGCCTCAGTTTCCAGCTTTCATGCTATCTGCGCCGCCCGCGAAATGCTGCAGCCGGAGGCCCGCCTGAACGGTTCCACTGGCAACCTGGTGCTCTACACCTCCGAGCAGTCGCATTCCTCCATTGAGAAGGGCGCCATCGCCGCGGGCATCGGCCAGCGCAACGTGCGCAAGATCCCGACCGACGCCGAATTCCGCATGAAGCCCGAAGCGCTGGCCTCTGCCATTGAGCGCGATGTGGCCGCCGGCAAGAAGCCCTTCTGCGTAGTGGCTACGGTAGGCACTACTTCCACCACCAGCGTAGATCCGGTTGCCGCAATCGCCGAAGTCACAGAGAGGCACGGCCTGTGGCTGCACGTGGATGCCGCTTACGCCGGCGCCGCTGCCATTTTGCCCGAATGCCGGCAGATTCTGAGCGGGATCGAGCGGGCTCACTCCCTGGTGATGAACCCGCACAAGTGGCTGTTCACCAACATTGACCTGAGCGCCTTCTATACCCGCCGCCCGGACATTCTGCGCCGCGCGTTCTCCCTGGTGCCCGAGTACCTGAGTCCCTCCGGAGACCCGCGGGCCATCCACCTGATGGACTATGGCGTGCCCCTGGGCCATCGCTTTCGCAGCCTGAAGCTGTGGTTCATACTGCGCTACTTCGGGCGCGAACGCCTGCAGCAGATTCTGCGCTCCCACATGGACTGGGCGCAGCGCATCGCCGGCGAAATTCAGCGTGGCGCGCGCTTCGAAGTGGTGGCGCCGGTGTCGTTTTCGGTGGTCTGCTTCCGCTACAAAGGCTCGGATGAGGAAAACCGCCGCATCTTCGAAAAGGTGAACGCCTCAGGAAAGTTCTTCATCTCGCACACCGAACTCAGCGGCCGCTACGTGCTGCGGCTGGCCATCGGCAATCTGGGCACGACGTGGGAGGATGTGCGGGAAGCGTGGGAAACGATTCAGCAGGCAGCCGGAAGGCACTAGCCGGAAGTCAGCAAGGCACTGTTATTGTCATGCTGAGTCCGTATGCGGCATGCCGAACCCGCATCCGGACGAAGGACCTGCTTTTGTTTGAAGGTTACCTATGCCAAAAAAGCAGGTCCTTCACTCGGGCCGGGAATTTTAATTCCGGCCCTCACTCAGGATGACAACGGCTGAAGGAGACGGCTCGAGGAGCTTGCATTTGGTTTCATTCATCTGCGGCCATGAAGTCAGCCCTTCAGCGCTTCCTGCAGCTTGCGCGACTTGACTTCCACTCCCTGCGCCAGCTTCTGCTTTTGGGCGATGAGCCTGGTGGCAATTCCGGCGTCGCTCACGCCCAGAATTTGCGCCGCCAGAATGCCCGCATTGGTGGCGCCCGGCTTGCCGATGGCGACCGTGGCCACAGGAATGCCCGCCGGCATCTGCACCGTGGCCAGCAGCGAGTCCATCCCCTGCAGCGAGGTGGAAGGAATAGGCACGCCGATGACCGGCAGCGTAGTATGCGCGGCGATCACGCCCGCCAGGTGGGCGGCGCCCCCGGCTCCGGCAATGATGACCCGAATCCCACGCTCCGCCGCCTTGGAGGCGAATTCGCTGGTGCGCGCCGGCGAGCGGTGCGCGGAAGTCACATCCATTTCATAACCTATGCCGAACTCCTCCAGGGCCTTCGCCGCCTCGCGCATGATCTCCAGGTCGGAATCGCTGCCCATTACGATGGATACCAGTGTTTTGCCTGGCAAAGTTCTCTGCTCCTCTCGAGAAAATGTGATGTTTAGTCCGTTAGCTGACTGGCTGATCAGCCAGTCAGCTAGACAGCTTTTACCGCCCGAGCCGCAATGTCTTTGCGGTAGTACATACCTTCAAATCCGATGCTGGAAACAGCCGCGTAGGCGTGCTCCACTGCTTGGCCCAGCGTATCCGCGCGCGCGGCCACGCCCAACACTCGTCCACCGGTGGTGTAATACGTACCATCCTGATAGCTCGTGCCCGCGTGGAACACCTTCACCCCCGCCTGCTGGGCAACCTGTTCCAAGCCAACAATCTTCCTGCCGGCGGCAAAGGTCCCAGGATAGCCTCCCGATGCCACAACCACGCACACGGCTGGCTGCGGCGACCACTTGAAATCGCCATCGCTGATGCGGCCTTCGATGGCGGCCTCCATGGCGGAGACCAGGTCGCTCTCCAGGCGCATGAGGATGGGCTGGGTCTCGGGATCGCCGAAGCGGCAGTTGAACTCCAGCACCATGGGGCCGGTGGCGGTCATCATCAAGCCGCAATAGAGTACGCCGCGATACTCCATGCCTTCCGACCTCATACCCTCGACCACGGGGCGGGCAATGTGGGTCACCAGCCAGTCGCGCATCTGGGCATCAATGATGTCGTCGGTGGAATAGGCGCCCATGCCGCCGGTATTGGGGCCGGTATCGCCATCTCCGGCGCGCTTGTAATCCTGCGCCGCCATCAGCGGGGCCACCCGCTCGCCGTCGCTGACCACGAGGAAGGAAAGCTCCTCCCCTTTCAGGCACTCCTCGAGCACCACCCGGTTGCCGGCCTCGCCCAGCATCTTGCCGGAAAGCATGTCCACGGCCACGGCTGACGCCTCTTCCCTGGTTTTGGCGATGACCACGCCCTTGCCGGCAGCCAGGCCGTCTGCCTTGACCACCACAGGGAGATGGAAGTGCGCGAGCGCCTCTTTGAGTTCTGCCGGCGAAGCACAGACCGCGTAGTGGGGGGTGGGAATGCGATGGCGCTGCATGAACTCCTTGGCGAAGGTCTTGCTCGCTTCCAGCCGGGCGGCCGCGCGCGTGGGCCCAAAGGTTCGCCAGCCGAGCTTGCTGAACTCATCCACCACGCCCAGACTCAGAGGCAGCTCCGGACCTACGACGGTGAGGTCGGGCTGCACCCGCCTGGCTGCTTCCACCAGCGATTCCAGAGACCTTACATCCGCGGGCAGGCATTGCGCTTCCTGGCAAATGCCGCCGTTGCCGGGCGCGCAATAGACCCTGGAGACACGCGGGGACTGGCGCAGCTTCCACACCAGCGCATGCTCGCGCCCGCCGCCGCCGATGACCAGAATCTTCATAAGCCCCGCGAGATATTACAGAGTAGGTGGCGCCGCGCTTCGCTGTCAACGCCGGCCTCGAAGGTCAGACGCCCTCGAGCCATAGACAGGAGTTATTTAACTATGGTTAACTACTAGCTGGTTTATGTCCGCCAGAATTACAGTTTCGAAGGAAGACTATCTCAAAGCCGTCCTGGAAGCGGAATACGAGGGAGAAAGTGTAATTGGCGCCACCCTGGTTCATCGTTTGTCGGTATCCGCACCAGCCGTGACCATGGCTTTGCGCCGGCTGGGACGGGACGGGCTGCTGCGCGTGTGCGAGGGTGGCCGGGTCGAGCTCACCAGCGCAGGACGGCGCATCGCGCGCCGCACCGTCAATCGCCATCACCTGATCGAACGTATGCTGACGAAGATATTCGACATGGAATGGTACCGAGTGCATGACGAAGCGGAACGACTGGAGCACGCCGTCTCTCCCATTTTCGAGGCTAAGATAGCGGCTGTGCTGGGGCGTGCCGGCAAATGCCCGCACGGCAATCTTACCGAGCCTGAAACCCCGGTCAGCCGCAGGCGACGCGGCCTTGTCCCTCTTTCGGAAGCCGTGCCCTCCCGCTTCTATACCATCAGTGCGGTGGCTGAGCGGGACCGGCAATTGCTGGAGTACCTGGAACACCACGGCTTGCGCCCGGGGGCGACTGTGCGTGTTCTGGGGCGCGGCACGGACCAGCGCGTCAAACTGAACGTTCCGCCGGCCAACATTTCTATTCCCGCGGCGGCGGCGGAGAAGGTGTGGGTTTCCAGACGGGTTGTTGGGAAGGTTAACCGAAGTTAAGCTGCGCGGCCAATCACCCATGAAGCCAGACCCTGCGATCAAAGTGGAAGTTTCCGCGAATCAGCCACGCTCCAAGTGGCTGCCCTCCTTTCGCCGCGCTGAAATCTGGTCCTACTTTGGTCCGGCTTTTGTCGCCAGCATCGCCTACATTGACCCGGGCAATTTCGCCACCAACATCCAGGGCGGCACGGAATTCGGCTACACCCTGCTGTGGGTGCTGTTGTGGTCAAATGCCATGGCCATTCTCATTCAGTTCCTGGCCGCCAAGCTGGGAATCGCCACTGGCAGGACGCTGCCGCAGAACTGCCGCCAGCATTTTTCCCGCGCCACCAACCTGGGGCTGTGGGTGGCGGCGGAGCTGGCCGCCCTGGCCACCGACCTGGCCGAGTTTCTCGGCGCCGCCCTCGGCTTCTATCTGCTGTTGAACATCAACCTGCTGTTGGCGGCTCTGCTCACCGGCGTTTGCGTCTTTCTCATCCTGGCCACCGAGCTCTACGGCTTCCGCCGCCTGGAGCAGGTGATCATGGCCTTCGTGTTCGGCATCGCCACCTGCTACGCGGTGGAAATTTTCCTCGCCCATCCCGACTGGAGCAGCGTGGCCCATTACGTGGTGGTGCCCCACCTGACTGCAGCCAGCGTCTACATCGCTGTGGGCATGCTGGGCGCTACCGTCATGCCGCACGTGGTTTACCTGCACTCGGCGCTGGTGCAGCACCGGATCAAAGAGGAGGAGGAGCGTTCGCCCAACGGCACCGTACATCGCGTGCGCCACGTACGTTACGAACTGTGGGACGTGCTGGCGGCCATGAACGGTGCCTGGCTGATTAATTCCGCCATGATCATTATGGCGGCAGCCGTCTTCGCCCACGCCGGCCGCAACGTGATGTCCATCGAGCAGGCGCATGAAACCCTGCGCCCGCTGCTGGGCCAGTTCTCGGCCATGGCCTTCGCAGTCGCCCTGCTGCTTTCCGGGCTGTCCTCTTCCACCGTGGGCACCATGGCGGGGCAAGTCATCATCGAAGGCTTTTTGGAAATCAAGTTCCCCATTTTCCTGCGCCGCTTTATCACCATGATTCCGGCCATCGTGGTGATCGCCATTGGGCTCGACCCGCTAAAGATCCTGGTGCTCTCGCAGGTAGTGCTCAGCTTCGCGCTGCCGTTCGCCCTGATCCCGCTGATTGTTCTCACCCGCCGTAAGGACGTCATGGGGAACCTGCGCAATGCCCGCCGCACCAACTGGCTGGCCTACGCGACTACTGGCGTTATCCTGGCGCTCAACGCGCTGCTGGTTTTCCAGGCGCTGGGAGGAAAATTCTGATGTTGCTGTATTGGTGCCGGCGGCATCAGTAAATATAGGAAAAACGCTTGCAGAAAGGCAGAGAGCCGCTTGCGGCATCAGCTCCCGCATGAAGTGTTTTACACTAGAGCGAGACACAACAAGTTATGTCTTCACCGTCGGACAAAAGGGCTCAGCACTATTCCGCATACGAGTAGAGACGTTGCTTGCAGCTTCTCCTCAAAGGGGCAATCATGTCGGCAAATAGCTTTGGCAGTCGTTCCAGCCTGCGCGTCGGCGACAAGGAATACGAAATTTACCGCCTGGACGCGCTCGACAAGCAGGGCATCTCGACCCGTCACCTGCCGTTTTCCCTGCGCATTCTGCTGGAGAACCTGCTGCGCACCGAAGACGGGCAATTGGTGAAGGCGGAGGACATTCGCGCCCTGGCTGGCTGGAAGAAGAACGCGGTGCCGGCGCGCGAGATCGCTTTCACCCCCAGCCGCGTGCTCATGCAGGACTTCACCGGCGTGCCCGCGGTGGTGGACCTGGCGGCGATGCGCGACGCCATGCGCCAGCTGGGCGGCGACCCCGGCAAAATCAACCCTATCCAGCCCGCCGAACTGGTGATTGACCACTCGGTACAGGTGGATGAGTTCGGCACCACCTGGGCCTTCCAGGTGAACGCCGACATGGAATTCCAGCGCAACAAGGAGCGCTATGCCTTCCTGCGCTGGGGGCAGACCGCGTTTCGCAATCTCGCCATCGTGCCCCCCGATACCGGCATCGTGCACCAGGTGAACCTGGAATACCTGGCGCGCGTGGTGTTCGTGCAGCCCAACGGCTCGCGCCCGCAAGCTTATCCCGACACGCTGGTGGGCACCGACTCGCACACCACCATGATCAACGGCCTGGGTGTGCTGGGCTGGGGCGTGGGCGGCATCGAGGCAGAGGCGGCCATGCTGGGCCAGCCGGTTTCCATGCTCATCCCGCAGGTCGTAGGCGTACGCTTGAAGGGCAAGCTGCGCGAGGGTTCCACCGCCACCGACCTGGTGCTGACCATCACCGAAATGCTGCGCCAACACGGAGTGGTGGGAAAATTCGTGGAGTACTTCGGTCCCGGGCTGGCGTCGCTGCCGCTGGCCGACCGCGCCACCATCGGCAACATGTCGCCCGAGTACGGCGCCACCTGCGGCATCTTTCCCATTGACGCGGAAACCTTGCGCTATCTCCGTCTGAGCGGGCGCAGCGAGGAGCAGATCGCGCTGGTGGAGGCCTACTGCCGCGAGCAGGGCCTGTTCCACACGGAGAAGACTGCGGAGGCGGAGTACTCAGAGCTGCTGGAACTCGACCTGGCCAAGGTGGAGCCCAGCCTGGCGGGTCCCAAGCGCCCCCAGGACCGCGTGCCTCTTTCCGGGGCCGCCGAATCGTTCCAGCAAGCGCTGCCCCAATTGATCAAGCCGCCCAAGGCGCCGGCTGCGGCCGCGGCCAAAACCAATACGCCCACGCAAAACGCGCTGCGCGTGATCGGCCGCTGGGAAGGAGAGGGCGGAAGCCCCGTGGCGGTGGGCGTAGAAGACGCGGAAGCTCCGGCGGCGGAAAAGCCGGTGCTGGTGGACGTGAAGAAGAACCTGCGCCACGGCAGCGTGGTCATCGCCGCCATCACCAGCTGTACCAACACCTCCAATCCTTCGGTGATGCTGGCGGCCGGGCTGCTGGCCAAAAAGGCGGTGGAGCGAGGGCTCAGTGTGCCGCCCTGGGTGAAATCGTCGCTGGCGCCGGGTTCTAAGGTGGTGCGCGACTATCTCGACCGCGCCGGGGTCACGCCCTTCCTGGACAAGCTGCGCTTCAACCTGGTCGGCTACGGCTGCACCACCTGCATCGGCAACTCGGGGCCGCTGCCGGCAGAAGTCTCCGAAGCCATTGATGAGAGCAATCTGGTGGTCGCTTCCGTGCTCTCCGGGAACCGCAATTTCGAAGGCCGCATCAATTCGGAAGTTCGCGCCAACTACCTGATGTCGCCGCCTCTGGTGGTGGCCTTCGCGCTGGCCGGGCGCATTGACATTGACCTGCAAAACGAGCCCCTGGGTCGCGACCGCCAGGGCAAGCCCGTGTTCCTTTCGGAGATCTGGCCCTCGCAGCGGGAAGTTGACGAAGCCATCCGCAGCGCGGTTGAAGCCAGCATGTTCCGTAAAAGCTACAGCGAGGTCTTCGCGGGCGACGAGCGCTGGCGCTCGCTGAATATCCCCAAGGGGCAGACTTACACCTGGGACAGCGCTTCCACTTATATCAAGCAGGCACCGTACTTCGAGAACATGCCGGTGCACCCGCCGGCGGTGGAGGACATTCGGGGCGCGCGCGTGCTCGCCAGCCTCGGCGACAGCGTTACCACCGACCATATTTCGCCCGCCGGCTCCATCAAGGCCGACAGCCCGGCGGGAAAATATCTGATCGGGCACGGGGTACAGGTAAAGGACTTCAACTCCTACGGCTCCCGCAGAGGCAACCACGAGGTGATGGTGCGCGGGACTTTTGCCAACGTGCGCCTGCGCAACAAGCTGGTTCCCAACCTGGAGGGCGGTTTCACCCGCCACCTGCCTGACGGCAAGGAAATGACCATTTTCGAGGCCTCGGAAAAGTACATCGCTGAAAAAGTGCCCTTGATCATTCTGGCGGGGAAGGAGTACGGCTCCGGTTCATCACGCGACTGGGCGGCCAAGGGGCCCCTCCTGCTGGGAGTGTGTGCCGTGATCGCGGAAAGCTACGAGCGCATTCACCGCTCCAACCTGGTTGGTATGGGGGTCCTGCCGCTGCAGTTTATGACCGGGCAGGATGCCGAGTCGCTGGGACTTTCCGGCGAAGAATTGTACGATATAGGCGGCCTGGCTCCGATTATTGAAGAATTTCCGCCCCAGCGGGTGGTCCAGGTGCACGCCCGCCGTGCCCATGGGAAGGATATCGCCTTCCAGGCCCAGGTGCGGATTGATACGCCCCAGGAAGCGCTCTATTACCAGCATGGCGGCATTCTGCAATACGTGCTCCGGCAACTGGCGGCGAAGGGCGTTGCCCATGGAAAATAGCCCTTTCGGGAGGAAAGGGAACCAGCATTAGCGAGCCACCGCCCTTGCTATCGCTTGCCTTCTTTGCTTCCCAAGCCAGGAATTACCTCGGTGCGCCGGCCCTAAGTCTTGTTTTGTCATTCACTTGCGATGGTCGCCCGAGACGACCTATCTTCCATGCTTACAAATACTTGCAGAAATATCGTTTCTCTGAGGTAAAATATTGATGCGTTTGATCGAAAGCGGTTTGTGAGCAGTACGCTAAATAGCACCTGCCTGCACTGTCCTGCGTTTGATCTCGCAACAAAATCACCAGAAAAGGAATTGGCAACACAATGGAAACAGGAACTGTAAAGTGGTTCAACGACGCGAAGGGCTATGGCTTTATCAGCCGTCAGAATGGCGAAGATGTATTCGTTCACTTCTCGGCCATCCAATCCAGCGGCTTTCGCAGCCTGCAGGAAGGACAACAGGTCCAGTTCGACGTCGTAAAAGGACCCAAAGGCTGGCAGGCAGAAAACGTCAAACCGCTGTAAAAATCTGAAGCACCCAGCCAGGAAAAGGGCGGCTTATAGCTGCCCTTTTTGCTTTTGCAGGTTTAACCGGGGGTTCTGATGCCGACGAGTGCGGAGACATCCGCCAGAGTCTCTCCCGCATCTGCTATGCCTAGCGTACAGCCCCCGGGGCAGGGTAAGCTCGTAAGCGCCCCGAACTCTGTGTCGCGGCGCCGCACGACGCAGCAGGTGTTCATCTTGCCGAGAAAAAAGCACCTCCAGATTGAACAGGAACAAACCGCACCCCAAAGCGCGGCTTCCGGTTCAGGTGGAGCGGACGAGCCCAACGAGCTCCAAGAATTCGTTGACAACTATCTCACCCTGGCGGATAAGGCGCTTGGTTTCATGCGCCGGCCAGGCCCGAACCATCAACTTACGATTTCGACTTGCCTGCACTGCCAGCACACCATAGCTGCCAGCAATCTCAAGCTGCTGGCCTTTGCCGAGAACCTGCATGTCTGTCCGGCAAAGCGGTCAGGAGCTCCTGCGCATAAAGACGAAGCTGCGTGAGCGCTCATGCGATTTTCGGAGGAAGGCGACTGCGTATAGTCCTGCGTGCTGGGTAGGATTCAGAGCCGGAGGAAGCAGCCTGGGGAAGCCAGACACCGGGGGTGCCACGCAGCGATTCGGCATAATTGAGGTAGGTCTGAATGGAGGCCACCACCACGCGGGCATCAATGGTAATCAGGTCAATCCCCGCGAGTTGGAAGCGCACCCAGGCGTCAATGACGATGCCTTTGTCCAATACGCGATCCAGGACATCGAGAAGGCGGGTGCCGCCAGGCTGGTATTGGACGACCATGGCGCAGCTCCAGAACGAACCTCAACTTCTGCTGCCGGTCTCGCGGGCGGCCCGGGGCGCTTGCGGGCGGACCTCAGAATGAAAATTGCCGCACTCGGAATCCGGCATGGATTTCGGGTCTTTCGTTAGACGGGGGCGCGCGGCTATGTAGCTGAAAGATGGATGCCGAGTGGGTTAGTGAAGATGTCCCCGTCCGGGAAGTCAGAGTTCCGGAACTGCTACCATGCCGAGGAGGGCAGAGTCTTGGGCATGGCGGCGACAAATCTCAATCCAGTTCAGATTGGGAGCGTTCTAGCGGCGCTGGGGGTGTTTCTGGGAGCATTCCTTGTGCCCTGGCAGCCGGTTCGCTCCCTGCTGGAGCAGTGGGGAATCCTGCCGGCATTCCGAAGCCTTGCGCGTCGCCGCAACTGGGCCATTGTTCTGGTCGGTGTGATTGCCTTAGGAGGGAATGCGCTGGTCAGCTGGTGGCGGCCGCCACTGCCGATGGCGCCGGACGAGTTCAGCTATCTGCTGGCGGCTGACACTTTTGCTTCAGGCCAGGTAACCAATCCAACCCCCGCGCAGTGGGAGCAGTTTCAGACCCCGGAAGTGCTGGTCCGCCCCAGTTACCAGTCCAAATATCCGCCAGGGCAGCCCCTGTTTCTGGCTGCCGGGCAGCGGCTGGCGGGAAGTCCGTTGGCCGGGGTGTGGCTGAGCTCGGCGCTTGCGTGCGCCGCTCTATGCTGGATGCTGCAGGTATGGGTGGAGGGAACATGGGCGCTATACGGCGCTCTGGTGGCAGCGGGGCAGCTGGCTTTTTTCGGACATTGGGCCCAGAGCTACTGGGGCGGCATGGTGGCGGCCCTGGGCGGGGCCTTGCTTTACGGCGCGGTGCGGCGAATCGCGAACCAGGACAGTGGCTGGGCACGCGCCCGCAATGCGCTATGGATGGCGCTAGGGCTGCTGATTCTGGCCAATACACGCCCGTTTGAAGGGCTGCTGGCGGCGCTGCCGGCGGGTTGGGCGCTGCTGGCATATTTGCTTCGGAATCGGAGCGCCCGGCGCCGCTTCGGGCTGGAAGTGGTGTTGCCCGCGGCCGTCCTTCTGCTGTTGGGGGCGTTCCTGATGCTGGCCTACAACCAGCGGGTAACGGGCAGCGCCTGGCGGTTGCCCTACCAGGTTTACGAACAGCAATATGACGCTGTGCCCAGCTTCCTCTTTCAGCGCCTGCGACCCTGGCCCCAGTTGCAGGATGCGGCTATGACGGCGGCGGCGGTGGACACGCTGGCTGCATGGCGCTGGGCCCACGGTTTTTACCGCCTGGCATTTATCACCAGCAAGCTGTTTGGCTTTTGGCAGTTTGCGTTTGGTGCGGCGCTTTCGCTGCCCTTCCTTTTGCTGGTGTGGGCGGAGCGCTGGCCGAGCATGGTGCGCGTGCTGCAGGCGGTCGTCTTTGCCACGGTGCAGGGACTGGCGGTTATCCGGTTCTTGTTCTGGCCCTCCCCGAGCCTGGTCTGGACGATGCTGCTGTTGGCGGCGCTGCTGGTGCAGGCAGCGCTATTGGCACGCTTTTTCCCGGGATTCTGGGAGCGGGTTGCGCTCGCCGCACTGGGATTGGTCGCGTTGGGGCTGGCGCTGGAAACCTGGCGCTTTCATTCTCACTACATCGCGCCGGTAGTGCCGCTGGCTTTCGTGCTGATGGTGCAGGCCCTCCGTCGAGCCTGGGACTGGAACTATGGCGGAAAGGCTCCCGGCAAGATCCTGGCGTTGGGCCTTCCCGTGCTTGCGCTGGCCATCGCGGCGGCGGGTTCCCAGGGCGCTGGTGGCCCGCTGGAACGCTGGGCGGCGCGGCGAGCCGGGATGCAGAAGCGGCTGGAGTCCCTGCCCGGACGGCAGTTAGTGTTCGTCCACTATGCTCCGCAGCATGATTTCTACGAAGAATGGGTGGAGAACCGCGCCGACCTGCAGCTGGCGCGAGTGGTGTGGGCGCGGGACCGAAGCCATGAAGAGAACTGCCGGCTGGCGGGAAGCTACCCCGGCCGCACGGTGTGGCTGCTGGACGCGGATCGTGATGATTTGCGGAGGTACACGCCAGAATGCGCGGGTGAGAAGAAACCGCCAGGCTCCTCGGTTCCGGTCCTGGAATCCCTGCCCGACCAATGATGGCGGCTCATGCGGAGAGATGCACATGGGGTAGAGACGTTGCTTGCAATGTCTCCCATGACCTCCAGGGGCTAAGGCCCGAATGAAATGCTCACTCTCATTCCCACGGCTGAAGCCGTGGGCTTCCAAGGTCAGACCGGCCTCGCGAGACGCAACAATTCACGTCTCTACCGCGGCAGAGTTCCTTGAGGTTTCTCTGTGTCTCCGTGTCTGGGTGGTGAATCCTGGGCTCAGGCGTCCAGGCCGAGCTTTTCCCGGCCTTCCTGACTGATGCGGCTGGGGTCCCAGGGCGGGTCCCAGACAACGTTCACTTTGACGGTGTTTACACCCGGCACGTTGAGGACGGTGGTCCTGATGTCCTGGCTGATTTCGTTATGCGAAGGGCAGCCGGGCGCGGTAAGAGTCATATCAATGACCACGTCGCCTTCTTCGACCTTGACTTCGTAGATGAGCCCCAGATCCACGATGTTCAGCGGGATCTCCGGGTCGTAGCAGAAGCGGAGCCGCTCCATGATGTCGTCGCGCGTGGGCATAGCTTTTGAAATTGTACTCGATGTTGCCCGCGGAGTACGCCGCCCGCTCCCGGCGGTTGGCCGTTGATGATTGTGGCCGGGGACCTAGGGAGACGCAAGGTGCTTCGACTCGCTCTCACCGCTTGCGCGGCTCCGGCTCGCTCAGCATGACAGGTGAAAATTATGTTTATCTTCAGCCCAGGCGTGCCGAAGCACAGGCTTGCTCAGCAGAACGCCTCAGTGCCGTTTGTGCTTGCGTTGCGCGGGCGCGGGACGCTCCTCGAAAAGCGCGAACTGGATCTTCTTCTGCACGGGGTCAATGCGGTCCACCAGAACGCGTACCTGTTCGCCCAGGCTGAAAGTACGGCGGCTGCGCTGCCCGATGATCTGCCTGGTGTTCTCGTGGTAGGTGTAGCGGTCGTCGGTGAGAGTAGAGAGGGGCACCAGGCCCTCAATGAACAATTCGGTCAGCTCCACGAACAGGCCAAACTTGGTGACGCTGACGATGAGCCCGTCGAAATCCTCGCCCACCCTCTTCTCCATGAACTTGACCTTCTTCCATTCCATCAACTCGCGCTCGGCATCGTCGGCACGGCGCTCGGCCTGGCTGGATTCCTCGGAAATTTCGTGCAGGACCTCGAGGGGGATTGACTCCTGAATTCGTTCCCCGGTTCGATGCGCCCGCGACGCATGCTGGGATGGCGATTTCGCCGTCTCCCGGCGCTTGGACCAGGGAGCAGGCGTGCTCTCGCTGGGCAGCGGCGCGCCTTTCCCAATCGCTGCGCCATGCTCCTGAAACTCCGCTGACTGGTGCAGCACATCCTTCAGGATGCGATGAATGATGAGGTCAGGATAGCGGCGAATGGGTGAAGTGAAATGTGTATAGGTGGGGGCAGCCAGCGCGAAGTGGCCTTCGTTTTCCTCCGAGTAGCGCGCCTGCTTCAGCGAGCGCAGCATCAGGTAAGAAAGGATGCGCTCCTCCGGCTTGCCGGCGATCTTCTGGGTCAGTTTCTGGTACATGCGCGGCGTGATGTGCACTTCTTTGGGCAGTTCGAGTTCCCGCGGGCGCTTGCCGGTGCCGTAGCTGGCGCGGCGGTCGGTCTTGAACTGGAAACGCTGCACCGGCAAAGCGCCTACTCCAAGGGAGTAGCCAAAGGCGGCGGCGATGGTTTCAAATTCGTAAACCCGCTTGGGATCGGGCTTCTCATGGATACGGTAGAGGGAAGGAACGGCTTTGTGCTCGAGATAATGGGCCACGCATTCATTGGCCGAGAGCATGAACTCCTCGATGAGGCGGTGGGCGATGTTGCGCTCGGAGCGCGTGATGTTGCGCATGAGGCCGAGTTCGTCGAATTCAATCACCGGCTCCGGCAGGTCGAAATCAATGGAGCCGCGGCGCTCGCGCTTGCGGTTGAGGATCACGGCCAGGTCGCGCATCAGCTCAAATTCCCCGGCCAGCCGCTGGTAGCGCTTGCGCACGCCCGGGTCGCCTTCCAGGATCAGGTTGACATCGGTGTAGGTCATGCGCTCAGTGGAGCGGATAACGCCGGAGTTGAGCTGGTAGCCGAGGATCTCGCCCTGGTGGTCAATCTCCATAGCGCAGGACATGACCAGCCGGTCCACGTGCGGGCGGAGGCTGCAGATATCAGTAGAGAGTTCGATGGGCAGCATGGGCACGGCGCGGTCGGGGAAGTACACGGAGTTGCCGCGCAGGCGGGCCTCGCGGTCTAGCGCCGAATTTTCGGTCACGTAGTGGGCGACATCGGCAATGTGCACCTGCAGCTCGAAGTTGCCGTTGTCCAGCCGGCGCACAAGCACGGCATCGTCGAAATCGCGCGCGGTTTCGCCGTCAATGGTGACAATGGGAAAACCGCGGTAATCCCGCCTTTGCTGCAGCTCGCGGGCGGGAATGATGCCTTCCACCGCCTGCGCTTCCTCCAGCACTTCGGCGGGGAAGCGGTGCGGCAGGTGGTATTTGCGGATGACGATTTCCACGTCCACCCCGAAATCGTCTTCGTAGCCCAGAATCTCAGTCACCCGCCCGCGGGGGTTCTGCGTGGGAGTGGGCCAATCGGTGATTTCCACATCCACTACAACGCCCTCCAGGTCCTCCCAGGCGACTTGCCGATGCTTTACCTCTTCGCCAATGACCCGGTGGACCTGCTTACCCTTCCGCCGTTCTTGCCCCTGCCCTTCCTTTGCGTCCTTCGTATCCTCCGTGGCTATGCTTTCCGGGTTTTCCATGCCCCGGGGAATGATCACGTCGAGGGTGATCTTCTCATCCATGGGACGGACGTAGTTGTGGCGGGGGCCGTAGTGGAAGGTGCCGACCACGGTGGGATGAGCGCGTCCCAGCACGCGCAGGATGCGGCCTTCGGCGCGGCCGTCGGAGCGGATGGTTGCGAGTTCCACCAGCACACGGTCGCCGTGCATTGCCGAAGCAATGGCGCTGGGAGGAATGTAAATGTCGCCGCTGATGCGCTGCCGCACTTCATCGCTCTCCGGGATCACAAACCCGTAACCGTCGCGGTGCATGGTGAGGCGTCCGGTTACAGCGTTCTTGCTTTTCATGGCCTGCGGAATCGCGTAGCGCTCGCCGTCAACTTGCACCAGGTCACCGCGCGCTACCAACTGACGCAGGCGTTCCGCCAGCTCGCGGCGCTCATTGCCGCGCAGGCCCAGTTCGTGCAGCAGCTGCTTGTAACCCACCGTGTGCCGCGGCTGGCGCTCAATTTTCTTCAGAATTGCGGAATCGGAAAGCATGGGTATGGTGCTTAAGATGAGACGCCACAGGGGCGGTTCGCAGTCCGCAGGCATTGGGACTAGTCCCAACGTAATAGTTCAGCGGGAGCGATTCTCACTTACTCTATCGTAAGCGCGAAACCAACATGGGGATAGGGCCTTTGCCGGATGCCAGAACCTGCTGCCCAGGGAGCATCATTAAGCAGCACGGCGGGCTGGTTCAGATGTGGTGAGCGCGGCGTGCGGTTAACAGCCGGGCAGTTTTCCTCAGGGGGCCGCGATTTCCACAACTCACGGCTTGGACCTGCAGGGTAAAATGCGGAGTTAAAGACTCCCAAACATGGCTGGAAGCGCCACCTTACTTCAACCAAAGAGAAAGGATTTACCTTGAACATGTGGAAGCCCACTAATCAGCCAACTCCTAGCCCGAAGCCGTTCAGCCCCGAAACGGAGCGTCCGGTAATGCCATCGGTTTCTTCTTCTGCTCCCGAGAGCAGCCCGGCGCCGGTCAGCCGTCCGAGCACGGTGGGCACCACCGCCGAGCAGGCGACCATTGGCAAATCACTGGTCATCAAGGGCGAGGTGACGGGATCGGAGTCTCTCTACATTGACGGACGGGTGGAAGGTTCCATCAACCTGGCCGGCAACCGAGTCACCATTGGACGCAACGGCGTGGTGGCCGCCAACATCAATGCGCGGGAAATCGTGGTGCTGGGCAAAGTTCGCGGCAACCTCACCGCCAGCGACCGCGTGGACATCCGCAACGATGGTTCGCTGACCGGCGACGTTATCGCCGCCCGCATCAGCATTGAAGATGGCGCCTTCTTTAAGGGCGGCATTGACATCCGCAAGCCCGGGCAGAAGGCCAACGGCGACGCCAAAGACGATGCGCCGGTGGTCAGCGCCGCCCGCGCCGGCGCCAACTAGCTCGCGGCAGCGGAGCCGGCAAGACCGCTGCGATCGTGTATCTGCACGCCAATAGTAAGGTTTTCTCATCGGGCGCCCATCAGGGCGCCCGAAAATTTTGGAACCAGCAGTTGGCTCTTAGCATTTGGCCGTGAAGCCGTTCAGGTGAGCTGAAATTACGAGTCGCCTGAGCTTCGTCGAGTGCCGGTGAAGTCCAGAGGCTAAAGCCTAAAAGCTAACAGCCAGGTTCCGGTTCTACGGTTCCATCCCTGCGCTTAATTCTTCCGCATGTTTTTCGGCAACATGCGGATACGTGGTCCGCTGCCCGCGCTCTCTGAGGGCCCTCGGTAACTGCGAGCGCGTGGCCCACAACCCCATTGCCACCGCCGCGGCCCAGGTAATGGAGACCAGGAAGAGGCGGAGGAAATCGGCTGCCCGGCTTCCGGTCAGGGCAATGGATTGCGCCACGCCATAACTCAGCGCCAGGGCGAACAGCGAGGTGAAGGCGGCTTTGCCCAGTTCCTTCCAGGGCAGGGCGGAGGTCATCACCAGCTTGCGCCGGTGCAGCAGCAAAGCCATGGCTACGGTGTTGGCAAAAATTCCAATGTCGCTGGCGATGGTAAGTCCCACCACGGAAAGGGTGCGGAACAGCACCGCGTACAGGGGCAGCGAAACCAGAGTGATAATGCTGCTGGCGATCATGGGGGTGAGCGTGTCGCCGGCGGCATAGAAAGCGCGCGCGTATAACGCCTGAGCCGACCAGAAGGCCAGGGATATCGCGAACCAGAAGAAGTAAAGCGCGGTCTCGCGAGAATCGGAAAAATGGAAGCGCCCGCGGCGGTAAAGGATGTCAATGAGCGGCAGAGCCGCCGCCATCATCCAGGCTGTAGCCAGGAACGACACCGCCGTAATGCGGTACACGGAGTTGTTCACCGTGTCGCGAAATTCCTGCAGCCGCTTTTCGTTGAAGAGCCGGGCGAAGAAGGGCAGCGATGCCTGCCCGGTGGCCTGTCCCAGCACGGCGATGGGCACCAGGAACAGCCGCTTGGCGTAGTTCAGACGCGTGATATCGCCCACCCCGCCGGAGGCGAAGTAGCGCAGGATCCAGTCATCTGCCGTGACCAGCGACACTCCCAGCATCAGCGGTATGGAAAGCTTCACCCAGTTGCGGAAGGCGACGTTGCCCAGATCAAAGGAAGGCCGGTAGCCGGTGCCTACCCGCCGCGCCCCGATGGCGTTCACCAGAAACGGTCCCACGAAGCTGCCAAACAGCGCGCCGAAAGCCAGGGAAGAAATCCCAAAACGGCGTCCCAGGGTCACGCCGCCAAGAATGATGAACACGTTGTACAGCAGGGGCCCGAACGCCGGCAACAGAAACAGGCGGCGCGACAGCAACACCGCCGAAACCACCCCACCCACGTAGAAGAACACCTGCGCGGGCAACAAAATGCGGGTCAGGTGAACGCAGAGGCGAAGTTCGTCGGGGCCGAAATGCGGAAAGAGATGACGTTCAATGTTGGGGGCAAAAATTTCCGCCACCACAATGCCGAGGCCCAGCACCACCGTCATGACCGTGATGATTACGGAAAAAGTTTTCTGCGCCTCGTGTTCGCGCTTTTCCGCGAGGAATTTGGTGTAGATAGCGATAAAAGTGATGGAAGCGGTGCCGCCGGCGACCAGGTAGTTGAGCCAATCGGGCAGGGTGAAGGCGGCATTGTAGGCGTCGGTGGCGTGGCCGGCGCCAAAGGCGTAGGCGATGTAGGCCTCGCGGAAGAAGCCGATGACGCGGGAGAGCATCACCGCGAACATCAGCAGCACTGTGGCCGAGAGCTCGCTGTGCTCATGCGACGGCCGCAATAGCCTTAAAATCCGCTGGGAAAGGCTCATGCTAATCGCAGATTAACCCAGATGCGTGTGGATTAGGGCCGCCGGTACTCGAATAGACACGTCGCGCGGTAGAGACTTAACTTGTTACGCCTGAGGGCGAGCATACCTCGCGCTTGGGAGATTTTGACTTGCTCGGCGTCCACACCACATAATTTCAGGGTGTCCGAGCCCGCGCCCTCCCAGCCCCGCTCTTCCGTGTTCCGCCGTTCCTTCAGCAAGACTTTCCCCGCCGCCGTGCGCGGCGAAGGCGCCCTGCTGTGGGATTCCGCGGGCAAGCAGTACCTCGACTTTGCCGGCTCCGCGGCAGTGAACCTGGTCGGCCACGGCGTGAGCGAGATTGCGGAGGCCATGTTTGAGCAGGCGCGTGCCCTGGAGTTTGTTCACAGCAGCCAGTTCACCACGCCGGTGGCGGAATATTACGCCCACGAACTGCTGGAGTTTGCCGGAGAGAATTTTCGCGGCGGCGCCGTTTTCTTTACCTGCGGCGGCTCGGAGGCGGTGGAGAGCGCCCTTAAGCTGGCCCGTCAGCACCAGGTGGAAACCGGGCAGAAGCAGCGCTTCCAGATCTTCAGCCGGCGCCAGAGCTACCATGGCGCCACCCTGGGCGCGCTGGCAGTTTCCGGGAATGCGCGACGGCGGCAGATTTACCTGCCCATGGTGCGCGAGTTCGAGCAGGTCTCGCTGCCTTACTGCTACCGTTGCCAATACGGCTGCAACAACTGCGGGCAGCAGTACGCCGCCGAACTGGAGCGCGCGCTCGGCTTGAGCAAGGGAGAAGCTGCCGCCTTCATCTTCGAGCCAGTAAGCGGAGCCACCCTGGGGGCCGCGGTGCCGCCTCAAGGCTATCTGCAGGAGATTGCCGCCATTTGCCGTCGCCATGGCGTGCTGCTGATCGCCGATGAAGTGATGACCGGCATGGGACGCACCGGGCGCAACTTTGCCGTCGAGCACTGGGGCGTGACCCCCGACATCATCGTGACCGCCAAAGGCATGTCCAGCGGCTATGCCCCCCTGGGTGCGGTGATTGCCAGCGCCCGCGTGGTGGACGCCATCGCCAACGGCTCCGGCAACTTTACCCATGGGTTCACTTACAATGCGCATCCCATTGGTGCGGCGGTTGGATTAGCTGTACTGCGGCACATCCGCGAGCAGAAACTGGTGCAAGCGGCTGCGGCCCAGGGAACGGCGGGCTCGGCGCTGAAATCCGCGCTGGAAAGACTGGGTGATATTCCGGCAGTCGGTGATGTGCGCGGCCTTGGGCTTCTGTGGGGAATTGAGTTTGTGGCCGATAAGAAAACCAAGCAGCCTTTCGCCACGGAGTTGAACTTCGCTGGCCGCGTGGGCCAGGCCGCTGCTGCCCGCGGCCTGCTGGTTTATCCCATGCAGGGCTGCGTGGATGGCTATGCCGGCGACCACCTGCTGATTGCGCCGCCCGCTGTCATCTCCCCTCAGCAAATCACCTGGGCGGCCGAGCAACTGGGCGCGGCGGTGGAGGAAGTGACGGCGGGGATTGCCAGCGCACACGTGGGTCCGAGTAGTGAGAAATGAAAGTGAAGACTCGGCGCCTCTAGGGTCAGATTTGAGCTTGCCACGATCGTTCCGGCTGTGGGTTTTCAATCGTAAATCTCAATCGTCAATACCTCTGTGTCTCCGTGTCTCTGTGGCGAATCAATTCCCCGGGTGGTTATGCATCTGACGCTCCACTGACCAGATGGCTTCCTGGCTGTGCTCATAGGGATACATGTGCACCATCCAGCCGAAGACGTGGGGAAGGAATCGCCCCCCGGCAGCCTCGCAGGCCTCTTTGGTGGAAATGGACCCGCGCAGCCCGAACTGCGGGTGTGGCAACAGCATCTCCTGGCGGCGGTCCTTGGGCGGCAGGCACAGATTTACATGCTGGTGCCACTGGGCGATGCTGAGCGGAATGCGCTTGTCCAGTTTACCTTCGCTCATGCGCCGTGGCGCGGTGTACATCAGCCCGATCAGCTTGTAGTCGTCGCGGTGCTTTTGGTAAAGCAGAGAGGTCGGGTGTTCGGGATTGAAGTGGAACGCCGCCTCAAAAGCATAGCGGCGGTTGGTGAAGTGGTACATTTTCTGGTGCACGTTAGGCAGAAAGATCTGGTAGCCATCGCCCAGGGCGACGCGGTAGTCCTGATATTTGGCGAGAGCCTGGCGCGCTTCCTCCACGACCTCGTCGGCGCGTTCCTGGTCGCCCGGACGCAGGGGCCGCAGCGCCGTCATCTTCATGTGCGGGCCCATATCCATGTGGTGCGATTCCATCGCTTCCATGGCATGGTCCCCGCCGGGCGTATTCGCCATTCCCGGCATGTTGGACATGTCCTGACTTTGATTCTGGGCGGCTGCCAATCCCACCAGCAGGCAGGCGCCCAGGACAATCTTTGCAAAATGGACTCGGCTCATGACCCCACCTCTTAGGTTGGATAAACCCTACATCAGCGGGCAGGTTGCTGGGCGAGGGGGCCTTGGGCGGAAGTTACGGCGGTAACCGCGGATGGCAGGCCGGCGGCCTGAGCGGCAGCCTCTTTGCCTGAGCGGACGCAGTCGGGGACGCCAATGCCGCGGTAGCCGTTCCCCGCCAGGGCCAGGCCCGGCAACTGCTGGCGCAGGCGCTCCAGACGCTCCAGGCGCTCCAGGTGGCCCAAGCCATACTGCGCCATGGCGCCCTTCCATTTGTAAACCCGGCAGAAAAGGGGCTGAGCGGTGAGCCACAGGATGTCGCGCAATTCCTCGCGCACGGCGGCTTCGATCTGCTGGTGCGACCAGCCGAGAATTTCCTCGTCCCGTGCTCCGCCCAGGAAGCAGCGGATAAGGGCGCGGTCCTTGGGGGCGCGATGGGGAAACTTGTTATGGACAAAGGTGCAAGCCAGCATGCGCTTGCCCTCGCTGCGCGGGACCAGAAAGCCGAACCCGGGCGGCAAGCGCAGTCCGGAGCGCTCGTATCCCAGGGTGACTGTTACCGAAGAAGTGTAGGCGATGGCGCTCAGTTCCGCCCCCAGTTCCGGCTGAACCGGAGCGAGAAGCGTGCCCGCCACAGGAGCCGGGGTGGCCAGGATCAGGGAGTCGAATCTTTCCTCCGCAGTGTTGTCCGCAGAAACCGACCAAGAACCAGCCTCGCGCCGCAGATCACGAACGGTACTCCCCGTGCGCAGTACCTCCCGAGGCAGGTGTTTCACAATCGCGTCCACCAGTTGCTGCATGCCATTTTTCAGGGAGGTGAACAGCGGGCGAGATGGCGCCTTGGCGGCGGCCATGCGCTTGCGCGCCGCCAGCATGCCCCGGCCCAGGCTGCCGTGCTTTGCTTCCATCTCTGCGAAACGGGGCAGCACCGCCCGAACGCTTAATCCCGAGGCTTCGCCGCCATAAACTCCGGAGAGCAGGGGATCGGCAAGGCGATCCACCATCTCCGGGCCGTAATGACGCTCCACCAGCGCGGCCACGGTTTCGTCGCCGCCGGCGGGGCGCGGGGGATGGAACCATTCGCGGGCCATGCGCAACTTGGCGCCTGTCGAAAATAAGGGCGAAAAGACGACAGGCAATATCCTGGTTGGCACCATGAACATCAAGCCGTCGGGAATTGGCACCAGCCGGCCTTTGACCAGGATGTACGTCTTGCGGTCGGCGTCGTTGGAGCCGATCAACTGGCCGCCAATCCCCAGTTCGCGGCACAGGTCGGCCGCCCAGGGCTTCTCGGTCAGAAAGGAATCAGGACCGGCTTCGATGAGGCAACTCTCGGCGTGTTCGGTGCGCAGCGAACCGCCAAGCTGTGGCGAACTCTCGAAGAGAACGTATTGCAGGGGCGCGCCCTGCCGACGCTGTCGCTCCAGGTAGTACGCGGCGCTCAGCCCGGAAATGCCTCCGCCGATAATGGCAATGCGTCGCATTCGATTTCTATTACCGTCATCCCGAGTGAGCGCGACCGAGCCCAACGTAAGGGAGTGCTCACGAAGGACCTCTGCACTTCAAAGCAGCTTGCTACTGCACTCTGCTTCGCGCCACGGCCTTCGCTGGCTCCCCTGCTCCCAGCCGCGAACGTGCCACATCGGCCAGGGCCGCAACCAGAGCCGGCGATTGGTTCAACGATTCCGCCCGCCACAGCCGCACGCCGTTCTTCTCTGCGAACTCGCGAAACATGATGTCCACGTCGTAGAGCACTTCCACGTGATCGCAGAGGAACCCAATGGGCTGGATGAACACACCGCCGTACCCCTTGGCCTTAAGCTGCAGGATGGTGTCTTCGACGGTAGGGCCCAGCCACGCTCCGCCCGACATGCCTTGGCTCTGGAAGGCGAATGTCCAGTCAT
Source organism: Terriglobales bacterium (assembly GCA_035278025.1). GTDB lineage: Bacteria > Acidobacteriota > Terriglobia > Terriglobales > Acidobacteriaceae > JAICWP01. The sequence goes on along the minus strand of DATEJK010000101.1, from coordinate 354 downwards.
CCACGGTGAGCGCAGGTACCTCCATGGCCACCAGCGCGGCGGTTTCCCGCGCCTGTTCCTCGTAGGGGTCGCCCTCCGCGATGGTGCGCTGCGGAACGCTGTGCGCGGTGAAGATCACGGGTACGCGCGCGCCCATTTCACGACAGGCGCCCTCCCAGCCGACGCGCAGCTTCTCTGCGAAGGCGCGCGCCAGCAGCGGGTGGTCGTGCCAGTTGTCAACGAACTCGACTTGGAAAGGCGGCGTCTCTCCGAGTACCGCATTGCGGTACAGGCCCACGCTGGTGCGCGAATCGTGCGGCGCCAGGCAGATGGCGATGGCGCGCCGCACGCCATCTGCACCCATCTCGCGTACCG
>DATEJK010000100.1:0-141236 GCA_035278025.1 Terriglobales bacterium | reverse complement strand
AGATCCGCCTGGGCTCGGGCGCTGCGGTGCTTCACCGGCGACAGCAGCTGCGGGTCGATCCTCGCCAGCCGCGCCAGAGTGCGTGCGTCCAGCCGGTCGTCCTTGCGCCGGCTCTCCCCGATCAGCCGCACGTTGCGCGCGTGGGCCACGATGACCTCATGGCCCAGTTCGCTCAGCAACCGGCTTATCCAGGGAGAATGCGTGCCCGTCTCCAGCGCGATCCGGCTGCGCGGCATTCTGTGGAACGCCTCCCGCATTGCCTTCGCCGTGGTGCTCACCTTGCGCTCCCCTTGCAGCTCGCCCCCTTCATCCAGCACGCAGTACCAACTGGAGCGGTCGCCCAGGTCCAAGCCGACCGTCAGCTTCGGTTGTGAAACTTTCCTGCTCTGGTTCCCCACCGCAGTGCTACCCTTCTTCATTGCCGGTCTCCTTTATCTCTTGTGCTTGCGAGCACGTCGATAACCTGGGAGCGTACAGCATCCCGTCGGGAGACCGGCCTTCTCATCCCATCTGTTATCGCCAGTCATGCTATCAGGCATAATCGTGCCAGGAGTGCCGTATGGCGGAAACTATCTACAACAAACGACTCGCCATTATCAACACTATTGTCTACGCGCTTGCGCTGTCAGCTTGTGTGGTGGGTCTGATTATGTGGCGCTCCTGGGTCGGGCGCGGCCTAATGGCAATTGCTGTCGTGTGGGCTGTTGGTGGACTGAAGGCCAACTGGCGAGCGATTCACCACGGTTTCGTGGATTTGGACAACCCACCAGTTGACCAATGATTGTTGCGAAATCGTCTTCACGTACATTGGGCTTGTGCTCTGCCCCAAAACAGGTGCAGGATTTGTAAAGTACGTGAAAGCCTGTTTACAACAATTATCCGGCAAGAAAACGGGTGTTCTGGTTTAGAGTGTTGGCGTTCAGCGACTTATGGGACAAACATTGGACACTGCTGCTGCGGACGTGCAGAGCGCACGGTCTTGGTGGGGACAGCGTCGCCTACGGTATAACATCGCCCTTATTGTCGCAGGTTTGCTCGCATTCGCCGTTTATCTCGCAGTTGTTGACCGAGGCATTTCCAAAGGTACGATGCCAGGTGCTGAAATCACCCTTTTTACCTCCGCGTTCCAAGCCTTCGTGTATCTGGTGATGATGCTGGTAGCGAATCTTTGCTACAACTTGGGGCGGTGGTCGGAGTCAGTCATTAAGCCGAAGAACGTTCAAAATTACCGTCGTGTGACTTACTGGCTGGGCTTTTGGTTTTCGGTGCTGCTCCCGTTTACGATTCCTGCACTCGTCGCTTGGTCGTACATCCTTCACCCCGGCAGCGCTACCATGCCTGAGCCGTAACTGTTGTGAAATTCCCTTCACATACTTTCAGAATCAAATGCGTGCATTTCCAAAGCCGCTGGCAAAGTTCAGAGACATCGTGAATAAGCGTGGCGTGGGCCTGCGGAAAATGTCATTTGAAGAATTGAAGCAGTTGGGGGATTCCCCAATCGAGCACTTGGATGTGGATTCGCGTCCAGCAACCATCGGCATTATCGTGCAATCGTTGCCAAGCGGCGGCATCCGTGTGGTCGTGCAGGGATTCATGAAGGCGAGGATTTTGGGAAAGCACGTCGCCCTCGATGGCTTTTACAAATATCCAGACGAGACTGTTGCACCGATGCCGGATGGCGAGTTTTACGAATTTGACTGAACCGTGCTGGTCGGAATAACGAGCGTGAAATCGCCATATCACTAGTTACGAGTGGCGTTTATTTCGGTTGTACGCTGCTATTCGTGTCATCGTTAGAGCAGGCTAAAAGCGTTGGGAGGGGTTTCGGCACAGGGCATGAGGCCCCCGTGAGATCCAGATCTTTGTGCATCGGTATCCTGTATTTGTCGCGGTAATACATGTCCATACTTACCGGGACATAAGCTCTTGAGGGGTGCGCGGTACAGCGGTCGAGCGACCTGCGCCAGCTGAGATCGGGAACGCCTGCCATTGCGTTGGCAATCTGGCGACTGGGGAACTGATTGGCTGCACGATGGCGCTTCTCATTATTCAGAGGCAGATTGAGAGCGTCCATCGCAGTAGCCTCTGGCAGGGTCTTCCCAAAGCGCTCGGTGCCAAGAAATTCATGGAGGGCAGCGATGTTCTCCAGCAGGCGCTTTTGCCACTCTGGCCTTAATTCTGGCTCCTCAGCAACCGCTTCAAAGAGTGTCCTTACTTGCTCAATACTGCTGGCCGCCAGAAGACGGTCCTCCAACCAAGACCAAAAGCGCTCCAGCCAGAGAACCAACCCGTCGCGGTAGTGGAATAGAACTTCGTCACTGATCTTTTCCTTCGGCCCCGGCTTTTTCCTGCGCTCCGGCTCTTCGCTTTCGTCCGCAAAGACGGGCCATCCCGAGAACTGCTTTAGCAGCGCCACATCTCTCCTCAATTCCGAAACCTGATGCTCCAGCTCTGAGATGCGGTCCCACGGATCATTCTCCAAAACCTTGTCAAGGGGTCCTTGCGAAGTTTTCTTGCGTGCATTCATCGCAATGTTCCTGTTGTGCCCGCGAATAAAATCCCAAATCCCCCGCTTTACCCGCACATTGAAAATTAGCTAAATCAGCTCCCAGAGCCTGTTTCGAGCGACACACCCTTATGATGGCGCCAGCCGGTACCAAATGTCTTCTCATTCTATTCCCGAGCCGCAGGAGAACGCACCATCTGCGCCGGCTACTCCTGCGATTACTCCAGATCCAGAGATTAGCCAGGATGCTTTGGCGCTCTTGCGGGAGTTCTTTCTGCTTTTGGATGAATGGGACCGAACCTCGCCCGAAGGGGGCACAACATAACGTTATGGAAATTGACGATTTTAAAGGAAAACCATTTCCCTGTCCGGTGTGCAATATGGGCTTGCACCTTAAGATTTCCTGCAAGGGAAAACCTTATTGCACGTGCCTGGATTGCGGAATTCAGATATTCTTTCGCGGGCAGACAGGTATCAAGCGGCTCTGGGACATGATTTGGTCAGAAGAGGCTGTGGCGGCGGAATTCAATGGCCCTGCCCGCGCTATTTACCTGTTCAACCGCTTGCAAGCCCTGAAGAGGCAGAGAGAACGTCTGGAGGATAAACAGGGCTTTATCTTCCGTGACTCTGACCGAGATAGAGTGATTGAAGCTTTGGATGCGGAAATCGAGCGGATTAGGAAAGAGTTGGAGAAAGAAGCACATAAAGAAGAAGCACATAAAGATGACGGGGAGGAAACATGAAAAAAGCAGTTCTTTATGCCCGAGTATCGAGTAAGGACCAGGAACGGGAAGGATATTCCATCCCCGCACAACTGAAAGTGTTGCGCGAATACGCAGCCCGAAACGAAATGGCCCTTGTGCAGGAATTTGTAGATGTCGAAACCGCCAAAACCACTGGCCGGAAGCGATTTGGAGAAATGGTGCGTTTCTTTGAGCAGAATCCCAACTGCCGCCGCGTTATTGTCGAAAAAACCGACCGGCTCTACCGCAATTTCCGCGATTGCGTGACGCTGGAAGACCTGGAAGTCGAGATCCATCTAGTCAAGGAAGGCCAAATCATTGAAAAGAATGCCCGTTCTCAAGCCAAGCTGATTCACGGAATGCAAACCGTGATTGCGCGCCACTACATTGATAATTTACGGGAGGAAGTGCGCAAGGGGATGCGGGAAAAAGCTGAGGAGGGCATTTATCCCAGTCGGCCACCCCTGGGGTATAGAAACAACAAACTTGAGCACACCATTGAGGTGGATCCACGAAATGTCCCCCTGGCCAAACGCATTTTTGAGCTCCATGCAACCGGAAGATATTCTTTAGCCGCTTTGCGGAAGCAAATCCAGGCAGAATTTGGCAAGAAGCTGGCCAAGGGGTATTTGCACCGCCTGTTAAGAAGTCCTTTTTACAACGGCTTTTTTATTTGGGAAGGGAAGAAATACCGCGGAACGCACGCAATTTTCATTGATCCTTTAATTTTTCAAAGAACGCAGGAAATTTTAAATAGTTGGAATCGCCCTAAACAGCAAAAGCATGGGTTTGCTTTTTCGGGATTACTTACCTGCGCCTTTGACAAGTGCGCCGTAACAGCAGAAATGAAGAAGGAAAAATACGTTTATTACCACTGCACCGGATATCGCGGTAAATGTGGTCTGCCCTATATGCGGGAAGAGGCCCTTGGTGAACATTTGGGCCAGATTCTCAAGCATATTCAAATTCCAGACCATGTTCTGGCCCAGCTGCAGAATTCGCTAATACAGGACTCCAAGCAAACGCAGCAAGAAAGGGCAGCCCAGCGCATTCGTCTGGAGCAGCGTCTTTCTGCAGTGCAGCGCCGGATTGAGCAGGCCTATGTTGACAAGCTGGACGGCAAGATTAGCGAAGACTTCTGGTTGCAAAGGAATGCCGAATGGCAGGAAGAAGGGAACGGGATCAAGCTCGCGCTGCAGGCCCTCCAGACCGCCAGTCCCGACCGGTTGCTGACAGCCAACCGCATTTTAGAACTCGCGAACAAGGCCTATTCTCTGTACCTTAGCCAGAATGCGGCAGAACGGGGCAAGCTGCTCCGAATGGTGCTTTCGAACTGCGCCACGGATGGCGTAAGTCTTTTTCCAGCCTACAGAAAACCCTTCGATCTTATCTTCGAGAGGGCGAAAAATGAGGAATGGCGCGCCCGGAGGGACTCGAACCCCCAACCTACAGCTCCGGAGGCTGGCGCTCTATCCAATTGAGCTACGGGCGCGCGCGCCGGTACCTACAGTTTACCAAGCCGCAGGCCGGCTGTCGCGCGTATGCGCTTAGTGGCGACATCAGGGTTCTCGGAAAAGCGACGGCGTCTTAACCAACATCTTTCCCAGTCATTTCGGCGCCACCTGGAAGGTGCCGGCAACGCCTTTAGCCCCTGCGTTGGGGGCCACCCAGATGTCATAAGTGCCGGCAGGTATCACCCGTTTCATTTTCGGATCATAGGTCACCAACATCTCAGCCGTCTCATCGAATACCACCGTCTTGCTCTGCGCTGGCCGCAGCGTAACCCGGACAATACCCTTCAGTTGGCGCACGCGCGGCGAGGTGGGGCCCACCCGTTCATGAATGTAGAGCTGCACCACATCCGTAGCGATAGCCTGGCCAGTGTTCTGCACGGTAAAGCGCACGCGCAAGACGCCGTCGGGCGTTACTTTTGGGGTCACGGTCAAATTGCTATAGCTAAAGGTCGTGTAGCTGAGCCCGTAGCCGAAGGGAAACAGCGGATCCTTGCTCTCATCCAGGTAGCCGGTGTGCCAGCGGTCTTTGGAAGAGGGCCGGCCGGTGTTCTTGTGGTTGTAGTAAACGGGAATCTGGCCCACGCTACGGGGCCAGCTGACGGGCAGGCGGCCGCTGGGAGCCACATACCCGAACAGCACGTCGGCGATGGCGTTGCCCGCTTCGGTTCCGGGATACCAGGCCTGGATGATAGCGGGCACATGGTCCGCCGCCCAGCGGATATCCAGAGGACGCCCGCTCTCCAGCACCAGCACCACCGGTTTGCCGGTGGCGGCCACCGCTTTCAACAGTTGCTCCTGTTTTCCGGGAAGGTCGAGGAAGGCTCGCGAACTGGCTTCACCGGTCATACCGCCGGGTTCGCCCAAAAACATGACCACCACATCCGCCTGTTGCGCCACCTGTACCGCGTGTTCAATGGTGGCCGGACCGGTTTCGCGAGCGGCAGCAGCCGCGCCGGTTGCGCCGGTGGGAGCAGGCGCCGCTCCAGTCGCTCCCGAAATCTCCTGCGCTTCCAGGGAGGAGATGTCAACGCCGCGCGCGTGCAGCACCGAGCCCTGCGGCAGCTTGGACTCAATGCCCTGCAAAGGGGTGATCACGTCGGTGGCCTGGCCACGCCCCACCCAGGAACCCAACTGGTTGGCCTGGTCGTCGGCGAGCGGCCCGATGACGGCGATCTTCTTGCCGCTTCTGGGGAGGGGAAGCAGGTTGTCGTCATTTTTCAGCAGCACCAGCGATTCTTCCGCCAACCGCCGCGCCACCTGCCGGTTTTCCGGAGTGAGAATGTCGCGGCGCTCCCGGGCCGCGTCGGTGTAAAAGGGATGTTCAAACAGGCCGGCGCGGAATTTGATGCGCAGCACGCGCCGCACCGCCTCGTCCAGCATGCTCATGGGCACTTTTCCCGATTTGACCAGCTGCGGCAGCCATTTTTCGTAAACCCCATCAGCCATGTCCATGTCCACGCCGGCGGCCAGCGCCTCCTGCGCGGCTTGCGCGTCATCAGCCGCGATACCGTGTGGCACCAGTTCGTGGACCGAATCGTAATCGCTGACCACAAAACCCTTGAAGTGCCACTCCTTACGCAAAATTTCGGTGAGCGTATGATAGTTGGCGGAAGTCGGCACATCATTCAGGTCTTCAAAAGCCGACATCAGCGTGCCCACGCCCGCGTCAACGGCGGAACGGAAGGGGGGAAGATAGATTTCACGCAGCGTGTCGTCGGGAATTTCGGCGCTGTTGTAGTCCCGCCCGCCCTCTGCGGCCCCGTAGCCCACAAAGTGCTTGGCGCAGGCCACGAGGCTCTGCGGGTCAGCCATGTTCGTGCCCTGAAACCCGCGCACGCGGGCGGCGGCAATGAGCGATCCCAAGTAGGGATCTTCGCCCGCGCCTTCGACGATGCGGCCCCAGCGCGGGTCACGGGCAATGTCCACCATAGGCGCAAAGGTCCATTTCACGCCCGCCGCGGTGGCTTCCTTCGCGGCCACGCGTTCCGACTGCTCGATCAGTTGAGGATCGAAGCTGGCCGCACCCCCCAGAGGGACGGGAAAGATGGTGCGGTAACCGTGAATCACGTCATAGCCGAAGATCAGCGGAATCTTCAGCCGCGACTGCAAGGCCGCGCGCTGCAGTTCGTTGACTTTCTCGGCGCCGGTCAGATTCAGGAATGAACCCACCCGGGCTTCCTTAGCCTGGGTTGCCGCCTCGGCGGTATCACCGTTGTACTGCACCAGTTGACCGATTTTTTCCTGCAGCGTCATTTGCCGCAGGAGCGCGTCAATACGGCGGTCAATTTCCTGATCGCTGAGCGGTTGCGGCACCGCCAGCGCGCCGGATGCGGCCAGCAGCACTAGGGCAACGGCGGCCCGGCAGAGAGACGAACGGAGCATAGTTGCCTCCGGTGAAGATAAGGACCTTTGAGGATATCAGGAATGCCCGGGCGAATGCGGAGACGAGGCGCCGAGCGCGATCAATGCTGGGATAGCAGAACATTTCCGGCGCTTAGGTTCCTTGCCCGCGGGCAGTATTCTCCGCCCACCCGTTCCGCTGCTATACTGATTTGGGACCATGACACGTCCCGCGGTCCCCGCATTCTCGCTGCAACCTGGCCGGGCGCGTAGCTCAACTGGCAGAGCAACTGACTCTTAATCAGTAGGTTGAAGGTTCGATTCCTTCCGCGCTCACCAACCCTTTTTGGTTGCAACGAACATTGCATTCCGGTGGCGTTTTCGTGATCAAATACGTGTTCCCTAGTTGTTCCCCAGAGTTAATCTGGGCATGCTGCTTCGCCGCTGAAATAAACGATAACTAAGTCAGCGCCGCATTTGATCCTTATAAAAGAGAATGAAGGCTCATACGGCAGGGCCCCTGGTGCAGCGCAAACGGCATCGCTGCAGTTTTTGGGCCGCAGGCCCAGAGTCACACACGAGTTTAGTGCACCGACGATTTGTCAATCTAATCCCGCTAGCAGTGACCACCCGGTACCGGAGTGCCGTCGAGGAGCATGCGGCTCTTATAGCGCGTGGATCAACTCCTTTCTATGGATCGCGCAGCCGAGCTGCCTCTTTGTGTAGGCGACCGACGATTGATCTTTACCCGCCGCGAGGTCGTGCTTCAGGCAATCGTGCTGGCTGTAGCCGCTCCGATGCCGGGGCATAGCCTGCCCCTAAGACCAGCAGCACCGAGCAGTGACTGTCGATGATGTCTAGTCGAAAACTGTTCGACGAGCTCGGTTGCGCAAAAAGTCCTAAAATGTCTGATACTGGTCAGTTTGGCTATTGCTGCATTGCGCTATTTTCAAATGGAGGAGCAGCATGCCGGGCAAGCGAATCGGCATCATCGGATTTGATGGAGTCACCGCGCTAGATATCGTGGGTCCCGCAGAAGCCTTTGCCAGCGCGGCGGCAGAGGATGAGAACGGTCCGCCATATTACGAAGTACTGATCCTGGGGCTCACTCGCCACAGCTTTGTCTCGCAATCCGGAATCGTGATTACGCCAGGCTGTACTCTTCAAAGCGCGCCGCTTCTGGACACACTCGTCATTCCCGGAGGCAGTGGACTGCGGGAATCAAGCATCAACGTCCCGGTCTGCGAATGGGTCAGGCGACAAGCTCGAAAAATCAGGCGTGTAGCGTCTGTCTGCACGGGCATCTACGGCCTAGCGCCAACCGGGTTGCTGGATGGTCGCCGCGTTACAACGCACTGGCGCTTCGCCGACGACGTGGCCACGCGCTATCCCGCCCTGAAGGTGGATCGCGACGCGTTATTCATTAAGGACGGCCCTTTTTATACCTCGGCGGGGGTGACGGCTGGGATCGATCTCGCCCTGGCTCTCATCGAAGAAGACTATGGTACGACGGTAGCACTCTCTGTGGCACGCGGGCTTGTGGTCTATTTCAAACGACCCGGCGGACAAGAACAGTATTCCGAACCCCTCCAGTTTCAGATACGTACAACGGACCGTTTTGGCGACTTGATGGCATGGATGGCGTCGCATCTGAAGCAGGATCTCTCTCTGGAGCGTGTGGCTTCGAGAAGCAATTTGTGCGTTCGTCATTTCAGCCGACGGTTCCAAGAGGCTTTTGGTTCGCCCCCGGCACGCTTTATTCACAACTTGCGTCTCGACGAGGCCCGCCGGCGACTGTCGTGGCCCGACAGCACGGTTCAGCAGGTCGCGGATTCGGTCGGGTTCGACAACGTGGATTCGTTTCGACGGGCTTTTAAACGGCGCTTCGGCGTTGCACCGAGCACCTATAGTGGGCGCTTCGAAGTCACGACTGTGGCCGCCGATCTTGTTCGCAAGCAGCAAGGCGATCTTCGACGTGATGCAGTTGTTCGCCGGATCTCCTCAATGCTGAGGTAAAGGAGAAACTGATCTATGAGGCATATTGACCCACCGCGTTTACGGCAGAGCGCGCATGGGCGCGGCGCCCTTAACATCGCGATCCTGAGTGGGACGACCATCCGACTCCACTGGACCGACAAGCCCTGCAAATGGCATGTGAACGATGGTGCAGAGGTTTTTGTCGTGCTTGACGGTATGGTCGACATGCACCACAAGACGGGTGGTAGCGAGCAAGTCACAACATTTACGCCTGGCGACATCTTCTACGCGGCTGAAGGGGATGAGCATTTCGCTGAGCCGATCGGCGTTGCTCGCGTGCTCGTGGTGGAGAAAGGAGGGAGTGTATGACGCTGTGCGCCGACGAAGCCGTTGCCGCACCGATGTTCAGAAGCGACAGTCGTCAAGGGTTTCACAGGCGACTTAATTGACAGGACACAGCACACATTGACGAACAAGTGACGTATGGAATGTGAAATGCAAACAGTTGGTATCCTCGTTTTTGACGATGTGGAAGAACTCGACTTCGTCGGACCGCTCGAAGTGTTTGGAATGGCAGCACGGTTTGGCGCAGATTGCCGGCCCCTCATCCTGGCCGAAGCAGCCAAGGCTGTACGCGCCCGGTACGGATTGAACGTTGTGCCGGATTGCACTCTAACAAATGCACCTGATCTCTTTGTGTTGATCGTTCCTGGCGGACTTGGCGCACGTACGCACGCCCGGCAGAATCTGGCCATCTTGAACTTTATTCGCGCTCAACGAGGTTTGGTCGCATCCATCTGCACTGGCGCGCTGATCCTCGCCGAGGCAGGTCTGCTGAACGGCCTGGAGGCAACAACTCACCACACCGCCTTCGACGAGCTTCAGCAATACCGGGATATTCGCCTCAGGCGCGGCGACCGATACGTCATCGGGGAGCGGATCGCCACTTCAGCAGGCGTGACTGCCGGACTTGATCTCTCGTTGGCGCTGGTCGCGAAGTGGTGGGGAGTTGAGATTACAGAGAAGATCGCCGCAAACCTGGAGTGGCAAAGGTCGACCGCCGAAGAGGGGACAAGTGTGAAGGCAGCAGACGACAAAGCAACACCAAGGATATTCGACTTGTCCGCCGATTGATGCACGCCGGCGGCAGCACGGCTCAGGGCAGAAAACCTGCAAACAGGTATCGGGAGGCTGAATGAAGATGAGCAAGTGTGTATCTGAAACGTTTGCTCGGGCTTGGATTGAAGCGTGGAACCGCTCCGATGTCGAAGGAGTTCTGGCTCATTATGCCGGCGATGCCACTTTCGTAAGCCCTTTGGCGGCGACCGTCACCGGCAGCGCAGAAGTTCATGGAAGAGACGCCCTGCGTGCTTATTGGACTAAAGCGCTGCGTTCCCGCTCGTCTCCGCTTCAGTTCGCGCTTGAGTCTGTTGTTTGGGATGAAAAAAACCAAGCGCTCTTGATCGTCTATGTTTCCACTGAGCTGGAGCGTCAGGTGCGTAGATGCGAATTGATGCATTTTAGGTCCGATGGATTGATAGAACGCGGCGAAGCGTTCGTCGGAGCATTGCATGGTTGAACCACGCACACAACCTTGGGATGCTGGCGGCAATCGCGATTCCTTGAAGCGCAATGGAAAGTTGACAATCCCGGCTCTGGCCGTTTGGGGCACCATCAGCATTTCGGGCGCTGTGCTGGAGCAAATGATGATGCGCGAGGTTGCTGAAGACGTCACGGCGTTGCGTATCCCTGACGCCGCTCCCGAAGAAAATCCAATCGCGTTTGCGAAAGCGATCATCGATCTCATCCGACCGGCGAACGTCGGCGACGTTCGCATCACGACGGCTGAAAAAGTGTTGACGAATTTATATCTATGAAGATGAGTGCTCACGATGATGTTGGCAGTGGTTTCCCGATCGTTCTGATCCAAGGCCATCCTTTTAACCGCTCCGTGTGGGCGCCGCAGATCGATTTCTTGCGTTCAAGCTACCGCGTCATCGCTCCCGACCTGGGCGGATATGGTGGCCAACCCATCGATTCTGACAAGACGTTACTTTCTGAGTTCGCTGCGGACATCGCAGAACTTGTCGACCGACTCGGCATTGACCGATTTATTCTCGGTGGGCTTTCGATGGGAGGACAGATCGCTCTCGAATGCTACCGGTAGTTCCCGCAACGGATCGGCGGCCTCGTGCTCGCCGATACGTTTGCGCAATTGGATGCCTCCGAACGTAGGCAACTCCGTCTCGCCACCGCCGAACGTTTGCTAGCCGAGGGCATGGAGCGATACAGCATGGAGGAGTTGCCGAAGATGATCACTCCGCATCACGACCAGTCGATGCCTGCAGTCGCCGCGCACGTACAACATATGATGAAAACCACTTCTCCCAGAGGAGCAGCAGCAGCGCTACGAGGACGCGCTGAGCGCATGGACTATACGCCCTTACTCGCGCAGATCAGTGTTCCGACGCTGATCATCGTAGGCGATCAGGATGTGTATACGCCCGTGTCCGATATGCAATTCATGCACGAACGCATTCCGGGCTCCGAGATCGTGTGATCCGGGACGCTGGCCATATGCCGAATCTTGAGCAAGCCGCCGAGTTCAACGCCGCAAGTTCTAAGTTCTTGGAATCGCGATGAGGGTTGAGATTCACTCACTCCATCGTACCCTTTACTTCCCGGGGAACACACTAGGGAACAACCTCGCCTAAATCCGCCTATTTGTGATCACGAAAACGGTTGGGAAACCGTTGAAACCATTTGTTTGTGGTTTCTGATTCAAAATCAGTAGGTTGAAGGTTCGATTCCTTCCGCGCTCACAAAATTCTTTTGACAACTTGTATAACGAATTACACCTACTGATCACCGGTCTGTAGTCCACGTCTTATTTTCTCTCGAATTTCGCAACGGTTTCCCTGGGAGCCCAGGCGATTTTTAGGAGACCAACCCACTCAGAGAGCAGGAATGGCGTGCGCAATAACTGATAGGCAGTAGCCGCGAGGAGAAATGCGACGGCAATGAGAGGCAGCGCCAAAGAAAAGACAAGGTATTTGGGCCTAAACACAAAATCAACCAGGTTCCGTCCGGGCTGGACAAACAAGCCCATCAGAGCCCCGTCGGTCCGAAAAACGCGTTGACGCTTGCCGTTTATAGTGGCGCTCCAACCAGGATATGAAGTCTCACTTATAACCAAAAAGACCGTTCGCTGATTCTCGGTTGTTACCCTAAAGGTCGCCGCCATGAACTGCGACCAGGGATAGGTTTGCCCAGCTGAATCAGACCATGCCATCAAGGTGTACTGCTTAGTCAGGGCCACCTTCCAGGGCACAATGACCACACAAAGAAACAACAGGGCCACATACGCCGCTGAGGCAAAATTTCTGCTACTGCTCTGGCTGACTGCAAGGGAGCCTTGCTGATGCACTCGTCCGCTGCTCAAAGATTGGCGGTCAAGGGCGGATGGGCTGCTCACGAAGGAATGTACACCTATGTGGCAATAGACCTTTGCCAGGCAGAAGGGTTACGAGACTGCTTTGACCAGGTCACATTTCCCAGCCCGTTTTTGTATCTTTTTCCGCCTATACGGGTCTTGTCACCGAGTTGATGGGGGTCGGCAAACTTTCGAAGGCGAGTGACATTAAGTGTTGCTTTCAAGCATCGTGAGACAAGGCCGGGTATTTCGCAATTTGTGCTACGTCGGGGACTACGAAGCGGCGAGCAGGATGGCGGAGTGTCGTATTCATCCAGCAGAAGTTGGGTACAGGCGCGAGAAACGCGCATATTGGGTGGCGGAGCTGGGAATTAGTCTCGGACCTGCTCACCATGGGTTGTTGGCAGCATTGTGGCAAGCCCGTGCTTTGAAGCGCGCCGGTGTGCAGTTTGCGAATGCGGGCAGCGACATCATTGCCCAAACTCCCTCCTTCACTGTGGCGGTAGAGAACGAGGAGGAACTGTTCATCTTGAGAGAGGTGGTTGCGAACGGAGTTTACAACCTGCATTTGAGCGCTGCCGGGGCTGTAGTGCTCGATATCGGCATGAATGTCGGCTTCGCGAGTTTACAATTTGCCGCCCAAGCGCAAGTCGGCGCCGTATGGTCCTATGAGCCTGTTCCCGCAACTTATAGCAGAGCCTTACGCAACCTCGAGCGGAATCGCGATTTGGGGGTCAAGATCAGCCCACACAATTGTGGGTTGAGTGATGCTGCCGGAGAGATGACTTTCGACTACTCGCCGCATTGGCGTGGGGCTGCCGGAGTGAACGGTTTGACACCGGAATTCCGGCATTATCATCGCAGCGACGGCGTGAGCCGCGTCACGGTAAAGGTTCGCAGTGCAAGCGAGGTGGTCCGCCAATTACGGGCGAAGTACCAGCGGGCGGCAATAATTGTGAAGATGGATTGCGAAGGATGTGAATACAGGATCATTGCCGACTTGCAGCGAGAAGATTTGTTGCGCCAAGTGCACGTTTTCCTGATCGAGTGGCACAAGTATGGCCCTACGGAATTGGTCCAGGCCCTGGCCGGCGCGGGTTTCGACGTCCTGTCGTTGACCCCGGGTGAGGAAACCGGAATGATTTATGCCTGCCGCAGGGCCGGAGCGTAGTTCCGCGTTATGCCGCCAGCGGTTTCCGTCGTCATGGCAGTACACAACGGCGAAGCACACCTACGTGAAGCCGTGAACAGCATTCTTTCCCAGACGCTCACTAAGTTGGAACTCATAGTTGTGGATGATGCGTCCACAGATGCGACAGCGGAGGTGTTGGCGAAGTACAACGACCCGCGCATATGCATACTGCGCAACGAATGCCGCCTCGGTCCTGGAGGCGCGCGCAATTGCGCTCTGCGCATGGCCCGTGCTCCTCTTATCGCCATCCAAGATGCAGACGACATCTCCTTGCCTCATCGCCTGGAGTCGCAAGCAGAATTTTTGGCCAAGAATCCGCCCCTTGGTGGGGCGGGAGCATATGCGGCCGTGATCGGGGAGGCCGGGCGCGACGATGGAACGATGAGCTACCCCCCAACCCGAGATCTGGAGATTAAGTGGGCTTTACTTTTCTGGAATCCGTTCATACATACCTCCGTCATGGTGCGACGCTCCGTACTGGGGGAGACCGGTGGTTATGCCGAGCAGGGCGAACTGGCCTGGCTAGCTGAGGATTATGAACTTCTGTCGCGGATCAACCGGAAGCATCGAACGGCCAATATAGGCGAGGTGCTGGTCAGGTATCGAATCAATCCGCTCGGAGCTTCGGCGCGGTCTGGGGAGCTGCGGCGGCTTTCTGAAGAAGTTTCCCGCAGGAACGTCAACTGGCTACTGGGGAATAACGGCCTGGAGGTCGAGACGCTGCAGGCATTGAGGCGCTTCTGGTTTGAAGGTGAGTCATTGTCGCCGATGGAGGCGCGCCGCGCTTTGACAGGCAATAAGCTTCTGCACCAGGCCTTTTTCTCACGCTACATCGAAGGAAGCACGCTCCGCGCCGGTCGTACCCGCTTTTATCTGGGCTGTGCGCGACGTGCGCTTGGACAGGCACGCCGCAACTCGCAGCTCCAGCCGTCTTGCCGGGCGGATATGCTGCTTTCCACTATAGGGCTGGCTTTGAGGGCGTTGGTGTGACGGCCACGCGCGAGGTTCAGTGGGTCACAATGAAGACCGCCAGCAGCGCTGACATGGTGACAATTCCAATCGCGAAGCAGGTAAACATCCAAAGTTTATATTTGGGGTCCAGGTCCACGACATCCTGTGCCAAAAGGGTTACGATCCGCTGCTGCAGAGAGCGCCAAAGGGGACCAGGTCGTGATTCGGCTACGGGTGCTGTGGCAGCAGCCGATTGGGCTAGTGCGTCAGGGTAAAGCTCGCCTTTGTGTCCCCAGCCACGGTAATCAATTTCGAGGTAACCGTTCCGTTGTGCCATACACTGACTTTGTATTTGCCGTCAGGCACTCCTGCGATGAAGTAATCGCCCAGGATCGCGTCTGCTTTAGCAAAGTACGGTGAGGGGGCGACAATGATGTGAGCTGACATTTCGCGATGAAAGCTGCACAAGATCGCAACGTCGCCAGGATGATTAAAGGTCCAGCTTGCCTGATGGCCGCGGCCAATGATTCCCAAATCGTGAGCCAAGCGGGGATTTCCGCCGATAGATTTCCAGTACACATTATGCGGAGCGAGATCTTCATTGGGAAATTCGACCGTGGCGCCCTGCGGTACGGCGAGAACACGGGGGACAAATTGCATGCTCTTCTGGTGAATCGTGTAGACCTGCCCGGGGCGGGCAGACTCCCGCGGGTGCAGCGGGGCGAGGTAGATAATGGATTCACCATGAGTCGCTTTTATGTTTCCGCTCAGGGTTCCCGCACAAAGGGGAAGGGTCATGCCTCCTGCCAGGAACATAACCAAGAACGTCGCACCATGGTGATAGGAAGATTTCATCAAGGTTGATACTGAGGAAGGGGCCAACGGGATTCTCCACTGCTCAAGATTGCGAGGCTCACCCCAAGTTTGTTGTTGTTCAAAGAAGCAATGCACAGTAAGGCTCCAGCATACTTACCTCCCCTTCGGAGCTTGTCAGCGGTTTGTAACGTTTCTGTCAATTGTCACTGACATTCCACAGCCTCAGCCAGCGCCTCCTTACGGACGGTGGGAGGCCGGCAATGAGAAATCTGGTGCGCAGTGGCCGGGAGTAGGCGTTCTTGGAATGGCCTGCCATTCACTCGAGCATAGAGGGCGCTGCGTAGCATGGCACGGGCACGGTGAAGGCGAACCTTGACGTTTTCTTCTGTTATGTCGAGGCAAGTGGCGGTCTCCGCAACACTCATTTCTTCCAAATCACGCATCATGACCACAACACGGTATTTGGGGGGCAAGGCCTGGACCGCCCTCTGCAGCATCCGAGCATGCTCGCGAGAACAGACACTTTGTTCGGGCGTTGGATCCTGGCAGCGGACCATGTCGCTGGCCGGCGACTCCGGACCGCTCATCTCCTCGATGTAGCGAACCCGGGCCCGCTCCTCAAGACGGTTAAGGGCCTCGTGCACGGCGATGCGCGTCAGCCAAGTGGAAAATTTGGCGCGGCCGGCAAACTGTGATAGGTGCTGGTAAGCGCGAACATAAGCCGCTTGCATCACGTCTTCGGCCTCCCACTTGTTCCGCAAGATTCCACGCGCCACTCGATACAGCCTTTGACCGTGGCGCCGCATGATGATCTCAAACAGCAGAACGTCGCCTTGGAGGATCTTTTGAACCAGATCTTCGTCCGATGAATCACTAACGTTCGCCTGCTCCATCGCCGAAAGCACCACAGTGCCCTCCCTTACCGACCTGGATCTAGTACGCGGTAACGATGGCGTGAAGATAGCGAAGGCAGAAATAGCAGTTGTCAAACATTTGTAAAAAGAATGCAAACTCGCCGTGACACCTTGCACCCAAGCAAAATGCATCATCCAGCCAAACCACACAGGTCGCGAGCCAACACTCCAGTGCAGAAACAGAGGTGGGCTATATATGACGTAACCTTGCTCATTGGAGGCGGTCTATTGACAACGGGAGTGAGGAATGAGAATCACAGACCGCCGTTTAAGCGCGACAGTGAAATCAGCACTATGGCAACTCCTGCCCCTGCTGCTGGTGTGTGCGGCACTGCCTGCCTCTAGCAAAATCAACAAACCCCAGACCAATGACCAAAGCGCGTCGGCGGCGATGGTACACATGACCGCCGGCAACAAATTCGTTCCGGAAAAAGTAACTATTAAGGCAGGAGAAGCCGTGCGGTGGATCAACGACGGTGGCGGACCAAGCCACACCGTGACTACCGACCCATCAATGGTGCAAAACGAGGACCACGTTGAAATTCCGGACGGAGCCCAATCATTCAGTTCCGGGGTTATCGGCCCGGGCAAGGCTTTCCAGCACACGTTCGAGGTGCCGGGTACGTATCGCTATGCATGCGCTCCCCACGAAGGCTCCAAGATGTTCGGAGAAGTGGTGGTGACGAAATGATCAGGCTGATCAGCCGCGGGGTGGAGTGGGCAAGAGCGAAACGGGGAGGACTGGGCCAGGTGAGGAGAGCAAATAGGTGTCCCTGCTTTTACGCGCGGAGCGCAGCTTATTCGATCACAATGGGGGTGGTGCTGGCCGCCACCATGGCATTGGGCCAGGTGAGCGCCGCCGCACGCGCTCAGAAGCAGACATCGGGCAATGACATTGCACAAGCGGCTGCGTTGGGAATCCATTTCGTGCAGGGCTCCAGCAGCACGGTATTGATGGAACACGAGGGCAAAACCTACCTCGTAGACCTGGCCCGGCGCAGTGTCCGCGAGCTGCCCGCGGCGACAGAAGTTGCCAAGCCGGTTGTGCAGGAGATCGCGTATTCGACTTCGCAGACAGCACGCGAATTGCCTGTCGGTGATACCCCGCCGGCTCCTAAAGAGACCAGAAAGCACGCGCGCGCTTACCGCTCGGGTGACGATACTCTCTTTAACCTGCCCACAGGCCGTCGGTTGGACCGCCACGGACTGGTCGTGGACTTTACCCATCGGTTCCCGTACGAAGCCGCGTTCACCGGCTCGTCACGGGGCGCGACCCTGCTTGGTTTGGATGATTTCTCGATTTCATCATTCGGCTTTCGCTATGAAGTGACGCGAAATTGGCAAGTAAGCGCCTACCGCTCGCCCAGCATTACCGGCCGGGTGATCGAATTGGGAACCACTTACCATCTTCTCACCGAGCAGGACGGGAAGCCGTTCAATGCGGCGCTGCGCTTCTCGGTAGACGGACAGAACAATTTCCAGCGCAATTTCACCAGCAACTTCGAGCTGCTACTGTCGCGCAGTATCACCCGGCGGGCGCAGATCTACCTTGTGCCTACCGGTTCGCTGCACAATCGGCCCATGCTCAGCGAGGTTTCGATTGTCCAAGCGCCACCCTACCGGCCCTGCAGCGAGGCGTTGGCCGGGGGCAGCAACCCCGCCCTGAACATCCGCCCGTGCGCCGATACTTTTGCGCTGGGTGCTGGTCTCAGCGTGGACGTGCGCCCCACGGTTGCCCTGGTCGCCGAGGTAATACCGACCCTGGTTAACGGAACAGAACTTGGCATACATCGCCCGCCGTTCGCCTTTGGCATCCAGAAGAAAATCTGGCGCCACGCATTCACGTTTGGTTTTTCAACTGGACCCGGGACAACCACCTCACAGCGAATCGCAACCCGCGACACCTTCCTGGGGCAGCCCGGCGCCGGTGTTCCCAGCGGGATGTTCGTAGGCTTTAACCTGAACCGGCAGCTGCGCTAAGGGCGATGACTGTAAATGCCATCCATCGCGCGGGCTACCGGTGGGCGCGGAAGCTCAGGTCCATGCTGCCGGAGAATTCCACCCGTGAAGGAAGCACTGCGACGGCCGCATCGGTGCTTCGATGGACACGGGAGAAGCTAGTGCCGAAATCCAATGTCTGGGTGCAGGTGGAGCGTGGGATAACGGAAGGTTTGTGGTTGCGGCTGCAATTGCCACAAGAGACGTTCCTCTGGAGCGGTGAGCATGAACCCGACGTGCAAGCTTTACTCGCCACTTACCTGCGGCCGGGCTGGGTAACATACGACGTCGGCAGCTATGTGGGTTTTTTCACGCTGGCCATGGCGCGAGCAGTTGGTTTTGGAGGTCAAGTGGTTGCCTTCGAGCCCGACCCGGAAAGTGTGGTGCGATTGCGAGAACACGTCGCGCGCAACCACATGGAGAGGTACATACGGGTGGTTGAGGCGGCGGCATGGCACAAGTCGGCGGACCAGATCTCGTACCGCCGGGGAGGGCAGGCGCGATCCCAAGGCGGGGTGGAGGCGGGTGGCCTACGTCCAGTGCTGGCGTCTGGAGAACGTATTGCAGTGCGCAGCATCTCTCTTGATGAATTTGTTGCCCTGGGCAATCCCTTGCCGCAGCTGGTGAAGATTGACGTTGAAGGCGGTGAAACCGCGGTTCTGGCGGGTGCCGAGGGGCTGATCATGCGTTGCCGGCCTTTGATCATTTGCGAAGTCCATCACGCCGCGGCGGCAGGGTGGCTGCAAAATTGGCTGGCCGAAAGAGGCTACTGCCTGGATTGGATCATTCCGCCGGAGGAGTTTCCCCGTCATCTTGTGGCGAAGCCGGCAGCAAGTACTAACTGAGGGCAGCTGAAGGCTGTGTTGCAGAGGATGGAACGACCCCTGCCGCGAGCGAACGGTAGAATGCGATTTGCCTTTGATCGTAGTGGGTAAGGGTGAAACGCTGCACAATTTTGTGCCTTGCCGCGAGGCCCATGGCCGGCAGTTCCCCCCGGTGGCGAAAGCACCACGAGATCGCCTCAGCCAGTTCTCGCACGTCCCTGGCAGGAATTACGAATCCATCCTTGCCATGAGTGACGCAGTCCTCCGCCCCGCTGCGGTCGGTAGCTATGACCGGGACTGCGCACGCCATCGCCTCCAGCAACACCAGCCCCAAACCTTCGTTGGGTGAGGGATGGACGAAAACGCTTGCGCATTGGTATTTGTCTGCCACGTCGCGGCGCGACAGAGCACCGGTAAACACAACGTTTGAACTGGCGTACCGGTGGAGAATAGAACGGATATCGGGCTGGATAGGACCAACCAGCACCAATTCCGCTGCCGGCAAGGCCAGCTGCCTCCATGCCTCCAACAGATAAAGAATGCCTTTTGCCAGTTCGATACGTCCGACAAAGCAGGCACGAAACATGGGAGGCGACGGAAGGCGGCTTATGGGGGCAAAGAACTCGCTGTCAACTCCTGGCCAGACAACATGGGTCTTCCCTGCAAGGCCGAACTCAGCGAAGCTCCGACGGGCTGTTGTGGAGGGCACAATAATGACGTTGCAGAGCTCGTACTCCTGTTCCAATCGGCGGATGAGCCGGGCCGGGAGCGCGGACGAACAGGCACCGGGGCTGATACCCGCCTGCGCGCATTCGTAGAGGACCTCCCGCTGCCAGCTGCGAGGGTGGAGAGTAGCGTTTTCCAAGACACTTTTGAACATCATCCCCGGCTGTTGCAGGCAAGGCAATGCCAGGCCGGGCAGGGCGTGGAAAATCCCGGTGGATGGAACCCACCGGGCAGCGAGGTGACCAGCCAGCCAGGACGTGGCGACTATGGGCAGTTGTGGGCGCCCTCCCCCCGCAGCGAGGCCCCAGGCGCTCCAAAGCCAACGGCTGAACACCTTATATAGAGGAAACTGCTTGACCAGCTTCAGACTCGCAGCTTCGCCGGGCTCAAAGATCTGCAACTCGGGACCCACGCGAATTACGCGGTGGAACATGCCAGCGCGGGTCAGCGCAGCCGGAAGGGTGCTCTGGTAGGAAGCGGCGGCCTGGCAGAGTGTGACGGATTCTTTGCAGGGAATGCCTGAGGGGGTGTCACTCCCTAAGGTGCTGGCCATATCGTCATCCTGCAAAGCGCGGTAAGGCCGAGTCCGCGGCCGCAATCGCTGGCAAAGGTAAGCCGGCGGGAGCTGGAGTCCCACGCCGGAGTTATGGCGTTGCAGTTGCCGCTGGTGAGGCGGCGTACGGACCAGGTGTGAACGTCTGCCAGCCAGAGGTGCCAAACCCCACCTTCGAGATGGCTGAAGGAGAGCCATTTTCCGTCCGGGGAAAGCGCCGGATAGCGAGCCGCCTGAGGCAGGGGAAGAAGGCTGATCGTAGGCTCCGCTCCTGGATGAACCAGGAACAGAGCTGGGGCGCCTTTGCGGCTGCCGGCAACAATCAGAGTGCCTGCAGGAGTGAAGGTTTGCTCCCAAACATCAAGGTCAGGAGTCGTCTCGCGCTGTTCGCCACCGTCGGGAATTCTCCCCGGGCCGAGATGCTTCATCCACAGAGTGCCGCGGCCTTGCTGTTCGCGGATAAAGGCGAGGTATTCGCCATTTGCGGAGACTGCCGGAAACTGAGCCTTTGCAATCACGCTATTGGGGATGGGATAGCCGTCCGCGTCCAGAGCCACCACCTGCGGCTCGTCAGAACCTTCGTGCCATCCGTCTATCCAGGTGATTGGTAACTGCAGATCTTGAGCGGGATTGAAGGCATCAGGAGATAACGGCAACAGCCGCATCGAGGAGTGTTGCATGCGCGCGATCCGGTAGCCGTTCCCCAGCATGACGGAAAACGTTGTCTCATCAGCTCTATCGGCAACCGTGGGGGAAGCCGAGCGAAAAGACCCAGGCAGCGGCGGCAAGCGCAGGGCGTAGGAGTCGAATTCGCCGCGCAAACCGTGAATGGTGAGGGCGCTCGAGGCGGCGGCGATCAGCACGTAAGCGAATGCAAAAAGAAGCGATTCGCGCCGAGACCGCCGCGCGAGCGGCGACCAGCGAGCCAACGCGAACATCATGAGCACCCACAGGGCAAGCAGGAGCCACATTCGCGGCACTGCCGTAAGAGAACGCCAGCCTTCCTCATTCCCTGAAATACGGAACGGGTAGGAGAGCAAGCCATAGAGGAACAGTGACAGAACTGCGAGCCACTTCTTTCCACTCTCAGCCAGGGAGTTCGTACCGAGGACCATGGCCAGAATTAAGACGCAGAGGTGATAGGTGCCGGTTACCGATGAAAGAAGCAAGAGCATGCAGGTAAAGGCGCCCCATTCGAACAACTCCCGGCGCTCATCCTGCCGGGCGCCGGCGATCAAGTAGATCGTGAGGATCAGGACGAAAGTCTGCCACAACGGCTGCAGGATGCCGTACAAAGCCGGGTCGTGAACGATGGGGTGAGGGTTGAGGTCCGGTTCCGCAATCAGCAACCGGTGCAGCAGTCCGGTGACGGAGTTCCAGCCCAGGCTGTAGGGGTCGTGGCTCTCCCCATGCAATGCCCGTGGCAAAACCTCGACGAGGTAGACACGATTGACCTGCCAGCCTAAAAGCCCAATCGAGAGCAGCGCGACCACAAGCCCTCCGGCAAAGAATCCCCCTAATGCACGCCAACGTTTCTTTCTTAGAAAATACAAAGCGAAAAAAGCGGGAAATATCTTGAGACCAGCGGCCAAGGCCAGAGTGGCTCCGGACGCCCCCTCCCAGCCGCGGAGATACAAAGACACAGCAGCAGTGAACAGCAATAGCAAGAGCACGTAATACTGGCCGTAGAGAAAGTTGGTTCGCAGCGGCAGTACCGCTAACAGAATCAGCAGCAGTATGCGACGACTGCCCATGCGTGTCATGGTAACGAGCAGGCGCCACACCAGGGCAAGGAAGACAAGGTTAAGTACCAGCCACATGTGCTTGGCGAGCAGAGGCGGCATACCGGCAAGAGGGACCAGGGGAAACAGGGAAAACGGGGTCAGGGGGACGAACCCAACCAGCGGTTGTTCGATGTCAAAGCGGTGCTTCTCGTGCTGCAGCCAGGTCCAGTCATAGAGACGGGCGAGCGAGTAATCTTCGCGATAGAGGCGGGCAGCCAGGTAGTAATTAGGAAAATCGGTATACAGGGCCTTCCACGCTGGCCGCAGACTATTCCAGCAGAAGCCGGCAAGCAGCAAAAGGATAATCAGCGTTTCCCCAGATGTTATGAACGCTGCCGGCAGAAATGGCCGGCGGAGCCGTGGGCTGACCACGGCCGGCATTGGTGAATACCGGGAATGGGGTGCGGGAGCAGCGTTCACGGCTGATCTCCTCTGGCTTCTGGAGGCAGATATAGAGAACACACGCAGCGCCGGCAGGTGGGGTTTTCGGCAATCGAAAGTGATTTCCGGAACGCTATAGCCGAATCACTGTTTACGATGTTCTGCAAGGAGTCGTTACCAACGTTGCCCAGGGGAGGATGAAAGAAACATGGCCGGACGGTACCGTCCGCTTCGACGACGGCCGACACCCAAGGCGCGTTACACGTAGGAGAGACAGGTTCCGCCAATCCCAGGTGAGCGCGGAAATGATGAACAATACGCTTCAGTTTCTGCGGGCTCTGTGGAATGAACCCGGAGTGGAAATCCGCAACGTACCTCTCTGTCATGCGCTCGAGTTCGCGCTCCAGTTCATCCACTTCGGCGGCCGAGAGGGCAACAATGGCGGTACGGTCGCCGCTCCAGCCGGTGGGCCGGTTGAAGGCCGAAGAAGTGAGGTCGGCGGCGAGAAAGGAGATCGAATTCAGTTGCATGACTTTGGCTGTATTAACGGTTGCGCAGAGATGGCGGTGATTGCTTTTTTGTACCGTGCAGCGGGCAGTCACAGGCATTTGCGGCCGTAAGCGGCGGATCGCGGCAATGCCCTGGGCTAAGCGCTCAAAAGCGTGCGGCCGTTGGCGAATGTACTCATGGACGGCCGGAGGCCCGTCCAGGGAAACAATGATGTCGTTCACCATGGACGCGACCAGTTCCGCTTGTGGGCGGAGCAGAAGGCCGGCGGTGAGCAGGGTCACACGCACACCTTCGGCCCGCAGGAGTTCACACAGGGAGGCGAGGTCGGAGTGCAGCTGGGGTTCGCCTCCGGACAATACAACCCAGCGCACCTTCAGATCCCGAAGGGACTGCATTTGCCGTGTTAGATCGGCGGGAGTGATCTCCCGCACCTGGCGAATGCGCCAGATATCACACATCAGACAGCGACAGTTGCAGCGGTTGTGGGGAAACAGCACAAGAACCGGCAAGCTGTGAATCCGGTGGTCTTCCAGATCGGAGACAGGGGGGCAGAGCGGAGCAGGGTTGGAACTCACAGGCGCACCTGCTTTCCCGCCAGACGGAGGCTGCGACCGAGGTGAGGCGCGGCTTGAGCGCACAACCATTGCAGAGGTGCGTGAACGTAGCGCTCGCTTCGGTCTATTCGAATTTGCGCAAAACCGTGAGCCAGGTCCGGAAGGCCGCGTCCGGCCATCTCCGGCGATGCAAGCCGCACTTGGCCGCCTACCATGACGATTTCTACCCGGGCGAAAGAGGACTGGGTAAGGGCTTCCGCGGGGCTGGAGCGGCGGTCCAGATCAGCCAGCGCGAAAACATCGGCAATGCCACCAAGTGCGATTCGACCTTCGCCATTGTGCAGGCCAAGGGCGTCAGCGGGGCGGGAGGTGACCATTTCGAAGATCAACTCCGGCGGTACCGCGAGCTTGGACCACGCAAAAGCCATTTCATCGAGCAGATCGCCGGTGCTGGTAAGGGGAGAATCGCTGCCCAGAATAATGCGCCGGTTCGCTGCCGCGACCGAGACGTCTAAGGTGCGACCAAGGGTAAATAGGTTTGAACTCGGGCACCATACCGCCGCAGCGCCCCGCTGCTGAACCAGGGCCCAGCCTGCAGCATCCAGGCCCACCGCATGAATCAGGACTGTGCGCCGGCTCAGGCATCCGATCCGGTCCAGCTTGAAAACCTCGTTGCGACTCCGTGTGTCAACCCCCTCGCCAAGATGAATAAAGAAGGGAGCGTCCGGCGGGGTGGCGTGAAAGGCACCCTTAACGTCCTGGCCCATGGTCAGCGAGTGAGCCCAGCCGTAGGGCTTCAAGATGCGCACAGGGAAGGCGGGGTTATCAAATTCCGCCTCATAAGGATTGTGCTGGCAAACGGTCGTAACGCCGCTGAGAAGATTCTTGATGCCGCCCCACCACAGCCGCACAGTTTTGGGCACCTGGCGATGATTCCAAACCGGGGGTTGATCGGGCTTGTAGATATCGTGCGCCCAGTTCTCGAAGTTCTGGTAGGGACCATTACCCAGACGGGGAAAAAGGCTGAATTCCAGATGGTCGTGGCCGTTAATAAGGCCGGGAAACAACAGATAGCCCTCGAGGTGCAGCTCAGTACCCACGCGGGATTTGCGGGAAGCGGGCCTCGTGTTCAGTTTGGCAATGCGGCCGGCGACAATTTCCACATCCGCATTCACCGCCTCGGTCGGACCAAGCACTACGCGGGCGCCGGTAAGCCGCATTGTGTGTCCCAGACTCTGCTCCCGGGACTGTGTGTTCAAAGAACGTCTGCGAACCGGTTCCGACTCGGAGCGAAAATGCCATATCAGGGCCGCCGGGGCTTGGCTGGCCTCCTCGAACAGCGCTGCCTTGCCGCGCTGAAGGAAGATGCCGCGTTCGGGTTCCCCGAACGCCGGTTCCTGGCAGCAAAGCAAGCGAAAACCGGAGCGCAGCAGCAGAGAGCAGAGCATTGCCGGCGAATGGCAATAGGTCTCAATGTGGCAAAGGCGGCCTTCATGACGAAAACTGCGGCGCCATCCCCGGACCCGGGCGTCGGGATGAAATTCGGAGATGAAGAGATCGGCTCCGCGGCGGGCAATGCGAGCTATCTGCCGCGCGAAATTTTCCAGGTCAGGCAGGTACCCCAAAACGAAGGAGCAGATGAGCAGATCGGCGCATTGGTCCCGGAGAGGAAGTGCGGCGCAGTCTGCCTGCAACAGGCGTCCCCTTAGCGCCACTTTATCGGCGGCCTGAGCCAGCATTTCCGCAGACTGGTCAACCCCGATTGCCTTTTGTGCCCCAGCCGCGAGCACGCGCGGCAGCCAGCGTCCTGTCCCGCATCCCAGGTCTACGACATCTCTACCGGCGACCACTGGCAGCATCAGGGGACCGAGAACTCGCTCCTCCAGCGCCAGCAGCGGATTGGGTTCGTCGTCGTAGGTTCGAGCCCAGAGCCGGTAAGCCTCACGCGGCGGCAACAGGCACGATTTTGCCGGGAAGCTCGGAGAAGCTTGCATCAGACGCTCTCGAACTTAGGCTTGCGCATTTCCAGGAAGCGTTGTGCCCAGCGTAATTCCACGGGCGCGGCATAGAACCGGGACAGATAGCGCCAGGAGCTCAGGGCTTGCAGGGCCCGCCGGCTCCAGGCCGGCATATGGATGTCCTGTACGGTGGGCCAGCGCGCGGCGACCACCACCTCGAAGTTGTCAATTTGATGACGGATGCGCGGTTTAAGCCATGGCGTTTTCGGGTCAATGCGCAAGGTAAAGTTCAGCCACCGTTCCGTAGCCCACTCCTCCGGAGTGGAGGGAAATTCGATTTGACCGTCCACGTCGCCATACATGTGCTCACGCTGGGGCACAGGCGTGTAGTGATAAATGATGATTTCTGAGCCAGGATTAAGACGTTTGATCTTGCGCACGAATTCCAGGCACTCGCGCGTATCCCGCTCCGGATCGTGGGGATTGCCGATCACGAAGGAGAACTCAGGGATGATATCGAAGCCGCGAATGCGTTCGGCCAGTTCCAGGGTCTGGCTGGCGGTGATGCCTTTCTTCATTTCCTTAAGCACCCAGTCGGAACCCGACTCCGCGCCGAAGAAGATCATGGCGCAACCGGCGCGCCGAATGGCTTCCAGAGTGGAATCGGAGTAGCGGCCAACGATGTCGACGCGCCCTTCGCACCACCAACGCATTCCAAGGGGTGCCAAACGCTCCATCAATTCGCGGGTGTGGTCTTCGCGCAGGAAGAAATTCATGTCATAGAACTGCGCCGAGTCCACGCCATATTGTTTCGCCAGGTGACGCAGCACGGCCTCGGTGCGGGCCGGCGATTCCATTTTTTCCCGGCTGCCGTACGCGGGAACGACGCCACAAAAGCTGCACTGGAACGGGCAGCCGATGCTGGCGTGGTGTGCGGCGGTGCGTTTGCCGAAGAAGGACGGCAGCACGTATTTGTGCACGGGAAGGCGGTGATAGGGGTACCAGGGAAATGAGTCAGGGCCCTTCATTACCCGCTCGAGATTTTTATGGTGGCCGCCCTGAAAATCCTTATAAGCCAGTCCGCGGACAGTCTCCGGGGCGCGCTCGCCGCGCAGCACGGAAAGAAGCTCAAGCAGCGTATCTTCGCCCTGGCCGCGGACTGCGTAATCTACGTATGCTGCATTGAGCGTTGCATCGGTGTAGATGGAAGGGAAGTAGCCGCCCCAGACGATTGGTATCTTGGGATAGCGCGAGCGAACCGTGCGGCAGATGGGAATGGCGGCCACCATCTGCGGCCCGGGCATTACGGTCACGGCGAAAAGCTCGACCTGGCGCTCGGCCATCAGGTTGCAAATGGTGGCAGTCGGGTCAGGATCGACGTTGCCATCAACGATGGCATAGTCTTCCCGTCCTTCTAAAACCGCAGCCAGGGCGAGAACGGAAAGCGGAAAGCGGCGGCTGCGGGGACTGGTGGCGCGGGGATTAAAAAGGATGATCACGGTTCACCTCCGCCCAGAACAGGTAGAACCTCGATGGTTCCCGCTGCCGCATCAGTCGCGCTTTTACCGGACGCAACGCCCATTTCCAGCCATACCAGGGCTTTAAAATTTTCCAGCGCAGGGACAGCGTAAACGCCGCTTCCTCTAATGCAGCGGGGGTGAGGAATTCGCGGCTGGAGACGCTGTCGGACGCGAAGCCGAAGGTGGTTGTAAACTTCTGCTTTCGCTCCTTGACCATTCTCCTGCCGATCTCCTCGCGCCGGTAGAAGGGAGAGTCGAGAATGAGCACATGGCCGCGCGGCCGCAGGCAGCGAATGGCCTCCCGCAGTGTGGCGCAGTAATCTTCGGAATAGTGCAGCGAAGCATTGAAGATGACGACGTCAAACTGCTCATCAGCAAAAGGAAGGCGGTCCATTTCCGCCTGAAAGCGGGGAAATAGCCAGCCCAGACTAGGGTGGTAATGCCGCGCGGCGCCGAGCCCATCGGTGTCATTGTCCAGGAGATCTACGGCCACGGGAAGATGTCCGCGCTCCGCCAGCCGATAGCTCAGCCATCCATTCCCGGCCCCGATGTCAAGGATATCCAAGGGTCTCGCGAACCACTTCTCAAGCCGCGGAAGCAGTCTGCCTAACAGGTAGCGGAAGGTGACGGAGCGTATACTCCACTGCCAGCTGTTGCGGCCGGTCAGATCGGTGTAGGGCAGGGAGAGATAGTACTCAGGTGAAGACGACCCACGCCCTTCGCGAGTGCGCACTTCCTGGTATTCCCGCACGAACTGAGAGAAGCGCCACTGCCGATCCGGAGCAAGCGCCCGCCAGATGCCCTTGCCGTTTCGCAGTACGAACCCGCACAGGGCGCACGTCTTTTCGGATGATTGGCAAGGATCCAGCAGACCCATAATATGAGTGCAGACCGGGCAGCGCATCAGCATTACCGCCGCAAGTGACCGCTGCGACTCCTCCCCAAGGCTGGTGATGGCCGCCGGCTTCACCACGAGATCCTCCGGAATTTCAGCAGCACATGGTCAGCAGCTGCGCGGAAACCCGGGAGCGAACTAATGCGCGCATCCAGACGCGCGGCGCCGCGCAGAACCCTGGGAAACCGCCGGGCGTAAGGCTCGACATAAGATGGGGGCACAAACACTCCAATTCCACGGGCAGATACCAGGGAGAACTCCGGTCCAAAAAGGCGGCGCAGTGCTTCCAGGGACGGATAGCGCACATGGACCAAGGTTCCGGGAGTTAATTCCGCGGTGACGCCCTTCCTGCGCAGGCGGCGAAACGCCTTGGAGAGATTACCGTGTGCCAGCCACCAGCCCGTTTCCCAGGCACAGAAGCGACTTGCGAGACACAGAATGACGTGTCCCAGCGGTCGAATCTGGCGGGCCAGGTTTCGAGCCACGGCTCGCAGGTCCGATACGCAATTCAGACCGCCGAAATTGGAAAACGCGCCATCGTAGACGGAATCAAGCGCGGCCAGATTCTCTGTGGCCAGCACATGAAACCGCGCCGGCAAGGGGCTTTCCGACAGGAGGCGCCGCTGGGCCACCCGGACCATAGCCGGCGAACTGTCGAAAGCATCTACCTGCACGCCTCTCCGCGCCAGGTAAACGGCGTCCACACCGGTTCCGCAGTTCAGTTCCAGCACACGATGTCCGGGCAGGAAGGTGACGGCTAATTCTCGCCAGACGGCAGCGCGCTGAGCGCGCCCAATCAGAGATTCCGTGAAGACGCGATCGTACGATTCCGCCAGACAATCGAATGGAGCTTTCTGCAACTGAACGCTCGCTGCCATTTCAGGCCTCTGTCTCCGCATAGCTGAGTGTCAGGCCCTGGCGGGCCGTTGCGATCCTTGCCTGCAGGTCGCCAATACCGGTGGCGTCGGCCTGTTTCTGAAGGCGGCTCAGTTCTACCTCGCTGCGCAAGAGTTCGTCGGCGAACTGAAAGAACCGGCGCGAGTGCCGGCCTCGCACCCGATAATCGCGGTCCGAGCCCTGCTCCCAAGGTGTCGAGGTGGTCAAGCGAGCGCCAACTTCGTCGAAGTATGGAGTTCCCTTGATGGGATAAGCGACCGTGGTAAAGAAAACATCTGGGTCGCTGCTCTTGACGTGCTCCACCGTGGCAAGGATGTCGCTGAGATCCTCGCCTGGGTATCCCCACATCAGAAACATGCCGGTCTGAATACCGCGCGACTTGCACAAATCCATGGCGTGCTGCACCTGCTCCACGGTGACGCCGCGTTCCATCGCGTCCAGAATGCGTTGCGAGCCGCTCTCCGAACCAATCCACACCCGAAAGCAACCCAGTTGGGCAAGTGTGTCCGCCACCTTTTCATTCAGCCGGTCCGCGCGGGTGATACATTCGAAAGGAAGCAGCAGGCTGCGATCCTTCACCAGCGCCGCATATTCCGCCAGCCAGCCGTGATGAATAGTGAAGACATCATCGGCGAACCAGGCCATGTCTGGGGCATAGCGTCCCAGAAGCCATTCCAGTTCGCTGGCGACAGAAGCCGGCTTCCTCCGGCGATGGGTCTTGCCGAATACCTGGTGGCTGCACCAGCGGCAGCGGTAGGCGCAACCGCGCGCCGTGATCAGTGAGACGGAGCCCTGGCCATGGTGAGCGCGCCAGGTCCGGATGTACTGGTCAATATCAATCGTCTCGCGGGCAGGCCAGGGTTGCAGGTCAATATTGGAAATCTGGGCCCGTACAGCGGTGACGTGGATCTTACCGTCGGGCAAGCGAAAGGCGATTCCGTTCACCTGCTGCAACGCCAGACTCGAATCCGCACGCAGCGCGGGAAGCAGTTCCTCCAACGTGAGTTCGCCTTCTCCGATCACGACCACGTCAGCGCCGGCATCCAGGTATTCCCGAACGTAGGAACCAGGTTCTGGCCCGCCGACCACGATGCGCCAGCCGTTCTCTTTCGCCGCTTTGATGATAGGCACCACCGTGGAGCGCGTCATCAGGTTGGCGTATATGCCGAGGACCGAGGGTGGAGTGTGCTCCAGCAGAAACAGCAGATCCTGATAAGTGGAAAATGTGCTGTCGAAGACTTCAACCGCAAAGCCCTTCTGCCGCAGGTGAGAGCAGAGATACAGGATCCCGAGGGGCGGGTAGGGCTTCATAATCTGGAGTTCCTTAGGGTCCTCCCGCAAGAAGTAGCCGTGAGTGAGTAGAAGATCCATGTGATGTTAGTCGGCAAACTGGGCGGCAGGAGCCATCAGCCCGCTGCGCGCCTCCGTCGTCCGGGTTTGGTTACGGCACGTCTTCTCCAGTGCGTGGACGCGGTCCCATAATTCGCGGACTTCGGTTATCACGGGCGGTGATGTACCCGCGGCGTGACTCCACGTCTCCACTTCCGCGTGCAGCACATCGTGGAGCGCATGGTAGAACTCATCCGTGTAAGCGCCGCGAAACATGACGGCCAAATCATCGCTGTCCGACCAGTTGGTTTTAGTTCCTAACTGCTCAACTACTTGCCCATAAAACTTCGTCCCGGGAAGGGGATAGGAGACCGACACGCCGATGTCGTCCGGGCGGGTGCGGCGCACCAGTTCAACTGTTTTCTGAATGTCTTCCCAGGTCTCTCCCGGGTAGCCAAATTGCAGGAAGTAACAGGCGCGAATGCCGTGGCCGAGCAAGTGTTCGCGGGCGGCCGCAATCTGTTCCACACGCGTATCTTTGTCCATGGCATCCAAAATGCGCTGCGAGCCAGATTCCGCTCCCATCCATACCTCGGCGCAGCCGGCACGGCGTAGGGCGGCTACTGTGGGACGAGTCATTAGATCCACCCGCGATTGCATTTTGAAGGGTACGGCCGCATCCAGGCGCTCCACCGAGGCGGCCAGCTCTCCCGCCCAGCTTTGTTTGAGGGCAAAAATGTCGTCGGCAAACCAAAAATGCTCGGCTCCGCACTGCTCCTTGAGCAGTTTCATTTCCTTGGCAACGCTCTCGGCGGAGCGGATGTGGAAGGCATTGCCGTAAATGGGTTTGGCGCACCAGTTGCAGCGATAGGGGCAGCCGCGGCTGGATACGAGATTGAGTGAGAAGAACCCGTGCCCCGCCTTCCATGCCTTGCGATAGGGCTCCAGGTCAACCAGATCCCGCGCCGGCAAAGGCAAGCTGTCGAGGTCGCGAAGGAGCGGCCGGGGCGTAGTGCGCACTATGCGCCCATCAGGCGGACGCAAGAAAGCAATGCCAGGGATGCGGTCCCAATTGGGCCAGTAAGCCCCGAGCAGCGCCTGGGCAACCTCCAGCAAGGTATGTTCCGCTTCGCCTAGGAGGACGCATTCACAGCCGCGCTGCAGATATTCGCGAGCATTGTCCGAAGAATCCGAGCCGTTGACCACCACCGGAATGCCTGCAGCGGTGGCGCCGCGAATGATGTGGAAGGCCACCTCGCGCATGCGGGCGAGACACATCTTGGAAAGAAAATTGAAATTGTCCTCGTAGATGGCAACGAGCTGCGGACGATGGTGCGCCAGTGCGGCGGCGAAGCCCTGCTCGGGATCGTTCAGCATGGTGTCGAAGACGGCGACTGAAATGCCATGCTGGCGGAGCAAAGCGGCGGCGTACAGTGTTCCCAGAGGCGGGTAGGGTTGCATCTTGCGCACCTGTTTGCGGTCGTAGAACAGGTGGTAAGAATGAGTTAGCAAGACGTCAACCAAGCATAGCCTCCTGAATCAGCAGACCTCGTCCATGCTGTGGCCCAAGGGCTGGCCGGTAAGCAGGGAACGCCGCGTGACCAGCCTTTCAGCACGGCGCGCCAACCACAGCTCCCAGGGGAAGGCGAGATGGTTGGTGCGCACGCGCCAGCGCACGGGCGCGGTCAGCATGCGGCGCAAACCAGCGCGCATCCAGGGCGAGTTCTTCGTCGCCTTGCGAATCTGGTTGTGCAGCAGGAAAAACTCCATCATGCTGCGCAAGCGGCGCAATTCCTCGCCTTGCAGCCAGGGCAGAACGTTATGTCCCAGCGGCAGCTCTATCCACCCTTCGAGCGATTGCGGTTCGCGCACGCCCAACTCCCGCAGCTGCGGCCAGATGGGGATACCGGGATAAGGCGTGAATATGTTGGGTGAAAAGCTGACATTCCAGAACTGCCGCGCGATATCGCCCATGATACGGAAAGTCTCTATGCGGTCGGCCTCGGTTTCGCCGGGGTAACCGAAAATGAGGTTGAACGTGAGGTGAATGCCGGCTCTTTCCGCCTTGCGCGCGGTCTCATACATCTGGTCAATGCGCTGGTGCTTTTTGTTCATCAGCGCCAGCACTTCCAGGGAAGCCGACTCCGTGCCGAAGCCCATATGGGTGACGCCGCTGGCCGCCAGCACCTGGACTTCTTCGTCGCTCATGCGGCAAAGAAAGTCGGTAGAAGCCTGAAAAGTCCAGCGAAACCTGACGCCAGAGTCCAAAATGCCGCGGGCAATGGCCACCGCACGATGTACGTCAACGGGAAAATTGGAATCAAGGAGCGCGATCTCGTCGGTGCGATAACGTTGCGCCAGTCCGACCATCTCCGAGATGGTGCGTGCCGCCGTAAGCGCGTTGAAGCGTCGGCTGTAAAACACCTGGTCCGTGCAGTAATGGCAGGCGTAAGGACAGCCGACGCTGGTGGCGTAAGCTAATTTGCGGACGCCGCAAATGCGGGCATAAGCGTCGTGGTCGGCCAGGTGATACGCCGGAAGCGGCAGTTGGTTGATATTCACTACCGGCCGTTCAGCCTCGTTCACCACCTTGCCGTTGGTCTTGTGCGACGTGCCGCGCACTCCCTCCAGGCCGTCGCCACGGGCCAGGCGATCTACAGCCTCCACAAAGGTCAACTCTCCCTGCCCGCGGACCACAACGTCCACAAATTCGGGCTGCAGAGTCTGCTCGGGCAGAAGCGTGGGATGCCATCCGCCAAAGATGACGGGCAGGTCGGGATGCCGCCGCTTAGAGAGGCGGGCCGCGCGGATGGCGCCGTGAATCATGGGCCCGGTCAGGACCGAAATACCCAGGCAGACTGTTTCCGGATCGGCGATCTCCCGCTCGATTCTTTCCTCGTAGTTCTCCGTAATGGCGGCATCAATGACGGCGACGCGATAACCGGATTGCAGCAGGGGCGAGGCCAGCGCCAGCAGGCACAGGGGCGCGCTCAGCGGCGGGCCATCGTAGCGAGGATAGAAAAGTACGACTTTGTTCTTCACTGCGATCCTTGGTCAGCAACTTGCCGGAGCCGGTTCCAGACGTTTGGCGTCCACGCTCGGCTTTACCGCTGACTTCCAGCTTTTCAAATGGCGATGGACCCATAGCTCCACGGGAAGAGCGTAGAAATCGTGATCCAGGCGCCAGCGGGCGGGCGCGCTGATGGCGCGTTGCACCGCATGGATTGCCTGGTTTTCCCGCTGGGCCGCGATGGGCACGCGATCGAATGCCATGCGCAGGTAATCCCGCATCACCTGCAGCCGCCGGTGCTCCTTGCCTTTCAGCCAGGGCAGGACCGTGTAACGTGGAAAGAAGTCGGCCCAGCCCTCGAATGAGTCGGGCAGGTCCAGGCCGATCTCTTTCGCCCTGGCCATCACCGGTGCCCCCGGGTAGGGAGTAAAAATGTTGGTCCAGAATTCCGCTCCCGGATACCGGCGGCACATATCCATCATGAAGCGGACTGTTTCCCGGCGCTCCGCGGGGCCTTCCCCGGGGAAGGCGAAAATGATGTTGTAGGAAGGCCGGATTCCGGCTTGCAGGCAGCGCGCGGCCGACTCGTGAATAGATTCCAGATCCTGAAAATCCTTATTCATGGCATCGAGGACCTTGCGCGATGCCGATTCCGCACCCTGGCAAATCTGCTGCAGCCCGGCACGATGAAGCAGCTTGAGGTCTTCGGGGCTGAGGCGGGCCACCAGGTTAGTCGTGGCCTGAATGCTCCACTTGAAGTTGGCGCCGCCCCTGACCAGCCCCTCGCCGATCAAGCGGGCGCGGTCCAAGTCAACCAGAAAGTTGTCATCCACCACCCAGAGCAGTTCGAGGCGGTAGCGGCGTGTCAGGTCGAGGGTCTCCTCGACGAACTGTTCAGGCCCCAAGGCGTTCCACTTGCGCCCGTAGACCCCCGCATTGGTGCAGTAGGCACAGTTAAAAGGGCAAGCCAGGCTGGAGGTGTACATCGCCCAGCGCCGGCCGCAGACCCGCTCATAGGCATCAAAGTCCGCCAGGTGATAGGCCTTGGGCGGCATTTCGCTGAGGGGGCGCAGAGGGCGTGGGGCTGTGAAAACCAGCCTGCCGCCGCGCTTGAAGCCGATCCCGCGGACATTGTCCAGAGGGTCGCCGGCCTGCAAATGCTGGGCGAGTTCCAGCATGGTGTCCTCGCCCTGGCCGCAGACCACGATATCTACAAATTCGGCTGCCAAAGTTTGATCGGGCAACAGCGAAGGATGCCAACCGCCGAGGATTACCGGTAACGAGGGGTCGGCTGCTTTGGCGGCCCGAGCTATCTCCACGGTCTCCCGGATCATGGGTCCGGTTACAAGCGAAACGCCCAAGCACAGGGCATCGCGAGCTTCACTGAGGACGCGCTGTTTGAAACCGGGAGTTATGGTGGAGTCAACGATGCGAACTTCATAGCCGGCGCGCAACAGGGGTGTAGAGATCGCCAACAGTCCCAGGGGAGCGGTAGCTTCCATGCTGGAGAACGACGGGAAGAAGAACACAATCTTGTTTGAGTTCCGCACCTGGTTCCTCGCCTGATGACCGCCGTGGCTCCTTCGTCTAGTTCAATTCTTTCTTGAGTGCCAAGTTCATTTCGCTCGTTGTGGTCTGACGGCCAACAGGCGGAAGAAGTTACAGGAAAGATGTCTAAAGAAAATTACGTAACGCGGAACTGTGCAATGGTGTCTGTCCCGATGCAACACCCATGGCATGAGCACAGGAAGCAGACCGGTTTGCTATGCCCCGCCCACGACACCAGCTGAACAGGGTCTGGCCGCGGAACGGGCAGGGTGCTTGAGAGTATGGCGGTCAGAGGCGCCGACTGTCTCGATTCTGATACTGGCCAGGAATGAGGCGCACAACATCAGACAATCTCTGCCCTTGTTGTTGGCCCAGAGCTGGCCCGGGCGGCCCGAACTCATTCTCATTGACTCGGGATCGAGTGACGACACAGTACAGGTAGCGAGCGGTTATCCGTTGAAGCTTTACCGCCTTGCCGCCGATGCCTTTCATCATGCCCGCACCCGTAACCTGGCCGCCGAACTGGCGCAAGGGGAGTATCTGGTCTATCTGGCGGCCGACGCTCTTCCCTGTGCTCAAACCTGGCTGGCTGCGCTGCTGCGCAATTTCGCCGACAGTACAGTCGGCGCGGTGTACGGCCGGCATGTGGCGCGCCCGGATGCGAGCATCGAGCGGCGGGATGTGCTGGACACAATGTACGGGCCCACCCGCGTGGTGAAGAGCGCCGCCTGCCGGGCCAAGCTGGGATATCGCTATTACCACTTCTCGACCGTGAATTGCGCTATCCGAAAAAAAGTCTGGCAGCAGACCGGGTTTCCTCAGGATATGAATGTTTGTGAGGATGTCGCCATTGCCGCGCGTATTCTGGATGCGGGCTGGAAAATCGTTTACGAACCCGACGCTGCGGTCTATCACAGCCACGAGTTCTCCGCTGCTCGACTCTTCCGGCGATACTTCGATATAGGCGTAGTCTACCGCCGCCTGAACATCTGGAGCGGCATCAATCGGTCCATGCTGTTCCGCGACGGGCTGCGCTCAGTCCGGGCCAAGCTGGATATTTCCGGAAATCATTACGGTATTGCCGCCAGAGGTGCTGGGATTTGCCAGGACGCAGCAAAATTCGCCGGTCTGGTGCTGGGCCGGAATGAACGATGGCTCCCCCGGGCTGTGAAACGGCGCTTCAGCATGTTTGGCCTGTTCGAATAACGGCGGTCGCGAAGGATGATTGTCGTCCCCTGGTTGCGTGCTGTGTATGCACATTGAGACTCGAGCGCTGGGAGAAGTCGTGGTGCTGGTCCCCGAGGCCTTCCAAGATGATCGCGGTTTCTTTCTGGAAAGCTTCCGAGCTGATCAGTTCAGAAGCCTGGGACTGCCACATGAATTTCTCCAGGATAATCATTCGCAATCTACCCGCGGAGTCGTACGTGGGCTGCATTTTCAATATGACGCCCCCATGGGCAAGCTGATGCGCGTGACCGTGGGCTCCGCCTACCTGGTGGCGGTGGATGTCAGGCCGGGCGCGCCGACCCTGGGGCAATGGTTTGGCATCGAGGCCTCCGCCGAAAACCGCCGCCAGGTCTGGGCGCCGGCCGGCTTTGCCCGAGGCTTCTGCGTCCTCTCGGAAGTGGCGGAGGTGCAATACAAGTGCACCGCCATTTACAACCAGCTGGGTGAATCCGGTATTCGATGGGATGACCCTGCCCTGGGCATCCCGTGGCCCGTCGCCGACGTTAGAGTGTCGGCCAAAGACCGTCTGGCGCCGACCCTGGAGCAATGGCTACAGTCTCCGACGGCCAGCCGTTTGCAGTACGTCGCGCCTTCTGAGGGTTTAAAGCGATGATGAAGATCCTCATTGCGGGCGGCGCGGGTTACCTGGGCAGCAGCCTCGTTCCCAAGTTGCTGGAGCGGGGTTACGAAGTTGATGTGGTTGACTTCTTCTGGTTTGGGAACAACCTGCCGCGTGCTGCCGGCGTACTTCGCAAAGATCTATTCGATTTGACGGTACACGATTTGCATGGCTATGAGCAGGTCATCTTTCTCGCGGGCCTTTCGAACGATCCCATGGCGGAGTTCTCGCCGGGTAAAAACTTCATTTATAACGCAGCCGCGCCTGCATATTTTGCATACGTAGCCAAAAAGGCCAAGGTACGCCGCTGTGTGTACGCCAGTTCCTGCTCGGTATATGGGTACACGGAGAACAGGCTGTACGACGAGCAAAGCCCGGCGGTGGCTCATTATCCCTACGGCATCTCCAAGCTGCAGGGGGAACAGGCAGTACTGCAGCTGCAGGATTGCGATTTCTCAGTAATCGCTCTCCGCATGGGGACCATCTCCGGCTATAGCCCGAGAATGCGCCTGGACCTGATCGTGAACACCATGTTCCGGGATGCGGTGCGCCACCAGTTGATTACGGTCAACAATCCGGCCATCTGGCGGCCGGTGCTGAGCGTTGAAGACGCGGTCAACGCCTACATTCGCGCCATCGAAGGCGCGCCAGCGGTGCATGGCATCTATAACATCGCTTCCGCCAACTATACAGTGGGCGAAATTGCGGACCTGGTAAAGCTCGAGGTGGAGGCGCAGGTAGGAATTCGCCCTCGCCTATGCATCAAGCACATGGATGAATTCCGCAGCTACAAGGTGAGCATCGAAAGGGCGGCCAACGTGCTCAGCTTTCATCCGCGCGACGACATCCGTAGCATCGTGCAGCACCTCTTTGTCCATCTGGATGCGTTCAAGGATTGGGACAATCCCGCCTA
Organism: Terriglobales bacterium; assembly: GCA_035278025.1. Taxonomy (GTDB): domain Bacteria; phylum Acidobacteriota; class Terriglobia; order Terriglobales; family Acidobacteriaceae; genus JAICWP01. The sequence continues at coordinate 103,604 of DATEJK010000100.1, read as the reverse complement.
CTACAACCTGGAGTACTTCAAGACGCTGGAAATGGCGTCCAGCGGCTCCAGTCGGATCGCGACCGGAGCCGTGGTCTCGTGAGCGCCGGGACAAGCGGGCTCGAACAACGCCTTCCTGTCGAGTCGCTTACCTATGTGGTCGGCAAGCGGGCCTTCGACCTCTGCTTTGCCGCTTTGGCTATCATTTTGACCGCCCCCCTGATGCTGCTGATCGCGCTTGCCATCAAGCTGACTTCCCGCGGCCCGGTCCTTTTTGTTCAGGAGCGGGTTGGCCTAAATGGCAGAACCTTCAGCATGTACAAGTTCCGAACTATGAGCCCGGCGGCCCCTGAAAAAAGCGATTTTTTGTGGACGAAGCGCGATGATCCCCGGCGTACCAGGATTGGTTGCTGGTTGCGCGCTGCCAGCCTGGATGAACTACCCCAATTCTTCAATGTTCTTAGGGGCGAAATGAGCGTGGTCGGCCCCAGGCCGGAGAGGCCGTATTTTGTTGAGCAGTTTATGCAGACCGTGTCTTTATACAGCACGCGCCATTATCTGAAGGTTGGGATTACGGGGTGGGCGCAAGTCAACGGTTGGCGGGGCGATACCTCCATCGTTGAGCGAGTCGAGCACGATCTCTACTATCTGAAAAACTGGACTTTCGCCTTCGATCTCCGAATTATCGTGCTGACTATCCGCCAGCTGTTTTCGCAGAAGAACGCGTATTGAACATCAGTCGGGTGCAACGGCACCTTGTAGCTGGGCATGCAGAGCCACGGCGCATCCCATCAAAAACCACAGCGTTCCCATGACTTCCCCATCGCCCAGTGTGTAGTGCACCAGGGACGCGATCACAAAACCTGCGGCGCTTCCCAACAACCCCAAGGCCAACCCCCGCGAGAACCAGTCCTGTTTGCGGGAAAGCTCCAGGTTACGCACCAGCAGGCGCCCGCAGGAAACAAGCAGCCAGGCCCAGGCCGCCAAGCCGACAATGCCGCAATCAACCGCGATCTGGATGGGCGTGGAATGAAAGTGGCTCAGTTTGTCGGGATAGGCCTTGTATGCTTGCAGGTTCCATTGCAGGCCGTGTGAGAAAACGCTGTCCCAGCCAATTCCGAGCACAGGATGCCTGAGGATCAGGCGCGGACTGTCTTCCCACATCATGATGCGGGCCTGATTTTGTTCGCCGTACCAGTCCGGCAGATCGCGGGCCTGGCGCGTCCAGGCCAGCGTACCGGCAACAGCCAGCATGATGGCTAGAAGCGAGATCCTGCGCAGCTTCTGCCCCGCGCTTTGCGAAAGCATGAGAAGAACCGATATGAGCAAGGCGACTATATAGGCGCGCGTCACGGTTAACCACAAGCTGGTCGCCAATAGAACGGTCAGGCTGCCGAGCGCCACCCGGCTTGGCAGAGTAGGCGCGGTGAGGAACAGCCCCCAGGACAAAGCGCCAAGCACCATGAGCAGACCGGCGTAGGGAATCGAGTTGTAGAAGCCGCCCTGGGCGCGCAAGGGAGTGGCGCGCGCAACCGAAGCCGTCGGATCAGCCAACCAGCCGTCCATGTGGGCGCGTTCAATTACGACCTCAAAATGTTGCAGAGGGTAGCTGCGCGCGACCTGGAGCATAAGCTTCTGATCTCGCCGGGTGATTTGCAGCGCGCGACGCCACTGGCTCGGTGTGCGGGTGCGATGCCCATTGATCTTCTGGATCATGTCGCCGGACCACAGTCCATCGCCGGCTAGAGGACAGTCTCGCCGCACATTGACCAGTTTGGTGCCGATGCCCACGGTGTATTGCCAGGCCGTGCGTATACCGCTGATTGAACTGGAAACCAGAAGAACGAGGATCAGCAGTTTCAAATTTCGCCTGCTTTGGACTACATCGGGCACAATCAGGATCAGTACCCCCATACCGAACCACCCCATGCGGGTCCAACTGAGCAGGGGATCATAAGAAGACAACGCCGACAACCCTGCAATACCCAAGAAAGTGAGAAAGGGAAGGAACAGAGGCTTGCCTTTTACTCCCTGCCTGATCAAGAGTAGACGGGCAATCCAGCATCCCAAAGCAACTCGCGAAACAAGCTGGACGAAATGGGGCGCAAAAGGAGCCGCTGCTACTGACAACAGCAAAAGTAAGAAAAGCGCCCAGCGCAGCTGTTCCGCCCAAATTTGCCGCGCCTGAAACCGGTGCCCTTGGTGGTCGAGTTCCGCGATCGTACCAGAATGCTCTTTAGAGGCAACAGTACTTAACACAACCACTCCGTGGCGGGCAGTCGAGACGCCTCCTGCCATGGCCCGAATAGGTACTTCGGCCACGCACAAATTTTGTGTAGCCTTCGCGTAAGCCTGGTGTCCTTCCTACAGCAGTGGAAACAGACCTCTGGGACTGTCCACTGGTTACTTTTTCCGCTTGTGGCAATGACCGCATCTGCGAGCCTCATTTCGGGCGTATCAAAAACCATGCACCGTCATGCCTGGAAGTTGTTTTGCTTCATCGTGCTGCCGGCCATCTACCTGGGACTGTTCGGCGAGTTCAGCGTTGGCGGAAGTACAGTGGTTCCGCCGTCATTGATCCTTGTGGGCGGGAGCATGCTCCTGTTCGCGGGCTTCGCGGCTGTACATTTTCGCCGCTTGCGGAGATTTCCTCTTGTGTTTCCAGTAGCCTGGTACCTCCTGGCGGTTTGCCTGTCAGGGTGGCACAGTGTTTCGCATTTGCACTGGACTCGCGGACTGATAGAAGTTTCGCTGGGCTTCTGTTTCCTTTTATTCCCCCATTTTTTTCTACGTAACCGCCGTCAACTCGAGCTTTGCCTGAACGTGCTGGTTGCGCTCGCCATATCTACCGTCCTGTTTGCAATCCTGCAGGCGGTCGCTTTCCCGTCCATACGTGGAGCGCTAACAGTCCTGTACCGCAGGGAAGACTTGTGGTGGATCGTGGGCTGGGGCTGGCGCGGGCGCCTGGCGGGAAATTGGGTACACCCCAGCTACCTCGGTTCGGTGCTCAACGTGGCAGCGCCGTTTGCCCTGCTACGCTATGTTCGCGCGGATACGGCCCCCAAGCTCGGCATAGCGCTAATGTGGTACCTGATGCTGGCGGCAGGGATCGCGCTCACCAGCACACGGACACCGATTCTGGCCTTTTTCCTGGCCTCTGCACTTTTTATAGCCTTAGTCGAAGGCCGGCGGCGTGCATGGACTGCACTGGTGTGTGCCGCAGCAGTGGTGATCTCGCTGTCCTTGTTTCATTTTCGCTTTGCCCCGCCAGATGTGGGGTCCACGGCATCGTTGCCCGAGAGCATGGCCCTGATGGACAGGCTTGAACTGAGAAGCTCGCGAAACCTGGCTACAGTCCATATGCGCTGGATTACCGACCACGAAGCTTTGTCCCTGTTCTGTACGAGCCCTTGGTTTGGCATAGGCATGCGAAACTACCCGGATCGCGCCCTCGCCGATCCCATGGCTCAGTTTTCAATTCACAATTCCGTGGTACAGAATCTGACCGAACTGGGAGTGTTCGGCCTGGCGGCATTTCTGGTCCTTGTGGGCGCTGCCCTACGCACGGATTTCCGCCCGAGGCTGGCATCGATTCCCGAATTGCAGCCCCTGCGTGCCGCCCTGTTCTGTGCCTCTGGCGCCATCCTGTTGGAGAGCTTGGCTGAGAATTCGCTTGCGGTATGGCAACTCTTGGCGCTTTTCTGGTTAATGCGCGGAATTTCCCTGGCAATCGCGCAGCATCCAACAGCGTTTCTCAACCGCGGGGTATCTGCCTGGCGCGCGAAGCGCCAATACCAGACTCGCTCTTCGTCGCAGGAGCGTTCATTCGCATCGTTTCCAATTGCCGCTGGCTAACGCGCTGCATCAACATGCGCTCGAATTCCCGGGCGGATCTTTCAAAATCATAATTAATCCGGATAAACTGCCTGGCGCTTTCGCCTATGCGATGGCGCAAAGGTTGGTTGCGGAGCAGAAGAATAGCGTGCCCGGCGAGTTCCTCAGCTGTCCGGCCAATCAGAAAATGGACACCATCCTGCCCCGGTATGCCTTCGGCTCCAACCGGTGTCGTGATCACCGGTAAGCCCGCCGCCATGCATTCCAACACTTTAGTTTTGATGCCCGCTCCCAAGCGCAGGGGAAGCAGGGCGATTTGCATGCGCAAAAGGAAGGGCAGCAAGTCGGGCACAAATCCCGCAACTCGAACCGCGGGATGTCGCGCCACTTGCCGTGGCAGTGTTTCACCGCTGGCGCCTGCTAAATAAAATGTGGATTGTGGCACCGCTCGGGTGACCTGCGGGAGAATCTCAGCAACCGTAAACTTCACCGCGTCAATATTCTCGCAGCGGTCAAATGCGCCGGTAAAGATCAGGGCTGGCTCCGCCCCGGGCGCAGCAGGGAGATCCGAGTCAGGCGCTCGCGAGAACCACGGCTGCAGAACGCAGCGTGGCAGGCCATCCCCCAACTCCGCTATGAGCTGAGAATCCTTGGCGCTGAGTGCGCATATCAGGTCCAGGTCGCCGATGGCGGCCCGCTCCCAATTGCGTAGCCGTCGCGTTTCCAGCCGCGCTGCCAGGCCGCCATTACTGTCCGCCTTCCTGGCCCAGAGCTGCGAAAGCACATCGTGAGCGATGCCGGTCCGAATAGCGGTCGAGGGCACATGACCCGCATACTGCCACATGGCCATATGGTCAAAAATAATCACATCGAAGGCTTTGTTCCGCATTGCGGAAGCAAGCACGCGTCGGAAGCGGGTATGCTTCCTGACCGAGACACACAGGGGCAAAAAGGGCGATCGAACAATGCCGAGCAGGCGCGAGGCTGCGGTGACGGGGATGACGGTACGGGAGGCGAACGTCTGGGCACAATCAGCGCCGCAATTTTCAGGTTCGCTGTCCGGGCAAAGGGCCAGCAGTTGCACGGAGTGGCGCTGGGCAAGAAACTGGCAGAGATAGTAGCTGATTTTTTGTCCGGCTTGCCGGGCGTGAGGCGAGGGCAAGTGCGCCGATAAGAACAGAATATTCATTTCACCAGGCCGGCGGACAATAGCTCGCGGGCGGATTTGGCATTAGTGTTGGCTGTCCTCTTTTGTGCCACCACCAGGATTCCGCCGCTCATCCACCATGGATTAATGCCATTTCCGAGTGTTCGCACCAGGCGGCCAAGCCGGTTTAGTTCTCCCGGATAATTTCCGCGGAATGCCGGTAAATCTACGTAGAGGCCCAAGCCCAGATTTGGCTCACGCGCATCATATTCATCGGTTGCCACCGCCAATACCTGCAATCCCTCTTCCGTAACAGCGCGGGTTATGCCGTGTCGCGTGAAACGGTACTCCACAAAGCGCAGCGGCCGGCGGCGCACCCGCCTTTGCAGGGCCATGTAACCGGCTCGCAGCGGATGTATGAACAGGCGCCGCAGCCAGTTGTAGTAGGGCACGGTCAGAAACAGAAGTCCTCCCGGCCGCAGAATGCGCTGCATCTCACTCAAGACCTGCTGCGGACCGGCGGGAAAGTGTTCCACCACGCCTAACGAGATACAGGCATCGGCGAAGTTGTCGGGAAAGGGCATGCGGCGCACGTCGGCGGCAACCGCCATGGCTTGCGGGAAGTGCCGCTTCAACTCCTGCAGGGCCGGGACATAGTTGTCCACTCCAAGTACGCGGTTTCGAGATTGCTGAAGGTGAGCGACCCAGGCGCCGTTCCCGCATCCCGCCTCCACGATCACAGGATTGGAAATGGCTGCCAATTCATTGGCCAGGTGCTGCCGCAACTCGCGATGGCGGCACAGTTCAACTTCTCGCGGCAGGTTACGCTCCCTCCATGCACGTTGCCATTGCTCACAGGGAGCGCCAATGTTGGAAACCGGATGCGCATGCCGCGGCCAGCGTTGCAGTCTAGGCACTAGCGCCAGAAAATCCTTCCATGCGCGGGAGATCTGGCGCAGCATTTGCGAATCGCCTTTAGCCCACAGCATTCGTTGCAGGCAGCGCAACCCGAAATATGGCAGGAAGGTTAACCAGTGCCGCACTTTGCCGTGCTTCCACATCACGGCTAGCTGGTTGCGCGTATAGAAGTACATCTGGCGGGCTGGACCGTCGTTGTGCAGTATGTCGAAAGACTCGCGGTGCCAGACCACAGCCTCCGGTTCATAAAGCAGGCGGTACCCGGCCCGACGGGTGCGCAAAGACCAATCCAGATCTTCAGCGGAACGAAAAAACAGCTCATCGAAGCCGCCTATTTCCTGCCAGGCCCGTTGGGAAACCAGCATGGCGCAAGCACAAATAAAGTCTATTGCCTTTGGCCTATTCCACCGTGCCAGGTCGAGCTTGCGATAGCCGATGTGACCGTTGCGGCCCGTCCAGAAATTGAAAGTGCCGCCCGCGAACCAGATGCGATCGCCAGGTTGCCAGAAAAGAATCTTCGGGGAAACCGCGGCAATGTCCTTTGCGGATTCGGCTCGCGCCACCAGCCGTCCGACGCACTCCTCATTCACAACCGTGTCATTGTTGAGGATTAGGAAATAATCACATTTCCGTTGCAGGAGCTTGCGCACACCCTGGTTATTGCCGGCGCAAAATCCGGCGTTCCCGGCATTGCGGATCAGGTCAACGTTCGGAAACTCAGTCGCTACAAATTCGGCGGACCCATCGGATGATCCGTTATCCACAACGACGATATCCAGAGCGGGATAGCTGGAGTCAACAAGCGAACGCAGACACTCCCCCAGGACCTCGCGGCCATTCCAGTTAAGCACCACAACGCCAACACGGGGCCACAAAGCATGCGGATGCGCCGACTTGGTTATGCCTGCAGTCTCCATCGGCGAATTTACTGTATCCATGTGCTGGTCTAGCAGTCAGTGCGGCTAGGGTGAACCCGTCCCGAATCGCTCAGGTTTTGCCCAGCCATCCCATCACCCACAATGCAGGTTGCCGTAGAAAACTCGGAGGACCTCGCCGGCAGCCACTGGGTCCACGCAGCACGTCTCGTTCCTTCCTTCGGTGCGGCACAGGTGATGCAAGCAATCACGGGTTTTGTTGTAGCCCGCTTCCTTGTTCCCAGCGAGTATGGGATGTGGAGCCTGTTTGCAGTCGTGCTCTTTTACTGCGCTCAACTGCACCTGGGAAGCATCAATCTGATGCAGAAAGAGGTGCCATTCTTGCTGGCTGCTAAGGACGGTGAAGCAGCGGAGCAGGTTACAAATTTCGCCTTTTCCCTTTCCATGACCAACTGTGTGTTTGCCGCTGCGTTAATAGGGCTGGCAGGACTCTTTTGGCGGCCATCCGGGGTGACCGCAGTGCAGATTATGCTGCTGGCACTGCTGGTGCTGTCCCAAGAGCTATTCGTTTTTGTGAATTACTGGCTGCGAGCTTACCGGCGTTTCTCGGCATTGAGCCTCTACCTGACCCTGTATGCATGCTGCACTCTGGCGCTGGTTGCGGGCCTGGGTTGGTGGAAGCACCTCACTGGCGTCCTGCTGGCCTATGCATTGGCGGGCTCTTGTGCAGCTCTGTACTTCATTTTCCGGCAGAAAATCCGCTTAGCCTATCTTCTGGCGGGGCCCTGTTGGAGGGACCTGGGAAAAGCGCTCCAGTTGTTGCTGTGGACGATGATGTTCGTGTTCCTCACCACGCTGGACCGCGCCTTTATCGGTTGGCGGATGGGAATGCTGGCACTGGGGCTGTTTGGGGTTAGCCTGCTGGTCTCCAGCCTGGTTTACAACACGGCCGACGCCGTGTTGCAGGTGCTGTTTCCTGCCGCCAGCGCGGTGGCCGCGACCGGTCACTCTGCCGACGAAATCACGCGGCTGTTGTTAAGTACAGCCCGGACCCTCTCCTATGCGCTGGCGGCCCTCCTGGGATTGGGATTCTTACTGTTGCCGGCGGTGGTGCCGGTAATTCTGCCGCGCTACGCCCCGGGCATTGCTGCCGCCCGCATTGTTTGCCTCGGCCTGGCGCCCCTGGTGCTCGGACAGTTGATCAGCGTGAGATTAATCGTCATGGGAAGAGTGACGCGGTGTCTGCTGCTGCAGGGAGCGGTACTCTTCACCAAGCTGATGTTGCTGCTCGCCCTGGGCGACCCGCAATTGACGGATGTCGCTTACATATCGAGCTTGGCCAATTTTCTCTACCTGCTGGCCATGTTTGCGGTGGTGGCCCCAATGTCAGCCTTGTTAAAGCTAAGAAGCTTTGGCAGCATAGTGGCTCCATGGATACTCGTCGCCCTGGTTCTGGTCACAGTCAATGCAGCCAAGGGTTATGCCACGGGTTCCGACGCAGCCGCGCTGTTGCCTCCTACTCTGTACCTGCTGCTCGCATTTCCGCTGCTGTGGACCATGCACCAGCGCACCCGGGGAGCTGTGAATGCCTGAGTGCCGAACCAATCTATGGACCGAGGAACTTCGCAGCGCCCGCTACGAAAAGCTGGATAATCCTGACCGTTTCCACAGAAATTCCCTGCTCTTGAGCTACGTTGGAGCGGGGAAAAGAGTCCTGGAACTGGGTTGTTCAACGGGATACATCACGCGTCATCTGCTGCGGCAGAACTGTGCCGTCACTGCTATCGAAAAAGATGATGAAGCAGCTGCGGCGGCCAGGGCAACCGGCGCGACCGTGCTGAACAGAGACTTGAATTCCGCTGACTGGTTCGCCGGTCTCAAGCCGGAATTTGACGTTGCTCTGATGGGAGATGTGCTGGAACATCTGGTCAAACCCTGCGAAGTGCTGCGCCAAGTTCGTCCTCTGCTGCGAAGTGGAAGCTACGTGGTGATCTGCCTGCCCAATGTCGTCCACTGGCTGACCCGCCTGCAAATTGCGTTCGGAAAGTTCAATTACCAGCCGGTGGGCACCCTGGATGCCACCCACCTGCGCTTTTTCACTTTTTATTCGGCGCGTTGCATGATTCAGGAGGCCGGCTACCGCGTACTGAAGTCTCATCCCGTTATTGGGGGCAGACTGAGCGGGCACTTCCGGCCGGCGTGGCAACTGCTCGCGGACCTGCGGCCCGGGTTATTTGCGTACCAGTTGCTGATTTGTGCCGAACCCCGCCTTTGAAAATCGCGTAACCTCCCATCCGCAGCGGCGTCTGAGCTGGAGACGAGCTGGCATGGTCCAAAATCCTGAATTGCCTTTGCACAGGAATTTCAGCGCGGCTGGTTCCGCATGGCGGCTCCGCTCCAACTGTGCCGCCGTGCTTCAGGCGGCAGCGGACACCTTCCCGGTGCGGAGCGACTGTGGCCTCGTGGATCTGAATGTAGAGATCTACGTTGACTCAGAATCTGCCGCGCTCCCTCGATGGGAGGTCCCGCAGTTTCGCGGCCGGGATCACCTGGTCTTTGCCGATTACGGCCCCGGTGATTCCATGCTCACCAATCTGCAAGCTCGCCAGGTAATCGGCCGGTTCTCTTTTACCACCGCCCAGGACGCCGGCTATTGGAAGCGGGTGATTTTCCCCATTCTGCTGGGCATTACCGCCGCCCCGATTGGAGTTACCGCCCTGCACTGCGCTTGCCTGCAGTATAAGGGCGAGGGCCTGCTGATCACCGGTGAATCAGGAGCGGGGAAATCAACCCTGTCGTTGGAATTGGCCCGTCGTGGACTGGATTTCATCTCCGATGATTGGACCTACTTCTCCTGCCGGGGGTCGGAAGTTCTGGCCTGGGGACTGCCGACAAAAATAAAGCTGCTCCCCGATTCTGTAGCCCATTTTCCCGAGTTCCGCACCCACATTCCGGTGATGCATCTCAATGGCGAACTCGCCTTCGAAATCGGTCCCGAAGAATACGGGAGCAGGTATGCCCCCTATTGCCGTCCAGGGAGAATATTTCTCCTCGACAGGCAGCCCGGAGCCGGCTTTGAAGTCCTGCGTCTTGCCGGCAATGAAATCGCGGGATATTTTGAGCGCACCCTGGAGAGGCTGCCCGGATGTCTGGCGGAGCACCGCGCTACGCAACTCGCAACTATTCGCGCGCTTTGCCAGGCGGAAAGCTGGTATGTGCGCTGCGGAGGCACGCCGCAGGAAATCGCGACCCGCATTCTCCGGTTCTGCGAGCAGGGACCGTCTGCGCCGATATTGACGTCTTTGCCTCCGCAAATGACGCGGCGGGAGTGGCCGGATATGTTACGCCGTTTTGCCCCGCTGCCGGAGCAGCAACAACTCTCCTACCGCGGACGAGCGGTTCAGGTTGCAACCAACTCCGAGCGCGTTACAAGGGCATTGCGGTCCATAGCAGAATTCCGCGGCGTGTCATGCCAGTCGGGCATCTGCTGGACTATCCAGGAAGAACCCGACTGGCCAGCACTCGAAAGCCCGACAAGCGGCTTAAACATTCATGCTCTGTCATTCCTGAACTTGGGTGGGCACTCGTTTACAGCGTGCGACCGTAACCTTGAGCGGGCCGTCACCTTTGTTGCTGCCTCGCACACAGACACGGAACTGAGACAAATTCTTCACAAAGTGCTCTCGTGGCTGTTGCGCGAGGAGCCGCCCGCAGTTCTGCCCGCATCCTCGCCCGTGCGTGTGCCTTTGAATCGCGCCGATGCGACCCCCTGAGGCATGCGATGGCTGATCGCTTGAAACAAAAAGTAATCGAGTTCTTGCGGTACGACAAACCCTTCCCAGTAGCGCTACTGGATAGCTTCAGGCTTCGAGATTGGCAGCAGCTGTTGCCCTGGCTCGATGCCAGCGGATTGGCATTTTACTTTCTCAAGCATCTCGAGGGCTTAGACGGCACCGGCGTCCTGCCTCCGCCCATACTCGTCCGCCTGCAGCGGAACCGCGAGGACAACCGTGAACGATCCAGCAGATTTTTGGAGGAGATGCGTCTTATACACCACCGGTTTGACAGTAGCGGCGTGGATTTTGCCGTGCTGAAAGGTTACTCTCTCGTACCGGAATACTGTTCTGACCCGGCATCCCGCCATCAATGCGATCTTGATTATCTGGTCGCGGAAGAAGACGTCCATCTTGCCGGCGATGTCCTGCGTGTCCTGGGGTATTCGCGGGCGCACAGCGCTCCCGCCAGTTTTACCTTCACCCGGCGCGCCGGCGACCTGCCCCGAAGGAAGGATATCTACAAAGCCGGCTTGAATTCTTCGGTGGAACTCCACCCCTCGGTTTGGGACAACAATGATGTGGCGAAGTTGGAACAGTTACCGGACATCTGGACGAGATGCCAATCACATCAGGTCGCCGGCCTCGTATTTCCAGTTCTTTCCCCCGAGGACCAGTTTATCCACCAATGCACGCACGTGCTTTCTCATGTTTTGCAATTCTGGCTTCGGTTGGCGTGGCTGTACGAGATTGCCAGCTTTCTGCACAGTATGCGATCTGAACTCGTCTTCTGGCGCGCGGTGCAAGACAGGATCGGAGAGAGAGAATACATAGGAAAGGCGGTCCACCTGGTCACATTGCTGGCCGCAACTATTTTCGGGGCGGAGGCTCCACAAATAAATGGCGATTATCCAGTTCTCAGACTGTGGGTAAACCGCTATGGACAGCAATGGGCAATGCACAACCTTCCCGGCAGCAAGTTGAGCCTCTTTCTTTTCCCTGACTTCATGGGCAGAAATCGATGGCAGCGCCTGCAGCGGCAGCGCCTGTTGCCCGTACACTGGCCCCACTCTGCAACGCAACTGAACCCGGCTGAACCCAGACGCAGTTGGGCCGCCCGGTTGGCGGAATATCGCTATGCCGTTCAGCGACTGGCTTTTCACATCCGTGAAGGGTGGCGCTACCTCAGGGAAAAGCCGAATTGGCAGCGCCGCTTAGCGGCAGCGAAAGAAGCCGTTCGATATGAGGGGCTGGCAACGGTAACGCAATGAGACGTTCGTGGACATGGCACACGATCGCCGCGTTGACGGCTCCGCAAAGGCGGTTGCTTTGGCTGAGCCTGGCTCTGATGTGTGTGGCTCGCCTCGCCAGCTTGGTGTTACCCGCTTCCTCGCGTTTTCTGGTGGACAATGTTCTGCGCGGCGGGCAGCGTTGGGCGTTGCTTCCGCTGGTCGGCGTTATTTCCGGTGCAACCCTGGTGCAAGCCACAGCCGAGTACTTTCGCACCCGACTGAGCGCCAGGGCTAATGAAAGCTTGGTGGCGGAAATGAGGCTGCAGCTTCATCGCCACATTACCCAGTTGTGCTTGCGTGACTATGAAGAGAGCCCCAGCGGGCTGTGGCACTCCCGGATCATGAACGATCTCGAAGGAATTCGAAACCTGCTGGGGCCAGGCTTAGTGGAATCGGCAGGAAGCATTTTGACGGTGCTGGTCACGCTGGCAATCCTGGTGTACATCAGCCCGCGGCTTACCGCCGTGGTGCTGGCGTGCGCCTGCTTGTTTGCTATCGCTGTTGCGCAATTGATGCGGATCATGCGCCCCCTGCTCAGGCAGCGCATGCAGATCCAGGGCGAAATAGGGAGCTTTCTGGCGGAATCGCTGCGCGGAATGCGGGTAGTCAAAGCATACAGTGCTGAGTCACGGATGCAGGCGGCGTTCGAGCGACGGGTGCGCCGGCTCTCTTCAAACCTGCTGCGCTCCGCCGACCTTCACGCCATGGTCGCCTTCATTACCACCCTGCTGACGGGACTGGTGATCGCTTTGCTGGCTTACCTGGCAAGCAGCGCGGTTCTGATATCGGGTATGAGCGTGGGAACTGTGGTTGCCTATTTTGTTTTCGTCGGATTTCTTGTCCCGCCCGTAGTTCAGCTAACCCGTGCGGGAGCTCAGTTCACCGATGCCGTTGCCATCCTGGAACGCACCCGGGAAGTCATGGAATTGCCGGCGGAACCGGAGTCCAGCAGGCGTTCTCTTGTGTTGAGCCGGTGCGAGGGTGAAATCGCCTTTGAAAACGTATCGTTCAGCTATGGCGGGACCGAGCCGGCTCTGCTGGACGTATGTTTCGTCGCACCGCCAGGAACAGTAACCGCCCTGGTCGGCTTGTCGGGAGCGGGGAAATCCACGATCATCAACTTGCTCGCCGGATTCTACGAGCCTACTTCCGGTCGTGTCATGGTGGATGGCATTGATCTGACTACCATCACCTTGCAATCTTATCGCCGGTTGCTGGGAATTGTTCTGCAGGAAGGAACGGTGTTTGAGGGCACGATTTACGAAAATGTGCTGTTTGGCTGTCCGGAGGCTTCTCAAGAGATGGTGCTCTCGGCGTGCCGTGCTGCCTACGTGGATGCTTTTGCGTCTCATCTCCCCCGCGGCTACGACACACCCATCGGGGAAAACGGGGTGAAGCTTTCTGGCGGCGAGAGGCAGCGCATCGCGATCGCCCGTGCGATTGTTGCCGATCCTCGGGTGCTTATTCTGGATGAGGCCACGTCCAGCCTCGATATGCAATCGGAGCTCTTGGTGCAAAGGGCATTGCGCAGCCTGATGGCAGGGCGCACCACGTTCATTGCAACTCACCGGCGAGCTTCGGTGCAACACGCCGACCAGATTCTGGTTGTAGAAGGTAAAAGAATTGTGGAGCGCGGCCGCCACGCGGCGCTCTGGGCTAAACAGGGCAGTTACTACCAGATCATGCAACGAGCGGACCAGGACGGAACGGCCCCGGGTTCTCTCTCCGCCAACCGGTCGGCCAACGCCGGCGCGCTACCCTTGTAACGTACAGTGGCTTCATTTTTCGGTGCGATACTCTACCATCGCCCTTCCGCCGTTATTTGTCATTCTGTTGCTGCTGGTAAAGCGGATCGTAGGTGCCCGGATCGTAGTCCTCGCCGTACTTGTTCTTGTGGGGCACAAGCGAAGTGTTTTCCACAATCTGAATGGCGGAAAGCGAGGCGCCCGTCTCCGGAATGGTGATGGTGCGGGTTAAAGCTTTCAACACTTCGGCAGTGGACCCCTCGTACCACACTTGCAGTTCATAGCTCCCGGGCGGCACGTCGGGTATGTTGTAGTCCCCTGATTTTCGTGAAACGGCATAATAGGGAGTGTTAAGCGCAATCACTACGGCGCTCATTTGCGCGTGAATGTTGCAGAATATGTAACTGATGCCGGGCCTGTCGAAATGAACCCGGCGGTTCGTGCCCGCTTCATACAGACCCAGGTCGAACCGCTTTCCCTCAAACAGAGAAAATACATTGTGAAAGAACGGATCGCCATTGGGAAAATTGACCACTGCTCCTGCTGGCACAACCAGGATATGGGGATGGAAAGCCTTGTCCCGCTGCACCAGTCGTAGCGGCCCGGTAGTTCTGAAATCTCGCAGCAGCTGCGAGTGCGGAATCGGCTGGTTCTTTGGGGTCAGCCACAGCACTACATTCCCGTTGTCGTGTCGAGAATGTTTCCTGGCGTGATCAAGGAGCAACACCTGGCCCCGGACTGTACCCTGACCCAAGGCCGACCCCGGCCCAAGCGTTAGCGCTGCCAGAGCCCACCAGCCCATTCTCCGCATGACTCGAGTTAACATCTCAGAACAGTACTCCCATCACAAGGTTGACTTGTCCGGCATGCTGCTTTCTCGCATTTATTTCGAACGTGCGGATCTGGCGGTACTCCAACGAGAACAGCAGGTCAGAACGTGGCCGATAAATGGTGTTGAACATGTAGCCCGAATTCCGGGCTAGACCGGCGTCCAGGTAGTACTGCCCGTAGGGCGAGTTTTGCCCGTAGGCAAAATCGCGCAGTTCGTAGGCAAAAGGGTTGTCCAGGCCAAAGCCGCCGTTGAATTCAAGTTTGGGCTCCGGCTTGAATTTGAGTTGCGACCAGCCGCCGATCACGTCCAACCCTCGCACCTGGCTTGTGCTGACGCTGGGCGGGCCGCTAAACACGACGCTTCGGTCGCCCGCTGCCCCGAAACCTCCCAATCCGCGTCCACGATAAAATTCTCCTTGCACGCTGAACAGCGATCCTAGGGGAATGGTCCAGTCGGCTGTTCCTGCCCAGCTATCCACGTTGCGTCCAAAACCCCAGTCTTGCCGGCCATAGTAACCGCCTGTGCCCAAAATCATCGGCTGCCCGAAAACTCTGGCCGTCCAGGACATGCGCGTGCTATAGCCCGGTTGCCGCGACGACTCCCCCGCCTGGGGGCCGCGGTAAAAGGTCCCGCTGGGCGGTTCGCCAGTCAGCGAGTCCAGAACTCCCGCCGAAAATGAAAAATTCGAGGTTTCCGAGAGCGCTACCCGATGCTCGACTCGCAATTGTGGCACCCACGTCCACAGATTGCCCATGTACGCCAGCGAAGGAGTTGCCAGGGTCGCGATTGACGTGGGAGAAAGCGGAGAAAATAGGGGAGCATCCTGTCCGCCTATCAGTGATGTATTTGCCCAATCGAGCCTCACGGTTCCCGTACGGACGCGCGCTAAGCCAAACGTATCCCCACTGGGCGTGTTCGGGAATCCTCCGGCAAAATCGAACTGTATGTCTCCTCGCGCATGTGCTCCTGCCCAATCTGGCCCCATCACCGACAATCCCAGCTGCGATTGACGGAAGGTTGCTCCCGAGCTTCCATGCGTCTGGCCCGGCAGCGTTTCTTCAGCGATGGTGGGAATGTCCACGCTGTTTACCGTGCCGAAGTTGCTAAACAAGTTAAATACCGCAACGCCGGACAGTCGTACCCGATAGCGGGACGCGCTTTCCACCTTAGTCTGGTACTGCTCAGCCAGTTCGCCTGTTAGCAGCCGGTATTCCTCTTCCAACTTCTGGGTTCTGTCATGCTGAGGATTCTGAACGGTGGAATTCTTTTGAGATGACGCGGCAGCCGGCGCAGTCTCCTGGGACGGCGTGGCAGCATTGCCATAAGGCAGAGGGGCTGAGTTCTGGGTTGCTTCCCGTTCCCGATGTTCCGCCGCGCGAGCCTCAAGTTCCCGCCGGAGGGCGAGCGTCTCCTGGCGGTACTGTTCTGCCTCTTCGTGCACCTCAGCAACCGCGGCGCGTAACTCAGCCACCTGTTGCTGAAGTTCTTTCACTGCCTCGGTCAACCCGGCGCTATCAGCAGCCTGCTGCGGCGGAGTGCCGGCCTGAGCCCAACCCCATCCGGCGAAGGTCATAACCATTATGAGGCCTGCCATCCACTTCACACCTGTTTTGAGCGGCATGCTTATAGCTCCCGGAAGGAGATCAATTCATGCTGAATCACCCGTGGCCTGCAACGGACCTCGAGCATTCCTGCGCACGGACAACAGCGCCACCATTTCCTTATTGAATCGCAACCCTGACCTGATCCGTCGCCGCTTGGGAGCTCCTGGCTCGAGGAAGAAAAACTAAAAAGGTGCTCCCCTGCTGCGATGTATGCTCCACTTGCACGTCTCCGCCATGGTCTTGCACGATCTTTTGCACGATTGTAAGTCCGAGCCCGGTTCCATTCTCTTTTCCCTGGCTGAAGAAAGGCTCGAAGATACGCTCCCGGTTCGATTCCGGAATGCCGTGCCCGTTGTCGGCAACCCGAATTTCCAGGCCAGCTGCGGCTTCGTGGATCAGGATTTCAACTTTGCCTGCTTCTCGCGGCAAAGCCTCGCAGGCATTCCGCACCAGATTCTGGAATGCCCGTTCCAGCTTCTTAGGCTCAAAGAATCCCTCGCTGTTGCCCTCGCACTTGACCCGAATGTCGGCGTCATGGAACTGCGGATGCGCTTTCACGGACTGCACTGCCCGGTGCACAATCTCTTCCAGCGAAGCTTGCGACAGGCGAAGCGATTCGCGGCTGCGGGAAAACTCCAGCAGTGAATCGAGCAAATCGGTCATCTGGTCTACTCCGGCACGCACCTCGCTGTAAAGCTCCTCGCGCTCCGCGCTGCTGCGTTCGCTGGCGCTGAGAAACTCGGCGTTGGCCATAATCGCCGCCAGGGAGTGCCGCAGGTCGTGGGAAATTGAGCTCGCCATGCGCCCGATTGTGGCCAGTCTCTCCGATTCCAGAAGCTGCTGCTGAATGGAATATAAGCTGCTGCGCATTCGGCCAAATGCCGCCCTCACTTCCGCAACTTCATCGCTACCCCCGCTGGCCAGGGGATAAGAGAAATCGCCTTTTGCGAGAGCCCGCACACCTGCCACCAAATCGCCCAGGGGGCGCGTGAAAGTGTAGGAAAGCACATAGATCAGGCCTGCACCCGCCAAAACAGCCACTAAACCAACCCCCAGAAGGCTGGAATCCAGCCTCCCGAGAAAGGCCGTCGCCTGGTCCAGAGATTTGAGCACGCTCAAGCGCACGGGGGGGCCGGAGTCGCGCGCCAGCTCGACCGAGGCAACCAGAAACCGCTCCTCCCCCAGTTGCACCTCATCTAACCCCATCGTGTCTGCCGGCTGGGCCGGTTGCCGCAGCAGATCCGCCTCATGAGGAGGGGAAAGCGTGCTCCGGACAACCTCGTTACCGTAGCGGAAAGCCACTTGGCTGGCCGCGATATGGCTGATTTCCTGCAGTAGCGTGTCGTCAATTTCGTAGCCGATCGCCAGAAAGCCGAGGAGTCGGTTATCGGCGGCTGTTCCAAAATAAATCGGTTGAACTGAGACCTCATAAAGGTGGTTGCCGCCATACCACCAGTGGTTGGAGTGCTCTTCGCCTTGAGACCGGCCCAGGGCCTGCTGCGCTTGCTCCCGCGTCAATCCTGGGCCCGCGACGTGCAGGGCCATAATTCTGTTGCCGGGATCGCTCAAAACCAGAAGATCCGTTCCCGCTAGTTTCCACACGTCCCGCGATGCATCCTGGATCGTTATCGCATCGGGAGCGGTCATCAGCGCGCGCAAAGTCGGCATATCAGCCAGAAGCCGAGTGGTGCGGTCCAGGCCCAGTTCTCTCTGATGTTGCAGGTTCTGAAATGTGGAAAGTGAGTTGCGCAAATCTTCCGAGATTTGCCGTCGGACCTGCCTGCCCATGATGCGCCGCGCTACCAGCAGGCTCGCCGAGGTTAAGCCCACCGACACCAGCACCAGAGAAAGCAGCAGCTTGGTCCGTAGGCGCAGCTTTATCATGTGAGCCGATCGCGTGCGGTCAGGGTACAAACCGGTAGCCCGTACCGTGCACAGTGCGGAAATGCACCGGGTTCGTCGGATCTTTTTCCAGCTTCTGGCGCAGTTTTAGCAGATGATTGTCTACCGTCCGTGTTGTCGGGTAATGCTGATAGCCCCACACTTCATTGAGCAACTCCTCGCGTGAGATCACCCGTTCCGGGTTTTGCACCATGAATTTCAACATCTTGAATTCCTGGCCGGTCAGGGCAATCGGCTGCCCTCCCCGGCTGACCTGCATGCGCGAGAAGTCCACCGATACGTCGGAAAACTGGAAAACTTCCGTGGGAATGGAGCGGGTGGAGCGCCGGATTCCCGCGCGCACCCGGGCCAGCAATTCTCTGGGGCTGAATGGCTTAGTGACGTAGTCGTCGGCACCCAATTCCAGCAACAGCACCTTGTCCATCACGTCAGCCGCAGCGCTAAGAATGATGACCGGAACCGAAGGGAATTCTCGTTTCATCTCCCGGCACACATCGCGTCCAGGCATGCCGGGAAGGCGGAGATCGAGAATCACCGCCGCGGTTGCGTTGGCATGCAGGGCAGCAACCCCGGAACGACCGTCGGAAGCTACTTCAACCGTAAATCCTTCCGCTTCGAACAGTCGCTTGAGGGCCCGCTGCACGCCCGGATCGTCCTCAACTACCAGAATGCGGTCCATGTCTCCTGCAGGTATCCATCGAATTTTACGTATCTGTCCAGCCCCTTCCGGGACACACCCCTGCCTGGAGGAAACACAGAGCGTGTCCCCAAGCCTGGTGGTTCGCGCTGGTTGGGGCGGTGGATGCAGTTCTCGACAATCCAATGAGTGCTCCAGTTCCTTACCGTTACACAAAACGCATTTCTACTGCATTTTCATCCCCGCGCCTACCATTGTCGCGAAGAATTTGCAAAAGTTTTACAAATTATTGACAACTAAGCACAGGATCTTGGTCCTGTGTCGCCGAAACGGCGGAAGTTTTGAGTTTTATGCTACTAACCGCTACTCCGAAGGATTCCTCCAACTGGTTTGAATGTCAAAGAGTGGAGTTAAAGACTGCCCTGATTCTTCGGAAATGGCCCAGCGGCATGGTGACCGGCGAGTACCAGGTCATCTAGCGGGGAGGCTTTTGCCCAGGCGGTCGGCTGCCTCCTCTTCCGCTTTGGCTTGCGTGCGCCGGCCGGTTAGGGCATAGATTCTGCTCATCTCACGGTGGGGCGCGGGCTCGGCGGGCCGCAATCTGGCAGCTTCGCCGTAATAGCGCAGCGCGTCTGAATAGCGCCCAGCTGCCTGTGCTTTGCGTCCCAGAGAAAAGCCGGCAGCGTACAGCAGGTCAACCGTTCCGGAATCGCTGGGATTCAGTTCGTGCGCGTGCTGCAGCGCGTGGTAGGCGGGCAGCTCCTCTCCCAGCTTCAAAAGAACCGCTCCGTAGAGCGCGTTTAGCTGGAACAAATCGGGCCAGCGCTGGAGGGCGGACTGCAGTGGCGCGCGCGCCTCCTGTAAGCGATTGAGTTGAAAATAGACCATGGCCAGGTTGAACTGCATTTGCGGCGATTGGGGCGATAGCTCCGCCGCCCGGAGCAGCGGCTTAAGCGCCGCCTCAGAGTCTCCGTGCTGACCGTAGAGGGTCCCCAGTTCGGTCAGTCGCTCCGCATCGTTATCGTCGTACAGCTGGTTGCAAAGGGCGTGCGCCTGCTCCCGCAAGCCCTGGTCCAGCTTCTGCACGCACTCACTCTGGATGCGGGCCTCGTCCGCATCCCGCTGCCGCAACTGGGCTGACAGAGCGAAGGCCTTGGCCGATTCCTGCTGCCGGCCCTGCTGGCGATACACAAAGCCGAGTTGGTAGGGGACACGGGAGTCGTGCGGGGTCGCGACCTGCGCCTTTCTCAGCCATTCTTCCGCTGCCGCCAGCTCCCCATTCCTGAAATAGGCGAAGCCCAGGTAATAAGCCGTGTCGGAAAATGGCGGCTTAGCCACCGCCTTACTCAGGTCGCGGGTGGCCGCCTCGAATTTGTGCTCTTCCAGGTTCACCCTGCCCAGGTAATACATCACGTTGGGATGGTCGCCCACCGCTTGGCGTACCTGCTCCAATTCTTGCCGCGCGTCTTCAAACTTGTGCATTTCGAAAAGCGCAACCCCAAGGGGGAATCGTGCCCGCAGGAGCAATTTGGGGTCAAGCGTCAGGGCGGCGCGAAACTCATCCACCGCCACGGTGTAGCGATCCTGCTTCAAGGCGTCGTAACCCTTGGCTAGGTGAGCTTCCGCGGTTCCCGTTCCTGCCGGCGCGGCCGGATGGGTCACAGTCTGCTGGCAGGCTGCTACCCCCGCCAGCAGCAGCATGCCCACGGTTAATAGTGCTCGTACCGGCCGTTTACTGCCGCTCATCCTCGTAATCCAAAAACCCTATCTGCGAGTCCCGTCTGTCCTGGCCAGAATCGCGTCGGCTATCCTCTTTATGTCAGCGATCTCTTGTGCGGTTGCCGTACCCACGTAGTCGCTAACCAGCTTGCCACATCGTTCCCGTATCCGCTCGTAAGCTGCGGGATCTTCACCGCGCACCGCCAGCAGTTCTTTGAGCCAGTGTTTGCCGTAGCCGGCGTGAATAGTCTCATCCGCCCAGTCGAAGTCCATGTCGTGCTCGCTCAAGGTGTCGCCGTAGGTGTGGAACAGTTGCGCTCGCGCGGCTTTGTGGCGGATGTTCTTGGTCTCAAAAAAGTAGAGCATGCCAAGAAGATAAATCGGGTCCTCCCCGGAAGCGCTCTCATAGATATATGTCCCCAGCGGTATCTCATCCGGCTGCAGTCCCCACGCCATCAGGCGCTCGTAACCCATGCGGCAGTGGCGCGATTCGTCATAGGTCCAGCGTGCCGCGTCATGAATCCACTCCCAGGGTAGAAGGTTGGCGAAGGCGCTCAGAATTGTGCTTCCCGCCTCGATTGCCCAAACTTCATTCAGGTGGCTGATAGCGGAGCGAACCTGCAACTGTATGCCTTCACCGTAAGGATAAGACGGGTCCACCACGTCCGGCCAGTAAAAGCGGCACGGCCAGAAGCGCTCATCCCGCGCCGGTTGTCGCGGAGTGGTCCACTCTTTAGCGCCGGGAAGAGGGGCGGCTACCGCCTGTGCTGGAGCGGGGACGACTCCAACGCCGCCGATTTCCGCCAGCCTGCCAGCCATCGTATCAGTCCAGGACAGCGCGCCAGAACGCAAACCAGGGGTACGCTGCAATTCCGCTTCAGCCCAATGCTGGAAGGTACTCAGCTGCTCAGTTTTTTCCTGCAGTGCCAGCCGCAAAAAGCGATGAGTCGGCCCGTCGGCGATCGCATCCGAGCCCCTGAGGTATGCTTCATACGAATCGCGCAGCGCGGGGAGCAGGACGCGTCCTGCGCTCAGGATGAATGCGAGAGCCGAGGGTGAGTTTTTGGCCCCGGCGAAAAGCTCGATCAACACGCGGTCGGCGCCTTCTTCCTCCAGCAGGCGGCTGGGGAACCGCAGTTCGAACACTCGATTACGCAAGGAATGCGCTGTTTCCGCGTTTTGCCATAAGAAATTGGCCAGCCCGGTCTTGATTTCCAGAGGGCCGATTTTTGGGATCCAATCTGCGTAGCCCAGCAGAAGCGCGCGTTCACAAAAGAAAAGTCGTTTGAGAAGCTGTGCGGTATCCAGTCGCATCCAGCGCGCCCGCGCCTGGGGAGTTACCAGAAATGTGGGGGAGTCCGCCATCCTTTCTCCTCGAATCAGCCGGCGGCTGCCGAATGGGTGGCAAGCCAGGCAGGCGGAGTAATTCCGCGACTGCGGTAATTCTTCAGGACCGCATCGCAGTCGGGCAGGGAAGGGATCACGCCCTCCCGTGTAACGGCCAGGCCGCCGGTCACGATGGCGAGTTCCACGGCGGCTTCCAGTGTGGCGCCGAAAGCCAAAGCCGTGGCCAATCCGGCGCTGAAGGCATCACCAGCACCTGTCGTATCCACTGTCGGCACCGCCAGGGCGGGAAAATGACGGCAAGTTGAATCCGTCACCACCAGAGCGCCTTTTTCCCCGAGCGTCATCACAACCTGGCGGACTCCGGCGTCAACCAGTTCGCGGCCAACCTCCTCGGGCTCTACTACAGCATCGGGAGGGCGGTCGGTGAGCGCCTTAGCCTCCACTTCGTTGGGCGTAAGCACGTCCACCAGGCGCAGCACACCGCCCGGCAGCGGCCGCACTGGCGCGGGATTCAGTATGGTCACTGCGCCGCAGGCGCGCCCCCGCTCCAGCGCAACCGCCGCAGCTTCCACCGGAATCTCCAGTTGGGTGAGGACCACCGCCGATGAACGTAATGCCGTTTCGCCTTTTGCCACATCCGCGGCGCTCAACTGCTCGTTGGCTCCGGGATCGAGGGTGATGCAGTTCTTCCCGCTTGCGGCTTCCACCAGAATGAATCCTACGCCTGTGGGCGCGTCCGCGGTCTGCAACACGTGAGTGACGTCAATCCCCTCGTCCCGGTAAAGCCGTATCGCCACCTGGCCGAAACTGTCGTTCCCGATCCTGGCCACGAAGCTTACCTTGGCTCCCAGGCGCGCGCAGCCCACCGCCTGGTTCGAGCCTTTGCCGCCATGGTCCATGCGATAGCCCGTTCCCAGCAGGGTTTCGCCACTGCTGGGCAAACGCTCAACTTTCATGGTCAGGCCGGTGGCATAACTGCCGACCACTGTTATACTCGGCTGGCTCAAGGGCGCTATTCTCTTAGCTGGAGACAGCACTGGCACGCCGTAGCCTACCACAGCCGGTCAATCTGGGCCGCCGTAACTTTCTCGTGCGCTGCTGCCAGGCAGCTTCGGTCTCGTTGCTGCCCGCCGGCTTGCGGGCCTATGCTTTTCCGGCCCCTCAAGCTTCCGAGTGCCGCAACCAGCTTGGTCTCGACGGCCAATTCCATTTACATCCGCGGTACCGGACGGGGGATCCGCCCGCTGCTACCTTGCTCGAAACTCAGGCCGGTCACGATGAGTTCATCAGCGAAAAATATCATGACCAGATCGCGTCCATCCTATCGCAATGGAGTTTGAGCCTGCGGCAAAGCCCGCCCGATATCCAGGCGATCGGTAAAGCGCTGGCGGCAAATTTTGCCGGAACCTCTTTCCACTCCGCAGAATCCCGGGTGCTGCGCTCCGGACCGGCGCTGGAAATCCAGCGGAGCAGATTTGCCGCCCATGTCACCCTTGGGCGCGACGACTTCCTGCAGGACCTGCAAGCGACGATCGGCGGCTTTTCCACAATCGTTACCGCCGAATTTCAGATAACCAGAATCAGCGGCTCGCCTCTTCGCACCGCGGGCAACCCTCCCGGGGGGCTACAGGCTCGTGTGCGCTACGAACTGGTGGGCTCGGGCCGCCACTTTCATCGTGAGCAGCGAGTTGGCCATTGGGACCTGGAGTGGGAAGCGGCTTCCGGTGGCGGATTCCAGGTGCGCAACTGGAGGGCGGAGGAAGAAACCCGCAGCCGCTCTAAGACTCCCATTTTCGCCGATATCACGGCCCAAGTCCTGGCTGGAAATGCCTGCTACCCCTCGCAACTGTTGCGCGGAACCGATTACTGGCGCACCGTTCTCGATGGCGCCTGTGGAATTGATATCTACGGACACAACGGGGTTTCGGTGGGGGACATTGACAACGACGGATTTGACGACGTTTACATCTGCCAGCCCGCCGGCCTTCCTAATCGCTTATTTCATAATCGCGGCGACGGCACCTTTGAAGACATCACCAAGTCTGCCGGGGTTGGCGTGCTGGAAAATACCTCCTGCGCCATTTTTGCCGACTTCGATAATGACGGACACCAGGATTTGCTCGTGGTACGGGCCGACGGTCCTCTGCTTTTTACCAACCAGGGAGGCGGCAAGTTCCACCAGCGTGCGGATGCGTTTCGCTTCGCAACCGCACCGCAAGGCACCTTCACCGGCGCGGCGGTCGCCGATTACGATCGTGACGGCTGGCTCGATATCTACTTCTGCCTCTACGTCTATTACCAGGGCGCCAGCCAGTACCGCTATCCCTGTCCTTACTATGACGCGGAAAACGGGCCACCGAACTTCCTCATGCGGAATGGACGCGACGGAACATTTCATGACGTGACCACGCAGGCAGGCCTCAACCGCAATAACACCCGCTACAGTTTCTGCTGCGGCTGGGCCGATTTTAACGACAGTGGCTGGCCCGACCTTTATGTGGTGAATGACTTCGGCCGCAAGAACCTGTACCGCAATAATGGGGATGGAACCTTTCGCGACGTGGCCTCCCAGGCGGGTGTGGAGGATATCGGCGCGGGCATGGGCGTCTGCTGTTTTGATCACGATAATGACGGGCGCCCGGACCTCTACGTGGCCGACATGTGGACCGCCGCCGGCGAACGCATTTCAACCCAGGATGTTTTTCAGAAAAGTGCTCCTGCGCCGGTCCGTGCTCTTTATCGCAAACACGCGATGGGCAATTCGCTGTTTCAGAACACCGGCGGCAGTTTTCGCGATGCCACTGGGTCCGCTGGAGTAGCCATGGGCCGTTGGTCGTGGTCTTGCGGCGCCTGGGATTTCGATCACGACGGTTTCCTTGACCTCTACGTTGCCAATGGAATGGTCTCCGGCCTCTCACTCCAGGACTTGAACAGCTTTTTCTGGCGGCAGGTAGTGGGTAATTCTCCCCAGCAGGCCCGGCCCTCGCATGCTTACGAGCAGGGGTGGGACGCCATCAATGAGCTTATCCGCTCCGACGGCACCTGGAGCGGATTTGAACGCAACGTCTTCTACCTCAACCACGGCGATGGAACCTTTTCCGACATTTCCGCGCCCTCCGGCCTCGACTTTCCCGAGGATGGGCGGGCTTTCGCCTTGGCTGACTTTGACCACGATGGCCGCCTCGAAGTGTTTCTAAAGAATCGCAATGCTCCCCAGGTCCGGGTGCTGCATAACGTGATGCAGCCTCTGCCGCCATCCATTGCCTTCCGCCTGCGTGGAACCAGGAGCAATCGTGACGCCATCGGCGCGGTGATTACGCTGCGCACCGGCCTGAGTCAGCAGGCACGAAGCTTGCAAGCCGGCTCGGGATTTCTTTCCCAGCACAGCAAGGAACTGTTTTTCGGCCTGGGCTCTGCTAAAGGCCCGGTGCACGCCTCCATCCGCTGGCCGAGCGGGTTGGTGCAGGAACTGCATGACCTTCCGCCCAACCACCGCATATGGGTGGAAGAGGGCGCGGAACCCGCCCGCATGGAACCGTTCCGGGCGCCGCGAACGCCGCCCGGAGGTCAAACTGTGCCGCAAAGAGCAGAACCACTTCCCACCGCGGTTGAAACCTGGCTGCTGGCTCCGGTGGCCGCCCCGGATTTCTCGTTGCCCGACCTGCGGGGAAAGCTTTGGAGCCTGGCCACGCTGCGCGGCAAACCGGTGCTCTTGTATTTCTGGAGCGCTTCCTGCAACGAGGATTTGGGAGTACTGAGTCGGAATCACGCGCGCTGGTCGGCTCTGGGCCTACAGTTGCTGGCAGTCAACCTCGATTCTGATGGCTCGCATGCGCCCTCACTCAGCCCCCAGCCTTTCTTTGCCGTGCTTCGCGGCTCCGCAGATGTAGCTGCCATCTACAACATCCTTTATCGTTATCTCTTCGATCGCTACCGCGACTTGGTGCTGCCAACCGCATTCCTGGTTAATGACCAAGGGGAAATCGTCAAGGTTTACCAGGGCCCAGTCAACCCCGAAAAGATTGAAGAGGATTACCACCATATTCCAGGAAACGCCGCCGAGCGGCTGGCGAAGGCGCTGCCCTTTGCGGGCGTTACCTCTACATTTGATTTTCGGCGCAATTACCTGTCCTACGGGTCGGTGTATTTTCAGCGCGGTTATTACGACCAGGCCCAGGCCTCGTTCGAACTGGCGCTCCGCGACGATCCCTCCAGCGCTGAGGCGCTCTACGGGCTCGGCAGCGTGTTTCTCAAGAAAGATAAGCGAGCGCAAGCGCAGCAGACCTTCGAGCGCGCAGTGAAGCTGTCCTCCAGCTATCCCGACACTCTGCCCAACGCCTGGAACAATCTCGGCCTGATTGCGGCCCAGGAAGGGCGCATGACGGAGGCCACACAAAACTTCCTGCAGGCTCTGCGTCTGAATCCCGAAAGCGTGGTGGCGCTGGAGAACCTGGCCAACGCCTATCGCCAGCAAAAGCTATGGGATCAGGCGCAGGCCGCCTTCGAACGTGCTCTCGCCGTCAACCCGGAGAGTCCGGAGGCAAACTACGGCCTGGCCATGGTCTATGCCGCGCTTGACGACCCCCAGAAGGCGTATGAGTACCTGCAGAAAGCTTTGCAGTTCCGTCCCGATTATGGAGAAGCTCTGAACAACCTGGGTGTGCTCTATATGCGCACCCGCCGTCGCGACCAGGCCGTGGCCACCCTGCAAAAATGTATGCGTGTCGCGCCCGCCTTCGATCAGTGCTATTTGAATCTGGCCCGCATCTTTAGCTTTGAAAACAACCCCGCGGAGGCGCGCGCGGTTCTGCTTGAGTTGCTCAAACAGCATCCCGACAATTTGGAAGCACAGAAGGCGCTGACGGCCCTGCCGCAATAAGATGGGCTCAGTTCGCCGTGGGCTTAAGCTGTATCTCCGCTGTTTTTGCCGCCTGCGCACGCGGCGTGGGTGCGCTCAGCAAGGCCACAAAAAGGTCATAAAACTTTTTCGCATTCAGATCGAGCTGCACCTCCACCGGTTGCGTCTCCAGGCTTGGTTTGTCCGCCGCCGACCAGGTCAGCGTATCGCCGTATCCCGCGCCATGGTCCAGGTCCACATCCATGAAACGTGTCTGCTTCACGGTGATAATGCTGGGATCGAGCCATGCCGCCGCCGCCAGTTCGTCCCACAAATAGTTGTAGGTGCCGCGCAGGCGGGAGTAGGTGGCCACGTACTGCGCGGCCGCGGAGTCTCCGGCCTTGACCCGGCTGATTAGCTCCGCCGTCAGCCTGGTTTTCACCGATACATCCACCGGCGTGCACACAATTCTCTTCCAGGGTGCGCGCAGCACGATGTGGGCCGCCTCTGGATCGAACCACATATTGAATTCGTGCCGTGGTGTATTGATGAACTCCGGATCATCAGTTTGCGGGTTCAGGCTGGCGCCCATGAACACCAGCTCCTTGGCCAGGCGGGGAAATTCCGGATCGAGCGATATGGCAAGCGCCAGGTTGGTCATCGGCCCGCCTTCGTAGATGGTGACTTGGCCGGGGTACTTGCGGACCATGCGGACCAGGAAGTGGGCGGCATCTTCGTCCAGCGGCTTGGCGGCGGGGACGCCTTCGTTCATATCGCCCAGCTGGCCTGCCGGGTGATAGAAACCCGGAGTCCACGCGCCTAGCCAGGCCACCGAGCCATAGCGCCGTTCCCATAACTCGGTCTCCGCCTTGCGCCGCACCAGGGGATACTCCGCGCCCGCCACCACCGGAATGTCGGTCCGCCCGATGATCTCCAGCATCCGCAAGGTGTGCGCCAGTTCGGCTTTGAGCCATTGATCCCCCGTAACCACGGTGATCCCCAGCACATCCGTCTGTGGCGACTGGATCAGCAGCAGCATGGATTGCTGGTCCGTTCCTCCCGGTCCGGCTGCGTCCTGGTCAATGATGACCTTGCGCTTCTCTTGCCCAGACGCAAGACAGGAAATGAAGAGCACTGCTGCCACCAACCGCAACCACCGGCCGAGTTTCATCATTCACCTCAAAATTAAATGGCACCCGCGAGCAGTCGGGGCGGCCTGCTACTTCCCCGACAATCTGCCAATCAGAAGTTCAAAGAATTTTGTCGAATCCACATCCACTGCCACTTTCGCGTTAGGAACAAACTTGTCGCGTACCGCCGGCGAAGTGCGGGTGCCGGCAAGCGTAGGTGCCGAGCCTCGGATGGCGAAGCTCATCCCAGCTCTTTGTTCCATGCCGGGGCGCCGCCGCAAATCGCCGGCAACGGGACTGTAGCCCAGTGTGGCTCCCGCGGTCAGTTCGCCCTCGGTTTCCACATCCACGTAAAAATCCTGATATTTCAGCAGTGTCGGGTTGATAAAGCTCGCCAGGGCGAGCGGATCGTGCATATTAGGTCCCACCAGAAATCCTTCCTTCCGGTTGTGCTCCAGAACGTTGCGACCGATTTTCGCCGCCGCCTGGCTGACCGGATTCTGTGCCGCTTCCAGCGTGCGGACGTGTTCTTCGGTCAACGTGGTTTTGCGGGTCACGTCCAGGCCGACCATGGTGATGGGTATTCCCGATTGAAACACGATGCGCGCCGCTTCCGGGTCCACATAAACGTTGAATTCGGCCGCCGGCGTGATGTTCCCGCCGGAAAGCGAGCCGCCCATCATGACTAGGCCGCGTACCATGCCCGCCAGTTCCGGGTCGCCCCGCAGGGCTACCCCGACGTTGGTCAGCGGGCCGATGGTGATCAGCGTGACTTCGCCCGCATATTTGCGAACCGTGCGCCGGATAAAGTCGGCAGCCGGCTCCGGGAGGGGCTTGATTTTCGGCTCAGGAAACACCGCTCCCCCCAGGCCGTTCTCTCCATGCGCGTAGGCCGCTGTTACCAGGCGCCGCACCAGCGGGTCTCTCGCCCCCGCCGCCACGGGAATGTCAGTGCGGCCGGCGATTTCCACCATGCGCAGCGCATTGGGCAAGGTCAGCTCCAGCGGCACATTGCCGGCCACCGGAGTGATGCCTTCAATCTTCAGTTCGGGCGAACGCATGGCCAGCAGCAGCGCGAGGGCGTCATCTACGCCGGGGTCAGTATCAATAATCACTCGCTCCGCGCCGCCTGCCTTCTGTGGCCGCTGTTCGCCCATGGGCGCTGCCGCCTGCGCCCGCGTTGCCAACCCCCCAACCGCCAGGCCCGCGGCTGAACCAGCCACAAACTGCCGACGTGTCATGCCCTTAAATTTCTGTTCTCCATCCATAGCGTCCCTTCCGCGTACCTCTATTTGGCCTGCCGAGGCGGTTGCGTCATCAGCTTCACATAAAGGTCGTAAAACTTTTGTGCGTTCACATCGAACTGAACCGTTGCCAGACTCTCGTAAGGCGGAACTTCCGTTCCCGGCGCCCAGAAAAGCGTTTCGCCGTAGCTGGGCCCATGGTCAGTATCAATGTCCACATACATCTGCTTCTCGCCGGTAATGATGGACGGGTCCACCAGCGCGGCCGCCGACAGTTCGTCCCACATGAAGCTGGGCACCGAATATTTCGCCAGATATCTGGCCACCGGCGTGTCCGCCTTGGCAATGGTGGCTTGCATCTCGGGCGTGACGTGCGTCTTGATTGAAATATCAATGGGCGTGATGGTGATTTTCTTCCACGGTGCCCGCATGACGATGCGTACCGCCTCCGGATCAAACCACCAGTTGAACTCGCGCCGGCCGTCAACCGTGCCAATTCCACCCGTGTTCGCGTACATGCCGCTGCCCATCAGCACCAGTTCCCGTGCCAGAGTGGCCACCCGCGCATCAAGCCGCAAGGCCAGGGCAATGTTGGTCAGCGGCCCGCCTGCCCATATCACCACCTGCCCGGGGTACTGGTGCACCATGCGCACAATAAAGTGAGCGGCGGTTTCGTCCAGCGGCTTGGTGTGCGGGGTTCCTTCCGGCAACGGCGGCACTACGTCAGGGCCGTGATACGGCGGGAAAAATGCCGTCGCCGCACCCACCGGCTGCTTGGGAAAATCGTTCCAGCAGCCTTTGTAGCGAAACTTGCCATAGAGGGCTTCCCAGCGCTCCGATTCCTCTTTGGAGTTCAGCAGCGGGTACTCGGCTCCTTCCACCACGGGAACATCGGTGCGCCCCGCAATCTCCAGCAGGCGCAAGGTGTGCTGTGTCTCTTCCTTCACCCACTGGTCGCCGCTGACGGTAGTGATCCCCAGCACCTCGAACTTGTCCGATTGCAAAAAAACCAGGATGGACTGTAAATCGGTAGTGGCCGGCCCGCGCGCGTCCTGGTCCACAATGACTTTGATCTTTTCCGCCCGCAAGCCGCTGGTCAGCAGCATCATGCATAAGCTTGCGGCGATTATTGCGTATCGCACCTTCATCTCGATTCTCTCCGAATGGCTCAGCTCAACACCGCATGGCTAGCCGTTTTTTCAGCCATATCTCTGAAAGCCTGACTTGCGGCTATCACTTGCAGACACTAAAATAACCGCCGTTCCTGCGATTGCTGCTGGCCTTATGCGCTGTTTCCGGTTGACCGCAAACCGCCCTCAATTGTCTTGCGCTGTCCTGGCAGCTCTCGCTTGGCTTCCGGTTGCGCTACTTGCTTTACCTTCTGAAGCACAATCTTCACCCTCACCAGCAACCGGCTCTTTGCAAATAACAGTCTGCGACAGGCAGAGCCACCCGCTCGCCGGCGTCATTATTCACCTGCAGTTGCAAGGTGACTCGTACATTCTGGACGCCCGCACTGACGCTCGCGGACAATACCGCTTTACCTCGCTTCATCCCGGCATCTATACGTTGCGTGCGGAAATGACCGGATACGCAAGCACGTCGCCCGATCCGTTCATCGTGCAGGTCGGAAGGGGCAAAAGCCTGGAGCTCACCCTCCAGCCGGGCCCGAATTCTTCCGCCTCGTTGCAATTTTTTGACGAGCCCCAGTTCACCATTGCCGGAGTTACCGATCCCACCAGTCTCGGCGGCCACGGTTCCAATGCCACTGCTCCAGCCAAGGATGAACTGAGCAGGGAAGTGATGACCCTGGGCAGCCCTTCGTCCATGCCACTTCCGGCGAAATCGGTGGCCGGCGAGGAAGCCCTTCGCGCCGCCGCGGCCCGCGACCCTGCCGACTTCGACGCCAATCGCCGCTTGGGCAAGCTGCTGCTCGGCCAGGGTCAATCGCGCCAGGCGCTGCCCTACCTGCGACGCGCGCAACGAGTCGAGCCTGCCGATTTCCAGAACGGCTATGACTTGGCGCTCGCCTATGCCGATACCGGAGAATACGAGCCCGCGCGCACCGCACTCCAATCCCTCATTGCCGAGCACGATCGTGCCCAGCTTCATCACTTGCTCGGCGACGTGGAAGAAAAGAGCGGTCACCCGCTCGACGCTGCCCGCGAGTACCAGCGCGCCGCCCGGCTTGACCCAAGCGAGCCCAATTTCTTCGACTGGGGCGCTGAACTTCTGCTCCATCATGCTACCGAGCCCGCCCTCCAAGTTTTCAGCGAAGGCAACCGCCTGTTCCCTCACTCGGTCCGCCTCCTGCTGGGAATTGGCGTTGCCTGGTTCGCGCAAGGTTCCTATGATCGTGCGGCCGGCTATCTCTGCCAGGCTGCCGATCTCGATCCTGCCGATTCGCATCCCTATCTCTTCCTGGGCAAAATCCAGGAGGTTCAGTCTGCTCCATCGCCGGACATCGCAGTCCGGCTGGCTCGCTTCGCCCGGCTGCGGGCGCAAGACGCGCACGCCAACTATTACTACGCGCTCAGTCTATGGAAGCAGTCCGAAGCGAGGGGTGAAACCGGCCCTCTGACGCAAGTGGCTTCGCTTCTGCAAAAAGCGGCGCGCCTCGATCCAGCTTTTAGCGATGCCTACCTGCAACTGGGCATTCTCTATGCCCAACAGAAACGCTACCCGGAAGCAATTTCCTCCTATCAGCGGGCCATCGCCGCCAGCCCTCGCCTGCCCGATGCGCATTACCGCCTTGCCCAGGCTTACATGCGCACCGGCGACCAGTCGAAAGCCCGCTCCGAACTGCGGCTTTACGGTCAGCTCGCCAGGGAAAAAGAGCAGCAGGCTGAACGCGAACGCAGCCACATGCAGCAGTTTGTCTACACTTTGCGGACCCCGGCCTCCTCCTCACCTTCCCGCTAGCTTCGCTCTCCGGCTCACTTTGCCTTCGGCGAGACCGCGCTCATCAAGCCTATGAACATGCGGTAGAACCGGGCAGTGTCCACTCCCTGCTGGATCTCTACCGGCTGGCGCGGAGGCTGTCGCTGGTTCTGCTCCGTCCAGGTCAGCGTGTTGCCGTATCCGGCTCCGCGGTCAAGGTTCACGCCCATGTAGCGAAGTTCGTGCTTGGTGATCAGGCCCGGGTCCAGCCAGGCTGCCGCCGTCAGTTCGTCCCACATGTAGTCGGCGCCCAAGCCCTGCTGATAGTAACGGGCCAGGTAGTTGGCCAGCCGCGTCCCGCTCGCTTTGACCTTTTGCATCATGAGCGGAGTCAGCCGTGTCTTGATGGAAATGTCCGTCGGCGTCCCCACCATCTTTCTCCACGGCGCCCGCAAGACAATTTCTGCCGCTTCCGGATCAAACCAGAAATTGAATTCGTGGCGTGGATTGGTGGCGAACTCAGGATCGTCGGTCTGCGGGTTCAAACTTCCGCCCATGAAGATGAGTTCTTGAGCCAGTTCTGGAAACTGCGGATCGAGCCCGATGGCCAGCGCCACGTCGGTCATGGGACCGCCGGCATAAATGGTCACCTGGTGCGGATAGCGGCGCACCATGCGCACCAGAAAGCGAGCCGCGTCTTCGCTAGCCGGTCTGGTCCTCGGTTTTCCTTCCGGAAGCGCCGGAACAACAAAAGGCTCGTGCCACCAGCGCTCATCCCAGGCTCCCGCATAAGCCACCTTGCCGTAGCGTTTCTGCCACAACAAGGTCTCTTCCCGCCGCCGCACCAGGGGAAACACCGCCCCCGGCACTACCGGAATGTCGGTGCGCCCAATGATCTCCAGAACGCGCAGGATGTGGGCCACCTCCTCATCGCGCCACTGGTCGCCGCTCACCACCGTTATGCCCAGCACCTCAGCCTGCGGCGATTGAATCAGCACCAGGGGAGCCTGCAGGTTGCTGCCTCCAGGGCCCGAGCAATCCTCATCAATGATGATTTTTCGCCGCCCCTGTCCCCAGGCCGTGCAACTCGCCAGCAGCAGGAGAGCAGCTGCCACTTGCAAGCCGTGTTTTCTCATGGTGAGCTCAATCTGGCAACGGTGCGATGGTTGTGCTCAGGGGCGCTCTGGCCGGGTCATCAGCTTGATGTACAACCTGTAGAACTTTTCGGTGTTCAGGTCGAACTGTACATTGGCCAGCCGCTCATACGGCGGGACCTTCGCGCTCGGATCCCAGAACAGGGTCTTGCCATAGCTGGCCCCATGGTCAACATCAATGTCCATGTACATCGGTTTCTGCACCGTGATGATAGTGGGGTCAATCAGGGCCGCGCCTGCTATTTCGTCCCACATGTAGCCGGGCAGGGAATACTTGTCCAGGTAACGGGTGACGGGCGTGTTGGCCTTGGCGATTTCCGCCTGCATCTGCGGCGTGAAGCGCGTCTTCACCGAAATATCAATAGGTGTGATGGTAAGTTTCTTCCAGGGCGCCCGCAGCACGATGCGCGCCGCTTCCGGATCGAACCACCAGTTGAATTCCCGCCGCGCGTCTATCGCCCCCGCGTCAATCGCGCCTTTGTCCGCATAGAGGCCGCCGCCCATCAGCACAAATTCCTTGGCCAGCGTAGCCACCGCCGGGTCCAGTTTGAGCGCCAGCGCATAATTGGTCAGCGGGCCGCCCGCCCACAGCACCACCTGGCCGGGATACTTGTGCACCATTTTTACTATGAATTCCGCCGCCGTTCCCGGCAGCGGCTTGGTGCGCGGCTGGCCTTCGGAAAGCGGCGGCACTACGTCCGGTGGGTGATAGTGCTCTTCATAGATGGTGGAACGCCGGGCGGGGAAGAAATCCGTCCAGCAGCCCTTGTAGGCCAGCTTACCGTAGAGCGATTCCCAGCGCTCCGTCTCTTCCCTGGAGTTGAGCAGGGGGTACTCGGCGCCCTCAATGACGGGAACATCCGTGCGGCCGGCAATTTCCAAGGTGCGCAGCGCGTGCTGGGTTTCTTCCTTCACCCACTGGTCGCCGCTGACCGTGGTGACGCCCAGAACCTCGAACTTGTCAGATTGCAGGAACACCAGGATGGCCTGCTGGTCGCTGGTGCCCGGCCCGCGCGCATCCTGGTCAACGATGACTTTGATTTTCTGGCCCGCTGCAAAAGCACAAAGGCTTGCGGCCAGCGCACATACCCACGCCAGTTGCCGCAAGCCCTGTCCCGTAACTTCCCCAAGCCGCCGTTGCAAAAGTTCTCCCGCCTAGAACATCAGCTTAAGGGCAAACTGGATCACCCGCGGGTTGTTTACCGTCTCGTTCACCACGGCAAAGCTGGCCGACTGATTTATGTCCTGCATGCCGCTGCCACCGCCCGTCAGGAAGAATTGGGGGTGATTCAGCAGGTTGAAGAATTCAGCCCGGAAGTCCATCTGCATCCTTTCGTGCAGCCGGAAATGCTTAATCACCGACAGGTCCGTGTTGACGAAGCGCGGACCGGAGACCGGCGCCCGGGGAGAATTCCCTAGTTCTCCCGACGGCGGCGCCATGAAAGCGCAGGGATTGAACCATGCGGTCAGCGTGTGCACTTGCGCCGGACCCACGCAGCCGGGATTGGCGGCCACGTTACCCGGTTGATTTGGATCGCCCACCATATCCGGCCGGTTGATGCCGTTTCCGTTCCATTGGAAGAAGGTCCCGGATTCGTTGTCGCTGGTGACCACGAATAAGGGGAACCCGGAGGTGGCCTTTTCAATTACATCCACTTCCCAGTTGCCCAGGATGGCGTTGGTTGCTCCATTCCAATTAGCTCCGAACTGTTTGCCCTTGCCGAAGGGCAGATTGTAGAGAACGCTGGCCGTGAACTGGTGGTTAAGGTTAATCTGCGACAGGCTCCAGTCCAGCTTTTGCGTTCCCGGCAAAGGCCAGTAAGTCGCGCCCGGAGGCGTGCCCAGGCCGTCGGGGAATCCGGAATCGTAGGTGCGCGCGTAGGTGTAACCCAATAAGGCATACAGACCGTGCCGCGAGCTCTTGGTCTCCACCTTTACCTGCAGGGAATCGTACTTGGCCCGGCCCACGTCGTTGTTGTTGGAAATGATTCCGAACCCAGGGTAGGGCGGTGTGCTCGTACTGCGCCCGCAGCCCAGAGTGTAGCCGGGTACAACGCCGCAAGCCGAGGGAGAAGTTACGTTCATGTTCAGGCCGTCCACCAGAATATGGGTGCTGCGCGACCCGGCATAACCTACCGTCAGCACCGCGTCTCCCGGCAGTTGCCGCTCGACGTTGGCGTTGAACTGTTGAATCATGCCCTGCTTGAAATTCAGGTTTTGCGACTGCAGCGTCCCCGGGAACGTGGCTGGGTTCGGCGGAGAAGTGATCGGCTGCAGATTGGGCTGCAGGAAAACGCGGGCGAGCCCGCAGTTAACTGTGGTATTGCCGAACGGGCAGATCTGAAAATTGTTGAAGTTATCCGATTCGGCGAGGTAGGGCGGATTCTCCCACAAGCCCTGCGCTCCCTGGTTCCACGAGGAATCGTGGAAGATGGCGTAGCCCCCGCGGATCGCCGTGTTTTGGCTCCCCATGGGCTTCCACGCAAAACCAATTCTCGGCTCCACAGCGCTCTTATCAAACTGAATGCCCACCGCTCCGTCGCTGGGCACGCAGATGCTGCAACTGATTCCGGAGAGCGGTCCGGTAACCAGTAACTTTCCGTTGTTAAAATCGAAGTTGGCCTGCCGCCCGTGCGCCTCCGTGATGGGCGTTACCAGCGCCCAGGCCACGCCAAGGTTCAGGGTCAAATCCCTGGTGACGCGCCAGTCATCCTGAACAAAAGGACGAAACATCTTCCAGCGGCGCCCGGTTACGGCTCCAAGGAAAGTCTGGTCATGAATTCCCAGTCCGACTTGCCCAAGAAGCAAGTCCGCCGCCGTGTCTCCCGTAACCCCAAAGGGAATCAGGAACCCGTCCTGGAAGGCGTTGGTTTCCACGTTCATCTGCTGGGCGCGAACCTGGCCACCCACCTTGATGTCATGCTTGCCGCGAATCATGTCGAAGGAATCGGAAATATTGAACACATTGGTTCCCCCCTGGAAGGGAGCAAACCCGCGGTCCCCCAGCGCCCAGTAATTGCCCATTAGCGTGGAGCTCAATCCGCAGCTCATGCAATCAACCCCCGATTGCGATAATCCCGGGGGCGCGCCCTTGCAGGTGCTGTCCAGGTTGGCGCCCTGGATGCCCAGTTCGGCGCTTTTGCAGGTTTTGTCGCCAAAGGAGAGAATGTGGTTAAAAATCCGGTTGTAGCCGAGGTTTAACTGGTTGACGGCGCGCTCGGAAAAGACGTGCGTCTCCGATACTGCTATGTTGCGCGCATGGTTGGTGATGTTCTGCGTGCTGGCAAACGCGCTCTGCTCGGCAAATCCCGGCGAACCTCCGGGAACGAACGAGGTGGCCTGGTCATAGCTGAACCGGGCAAATACTGAATCTTTGGGCGAAAAATTGTGATCCACGCGGATATCGAATTCATTCTCACCCAAGGAGCGTACCGGAACATTCGTATAGTTAGTCCCCAGTGGCCCGAATGTGTTGCTGGCGTCCGGATACAAATTAATCATCCTCTGGCCAACCGGATCAATCAACGCCTGAGGAATGATGTTGCACGGCGTGCCCGGCGCCTGGCTCCCATCCGCATTTACCGGTTCGGAGGTTTTGGTGCCCGGCACACACTGAAAGTTCGCAGGCTCGCTCCCCGTGGCGTACGGATTTGTAAGCAGCCCGGAGATAAACGGGTCATTGCTGAAATCCCCAGTTTTCATTTGCGGCGTTGGAATTACGCCCAGAAACGGAATTCCGTGGCGCTGCCTTTTTCCCTGATAGTCGGCGAAGAAGAACGTTTTGTCCTTCTGAATCGGCCCGCCCAGGGCGCCGCCGAACTGATTAAGGTTGAACTGTTCCCGGCTGGCGGCGAAAAAGCTGCGCGCGTCCAGCTTGGTGTTGCGGAAGAATTCGAAAACCGAGCCGTGGAATTGGTTAGTGCCTGACTTGGTGGTCACCAGCACGGTCGGACCCGCGCGTGTTCCGTATTCCGCCGAGTAATTGAAGGTTAGAACTTTGAATTCCTGAATGGCGTCAATGGAAGGCAGAATGGAAATCCCGCCGGCGGTCAGTTCATTGTTGTCGTTGCCGTCCAGCAGCCAGTCGGTGCTCTGCGCCCGCGAGCCCCCCACCGAAAGCGAATAGGTGCCGCGCGCGGATACTTCGCTGCTGGGGCCGCCGTTGAAGAAGCTTTGCGGATTTGTTTCCTGGGTGGTGCCCGGCGTCAGCGTGGCCAGTTGCACGAAATCGCGCCCGTTCAGCGGCAACTGCGCCACCTGTTGCGAGGTGATTACCTGCCCCAGCGTCGGATCCGCGGTCTGCACTGCCACCTCGGTCGCGCTCACTTCCACAGTTTGCGAAACCGATGCCGGAGGCAGCGTGAAGTCCAGCTCGCGGTGTTCATCTACCTGCAGGCGAAGATTGGTCTGTGTGACCGTCTGAAAGTTCTGCATGGACACTTTGACCGTGTAGGTGGCCACCGGCAGCAGCGGGATCAGGTAATGTCCGGTCTGGTCCGTGGTGGCGTCGCGCGAAACTCCGGTGCCTTGTGCGCTTATCGTCACCTTGGCGCCGGCGATAACGGAGCCCGTCGTATCCGCGACCGTGCCGAAGAAACTGCCCGTGGCCTGCCCATACATCAGCGGGCAGACCGCAAGCAAAATTGTGCCCAGCAATACCCTGCACAGGGTACGGTTAGCCTGCATATTTACCCCCGGTCGGCGGCGTCGCGCCGAATGCCAATCTGAGTTTGTTCACCCCACTACAGGTCGGTGCTTCCACACTTTGCGCCGCTATTTTGAGCCCGCTTTGAATCGAATCAAGTTGACAGTCTGGGCAATTTTCCTCGCACGACGTCCCTTGTCAAGCAAAAAATCGCTTCCCGCCGCTCCCCTTTCGCCCAGCTAGGCGCAGACCAG
Source organism: Terriglobales bacterium (assembly GCA_035278025.1). Classification (GTDB taxonomy): domain Bacteria; phylum Acidobacteriota; class Terriglobia; order Terriglobales; family Acidobacteriaceae; genus JAICWP01. Next base: position 65,856 of record DATEJK010000100.1, on the reverse strand, counting down.
CGCCCACAAGTAGTCTTTCAGCTGTTTCTACAGCGAGGGTGAGGCGTGACTGGACCGCGTTTGGGCGGCCCATGCCGCATCAAAACGGGGGCGGTCGTAAAACGATTTCTGGGTTCCCACCGCCATGGTAGAGAGCCCGGCGTACAGGTTGGCCCGCCGCAACGCCTCGCGTTCCGGGAGCCCTTCTCCCAAAAATACGGCAAAACTTCCGATAAATGCGTCACCCGCGCCCGTGCTGTCAATACTGCGCACGGGAAATGCCGGCAGGTGTTCGCGGGCCTCCTGTCCGGCCAGCAGGCATCCGTTGGCTCCCAGGGTGATGATCACCCGGCGAATGCCCCCCGCCAGCAGTTTCTCGGCGCATCTTTCCGCCTCGGCGACGCTCCTCACCGGCATTCCGGTTATACTTTCTGCTTCGCTTTCATTAGGCACAAAATAATCCAGGCCCGCCAGCGCCTCCATTTCCACCGGTTGCCCGGGTGCCGGGTTCAGGATGCAACGGATGCCGTTTCGACGGGCGAACGCAATCGTGTAATACACCGTGGGCAAAGGAATCTCGAACTGCAAAACTATGCAGTCGGCACTGCGCAACACATCCGAGGCCGCGTCCACATCCGCTGGCTTCAGCGCCTCGTTTGCTCCCTTCACCACGAAAATCCGGTTTTGCCCGTTCGGCTCCACGAAGATGGGCGCCACCCCGCTGGAAAGGCCCTCCACCTGTTTCACATGGGTGGTGTCAATCCCCTGCTTTTTGAAATTTTCGATGGTCGCCGGGCCGAACAAGTCGCTGCCTACTCTGGCCACCATGGTGACCTCGGCCCCGCATAGGCGCGCCGCCACCGCCTGGTTGGCGCCTTTGCCGCCAAATCCCAGGTCAAATTTCTGTCCGAAGATGGTTTCGCCCGGTTTCGGGAATTGCTCGGTGAAGGTGGTGAGATCTATGTTGGCGCTACCTACCACTGCGATTCGAGGTCGTTTCACCATAACGCTGAAGGCCGCGTAAGGAACGCCGAGTGTATTCAGGGCGCGGGGCGATGTCAACAGAGGATTTCGGAGTCGGCATTCGCGGGATGGGCCCTTGCCAGAAATGGAACTCAGCGGGTAAGCTCAGGCTCGAGCCTGTTTTATTCCCCGTACGGAACCCAGATGTTCTTCACCTGCGTGGCGTGCTCCAGGAACCACCGCCCCTCGCTTTGCTTGGCATCAAACCAGTTGATAGCGCGGCCTTCGTTGGTGAACACCTGCTTCAGGTTGCCGAGGGACCCTGACTTGGCTGCAGCGGCGCTGTCGGCGTCGGCAAAGCACCAGATGGCGTCCACATCGTCGTGTTCCGCAAGGGTCTTCAGCAGTTGCGACCTGTGCCCGCTTACCAGGTTCACCGCGCCCGCCGGCAGGTCGCTGGTATCGAAAAGCTGGTACAGATCGCCCATGATCAGCGGATAGGTTTCCGAAGGAACCGCCACCACCGTGTTGCCCCCCGCCATGGCCGGCAGCACCAGTGATAGCAGGCCCAGCAGCGGCGCTTCATCAGGCGCGATAATTCCCACAGTTCCCACCGCCTCGTTCATGGCAATGGCAATCATGCGGAAGGGAGGATTGTGCACCGCGCCCTCAAACTTGTCGGACCAGGCGGCGTAGGAAAACGCGCGCTCGATGCTGGCCGCCACTTCCTTTTTCGCCTGCTTCTCACCCACCGCGGCGCCCAGGCGCCGCGCAATCTCCTCCTGCCGCAGGGAGAGATTTTCCGCCATGTAATACAGAACTTGCGCCCGGTTGTGCGCCGTTGCCTTGGTCCAGCTTGCGGCTTTGCGCGCCGCTTCCACCGCGTTGCGTATGTCCTTACGGTTGCCCAGGGGCGCTTCACCCAGCAGTTCGCCCTTCCCGTTCCGCACTTCCATGCTGTAGCCCGAGTCTGGCCGCACCTGCTTGCCGCCGATGTACAGCTTCACCGTGCGGTCTATCATTGTGTCGCTCCCCGGCTTGCCTGTCCCCGGAGCATCCTCCGCGCGCGCGGCCACTTTCAATTGCGGCGCTTTCTTGAACCATGCGGGTTCCAGATATTCCCGCAGCCCCTCTCTCCCGCCTTCCCGTCCATAGCCGCTTTCGCGATAGCCGCCGAATCCGCAGGCGGCGTCAAACAGATTCGTGCAATTTACCCACACCACGCCCGCCTTGATCTGTGCCGCCACGTGCAGGGCCACATTGATGTTCTCGCTCCACACGCAAGCCGCCAGTCCGTACACCGTATTGTTGGCCAGTTCCACGGCTTCCGACGGGGTGCGGAAGGTCATGGCCGCCAGCACCGGACCAAAAATTTCCTGCTGCGCCACTGTGGAGCTCGGATGCACGTTGCTCAACAAGGTGGGCGGAAAATAAAGTCCACGCGGCGGCAGTTCGGTTTGCGGCTGCCAGCAGGTGGCGCCTTCGGCCACTCCCTGCTCCACCAGCCGGCGAATGCGTTCCAGTTGCACTGGGGCGACGATGGCTCCGATGTCAATCGCTTTGTCCAGCGGCGGCCCCACTCGCAGTGTGCTCATGCGGTCGCGAATTTTGCCGATCAGCGCCTCCGCAATGCTCTCCTGCATCAGCAGGCGCGAGCCCGCGCAGCACACTTCGCCCTGGTTGAACCAGATGGCGTCCACCAGTCCTTCCACTGCGCTATCCAGGTCGGCATCTTCGAAAACCACCAAGGGAGACTTTCCGCCCAGTTCCAGCGAGAGCCGTTTGTCGGTGTTGGCCGTGGCCTCGCGGATGGCGCGTCCCACTTCGGTCGAACCGGTGAACGCGATCTTATCCACGTCGGGATGTTTGACCAGCACCTCGCCAGTGGAGCCGTCGCCGGTCACGATGTTCACCACCCCGGCAGGCAGCCCAACCTCCTGGCAGATTTCCGCGAACGCCAGCGCGGTCAGGGGCGTGAATTCCGCCGGCTTCAGCACCACCGTGTTTCCCGTTGCCAGCGCGGGCGCAATCTTCCACGCCAGCATCAGCAAGGGAAAGTTCCAGGGGATGATTTGCCCCACTACGCCGCAGGCGCTGTAGTCCGGGAATTCTTTTTCCAGCAATTGCGCCCAGCCGGCGTGATAGTAGAAATGGCGCGCCACCAGCGGAATATCGATGTCGCGGCTTTCCCGGATGGGCTTGCCGTTGTCCATGGTTTCCAGCACCGCCAGCCGCCGCGAGTGCCGCTGTACCGCTCGCGCCAGTGCATAAAGGTAGCGGGCCCGCCGATGCGGCTTCAGCCCTTGCCATTTTGGCAGCGCTTGTTTCGCTGCCTGAACGGCGGCATCAATGTCGGCTACCGAGCCCTGCGCGATGCTGGCCAGTTTCTCACCCGTCGCGGGATCGTTGGTGTCAAAAAACTGCCCCTCCGACGGCTGCCGCCACTCTCCCGCAATGAAATGTCCGAAACGCCGCCCGTAGCCCTCCAGCCACTGCAGCGCCTCCTTCGGGTCCTCCGGCGCCGGCCCGTATTCCATGGTCAGAAATTTTTCCGCAATGCTCATGTGCTCTTCACATTGATCCGTTATGCGATGGGGTGACGATAGTCAGCGGAGTAGCGGCCGGTCACATGGTGCTCCAGTTGCCGTTCAATATCGTTTAGCAGCCCGCTGGCTCCGAAACGGAACAGCTCCGCTCGCATCCACGGCGTCCCCAGTTCCTCTTTCATCAGCCCCAGCCATTCCGTGGCCTGCTTGGCGGTGCGAATTCCGCCCGCCGGCTTAAACCCCACCGCCATTCCGGTTTCCTGCGCGTACTCGCGAATCGCCCGCGTCATTACGAATCCCACGGGCAGCGTCGCATTCGTGGGCTCCTTGCCGGTGGAGGTTTTGATGAAATCCGCGCCCGCCATCATCGCCACCATGCTGGCGTGTCCCACATTGCGCAGCGTGAGCAGGTCGCCGGCACCGAGGATAACTTTCATGTGCGCGCTGCCGCAGGCGCGCTTGAACTCTGCAATCTCGTCGTACAAGGCCTGCCAGCGCCCCCCGAACACGTGCGCCCGCGTGATCACGGTATCAATTTCCTGCACGCCCGCTTCCACCGAACGCCGGATTTCCGCAATCCGCTCTTCCAGCGGCGAAAGCCCCGCCGGGAAGCCGGTGGAAACCGCCGCCACCTTCACGCCGCTGCCTTCCAGCGCCCGCAGCGCGGTTTCCGCGAAGCGGTGGTACACGCATACCGCCGCCACTTTGATTTCGAGTTCCTCCACCCCCAGGCGCTTGGCCAGTTCAGGTTGAATCGGTTGCCTGGCTTTAGCGCACAGCCGCCGCACCCGCTCTTCCGTGTCGTCGCCGGAAAGCGTCGTCAGGTCCATGCAGGAAATCGCGCGCAGCAGCCACGCCGCCTGCCACTCCTTCTTCACCGTCCGCCGCGTTACATGCGTCTGCGCCCGGCGTTCTACCGCGCTGGTGTTCACCCGCACCTGCTTTACCCACTCCACATCCAGCGGCACGCCGCGATTGGAAAGCAGCGGCCGCCCCGCCAGCGTGGCCAGCGGTGGCTCTGCCGTCGCGTAAGGCAAGGTGTTTTTCTCCCCCATCGTCCTGCATTGTACGTCAGCCGGCAGGAAATGGGTTACGCGGGGTTTGGCCTTGACAGCCTTTCCGCCGCAACGCTAGCCTACCTCGCCAACCCTTTTTAGGAGATGTCCTTCTGCCCGCTTCGGAGCTTACGGTTCGCATGTCGCCCCGCATTCCTGGCCCGCGGAATTGCGAGGGAAGCCTTTAAGGAGAAGCCATGTATACGCCCCACACGCTGAGCATTGCGCTTCTGATGATGATTACCAGCGCCGTTTGCTGGGGTTCCTGGGCGAACACCTACAAGGGAGTGAAGAATTACCGCTTTGAGCTTTTCTATTGGGACTACGCCGTCGGTATTTTCGTTATCTCCTTGATTCTCGCCTTTACTATGGGCAGTACCGGGCACAACGCCGCCAGCTTTCTCAACAATGTTCGCGCCGCCGACCCGGGCAACATTGGTTACACCTTGCTCGCCGGCGTGGTGTTTAACCTGGCAAATCTTCTGCTGGTGGCCGCTATTGATATGGCCGGCCTTGCCGTCGCCTTCCCCATTTCCATCGGCATTGCCCTGGTTGTGGGGGTGGTCCTCAGCTACGGGCTGCAGCCCAAGGGTAGCGCCTTGTTCCTGGGCCTGGGCGTGGCCTGCGCCCTGCTGGCCGTTATTCTCGACGGCAAGGCCTACGGCAGCCTGTCCGGTGCCGGCCGTTCCGTTTCCAGAAAAAGCATTGTTACCAGCGTCGTTTCCGGCGTGCTCATGGGCCTGTGGGCCCCTTTTGTCACTCACGCCATGACCCGCGGCAACACTCTGGGACCTTACAGCGTCGCCGTCTTCCTCACCCTCGGTGCTCTCCTCTCCTGCTTCATCTGGAACATTTACTTCATGAAGCACCCGCTGGTGGGCGAACCGGTGGATTTCACGGGATTTTTCCGGGCGCCCGCCTCGGGTCACTTTTTCGGATTGCTGGGCGGATTCATCTGGGGCCTGGGCACGGTCTTCAATATGTCGGCCGCTAACCTCACCGGCGTGGCTATCTCCTACGCCATCGGCCAGTCCGCTCCCATGGTCGCCGCGCTCTGGGGAATTTTCGCCTGGAAAGAATTTGAAAATTCCGGCTCCCGCGCCAAGCTCTACCTGACCTTCATGTTCGTCTTCTACGGCCTGGCCATCTTCCTGGTTTCTCGCGCCTACGGCTAGCCGTTTGGCCGAAGTATGGGCCGAACTCGATTTCACGCGGTCTGGAAAGGCGGCGGCTCAGCCCTGCCATAACTGGCTCGCCTGTTCATTGTCATCCTGAACTGCATGACCGAGCCTTGGCGAGAGTATGCAGCGATTGGACCTGCTTCAGAATTTTCATGGGCGCGCCCTCACCGGAATGCCAGATAAATATCCCGTAACAAGAACACGATGGTCAGAACCCAAATTACCCCGCTGACCTCGCGCCCCCTGCGCGCCGCCACCTTCACCGCCGTGTAAGTAATCACGCCGAAACTCAGTCCAGTGGCAATGCTGAAGGTCAATGGCATGGCCACAGCGGTTATAAACGCTGGAAAAGCTTCCGAGAAATCCGGCCAATCAACGTGCGCCACCGACTGCATCATCAACCCTCCCACCGCGATCAGCGCCGGCGCGGTAGCGAACGCCGGTATGCTGGTCGCCAGTGGGCTGAAAAAAAGCGCCAGCAGGAACAGCGCCGCAACTGCAATATTGCTCAGCCCGGTGCGCGCTCCTGCCGCCACCCCCGCCGCGCTCTCCACGTAACTGGTCACCGTGGAAGTGCCCGTCAGCGAACCCAGCACCGTGCCTACGCCATCCGCTAGAAGCACCCTCCCCACCCGCGGGATTTTTCCCTCTCTTACGAATCCCGCCTGTTCGCAAACCCCCATCAGCGTGCCGATGTTGTCGAAAAGATCCACAAACAGAAACGCAAATATGATTTCGAAGAGCCCCAGATGAATCGCGCCCCGCAAATCCAGTTTCAGCAGCGTCCCTGAAGGGTGCGGCATGGCAATAAGCGTACCCGGCAAATGTACGATGCCACGGGCAATCCCGAACAGCATGGTGCCCGCAATGCCCAGCAGCACGCTGCCATGTACCTTTCTGGCAATGAACGCCACGGTTAGCAGGATTCCGAAGCAGGCAGCCTGCACCCCGCGATCGGCAAAATTGCCCAGGCTGAGAAATGTGGCGGGGTTGGCCACTACCAGTCCGGCGTTGCGCATTCCGATAAACGCGATAAAGATTCCTATTCCGGCCGCGGTCGCGTGCTTCAGGCAATCGGGAATTCCGTTCACAATCTGCTCCCGCACCCGTGTGACCGTAATCAGGATGAACACCACTCCGGAGATAAAAACCACGCCCAGCGCGGTTTGCCACGGCACGTGCATGCCGAGACACACGGAATAGGTGAAGTACGCGTTCAGCGACATGCCCGGCGCCAGCGCGATGGGATAGTTGGCATACAGTCCCATCACCAGGGTCGCCGCCGCGGCGGCTACGCACGTCGCAAACACCACGCCCTCCGCCGGCATTCCCGCCTGCGAAAGGATTTGCGGGTTCACCACCACGATATAGGCCATGGTGATGAACGTGGTCAATCCGCCGAGCAGTTCCTGGCGGACCGTGGTTTCGTTTTCGGCGAGACGGAACCAGCGTTCCAGCAGCCTGTCTGTTCGCGTTGTTCGGACTGCGGCGATCGTGGGCGGCGGCGAGGGCATGAAGGCTGCACTTTACGGGCGCCCTCTCTGCCAAGTCAATTCGAATTCTCTCACGCATTCGAGCCCGGAGCAGATTGCCTTACGGTTTCGAGCGGGGACTCCAAACGCGTCAAGCTTCAGCCCCGGCGGGCTGAAACACTCATTAAGAAATGGGGAAATCAGGCGATCATTTCCCTCCGATCCGGCTCACCAGCAGCTCGAGAAAGCGCTGCGCCTGCACGTCCACGCAGACCTTAGCGTTCGGCATCACCTTATCCACGCCTTCAATAATGTAGCGGTCGCTGTGCAGCACGTTGCGCTCCACCATGTTGCTGCGGTTGGCCACGGTTTCCCCGCGTGTGAACTCGCCGCGCGTTTCCACGTCCACGCGCATGGCTTTTGTGGTTACGAGCGCGGGGTCGAGCGTCACCCCCATGGCCAGGGGGTCGTACATGGGACTTCCATTCTCGCCAAAGCGCCGCGACAACCCGATCAGAAAGCTCCCCACCTGGGCCACGAAGTTTGCCATCGGCCCCGGCGCCGCCCGCAGTTGCTCAACTTGCCGTTCGGTCATCAGCGTCTTGTTGCCCACATCCAGCCCCACCATGGTGAGCGAGGCAAAGCCCGCGTTGAACACGATCTGCGCCGCTTCAGGGTCGTTGTAGATGTTCGCCTCGGCCGCCGCGTTCACGTTTCCTCCGGAAATGCTGCCGCCCATCAGGATCACTTCCTTCACTAGCGGAACAATAGATGGGTCCTTGGAAAGCGCCAGCGCAATGTTGGTAAGCGGTCCCACCGGCACCAGCGTGATCTGATGGGGATACTTGTGCACCAGCTCGATGATCAGGTCGGGCCCGAAGCGCGGGTCCGCCTTGCACCTGGTGGGCAGTTCGATATTGGCCAGCCCGTTTTTCCCGTGCCAGAACTCAGCGGTGATGAGCTTCTGCGCCAGCGGATGCTGCGCCCCGCCCGCCACCGGTATGTCGCAGCGCTTGGCCAGCGTCGCCAGCTTGAGCGCGTTCTCTAATCCCATCTGCGCGGTCACATTGCCTGGCACCACCGTGATCGCCTGCACCTGCACTTCCGGCGAGTTCAGCGCCAGCAGAATGGCCAGCGCGTCATCCGTCCCCGGGTCCGTGTCAATGATGATTTTCTTCGGCGTCGTTTGAGAATGTGCCCATGTGACCGCCAGCATTACCAGCAACAGCACTCGAAGAAGCGAAGTTTTCATGTCCAATCCTGGGAGAATTGTTTAACAATGGGTAGCTCTACTGCTACGTTTCGTTTACAAATGTTGCGCCAGTTTACATGAGGGCAAAAGATGTCAGAAGAGAGACCCGCAGCCGCCGTCCCCACCAAGCTTGTCATTCGCAACATTGGCCTGATGCTGAGCGGAGATTTATCGCGTCCCATTCTCGACGGCGACACGGTTGTAGCGGTTAACGGCCGCATCTCCGCCATCGGCAAAGAAAAAGACCTCGACCTCGAAGGCGCCACCACCCGCGTCAACGCCAACGGCGCCACCCTGATTCCCGGGCTCATTGATAGCCACGTTCATCCCGTGGCCGGCGACTGGACGCCGCGCCAGAACCAGCTAGGCTGGATTGACAGCTATCTTCACGGCGGCGTCACCACCATGATCTCCGCCGGCGAGGTGCACACTCCCGGCCGCCCCAAGGACATTACCGGTCTGAAAGCCATGGCCGTTTTCGCCCAGCGCGCCTTCACCAACTTCCGCCCCGGCGGCGTGCGTATTCATGCTGGCGCCCCCGTGCTGGAGCACGGCATGGTGGAGGAGGATTTTAAGGAACTGGCAGCGGCCGGCGTCACCCTGCTGGGCGAAGTCGGCCTGGGCAGCGTCAAGGACGGCGCCACCGCCCGCCAGATGGTCGCCTGGGCGCGCAAATACGGCATTCAGAGCACTATCCACACCGGCGGGCCTTCCATCCCAGGCTCCAGCCTGATTGACAAGGACATTGTCCTGGCCGCCGACGCTGACGTCATCGGGCACATCAACGGCGGCCACACCGCTCTGCCCGACGAGCAGATTGTTGCGCTTTGCGAACACTCAACCCGCGCCCTGGAGATTGTCCATAACGGAAACGAGAAGGCGGCCCTGCTGACCGTGTTCACCGCCGGCGAACTCAAGCAGCTTCACCGCGTGATTCTGGGCACTGACTCGCCCGCCGGCTCCGGCGTGCAACCCCTGGGCATCCTGCGCCTGATTTCCATGCTGTCCGCTTTAGGAAACGTCCCCGCGGAGACGGCTGTCTGTTTCGCTACCGGAAATACGGCGAGGATTCGCAACCTCGACTGCGGCCTGATCGAACTCGGCCGTGCCGCCACCTTCGTTTTCATTGACCAGGCGCAGCACTCCGCCGGCAAAACCGTGCTGCACAGCATCCAGCGTGGCGACCTGCCCGGCATCGGGATGGTGGTGATTGACGGCGCCATCGCCGCCCACCGCTCCCGCAACACTCCCCCCGCCGCCCGCGTTCCGGAGATAGGCGACTAATTCGCGATTGCCGGTGGTCCGTAACCATGTCGGCTGTGGCGCTCGCGTCGTCACGCGAAAACCGGTCTCGTAGAGACCGGATGAAAGTAGCCCGCCGGTTCACTGGCGGGAAAGCGAACACGATATCGCGCGAGTCCCGTCAGGGACGGCTGAAGGACATCAGACTACAGAATTAACAGCACCCACATACAGCCAAGTTAATAGCAGCATCAGTCCTGCCAGCGCTGCAATGAACCTGCGTGTAATTGCCAAGTAAAGGGCACACGCAGCCGAAAGTAACAGGTTCAGACCTATTTCGACGTATAGGCGATGTGAGTAATCGCCTCCCAACAAGGCCAGCTTTATTTCTCGGAAAGTGGATAAAAATAGAACAACATTGCTGACGATGAGAAGAACAAAGGTGATCTTTTCACCGCTGTTCGTGCGCCAGGCTACGTACAACAACCCCAGAGGCACGAGCAGCCAGAGGTAGATCCCGTAGTAAATCGAGAAAGTCGCTTCGAGCATGATCATCATTGCACTACGGTCGTCAACCACCAACTACCAACTACCGCTTTTTACCGCAGCCCATCCTCCCCCTTGATCTTGTCTTTCGTCAGCCCGCCCACCCGCGCCAAGGGACGCCCGCTGTCGGTCACCGCCACCGCCACCATGATTTCATTCGCCCGCGGCGCGTCGTTAATCCGCACCTCCATGCCGTCGAAGTGGCTGCGCACAAACGCTGCGTCCTTGTGTCCCATCGGAATGTCCAACGCCACGCCCATCCCCCCGCGCTTTTTGGAGGAGGGAATCAGCGCCGCGCCCTTGCCCAGCACCCGCCGCACCGGCGTGCCCAGCTTGGGATGCAGGATGGCGGCCGCATGCTCGATCTCGCCGTTCTCTCCCACCGCCGCCGCTTTGCCGTAGCTCTCCGCGGTGTTGCCGGCGATGCCCAGCGCCGCCACCGCCCGCTGCGCCAGCAGCTCGCCCAGTTCTTCGCCAATGTCCATCAACTCCGAAAGATCTTCCACGTACTTGCCCGCGCACGGATTTTCGATCACTGCCACCGCGGCGGCGCGCCGTGTGGGCGGCTCAATCGCCCGCCCCATCTCACTTCTCGTTTCCTCCACAAAAGTCGCCAGCTTGCGGATTCGCGCTTTCATCGCAGTCCGTCTTCTCCTTTTATCTCCGATGCCTTCAGTCCGCCCGCCCGCGCATGCACCCGCGGCCCCGTGGTCATCACCAGCGCCAGTACCATCTCGTCGGCGCGCGGTCCATCGGTGACGCCTACCTCCATGGCATCGAAGTGGCTGCGCACGTACGAAGCATTGATGTGCGTGATGGGCACGTCCAGCCGAGTTCCCGGTCCGCCCACCTTTTTGGTTGAGGCCACGATCGCCTTCGCCCCGCCCAGAACCTCGCGCATCGCGTAGCCGCCGGGCACGTGCCATAGCGCGCCGTGTTCCAGTTCGCCCGCCGAGCCCACAATCGCGCCCTTGCCGTATCCTTCCACCACTCCGGAATCGCCGCCCAGTGCCTCAATCAGCGACTTCGCCATTTCCATGCCCAGCGGCTTCAGGTCATCCATGAAGCCCGCGATCTCCTGCACGTAACGGCCGGCAAACGGATTGTGGATCACCGCCAGCGTCGCTGCCCGCCGCAACGGCGTCTGTAACCGCGGCCCGCCTTCGTGGAAGATTTCCTCCACCGTCGTCAGCATCTTTCTGACTCGCACCTCAGGCATGAACCAGGCTCCTGTTCGCTCGTCGCAACATGCCGGAAGGCGCCAACTCCGGCTTCGCGCCCACGATCTTTGTTTCTCCTTGCAAGTGCAGCGCCGCAGCGTGGATCAGCCCCTTTGCCGCCAGCGCCTTCGCCATCTTCACCCCCGCCCGCAGCGCGCCGCCAACTTCCTCCCGCGAAAGCTCTGCCACCTCTTGCGTGACCAGCCGCTCGCCCAGGTCGCTGTCCGGCGCAAGGGCGCGCGCTGGCGTGCGCAAAATTTTGGGATTGCCAGGAAGGTCTACCGCGTTGGCGATGATGGTGGCCGCGGCATCCGCCTCTGCCGCGGTCCCCGCCAGAACCGTGACCGCATCCGCAATCCCCAGGGAGAAGCTTCGCCCGCGCCAGCCGCTGGTCGCGACCCCGCGTATGGGCTCTTCCGAACTTATCGCGGCCGTACCGAACAGCGAGGGCCGCTCCGGCCTCTCCACCATGCCGATCGAGAAGCTCTCTCCCGCCGTCAGGTGCAGCGCAATGTCGCCGCCGTCGTTCACGTAAGCCTTGGCCACATGCGCCGCCAAGGTCATCGTCTCCAGAATCTCTTCCGCCACCGCTCCTGCCACCGCCGCCATGGGCGTGATGAATGTCCGCTCTGCGTAGGGCGTTACCGCCGCAACCATGCGCCTTGCGACCTTGCCTTTCGCCAAAGGCCCCTCGGGCACAGCTTGCGCCCGCAGCAGCGGAAGTTCCGCGCATAGCTCGTCCAGTACGCTCACAAACCGGCCGGCCGCTGCTTCGTATGCCGCTTGAACCTGGGGCCGCCCCCCAAATGCCTCCACGATCAGATCAATCGGACCGTCCTGCATGTGCAGGCGCCGCCGGTCGGGCAGGAGCCGTATTTGCGCGCGCTGCTTCATCATTGTCCCCGCCCGCGGGCGTTTGTTTCCAGCGGCCAGGGATTGTCCCCGCGCGCCGAAAGATGCCGCCGCCGCTCACCGTCCATCAGCGACTGCAGCGAGCGCACCTGATCCACGTATCCGCCCAGTGTGGCGTAATCCGCAAGCTTCAGCGTGAACTCGATCGGCGCAACCAGCGCCGGCGTCGGAACATATCCAAACGCGTTCTCCGGCATTCGGCTAACATCCACCATGAAAGTGATTCCGCCGCCCGGCCACACATAGACCGGAGCCCCGCCGCAGGTCACGCGCGTAAACGCGTCGCGTACCGAATGCGTCAGCCGCACTGGGTTCTCCGTCACCCCCGCGCGCAGCGATCCACCTGCTCCCGCCATGAACAGCACCGTGCACAGCGCCGGCTCGCAATTTTCCTTGATTCTGGCCACCGACTCGCTCAGCTCAGCCGGCAACTCCTTTTCCACAGGCCGCAGCGCCTCATCAAGCACGAAATAACCGTAGTGTTCCCCCGTCGTGCTCACCATCAGCAGGCGCAGCCCCGGCCAGGCGACTTTAGGATTGAACTCCCGCAGAATCGCCAGCGGCTGTTGAATGTTCGTCCCGCCCCAGCCCGTGCCCGGCTCCGCCACCTGGAAATAGCGGCCCGGCGTTGAGCGACGTCCCTTGAGCTTGATTCCGGTTGGCGGAATTCCCAGCAATTTGCCCGCCTGGTGCTCCGAAAGCACTCCCGTGATGTGGTCATCCACCACCACCACGTCATCCACTTTGCCGAACCACTGTCTGGCGAATATGCCGATGGTGGCGGAACCACAACCCACCCGCATCTGCGCTTCTGGCTGGCTGTCCACCACCGGTCCTTTGCCCGCCTGCACCACCACCTTCGCACCCTCATCTACCTCGAGCTCCACGCTCTTGCCATTGCACAGGTCGAGCAGCGTCTCGCAGGTGACCGTGCCCTCGTGGCGGCTGCCCCCGGTCAGGTGCCGCACCCCGCCCAGCGAGAGCATCTGCGAACCGTATTCGCTGGTGGTCACATGGCCCACCGCTTCGCCCTTCGCCCGCACCAGGTTGGTTTCTGGGCCCAGGTGACGGTCGGTGTCAATCTTTACTTTCACGCCGCAGTAGCTGAAGATTCCCTCCGTCACCACCGTGACCATGTCCACGCCTTCTACCTGCGAGGAGATAATGAAAGGCGCCGGTTTGTAGTCGGGATAAGTGGTTCCGGCCCCTATCGCGGTCACGAAATTCTGCGGCGCGCCCACCACGCTGCCGTTCCACTCTGCTGCAGGTTGCAGAAACGGAACGACCGTCTCCCCACGCGACACCGCCCGGTCCAGCAACACGTGGGGATCAAGGCGCACCAGTTGCCCTTCGCGGTTGCCGTAGCGGTCGCACGCGCCCGTCCTCCCCGGCTTGATGTAGCACAGCACCGGGCAGGCATCGCAGCGGATGGCGTCGTCAGGCGGGCGATTTGTCATGGCGCGCGGCCAGGATAGCGGCTCGTATGCGGTCCGGTGTGGCGGGCACCCGCCGCATCCGTACTCCAGTGGCATGGTGAATGGCGTTCAGAATGGCCGGCGCGGTGGGAATCACCGCTTGCTCGCCGATTCCCTTGGCTCCAAACGGTCCGATGGGCGACGGGTCCTCGATCAGAATGGATTCCACCGGCGGCATGTCTCCGGCCGTGGGAATCAGGTAGTCGTGCAGGTTCTCTCCTTTGCCCGGAAAGAACTCCTCCATCAGCGCCTGCCCCAGGCCCTGCGCCGCTCCGCCCTCGATCTGTCCTTCAATCAGCGTGGGATTGATGGCCCGACCCACGTCGTGCGCCGCGGTAATCTTCAGCACCTTCACTGTGCCCAGTTCCATGTCCACCGCCACCTCGGCCATGTGCGCTCCAAATCCGAACACGGCATAAGGGATTCCCTGGCCGTCGGCGTCGAGTGGGTGCGTTGGCGGATCGAAGGTGGCTTCTCGCGTTAGCACGTATCCGTGCTCGTCCAGCGGCAACTCGTGGAGATTAAGCACACGCTCTTTGCCGCCTTCCGTCACAGTCACCCGGCCATCTTGAAACTGAATCGTCGCGCAATCGCAAGCGCCGGCCAATCGCACAATGGCGCGCCGCAGTTCGGTACCAGCCATTTGTGCCGCTTTTCCGGTCACGAAGGTCTGCCGCGAAGCCGAGGTCTTGCCGCAATCCGGCGTAATCGCCGTATCGCCAGACACCAGGTCAAAGCGCTCAATCGCCGCGCCCAGCGCATCCGCGCATATCTGCGTCACAATCGTATTCGACCCTTGCCCGATGTCCACCGCTCCCTGGTGCAGCGCGATGCGCCCGTCAGCTTTCAGGCCCACGCGCATGGTGGAGGGATTGGGAAGGGAAGTGTTGCCGCAGCCGTACCACATCCCTGCGACTCCCACCCCTCGCCGCAGCGGCCCGCTCGCGCTGGAATTGAACCTTGCCGCCTCGGCCAGCGCCCCTTTCCACCTGGGACGCAGCGCCTCCAGGCAGGCGCGGATTCCCACCCCCGCTCCCAGCACCTGACCGGTCACCGTGGGCGTGTCATTGGTCAAGGCATTCACAATTCGGAACTCCAGCCGATCCATGCCCAGCCGGTTGGCCAGCTCGTCGTAGGCCTGCTCCTGCGCAATCGCCGTCTGCGGCACGCCGAAGCCGCGAAACGCTCCCGCCGGCACCAGATTGGTGTGTACCGCCCGGGTCAATGCCCGGTAATGCGGAACCACGTAAGGCCCGGAAGCGTGTACCGGCACCCGCGCCGCCACCGTCGGCCCCCACGAGGAGTACGCCCCGGTGTTAAAGTCGGCGCTGAAGTCCAGCGCCAGCAGCTTACCGTCACGCCCGGCGCCCACCCGAATCCGCATGCGCGCAGGATGCCGCTTGGTAGTTGAGACGATGGATTCAATCCTCGAATACACCATGCGTACCGGTTGCCGCAGTTTCCAGGCGGCAAGTGCGACGAATGGTTGCACCGAAAGGTCAAGCTTAGAGCCGAATCCTCCGCCTACGGCCGTTGGAATGATTCGTACCGCTTCCGCCGGAATCCCCAGAATGCGCGCGATGTCGGCGCGGTCCATGTACGGCGACTGCGTGCACGCCTCAATTTCGATCCCCTCCCCCACACGCCGTGCCCAGCCCGCCTCTGGTTCGATGTAGGCGTGCTCGACGAACCCTGTCTCGTACTCCTCTTCCACCATCACGTCCGCTTGCGTCAGCGCCTTCTCCACATCGCCTCGCACCACCCGCCCGCGCACCAGCACGTTGCCCTCGCGGTGGGCGTGGATCCGCGGCGCATCCCCTGCCAGCGCCGCTTTCATCGTGGTCAGCGCCGGCAGTTCCTCCCAGTTCACCGGAAAATCTGCCGCATCGAACTCCTCCACGGCTGAGGCCTCGCCCACCACGGCCGCCACTGCCTCTCCCCGAAACCTGGACTCGCTCTCCGCGAACACCGGTTGGTCGGCAAACGATGGAATCACGCCGTAGCGGTTTTCCCCTGGGATGTCCTTCGCCGTCACCACCGCATGAATTCCGGGGTGCGCCGCCACGAATGCGTCCAGATCCCCGAATCTGAAGCGCGCCCGGTTATAGGGGCAACGAATGGCCCGCGCGGCCAAAGCTCCGGCTGGGATTCCATCTGCGCCGAATATCTCCATGCCCTCTATCTTCCGCGATCCGTCCA
Organism: Terriglobales bacterium; assembly: GCA_035278025.1. Lineage (GTDB taxonomy): Bacteria > Acidobacteriota > Terriglobia > Terriglobales > Acidobacteriaceae > JAICWP01. The sequence goes on along the minus strand of DATEJK010000100.1, from coordinate 49,814 downwards.
GGCGCGCCAGCCGCTTGCCCACCGCTTCGCCCGCTGCAGGTGAGATATCAGTCTGGTCTTCCGCTGCCTTCAGAATCGCCTCAATAATTTTGCGGTATCCCGTGCAGCGGCACAGCACTCCTCCGATCGCATCCAGCACTTCCTCTTCCGATGGACTCGCCGTCCGAGCCAGCAGTGCTGTTCCCGCCATCAGCATGCCGGGCGTGCAGATGCCGCACTGCGCGGCCCCATGGCGCAAAAATGAGTCCTGCAGGCGTCCAAAGAGCGGCGGGCGCTCGCGCAACCCTTCTATTGTCGTAACCTCGCACCCTTCCGCTTGCCCCGCCGCTACCAGACATGAGGTCACCGGCTCGCCATCCAGCAGAACCGTGCACGCCCCGCAATCGCCGGCATCGCAGCCTACTTTGGTTCCGCTGAGGCCCAAGTTCTCGCGCAGCACCCTCGACAGTCGCTCCAACGGGCTCACTGCCACCTCGCTGTCGCGCCCATTTACCCTGAAGCACAGCCGCGTGCCGGTGCTCGCCTTGGGAGTCTCCACCGTCGCCATCTCAGCCATTCTCCACGCATGCATCCAGCGCCCGCGCCACCAGCGTCAGCGCGGCATCCCGGCGATAGGTGGCGGTGGCTCGTACATCATCAATGGGTGAAAGCGGCGCCAGATGTTCCAGCCGCGCCAGGGCTCCCATGCCCGCTCTCGCCGGTGCACCCTTGAGCGACTGCTCCAGCGCCCTTAACCTTTGTGCCTGTGCCGAGCATGCTCCCACGGCCACGCGCGCCTCTTCAACCACTCCGCCGTTGACTTTGACTACCGCTGCCACCATCACAATCGAAATCACCAGGTAGCGCCGCGCCCCCAGCTTCAAAAACACGGACCTGGCCTCATCCAGCCCGCGCCGCACGATCACCGCGGTAAGAATCTCGTCCCGCCGGCGCACCGTCTTCCGGTTTCCCACGATGAATTCCGCCAGCGTTATCCGCCGGTCGCCTGCCTGCGATACCAGCTCCACCTGCGCGTCCAGCGCCAGCAGCGGCGGTACACTGTCCGCGGCCGGCGACGCGTTGCACAGGTTCCCCGCCACTGTTCCCCGCTTCTGTATCTGTACGCCGCCGATTTCACGCGCCGCGCTCTTCAGCGCGTCATAGCAGCGCGGCAGGGAACTGGCCAGTAGTTCGCTCCAGGTGGTCAGCCCGCCAATGCGGATCTCTTCCGCCGTAACCCTTACGCCCTTCATTTCCCTGATTCTGGATATGTCAATCACGCCGCCCGTGGCTGGCCGGTCGCCCAAGCCGGGATAAAAATCGGTGCCTCCGGCCAGCAGCGTGCCCCCTTCTCGGGCAAGAAGATGAACGGCCTCGGCGAGCGTGTTCGGACGCGCGTAGCGGATCATTCCTACCTCGAATCGGCAGTGAACGGAAGCGCGGGGCTGCGGCTTCCGCCGCGGTGGGCGCTATTCTTTCACGAATCACCCGCTTTGCAAAGATTGGCTGGGCGGCCGTAGCCGAAAACCCTGTCCAGTTCTCCACTAGCCTTAGGTCGCTTATTTTGCCTTTGTGCCCTTCGTGTCCTTTGTGGTGAAAGGATGGTCCCCCTGTGCTAAAGTCGCCCGAGTGCTGTTGCGAGGAGCGCGAATCCCGTGCCTATCCCGGTTGCCACCGTTCTCTGGCAGGTTGATGTGCAGCGCGATTTCATGCTTCCCGGCGGCGCTCTCTACGTCCACGGAGCGGAGCGGCTTCTGCCCAATGTCCACAAACTGGTGGACCTTGCCCGCAACCGCCGCGCCTTCCTCATTTCCAGCGCTTGCCAGCACGCGCCCAACGATCCCGAGTTCAGCGAATTTCCCCCTCATTGCCTGCGCGGCACGCCAGGCGCTGACCTGGTGCCCGAAGCGCGGGCCGCGAACCTGTACACCGTTCCCAACGACCACGCCTTCACCCCGCGGGGAGACCTTCTCGATTTTGAGCAGGTCTTGTTCGAGAAACAAAACATAAATGTGTTTACCAACCCTCACGCCGCCGCCATTGTGGACCAGTTTCCCCGCGATACGGAATTCGTCGTCTTCGGTGTGGTCACGGAATATTGCGTGCAGATGGCGGCGAACGGCCTGCTCGATCGCGGCCGTCGCGTGGTCGTAGTGCGGGACGCCATCGAGACCCTCAACCAAGACGTTGGCCAAAGAACGCTGTCGCAGCTTGCCGCGCGCGGCGCCCGCCTCATACTTACCGACGAAGTTTGCCGTTCCGCGTTCCCGGCGCGGCACCCTGATTCCGTGCGGAGTTGAATCGGCACGTATTATGCGTCGTGCCGATGTTGTATTGGGCGCTAGACGCCGCTGTGGCTGCGGCGGGAACAGCACCTTCAGGCGCCCGTTGGACTAGAGACGCCCTCTCACCCTCCGTAAGCTCCCCGCCGCATGAACTGCCCGCGCCCGGCGCGGCCCAGGAACTTATCATTCTGTACGATCACCTCTCCCCGTGACATGACCACATCCGGCATGCCCGTAACCTCGATGCCTTCGAACATCGAATAATCCACGCGCATGTGATGGGTCTTGGCGCTGATCTTGTGCTTGCGCTGGGAATTGAAAATTACAAGGTCGGCATCCGACCCGGCGGCGATGGTTCCCTTGCGCGGGTAGAGCCCGAAAAGCTTGGCCGGCGTTGTCGAAACCAGTTCCACGAAGCGGTTCACACTGAAGCGCCCGCCGCCAACTCCTCCGCTGTACACCAGGCTCAGCCGGTGCTCGATGCCGGGGCCGCCATTGGGAATCTTCGTGAAATCATCTTTTCCCAATTCCTTCTGTTCTTTAAAACAGAACGGACAATGATCGGTCGAAACCACTTCCAGATCGTTCTTCAGCGCCTCCCACAACTTCTGCTGGTGCCATTTCTCCCGCAGCGGCGGCGTGAATACGTACTTCGCTCCTTCGAATCCCGGCACGTCGAAGTTCTCAATCGAAAGATACAGGTACTGCGGGCAGGTTTCCGCGTGCACCGGCAGTCCCCGGTCGCGCGCCTCCCGTACCTTCTCCAGCGCGTCGTTGCAGCTCAAATGCACGATATAAACCGGCGCGTGCGCCATCTCCGCCAGCGCGATGGCGCGCGCCGTGGCCTCCCCTTCCGCCGTGGTCGGCCGCGTCAGCGCGTGGTACTTGGGCGCGGTTTTTCCTTCCGCCAGGGCCTGTTTCACGATCACGTCAATCGCGCCGCCGTTTTCCGCGTGCATGCACACCATCGCGCCTTGCTTAGCCGTCGCCTGGAAGGTTTTGAAGATGGTGGCGTCATCCAGCATGAAAACGCCGGGATACGCCATGAACAGCTTGAAGCTGGTCACCCCCTCCTCCACCAGCGGCTTGATTTCTGGCAGCCGGCTGTCCGGCAAATCGGTGATGATGCAGTGGAAGGCGTAGTCGCACACCGCCTTGCCTTCGGCTTTTTTCATCCAGGTATCGAACGCCTGCCGCAGCGCCTGCCCCTTGTACTGGATGGCGAAGTCTATCAGCGTCGTGGTTCCGCCGAAGGCCGCTGCCCGTGTTCCGGTTTCGAAATCATCCGAGCTGGTCGTGCCCCCAAAGGGCATATCCAGATGGGTGTGCACATCAATGCCGCCCGGTATCACGTATTTACCCGCCGCATCAAGGATCTGCCGCGTGTTCTCCCGGGGAAGGTTTTTCCCGACCGCCACAACTATGCCATTGGAAATCGCCACATCCGCGGCGTAGGTGTCCGTCGCCGTGACTACCGTTCCCCCGGTAATGATGGTGTCGAAGCCCATTTTTCCCTTTTATCTGTCATCTCGAGCGAAGGCGGGTCGAGCCTGCGAGACCAGCCCGAGTCGAGGGACCTTGTATTTCGAGAATCGCATCGCCCCTTCGGCGACGGAATGCATTGTGCTTTTAACAACGCGGCGTAGGAGTCAGTTCGTGCTCTTTTCCACCGCGCTGAAGCTCTCATGCAGAATCCGCACCGCTTCTTCCACGTCGCTTTTGCCGACGTTGAGCGGCGGCGACATGCGGATTACGTTCCCCCACAATCCGCCCTTGCCCACCAGCAGTCCGCGCTTGCGGGCCTCCTCCATCAGTGCGGCAGTGGCCGTAGCTGCGGGCTTCTTAGTCTGCCGGTCCTCCACCAGTTCCATGGCCTGCATCAGCCCCATGCCGCGCACATCGCCGATCAGCGCGTGTTCCTGCTGCAACTCTTCCAGCTTTTGCCGGAAGCATCCGCCCACCACGGCGGCGTTCGTGCGCAGGTCATCTTCTTCCACCACGTCAATTACCGCCTTGGCCGCCACGCAGGTCACGGGGTTGCCGCCAAAGGTGGAAATCGTCAGCCCCTGCATGGAGTCGGCAATCTCCGGCCGCGCAATGGTCAGGCCGATGGGCACGCCGTTACCCAGGCCTTTGGCCGCGGTCAGGATGTCCGGCTCCACCTCCCAGTGCTCGATCCCGAACCACTTGTGCCCGGTGCGGCCCCACCCCGTCTGCACCTCGTCTGCAATGAAGTCGCCGCCATACTGCTTCACGATATTGAACGCCAGTTTGAAATATTCTTTCGGCGGTGTGATGAACCCGGCCACCCCCTGAATGGGTTCGGCAAGAAATGCCGCAATCCGCCCCGAAGTCGAGGTCTGGATCACCTCCTCCAGGTCGCGCGCGCAGGCCACCCCGCAATCCGGGTACTTCAGTCCCAGCGGACAGCGGTAGCAGTAGGGATTCATCGCGTGCGCCACGCCCACCTGGATGGTTCCTCGCCGCCAGGTGTTCTGGCCGGTGAGACTGCGCGCCAGCGCCGAGCGCCCGCTGTAGCCGTGCCGCAGCGCTACCACGTCGAAAACTCCCGTGTGCATGCGCGCCAGCTGGACCGCGGTTTCATTGGCCTCCGTGCCGCTGTTGGTGAAAAACGATTTTTTCAGCGCCCCCGGCGTAATCTGCGCCAGCTTCTCCGCCAGCTTCACCATCGGCTCCATGGGGAAGCAGGTGGAAACGTGCTGCAGCTTGTCCATCTGCTCCTTCATCGGCCCCGTCACCCGCGGATTGCAGTGGCCCACGCTGACCGTCACAATCCCGCCGAAGAAGTCAAGGTACTTGCGACCCTCCACGTCCCACACGTGCTGCATGTAGCCGCGCTCTAACGGCAGGGGATCGGAGAAATAATTCGTGACCGAGGGAAAGATGTACTCCTTCTGCTTGCGGTTGATCTCCCGACGCGACATTCCGGTTTTTTCGCCAGCGCCGATAGTCTTTGAAGCCAAATGACACCTCCGAAAAAGGGGGAAGGAAGGCAAGTCGAGCGCGAGCGCGACCCGCGGCCCACTAACCATCAATGCGTGCTTTCGAAGACGTGGAGCATTTTACACCTGTGCTAAACTCGCCATCCCCGGGGGTGGCTATGCAGTTCGGCTTCACCTTGAAACCTGACCTGTCCGTCGAGCGTATCCTCGGTCTCACCCGCCAGGCCGAGCAGGCTGGATTCCAGTACGGCTGGATTTTCGATTCCCACGTGCTCTGGAAAGATCCCTATCCTCTGCTCGCGCTCATGGCCGCCAACACTTCTAAGCTGCGCCTTGGCACCTGCGTCACCAATCCCGCCGTGCGCGACATAACTGTGACCGCCAGTTTGTATGCAACCCTCAACGTGATTTCTGGCGGGCGCATGGAACTGGGCATCGGACGCGGCGACAGTTCCCGCCGTGTGCTGGGCAAAAAGCCGGTCACCTCCGCCCATCTGGAGCAGGCGATTGCTGATTTCCGCGCCTTAACCGCCGGCCGCGAGATTCAATATGACGGTCAGCCCACGCAGATCACCTGGGCGCATGGCTCCCCCCCGGTGTGGATCGCCGGCTACGGTCCCAAGGTTCTTACCCTGGCGGGCCGCATCGCCGATGGCATCATTCTGCAGTTCGCCGATCCCGACCTCATCGCCTGGTGCCTGGGCTTTGTTTGGCAGGGCGCGAAAGAAGCCGGCCGCAAGCGCTCCGACATTGAAATCATGGCCGCCGCTCCGGCCTGGGTGTCGGACGATGTCAAGGCGGCGCGCGAGCGCGTGCGCTGGTTTCCCGCCCTGGTCTCCAACCACGTCGTGGATCTGATCGCCCGCTATAAGCCGGAGGAATTGCCCCCGGCTCTGGTTTCCTATGTGCGCAACCGTCCCGGCTACGATTATCGCCATCATTGCGAGGTGGAGAGCGACAACAAGCAGTTTGTTTCCGACGAGATTGTGGACCGCTTCTGCCTGCTGGGCTCTGCCGCTAGCCAGGCTGAAAAGCTGCGTTCTCTCGCCGCCGCCGGGGTCACCCAGTTCAATCTCTATCTCATGTCAGGTGAGGAAGAGGCGCAGCTGGACGTCTTCGCCCGCGAAGTTGCTCCACAGGGAGGACCCAATGCTCCTTGTGGGCGCCCACGACCACATTGACTTGTGCCCCACGGCGACCTAAGATGCGCTCCACACATGGCGTGCGTGGTGTAGTATGCCCCTCTCTGTTGCTCACCGCCAGGCACTCCAGAGGAACTTCAGGATGACTGGCATGCAAGCATGGCCCGGCTCCCGTCCCCGCGTGGCGTTGCTTCTCATACTCCTTGCCGGGCTCAGTCTCGCCTGGCCGGGCGCCGCTCTTGCCGCCAGTTCGCCGGCCGCCGTTACGGCGGTTGGTGACGTACATGGCGATTTCGATGCTTTCAGCGCTCTCCTGCAACACACCGGACTTATTGACGCGCAGCTGCACTGGACCGGGGGGCACGCTGTTCTGGTGCAAACCGGAGACCTGCTCGATCGCGGCCCCAAGCCTCGTGAAGTCATGGATCTGATGATGTCGCTGCAGAAGGAAGCCGCGAAAAAAGGCGGCCGTGTGGTGGCGCTGCTGGGCAACCATGAAGTGATGAACATCATGGGTGACCTCCGCTATGTTACGGCGGAGAATTACGCCGGCTATGCCGGCAACAATTCGGAAAAGCTCCAGCAATCTGCCTACCGCCAATATGCCGATTGGCGCAAGGACCACCAGGTGTTGCTCACCACCATCGCGCAAGCCTTTCCCGAGACCAGTGAAGCCGAGTGGAGGGCGCGGCATCCGCCCGGATTTATTGAGCAGCGTGAGGCCTTCAGCCCCGATGGCAAATACGGCAAGTGGCTGCGCGAACGGCCCGCCGTCGCCCAGGTGGACCACATTGTCTTTCTTCACGGAGGAATTGATCCCGGCCTGGCTTCTATGAGCCTGGAGGAAATGGATCGGCGCGTTCATCAGGAAATTAGCGCCTTTGACAGGGCCAAGCAGTTTCTGGTGGCTCAGCGCCTGATTTTGCCTTTTTTTACGCTGCAGGAGATTACCGCGGTGGTGCAGGCCGAAGTTAGCGCCCGGGAAAATGCTCCCGGATCCCGCCATCCCAGCCCTGCCAACCCCCAGGGCCGGCTCCCCGAGCACACCCAAATGGAGGTTATGAAGGACTTTCTGCAATATGGGCAATGGCTCAGCGTTGCGAGCAATGGCCCGCTTTGGTTCCGCGGATACGATGAGTGGAACGACCAGCAAATTGCCGCCGGCATCCCAGCTGTTCTGGCAGCCTATCGGGCCGCCGCCGTGGTGGTTGGCCACACTCCGCAGCGCGATGGCCGCATTCGCAGCCGCCTCGACGGCAAGGTCTTTCTCATTGATACGGGCATGCTATCCAGCTACTACCCCCAGGGCAGGGCCTCGGCCCTGCAAATCCGCGATGGGGTGGCCTTCACCGCCGAGTATATGGACCAGACGATTGCGCTCTCGGGACAAGCTAAAAAGTAGCTGGCCTTGAGTTCAGGGCCGGTGGCCAGCTTCGAGACACTCTAAGAGTTTGGGCGGCAAGAAAGGAAGCCCATGGTCCGGTGGTTGGAACGTGGTTTGAACCTTCGCCCCGGCGATCTGGGGAGAGGAGCTCTCCTCTGCTCCTGTCTTTTCCTCATCATTACCAGCTACGTGGTGGGCAAAGTAGCCGGTGACGCCCTCTTCCTTGCGCATTTCAACGCCCGGCAACTTGCCTACGCCGATATCTGCAGCGCCTTCGTTGTGGCTCTCGTAATTTCCGCCTACGTCCGCTTTGGGCGCAAGCTGTCCGTGGTTAAGTTGCTGGTGACCAGCATGCTCTTCTTCGCCAGCAACTGTGCTTTGTTCTGGGTTTTGTCCTACACCTACCGTCCCGCGTGGCTGTATCCCGTCTTCTACGTCTGGGTCAAAACCTTTGGAGTGCTGGCCCCGGCGCAAGTATGGACTCTGGCCAATTACGTACTCACCACCCGGGAGGCCAAGCGGGTCTTTGGCCTGATCGGGGGAGGAGCCATATCAGGCTGGATTTTCGCCGGGTTCTTTTCCCGAACCATCGCCAAGTTCTTTGGCACCGAAAGCCTCCTGGCCGGCATGGCGGCTTTCCTTTTGCTTTGTGCCGTCCTGATTGTATTTATCTGGCGAAGCGGCCGGGTGCGGCTGGGAGAGGAGCAGGAGACAGAGGCACAGGGCGTCAAGGCCGGACCGAGCAGCCTGCGCGAAAGCATGCGCCTGGTCTTCGCTTCACCCTATCTGCGGGCCATCGCTGGCGTGATTTGTCTGTCCAACCTGGTGACTAATCTCACCATGTGGCAGTTCCGAGCCATCGCCCAGCAGGTGCTGGTACACAAAGACGCTTTGGCCGTCTTCTTTGGCGAATTCAATCTCTATGCTGGAATGGCATCGCTCGCTTTCCAGTTGCTTCTGACCACTCGCCTCTTGCGCCGTTTCGGGATAGGCAAAGCGCTGTTCGTGCTGCCCTTGGCGGTGATGGCTGGTTCCATCGGTCTGCTGGCCGTGGGCACGCTGGCGGCGGTCGTGGCCCTCAAAGGCACTGATCAGGTGCTGCGGTACTCGGTGGACAAATCCACAGCCGAGTTGCTTTATCTGCCTCTCCCTTCGCGCCTGAAAATTCAGGTCAAGTGGTTCATTGACACCGTCATCTGGCGCGCCGGTGATACCCTCGCGGGCCTCACCGTATTGATCTTTGCCACCTGGCTTCACCTCTCCGCCGTAATGTTAAGTTGGGTTGTCGTGGGATGGATCAGTTGTTGGCTGCTCGCGGTTTTCGTCGCGCGCAAAGAATATGTCCTCAGTTTGAAGGACAGCGTCACCCGCCACCGTTTGGAGCTGGAACAGCTCTCCACCCCGGTGCTCGACCGCGAGACCTCCGATGTCTTAACCGCCAGCCTGAGCGCTTCCGATCCCGCCGACATCCTCTATGCTCTGGGCCTGTTTGAGGCCGAGCGGCGGCGGGTGGTGCATCCTGGCATTCGCAGTCTGCTGCTGCATCCCTCGGCCGAGGTTCGGCAAAAGGCCCTCGCCATTCTGTCCTCCACCGCCGACAAAACCGTCCTCCCCGAAGTGGAGCGTTTAGTGCGTGACCCCGATCTGACCGTGCGCACGGAAGCTTTGTTGTTCCTCAGCCATTACACCAATGTGGATCCCCTCACTCGCATCCAGGAGGTGGGAGACTTTGCCGATTTTTCGGTGCGCTCGGCCATGGTGGCTTACCTGGCCCGCCCGGGCGAGGCCCAGAACTTGCCCGCGGCCCACCACTTGCTCGAGGCCATGGCCAATGAATCCGGCCCTGAAAACCAGCGTACCCGCCTGGAGGCCGCCCGTCTCCTTGGTATTCTGCCCGACTGTTTTGACCCCCTGCTTGCAACTCTGCTGGCCGATGCCGATACCGATGTCGCCCGCAATGCAATCCGCTCAGCCGGAGCGCTGCGCAAACGCCGCTTGCTGCCCGACTTGCTGGAACGCCTGGCTAACCCGGAGCTGGCGGCGGATGCCCGCGATGCTCTGGCCAAATTTGGCGACATCATTGTGGGCTCCTTGGGCGATCACCTTTGTGACACCTCCGTTGCCCTGGAAGTGCGGCGCGCCATCCCCGGCGTTTTGGTCCAAACCGGCACTCCGATCGCTGCCCGCACCTTAATGGAGAACCTGTTGCAGAGTGATACCCAACTGCGATTTCACGTCATCAGCGCGCTCAACAAGTTGTTTCTTCAGCATCCGGAAATCGAGCGCGACGTCCAGTTGTTGGAAACCGTTCTCCTGGCTGAAATTCTTGGCCACTACCGCTCCTACCAGATCCTCCATATGCTGGGTTCCGGCGAGGATCGCCATTTGACAGACGCTCTCCAGGAGGGCATGGCCCAGGAATTGGAGCGCATTTTCCGTCTGCTCGGACTGCTGTACCCGCACGTGGACGCCCATAGTGCCTACTTGGGACTTCAATCCAAGAGCGCCTCCGTTCACGACAACGCGCTCGAGTTCCTCGACAATGTTTTGAAAGCACAGCTGCGCGACCTCCTCGTGCCCCTGTTGGACGGACGCACCAGCGTGGCCGAGCGTGCCAGTAAGGCCAACCGTCTCATTCGAGTGGCTATGGATAAGCCCGAGCATGCCATCCTCGCCCTCATGTCGAGCGAAGACCCTTGGCTCAGGTCGTGCGGCGCCTACGCCATTGGCAGTTTGGGCCTCAAGGCTCTGGAAGACCAGCTCAACCAATGTCTTGATCATCCTGACGCGCTGCTGCGGGAAACCGCGCGCGCGGCCAAGTTGCGGCTCGGGCCGCAGTCACAGTCCGCTGGCGCCTGAACCAGGCCATGGCCCGCGCTCTTATAGAAATACCTCGGAAGGGTGGCGGAAACGCGCTACAATACCGCCCTCTCAACGTGGGCTCTCAGGATGTGCGGAGTTTCGATAGATGCGGTATCACCACGCTCCCTGATCGCTTGCTGGGCAGCGCTTCCGGGCCACAGGGCTTCGAACCAGGTACTCATCACGCTGGGATGCTGGTAAAGCTCCACAGCGAGAAAGCAGAAGGTACAGTATGCGTGGGACTGGTGTTCGTTGCGTTACCCTGATACTGGGAATACTGGTTTGCCTTTCGTCCTCCCTTTGCCTGGCCTTTCCAGACCACCCGGCCGATACCAACCTCAGCAAACAGCAGATCGAGCAGTTCCTGGCCACGGCGAAGGTGATAAAGAGCAAACAGTCGAGTATAGGAATTACCCACCCCTACCGGCTCACGCTCAGCGACGGGACCATCACCCATGATGCGTCCTTCCAGGCTGTGGATGAGCACAAATCCATGCAGGAGCTTGCCAGCGGCCGCATGGAAATGAATTTTGTTGATTCCTATAAGTACAACATTGCGGCATACAGGCTGGCCGAATTGCTGGGACTTGACGACATGGTGCCCGTCTACGTGGAGCGGAAGTGGGAAGGCAACCGCGGGTCCGTGAGCTGGTGGTTGCCCATCAAGATGAACGAGGAAGAGCGCATTAAGCAAAAGCTTGAGGTGCCGGACTCCGAGGCATGGAACAACCAGATGTACAAAGTTCGCGTCTTTGATCAACTGGTTTATGATACCGACCCTAACCTCACCAACGTGCTGATTGGAACCGATTGGAAAGTCTATCGGGTGGATTTCACCCGCGCGTTTCGCGGTTTCAAAAGCTTGCAACGAGCCGATGACCTGGTCCGGTGTGACAGGCAGCTGCTGGCAAAATTGAAGGCCCTCGACCGTTCCCAATTAATGACGCAAACCAAAGGATACCTGACTAAGTCGGAGGTAGACGCTGTCATGGCGCGGCGAGACAAGATTGTGGACCACTTTCAGAAGCTGATTGCCAAGCAAGGTGAAAGTCAGGTGCTGTACTGATATTTTTCTGCAATGAGCGTGGTGCGGACCTTTGTACTCTGCAATACACACACGAGGAGAGGATGCATGAAGAGACTGATCACGATTTGTTGTGCTGTATCCATGATTCTGGCGGTTGCGGGATTGGCAGCGGCTAAATCGGGAACTGCCAAAGCCAAGTGGGAAAAGGGCTGGATTAGCGATTCAAAGTGTGGCGTGAAGGGCGCTGCCGCTGGGCACGAGGCATGTGGGAAAAAATGTCTCGATGCCGGCGAGCACGCCGTCTTCGTTGACGAACACAATAAGAAAGTCTACACCGTTGACAATGAAGACGCCGTGAAGCCCCTCATCGGTCATCGCGTCGCTGTTCACGCAGTCGTGGATGCCGCCTCCGGAAGCATGCACGTAGACAAAGTTAACCGCTTGCCCGAAAAAGCGAAGGCTGCCGCGGGCGGAATGCAATAAGCGGACGGCAGGACTAAGGGATGAATTCAGAGGCGGCTTCCCGCTGCCTCTGATTCCTTTTCCTGAAACTGCGGAAGGCACGCCGGCCACCGGATACAGAACGCGTTCTCTGGCTTCGTTTGCCGTCACATCCGTGGCCCCTCAAAACCTCGATCCGCGGAAGGCGGCCTTGGTATCTGCTGGCGCATCGCAATAAGTGAAGGAGCTCGTTCCCGTGTCTGACGACTCTTCGGTCGCGCTCTCGCCCTCTTCCCGCTTTTGGGCGGCTATGCTGCTGGCCGTTGTGGCTGACGCCCTGCAAATTATCGTTTTCCCCTTATTTATGGAAGGAGCTTTCTCGCCCCTTGACGATGTGCTCGATTTCGCCGTTGCAGCTGTGCTGGTGAACCTGCTGGGATGGCACTGGGAATTCCTGCCCTCATTTGTCGGCAAACTTGTACCGGGAGTAGATTTGGTCCCCTTCTGGACCCTGGCCGTGGCCAACGTTTATCGCAAGTGGAAGCAGATCGTGGTTGCCGGCGAAAAAGGACGCAAGCAGCGGCCGGCATTACCTGCATCGGAAGCTTCTTCTTAGGTCGGGCTCGACAACTTCCGCAACTGAGAGCAGCAGGCCATCCCTCGGGGGCAGAGAATCTGCTTGCGTTATTCGGGGTCGGGTAAACCCCACTCGCTCAGGCGCCAGGCCTGCAATAGCTTTTCCGGCACAAACTTCTGACGCCAATTCTTCTCTACCCATTCGCGGAGCTGGGGAGAACTCGCATACTGTTCGGGGCTCAGCTTCAATCGTTTGGTAAGTTGCTCGAATTCGGACGGAACTGGCGGGCAGGAGCCTTCGCCCTGAAGTCCCTGTGTCCACCCAGGGTTGCCTCTTTGTTTCCGCATAACCCAATTAGAGCATAAACGCGTGGTGGCGCCCTATGCTGAATTTGGCCTCTGGTTACCTTGTGAGTCACAGGCCGTACTAAGGGCCTTACTGCTCGTTTCCGCGCTGGTTCCTGGGCCACGCCGCCGGGCGGAGGTACGGACCGGCACATATTTACAAAGATTTACACTTCGTCACTCACTCTTTACGCTCGCTGCTGGTCCGCTGGCATCCTATCGGCGAGATTATGTTCGTGATTGGCAAGAGCACGCGTAATACCGGAGGGTGGCTGCTTCTGTCCAGCGGCATGTTGCTCCTGTTGATGCTGCTGGCCTTGTTGGTTTTTGGCAAAGACGAAATGGTCCATCCTCGCCTTGGGAGCGGGCCAGGCTTTAGTAAGCTGCGCTCACAGATCGTCGAAACCTGCTATCCGGCTGGCCTGCAGCCTGGGGCGGGAAGACCCCTCGCTCAGGCGTCCGCCTCTAGGCCGGGGTCTGCATAGACAGGCATCCTGGCTCAGCGCCACTCTTACTTGCTGTCGCCGCTTCTATCAGACCCGAGTATGCCGGCAAAGGAACTCAGCTGCCTCGCCAGTCCCAACTTCCAGCTCCCCACACACTCCCGCGCCACATCGTGCATGGTTTTCTCAAACGACTGCATGGCGAGTGAAACCCGGGCCTGCAGCGACTCGGAAATGGAAGCCTCGATTTCATTCTGCGCGCGGCTCAGCCGGGCGCAGGCTTCATCGAGCTGCATTTCGAGCTCCTCCGCATTGTGCGCTCTAAGTTTTTTAAGCAGCCCGTCTACTGTGCTTTCGAGCTCAGCTTGTGTCTCCGACATGACCTTCCGGGCGGCCGCCTCCGCATTCGCCTGGAAATCCAACTCCAGCCGCTGGGCAGATTCATCCAGTTCTCCCAGCCGCCTGTTTACTTCTGCCAGCTGTGCCTCGATGCGCGACCATTCTGCTGCGACGGTCTCCCGCAGCCGTTGCATCTCCTGGCGCTGTGCGCCGTATTTCTCTTCCAGTTGCTGAGTCATGGACTGCTGCAGCTTTTCACTGTGCTGATTGAGCTGGCCTTCGGCTTGCAACGCGTGCTGCTCAACCTGCTCCACCCGCATGCGGCAGTGGTGCTGCACCTTTTCGGCAATTCCGTCCGCTAATGCTTGCGCGCGCTGCCCTGCGCTTTTAAGCTCCTCCGAGGCTTCTTGCCGCAATTCCTGCTGCGCCTTAGTGAGCCTGTCTTCGATGGCCGCCCGCGCGGCTTCCAGTACCCGTTCGGATTCCTCCCGGGCCAGCCGCAGGGATCGCTGTCCCAGGTCCTGGCGAAGACGCGCCCATAGCTCTTGCTCCAGCTCAGGCGGAATCTGCGAAAGCGAGACCTCGAAACGGCCGCGACTGGCCTCCCGTTGTGCCAGCCTTTCCTGGAGTGCGGCCAGCTCGGCCTGTAGTGGCTCAAGCTGCGAAACAATCATCCGCTGCAGTTGGTCGCCGGAGAACTGCCGGTCCAGATTGTCAGCCGCCATTTGCGGCGGCGAAACTTGGCTGCGCGGCGCACCTGCGCTTTTGGCCGGGGTCGCAAGTGGGTGTTCGCCATTCGTCGGCCTCTGCTCCCCCGGCCCTGTCCAATCCTCGGGGGAAGGCTTCACCCCCCAGATGTTGTCGGGCTCGTCCAGTTGCGCGCCTAGCCTCCAGCCTCCTGGGGTAGACCCGAGCGGCTGGCAATCAATGATGTGCGCTACCGTTTGCCGCCCTTCTTTGGTATGGAAGTGCACCGGGACACCGGCTTTGACTGCCATCGGTGAACGCAGGGCACAACCATGGGCGCTAACGACCAGGGTTTCACAGACCTCGGAGAAATCGTTGCCCGGATCCAGGCTGGTCACCAGTAGCGGAATCGTGATCGGTAGTCTCGAACTGCGCCGCAGCATTTCAGATCTGTTTTGCGCTTGCATATTCGATTGCCCCTGTCCGCTAAGCCCTGACCATGCTTAGCACGGTCCTGGTCAGGACCAGATGTCTCCCCCGTGTGCTTTACCCGCCAGCCTGGTGTCCACCATCGCCAGAGTGTCCAGAAGAACAGAGCAGTATGCTTTTGCGCTCTCTTCCGTCAGCGTGCTCTGGTCTTCCACCCACGGTCGCAGGCGCTCCATGGCCTTGCTGCTGATATAAATGCTTCGCTCATTGCTCTCGCTTGTGTTGCGGGTCGGCCAACTCGGTTGAAGAGCGGCACTGCGCTGCATTCTTAAAACATCGGCAATGCGTTGCAGACACTTGGCGATGCTCGCCAGCAGGAAGAGAACCACAAGCGCAAACACTCCCGCGGCGCTGCTGTTCAGCCAAAGCCCGGCGGCTGTGGCGCCGGCGATTATCCCTAATGCTGAAACGGCGGAGTAAACCGATTGTCGGCGAACGGGCCGCTTAACCCGCAGGCCCTTCAGCCAAAGGACCGTACGCCCTCTTTGGCCTGCGATGTTGCGCTTACACCAGCCTGTTAAGTTGCTTGCCAAGGTTTGAACGGTTGGTTGAACGTCGCTGTGCATTGGGTTGGTCTTTTTACGTTGAACGGATTTTAGGACGGGCTCAGGACCGGTCCCACATAACGAAAGGAGGGCAGCGCTTTTGTTCTCAGCGGGCCTGGGTAGTGGCTGCTTGTTTATCCGCCGTGTGGAATGCTCGTAATCTTTATGGTCCTAAGGGACAGCCTAGACTGGCTGCCGTAAGTAACCATGCTGCTACCGCTTCCTGTGCGAATCAGGCAGGCTCCCAGATGGTCAATTGGCGATGGCCGCGAGTAGTCACATAGTAGGTATACGCCACGGTGGTGGCACGCCGGTATGGGTCATCTGCTGCGGGTCGAAAACTTAAGCGTCAGTTATAGCAGTGCCGGGCAGAGCGTGCACGCGGTGAGGCACGCCAGCTTCTCTATTGGCGCGGGCGAGGTAGTGGGCATCCTCGGCGAGTCTGGTTCGGGCAAGAGCACGCTGGCGCTGTCTTTTACCCGCATGTTGCCGGCGAACGCCCGCTGCGAAACCGGAACAGTCATATTTGGCGGTAGGAACCTGCTGCAGCTCACAGAAAAGCAACTCGCCACTGTGCGTGGCGCGGAAATTGCCATTATCTGGCAGGATCCGGCGTTGGCGCTCAACCCGGTTATGCGGGTAGGACAGCAGATCGCCGAAGTCTTGCGCGCGCACGGCTGCGGTGACCGCCCGCAGCGCAAGGAACGCGTGCGGGAATTGCTGGCCGAGGTGGGCTTCGAGCAACCGGCGGAGGTGGCGCGCGCTTACCCGCACCAGCTCAGCGGCGGCCAGAGGCAGCGAGTCGGCATCGCTCAAGCTCTTTGCTGCCGGCCCGCCCTGGTCATCGCCGACGAGCCCACCAGCAAGCTCGATGCCGCCTTGCAAGTGGAAATCCTGGCCTTATTGTCGGAGCTGCGGAATCGCCACCGCATGGCATGTCTCATCATCAGCCACGATCCCGCCGTTTTCGCCGGGTGGGCCGACCGTATGCTGGTTATGTATGCCGGCGAAATTGTGGAGGAGGGTACCAGCGAGCAGGTGTTTGGTCGCCCGCTGCACCCTTACTCGCAGGCCTTGGTGGGCCTGTCGGAGCCTGCGCTGGCGGCGCCCCGCCGGCATCTGCCGGTGATTGCCGGCGAGCCCCCCGATATGAATCGTCTGCCCGCGGGCTGTTCCTTCGAGCCCCGCTGCGCGGAGCGCATGAAAGTGTGTGCCGGCTCTTCCCCCGGGCAGAGCACGCCGGAGGCAAACCGCCAGGTTAGCTGCTTTAAATATGAGTAAAGCATCCGCGCCGCCTTCGTCACTGCCGCTACTATGGGTCCACAGTCTCGCCAAGGCCTACGTCAGGCGCGGCAGCTTGACTCAGCCCGGCGCCCGGCTGCAGGCCATCACCGGAGTGAACTTCAGCATAGAATCCGGCAGCACGCTTGGCTTGGCGGGAGGCTCAGGGTGCGGAAAGTCTACCGTCGCGCGCTGCGTCAGCCGCATTGAACGTCCCGACGAAGGCGAGATTCTGTTCGCGGGGTGCGACCTTGCCGGCCTGAATTTCCGTGAACTGCGCCCGTTCCGCCCGGCGCTGCAGATGGTCTTTCAGGATGCGGCCACAGCCTTGAATCCTCGCTTCTCCGCGGCTGAAATTATTTCCGAGCCGCTGCTCATCCAGGGTCTGGGAACCGCCGGCGAGCGCGCAGTTCGTGTGCGTGAGGCCCTGCGGGAGGTTGGGCTGCCCGAGGCATGGGCGAGTCGTGCGGCCCACGAATTCAGCGGCGGACAACGCCAGCGCCTCGCCCTGGCGCGTGCCCTGGTGCTCAAACCCAAACTCCTGATCCTGGATGAGCCCCTCACCGGTCTGGATGTCTCCACGCGAGCCCAAATCGCCAACCTGCTGCTCGACCTGCAGGCGCTGCATGGAATTGCCTACCTCCTTATATCGCATGACCTGGCGCTGCTCTCCCACCTCGCGGACAGAATCGCCATCATGGCCAATGGCCGGCTGGTGGAAGAAGGAGCCACAAAGCAGATCATCTCCAGCCCCCGGCACCCAGAGACTAAAAAGCTATTGGCGGCAGCCGGCAAGCAATTGCTGCCCGCCGGGGTGGGCCGATGAAAGCCTGCTTGGCGCGGCGTCTGGCGCGCGCTCTGCTCCTGCTCTTCGCCGTTTCCGTGCTTTGCTTCCTGCTGACACGCCTGGCGCCAGGAAGTTTCTTTGACGAAATACGCCTGAACCCCCAGATTTCGCCGCACACCATCGCCGCCTTGCAGGCGCGCTATGGCCTCAATCAGCCGCTGCCCTTGCGCTACGCGCGCTGGCTGCGCTCGGTGCTGCGCGGTGATTTCGGCTTCTCTATTGCTTACAACACCCCGGTTGCGCAGTTGATGTGGGTGCCCGCCGAACACACCTTGCTGCTCGGCGCCATCTCCATGCTGCTGTGTTGGCTCATTTCGGTTCCGCTGGCGGTGTGCTCCGCAAGGTATGAGCATTCCATGCTTGATCGCGGCATATCCGCTCTCACCTCTTTGCTGGTTTCGGTTCCCGAAATCGTGCTGGCGCTGGGGTTGCTGGCCTTTGCGGTGCGCTCCCACGCCCTGCCGGTAGGCGGTATGACTTCGGTGGGGTTCGATGACTTGCCGGCTTGGGGCAAAGCTGGGGACATCGCCCGCCATCTGCTGGCCCCGGTCTCCATACTGGTGCTCGCGGGCACGCCCGTAATCGTGCGCCACCTGCGGACCAGCATCATCGAGGTGTTGCATGCTCCCTTTGTGGAGGCCGCCCGCGGATGCGGTGTCGCCGGCCCGCGGCTTCTGTTCCGCCACGTTCTTCCGGCCGCCGCCAATCCCGTCATTTCTTTGTTCGGCTTGTCGCTGGCTGCGCTGCTCAGCGGATCGCTGCTGGTGGAAGTGGTCACCGGATGGCCGGGACTCGGCCCCCTGATTCTGGAGGCCACCCTGGCGCGTGATCTGGATATGGTCGTGGCTGCGGCCATGATGGCGGCCGCAATGATGATCCTGGGAAGCTTTGCCGCTGACCTGCTCCTGCTGGCCGTTGACCCCCGCATACGAACCGGGAGCCCGGATGCCACATAAACGCACCCTCCTTTTGCCCGCGGCGGTGCTGGCGCTTTGGCATCTGGTATTTATTTGCGCCGGTTTTCTCGCGCCCTACGACCCCGCGGAACAGGATCGTGATTTGCCCTACACTGCTCCGGCTCACTGGCAGTTCCACGATTCCCAGGGCTTCCACCTGCGGCCTTATGTGTGCCGTCCCTATGACCTTGCTGCTGCCAGCCAACAGCAGCAGTGTTATCCGCTTCAGTTCTTTGTTCACGGGTGGCGCTACAGCTTTGCCGGAATGCAGTGGAGCTTACACCTGTTCGGAGTGCCGGCTCCGGGTCGCATAGCTATTCTGGGCACCGATGCCTACGGCCGGGACATGTGCTCCCGCCTGCTGTTTGGAGGGCGCGTTTCCCTCGCCATCGGCCTCCTCGCGGTCCTGGTTTCGCTGCTCGTGGCCATGCTGATCGGCGCCGTCTCCGGCTACTACGGCAACTGGACGGACGAATTGCTGATGGGTGGCGCCGAGCTTTTCCTGGTCGTTCCCTGGCTCTATTTTCTTCTCGTCTTGCGCGCCATGCTGCCCCTCCACCTGAGCCCCTTCGCCACTTTTCTGCTGGTAGTGGGGGTGATTGGCTCTCTGGGCTGGGCGCGCCCTATGCGCCTCATTCGCGGCGTGGTGCTGAGCGCGCGCGAGCGTAATTACGTGCTGGCCGCTCGCGGCTTAGGCGCCTCTGATACTTACTTGCTGCGCCGCCACATCGCCCCCAGTACAACAGGGGTGCTGCTGACTCAGGCCGCGCTGCTTGTCCCCCAGTTCGTGGCCGCGGAAGCGGCTCTCTCCTTCTTCGGCTTGGGCGTCAGTGAGCCCGTTCCTAGCTGGGGCAACATGCTGGCTGCGCTGCAGCAATATGGCGTCCTGGTTTCCTACTGGTGGATGCTGGCCCCAGCCGTCGCCTTGGTGATTACTTCCGTAATGTATTGCTGGCTAGCCGAACTGCTCCAGCGCTCGCTAAAATCACCTTCAATCTAGCGTGCCTGGTCTGTGGGGAAAGGCACACTTTGCCTCGTACAGTTCGCCTTTGCCTGCTGTTGCAGGTTTTCGCCATTCTGTGTCTGGCGGCGCCCAGCCCCGATCCCCTGCAACCCAAAGAAGACGTACAACTTTGCAGGCAGAATGCCGGTCAGTACGGCGGCAGGCTGGTGGTCGGCCTCCGTGCCGAGCCCAAGACCCTGAACCCGGTCACGGCCGAAGATGCGGTTTCGCGCGAAGTGATCGGCGAGCTCACAGCTGACTTGGTGCACATCAACCGCTCCACCCAGCAAAGCGAGCCGGCGCTGGCAAAATCCTGGAAAGTTTCCGCTGACGGGCTCAGCTACACGCTCAAGCTGCGGCGTGGTATCCGCTTTTCGGACGGCCAGCCCTTTGACGCTGATGACGTCCTCTTCTCGTTTGCCGTCTATACCGATGACAAAATTGACTCCCCCCAGCGTGACCTGCTGATCATAGACGGCAAGCCGATCCAGGTTACAAAGCTCGATCAGTACACGGTTCGCTTCATTCTGGCGCGGCCCTATGCTGCGGCCGAGCGCATTTTTGACAGCCTGGCTATTCTGCCTCGGCACATTCTGGAGAAGCCGTACCGCCAGGGCCAGTTCCTGGAGCAGTGGTCGCTGAACACTCCGCCTTCACAGATTGTGGGATTGGGCCCCTTCCGGCTCAAGCAGTACCTGCCCGGCCAGCGCGTGGTTCTGGAGCGTAACCCGTACTATTGGAAGGCAGACTCCGCAAAGCGCCGCCTACCCTACCTGAACGAACTGGTGTTCGTGTTTGCCGCCAACGAAGATGCCCGTCTGTTGCAGTTCGAGGCCGGCGAAACCGATGTGGTAAACCGCCTCAGCGCGCAAAATTATTCCTTGCTGGCCAGGCAGAGTGGCTCCTCTGCTTTCCAATTGCAAGATCTTGGCCCCAGCACCGAATACAACTTCCTGCTCTTTAACCTGAATGATATTGGCTCCAGCCACTTGCCTGACCTCGAACGCAAGCAGGCATGGTTCCGTGATCTGCGCTTCCGCCAGGCGGTCTCAGCGGCTGTGGATCGCGATGCCATTGTTCGCCTGGCTTATGGCGGTCGTGGAACGCCATTGTGGGGCAATGTCAGTCCGGGAAACAGGTTGTGGGTGAACTCTGCCATTCCCCATCCGCCGCGCTCGCTGGATGCCGCGCGCCTGTCGCTGAAGTCCGCCGGCTTCTCTTGGAATGCAAGCGGCAACCTGCTGGACCCGGGCGGTCGCCCGGTCGAGTTTTCCATTATTGTCGCGTCGTCGAACTCGCAACGCATGCTGATGGCCACCATCATCCAGGATGACCTCTCTAAGCTGGGCATGCAAGTCAACGTGGTGCCCATGGAGTTCCGGGCGCTGCTCCAGCGCGTGTTTCAGAACTATAACTATGAGGCCACCATCCTCGGTCTGGGTGGAGGCGATGCCGACCCCAACGCCGAAATGAATGTCTGGGTCTCCAACGGCAGCACCCACCTGTGGCATCTGGGCGAAACTCACCCCGCCACGGCCTGGGAAGCCGGCCTTGACCGCCTGATGAACCAGCAAATGCTCACCTTGAACTACAAGCGCCGCAAGCGCCTCTTCGACCAGGTGCAGCAGATCATCGCCGCCAATTTGCCCTTGGTATTCCTGGCCACGCCCGACGTGCTGGTTGCCGCCGGGCCGGCGGTGGGCAATTTTCATCCTGCGGTGCTGGAGCCCACAACACTGTGGAACGTTGACCAGCTCTACCTGAAGCGGGGAGCGGAACTGGCGCGGTACCGCTAAATGCCTGTTCTTACGGCCCAACCCGCGCGGCGCCTGCCCGGCGACGATGAACGCCTGCTGGCCGCCTGCCGCCAGGGCGACCAGGAAGCCTGGGCCGCTCTGGTGGATCAGTACAGGAACCTGGTTTATTCCATCCCCATCAAAATGGGGCTGCATCAACACGCGCCTGACATTTTCCAGGCGGTCTTCCTGGAGTTGCTCGCCGCTCTGCCGGACATCCGGGAGCCGCAAGCTTTGGCCAAGTGGCTGATCCAGGTGTGCTACCGAAAATGCTTGCGTTGCCGGGTGCTGGAGCAGCGCCAAGTTCCGCTGGGAGAAGAGATCCAAGCGCAGGTTGAATCCGGCCTGCCCACGCTGGAAGATCTTTTGATTCAGGGCCAGCGCGAGCAGACAGTGCGCCACTCATTGCGGCTCCTGTCGCCGCGGTGCGAACGCCTGGTTCGCATGTTGTTTTATGAGGGCCCCGCCCGTCCCTACCAGGAGATCGCCCGAACCTTGGGTCTTGCCGTCGGCTCCATCGGCTTCATTCGCGGCCGCTGCCTCACCCATCTGCGCAAGCAGCTGGAAAGGCTGGGATTCAAGTGAGCGCCGGCGCATCCCCGGCCCTGGATGTGGAAGGAGTAATCGCGCGTTTGTCGGCGATTGCCGACGAGAACGCCCGGGCGCGTTTCGTTGCCGAAAATAGCTCCCTGTGGCAGCCCGCCCTCGTGCAGGAGCTTTCCAGCCGGGTCCGCCAGTTGGTGCGCGTGGATACGGTCTCCGCCCTGCGCCTGGCTGACGCAGCGGTCGCAATTTCAGAAAACCTGGGCGACAAGCTGGCCCTGGCCCAGAGCCTGCGCTCCAAGGCCAACGCGCTGTACGCCATTGACCAGCATGCCGCGGCTGTGGACTTCCACCAGCGCGCCATCACCCTTTTCGAAGAACTCGATAACCGCGTGGAACTGGCACGGACTCTCAGCGGATGCATCCAGCCAATTCTTTTGCTGGGACAGTATGACCGCGCCCTGGCGGCGGCGGACCGTGCCCGCGCCATTTTTGCCGACCAGGGAGATTCGCTGCGCCTCGCCCGGCTTGACATCAACACCGGCAACATCTACCACCGCCAGGATCGCTTCGCCGAAGCCCGCGACTGCTACGAACGCGCTTACCGTGAATTGCTCAAACACGATGACGCCGAGGGACTGGCCGCGGTGCTCAGCAATCTTTCCACCTGCTACATCAGCCTGAACGAGTTTGCCAAGGCCCTGGAAACGCATCGCCTGGCTCGCGCCCACTGCCAGCAGAAGGACATGCCCATCCTGGTGGCCCAGGCGGACTACAACATTGCCTACCTTTATTTTCTTCGTGGCGAATACGGCCGCGCCATTCAGATGCTGCATGAGGCCATCGCCGGCGGCAAGAAGGCTGGCGACAAGTACCAGCTGGCCTTGTGCAACCTGGACCTGGCTGAAATATATCTCGAGCTGAACCTGAATATTGAGGCGGCTAATCTGGCGCGCGCCGCGCACCAGCAGTTCCAGGGCCTTGGCATGGGCTATGAAGCGGCCAAGACTCTGGTCTTCGCCGCCATCGCCGCCGGCCGCCAGGGCCAGCCCTTCGAAGCCCTGGAACTCTTTGCTCAAGCCAGGCAACTGTTCGTCCAGGAGAAGAACCAGGTTTGGCCCTCGCTTCTCGATCTGTATCAGGCCCTGGTACTCCTGCAGGAAGGCAGGCTGTTCGAAGCCCGTCAGCTTGCCAATCGCGCGCGCGAGTTCTTCGCCCCCTCCAACGTCCGCGGCAAGGCCGTGATGGCGGAGCTTCTGTTGGCGCGCATCGCCCTGCGCATGCAGGAAATTTCAGTCGCGCGCCAGCATTGTGCGGCGGCCATGCAGCGCCTGAATGGACAGGAGTCGCCTCTTTTGCGCTATCAGGCCGGATTCCTCCTGGGCGAGATCGAGCGCGCTCGCAGCGACGACACCGCCGCATTTGCCGCCTACGAGAGCGCGCGCCAGGCCCTCGACAAGATTCGCGGCCAGTTGCGCGGCGAAGAACTGAAAATGGCCTTCTTCAGCAATAAAGCTGAAATTTACGAGCATCTCGTTGATATCTGCCTGCGCGCTCGCGGCAATTTCCAGGAAATCTTCGGCTACATCGAGCAGGCGAAATCGCGCAGCCTCCTCGACCTCATGATCCAGCCTGCGCGCCTGTCCACTGCCGATGACTCCGGGCAGAGCGAACTGGTGCGCTCCATCCGCAGCCTGCGCGAGGAGCTGAACTGGTACTACAACCTGATCGAGCGCGAGCAGTTGCAGCCTGAAGCCCACTCCCCGCAGCGCATTGAGCAACTGGAGCGCCAGGCGCAGGACCGCGAGGCTGACCTCATGCGCGCCTTGCAGGAAGCTACCGTCGCCGAAGCCAGTGAGGCTGGCCTCGCTATTCCTTCCGTCGCCTCGCTAGAAGACATTCGGGCGGGTCTGGCCGAAGATACTGCGCTCGTCGAATATTTTTTCATTCAGGAACGCGTGCTGGCTTGTGTTGTCACTCGCGACACCTTCGAGCTGGCCGCTATCACCCTGCAGCCCCGTGTCCGCAAGCTGCTGCAGTTGCTGCGCTTTCAGCTCTCCAAATTCCGCTTGGACCAGCACTACGTGGCGAAATTCAAGGATGCCATGTTTGAATCCATTCAGGCGCACCTGCACGATCTCTACCAGGAATTGGTGGCCCCGCTTCGCCCTCTTCTGCGCCAGAAGCATCTGGTGTTTGTGCCCCACGGTCAGCTGCATCACGTTCCATTCCATGCGCTCTACGACGGCCAAAGCTACCTGATTGACCAGTTCTCCATTTCCTACGCCCCCAGCGCCAGTGTGTACGCGCTTTGCAAAAGCCAGCCGGTGAATTGTGCGGGGTCCGCGCTGGTCATGGGAGTCAGCGATGAACTGGCGCCTTCCATCGAAGACGAGGCCAGGGCGGTCAGCGCGCTACTGCCGAATTCGCAACTGTTCCTGGGCGCGGAGGCGACCGAGCAAGCCCTGCGAACCCTGGGGCCAGCCTCCCGCACCGTGCATATCGCCACCCACGGCTACTTCCGCCAGGACAATCCCATGTTCTCTTCCATCCGCTTGGGAACCTCATACCTCAGCGTCTACGACATTTATCAGCTCAAGCTGCCGGCCGAAATCGTGGTGCTGAGCGGCTGCGCCACCGGACTCAACGTCGTGAGCCCGGGCGACGAATTGTTGGGACTGGCCCGCGGTTTTCTCCAGGCCGGCGCGCAATCGCTGCTGCTCAGCCTGTGGGATGTGCAGGATTCCACCACCCGCGACTTTATGGTCGCCTTCTACACTCGCCTGCAGCAGGGCAGTTCGAGGGCGCTCGCCCTGCAGCAGGCCATGCAAGAGGTCAGAAACACCCATCCCCACCCTTTTTACTGGGCTCCTTTCATATTGATAGGTAAGGACTAAGAAACTTTTTTACTTCCCCTATATTTTTTGGCTGTCCGCCTCCCCTTATGAAATGAAAGCCGGAACTGGCTCGATTACGGCTTTCACAAATCCCCGTTTTGGAGAGAAGAGTGGAACATATTGCAGAACCCGCCTGGGCCGACTTTGTGCGCGGCCATAGCACGCCGGAAGCGAAGTCAGCCATCGAATCCCATTTGGCCGGCGGATGCGCAGCCTGCTCCGGCGCCCTCGCCCTCTGGAAATCTTTCATGAATGTGGCCGCCAGGGAAGAGCAATACACGCCTCCTCCACACACTGTTCGCCTGGCAAAGGCTCAGTTCGCAGCCGCCAAACTTGCGGCTCCTGCTGCGCGCTCCCTCGCCAGCCTGGTTTTCGACAGCTTCGCGCAGCCTCTGCCGGCCGGCATTCGCTCCGGCACTGCCATGGCCCGCCAAATGGTGTACGAAGCGGACGGGCTGACCATTGATCTGCGCATTGATAAGCACGCCAATTCCAAGGCTTTATCCATCGTTGGCCAGGTGCTGGACGCCAGAACCCTGCGCCTGGCCCCGGAATCCGTTCCCGTAGCCCTGCTCAATCGCCAGGGCGAGCCCCTGCAGCGGACCTCAACTTCGAATTTCGGCGAATTTCATCTCGAGGTTGCCGCCGAGGCTGAAATGCAGCTGGCCATCGAAGTGGATTCCGGGCGAACCGTCCGTATCACCTTGCCCACCGGGTCATGTGACCGGGCAGGTGACTTTGGTGAGCAAAACAGGTTACGGGGACGCACCCGGAACGATTACACCGGTAAGTAGCTGAAAAGTGCAACAGTTCCTAACATAGTGCGCAACACAGGAGAGGGGAACATGCAAGTTCAGGAGCGGAACTCAAAAGGAAAGTACGGTTGGCGAAGCGGCATTCTGATGTGTGCGGCGCTGTTCTTGTTGACCCTCTTCCCCTCGTCAGCAGCCGCCCAGACCCGGCTGATTGTCCGCGATTCGCTTGGCCTGCCCGGTATCAATCTGACCTGCGCCCTGCTGGGCTGCAACGTGGTGGACGCCATTGGCGATCCTCAGGGACAGTTGTTCGTGGTCAGCTTCCCGCCCCTCCTCAACCCCATCACCTGCCTGTTGCGGCTCAGGCTCCAGTTGGGCATTGTGGACGTCGAGATTGACCAGACTGTGAAAACGCTGGATGCTACGGCCGGGCCGGCGCCTTCGTACTTAACTGACGAAACGCCAACCTCCTACTACGGCGCTACGGTCTGGCACGGCTACGTTAACCAGC
This sequence comes from Terriglobales bacterium, assembly GCA_035278025.1. Taxonomy (GTDB): domain Bacteria; phylum Acidobacteriota; class Terriglobia; order Terriglobales; family Acidobacteriaceae; genus JAICWP01. The sequence continues at coordinate 23,718 of DATEJK010000100.1, read as the reverse complement.
CAGCCACACAGCTGATCCGCCTGGCCCAAACTCACTCCACCTTCAATAGTGCCGGTGCCGGAATCATCGTGGCCGTCATTGACACCGGCGTAGATACCTCCAACCCCGTGCTGCAGGGCGTGCTGGTGAGCGGGTACGACTTCACCCGCAACATGGACGGCGGCTCTGAGAATTCTGACGTCAATACCTCGCCCAACTTGAGCCAGGCAGAGACTGCCGAGGTCAATCAGCGCACCGTGGCCGTGCTCGACCAGCGCACCGTGGCGGTCCTCGACGGCTCGCAATACGACGCTTTCGGCCACGGCACCATGACCGCCGGCATTGTCCACCTGGTGGCGCCCCAGGCTCAGATCATGCCCCTCAAGTCGTTTACCGCGGCGGGCACCGGGTACGACTCTGACGTCTTGCGGGCCATCTACTACGCCGTCAAGCACGGAGCCCGCATCCTGAGCATGAGCTTTGATTACACTTCCTACTCGCCGGAACTGGCCAATGCCGTCAAATATGCCAACAGCCACGGCGTGATTTCGGTAGCCTCGGCTGGCAATGACGGCCAGCAGATCACGGTTTACCCGGGCGGCCTGCCAGGCGTGGTGGATGTTGCCTCCACCTCCAATCAGGACACCCAGTCGGTGTTCACCAACTACGGCGCCCCGCCGGTTGATTTGGCGGCCCCCGGCGAGGGAGTTGTTACTACCTATCCCTGGGGAACCTACGCCGCCGGCTGGGGTACTTCCTTCAGTGCGCCGTTGGTTTCTGGAACTGCGGCCCTGATGCTGGGCAAAAACGGCGGGTGCACGGTCTCCAACGTCGCTTCCGGGCTGGCTAAGTCAGACTGGATCTCCGACCCGCAAATGGGACACGGGCGGCTGGACACTTATTCGGCGGTGCAATTCTGTCATCAATAGTCCAACCCGGTGCAGGTGCGCGGCTCATGGCGGGGCTGGCCAACTCGGCGTCCGAGTTGTATGCCCCCCTGGGCCTGCGGCTCAAGGAACTGGAAGAGCAGCAGGACGCGTTTCGCAACTCGCTGGTGTGCGCCTTCAATCAACTGCTTGACCTGAAGGACCTCAACACCGGTGTACACAGCACCCGTTTGGCCGAATGGGCCATTCGCGTGGCCCGCGCCCTGAATATCCCGGAAGATCATATGTACCAGGTGGAAGTCGCGGCCCTGCTCCATGACATCGGCAAAATCGGGGTTCCGGACGCGATTCTTAAAAAGCCCGGCCCCCTTACTGCGGAAGAGCGGGCGCTGATGAACAAGCATCCCGAGTACAGCTGGTCCATCCTGCGCCTCGTGCCGGGGCTGGAGCAGGCCAGCCTCTATGCTTTACACCACCACGAAAGCGTGGATGGCAACGGCTACCCCGCTCACCTCAAAGGCGCGGACATTCCACTGGTGTCGCGCATTGTTTGCGTCATTGACGCCTACGATGCCATGATTTCCCATCGCTGCTACCGCCGAGGCGTCGGCCATGAAGAAGCTGTGCGCCGCCTCCGCCAGTCCTCCGGCACCCAGTTCGATGCCGAGGTGGTCCAGGTTTTTATTCCCATCGCGGAATCCGACGCCGGCGATGTGTTTGCCGCCGCCGGCACCAGCACTGCAGCCGTTCTTTAATTGGTCGGTGTCACAAACTGGCTGGTGTTCGGCCACATTTTCCAGACTTAGAACCGCTTAGCTTGCTCCCCTATAGGAAATTACCCGCACAGATGGGGTGAAAGCGTCACATGTATCGCCCTTCTCCAACCTTAACCCAACCTTAAATCACGGCAACAACCATACCCGGCCTTCCCGGCGAAGAGAAATTTAGGTCGTCAAACGATTATTTTCTTGCATGTTGGGTGAGATCGGCAGTAGCATCCGCCGACATTAGGAGTGGGGAGCACAGGTTTCGCCTGTTCCTCCCCTGGGCATTCTTAGAAGTTCTTACAGGTCCCCGAATCCTTACTATCCGTCTTCTTAGCGGTCGTTCCGCCGCCGATTTTTTGTTTAAAAAAGTGGTCAGACCAGCAGATAGCCTGGAGGTATGGTAGTACGCCCTCCGCTCCTGCCTGCGGCTGACTTGAACGGAGGATCTACATGCACGTTATGAAGATTCGCTGGGCTCTCTGGCTGCTGTTGATCGGCCTGATGACCGCGCTGCCCCTGCCCGCACAGGTCGCGGGGGCAACCCTGTCGGGAACTGTCACCGACGTCTCCGGCGCCGTCATCGTGAATGCTCAGGTTTCGGTCAAAAACCTGGCCACCGGTGTGCTGCAATCAACTACCACCAACACGGACGGTTTCTACAGTGTGCCCAACCTTTTGCCGGCCAACTATCAGGTTACCTTCGTGGCCAAGGGCTTCGCCACCAAGGCGGCGGCCGCAACATTGACGGTCGGCGCCAAGCAAATATTGAGTGTCTCCCTCGCCGTCGGAGAAGCACAACAGCGCGTGGACGTCACGGAACAGGCTCCCAGCGTGGACCTGGCCACTTCCACCATCAGCGGCGACGTGGTGGGCTCGGAAGTTCGCGAGCTGCCTTTGAATGGCCGCGACTGGGGCTCCCTGGCCACTCTGCAACCGGGTGTGGCCACGGTGCGCACCCAGGAGGCTGTCACCCAGGTTGGCTCCCATGCCCGCGGCCTGGGCATGCAGATGACCATTGATGGAAGCCGTCCAACCCAGAACACCTACCGGCTCAATGGCGTCATCATCAATGACTACTCCAACGCCGGACCCGGCAGCGTGCTCGGTCAGAACCTGGGCGTGGATGCCATCCAGGAGTTCTCGGTTCTTACCAGCAACTACTCCGCCGAGTACGGCTTCACCTCCGGCGGCGTCATCAATGCCATCACCCGCTCCGGAACCAGCCAGTTCCACGGCAGCGCCTATGAGTTCATCCGCAACAGCGCCATGGATGCGGCCAACTTTTTCGAAAATAATAACAACCTTCCCAAGGCAGCTTTCCGCCGCAACCAGTTCGGTGCTTCCGCCGGAGGGCCCGTGTGGAAGGATAAGGTTTTCATCTTCGGCGACTACGAGGGCCTGCGCCAGAGCAAAGGCATTACTCACGTCGCGCACACGCTTTCGGCGGACGCCCGCACCGGTCACATTCACGACGATAATGGCAATCCCATCACTGTTCCCGTCAACCCCACCATCGCCAGGTTCTTTACCTTCTTCCCCCTGCCCAACGCCGGCCTGATAGGTCCGGGCGACACCGGCAACTACGCTTTTTCTGGTGCCCAGATCGTCCCCGAGAACTACTTCACCACTCGCGCCGACGTGAAGCTTTCCAGCAAAGACAGCTTGAACTCCAGCTACTATTATGATCGTTCCACTTTTACCCAACCCGACGGCACCAACCAGGTCCTCGACCAGTTCGTTGTCGGTCGCCAGGGCGGCTCCCTGGAGGATACCCACATCTTCAGCCCCGAAATGGGCAATACCATTCGTCTGGGCTGTAACCGCAGTTATGGTGAAGGTCAGCTGACTCCCAGCGCCATTAACCCGGCGGCCGCCGATCATTCCTTCGGTATTCTCCCCAGTCTCTATGCTCCTCGCCTCACTGTCTCCGGGCTTACGCCATTTCGTGGCGGTCTGCGGGGGCAGTCTGTCCAGAATTATTTAATGCAGAGCTTCCAGCTGTACGACGATGCGGTGCGCACCATGGGCACGCACAACGTAAAGTTCGGAGGCATGCTGGTCCGGGTGCATGAAGACTTGTTTGCCCCCTTCATCGAAGACGGCACGGCCACGTTTCCCAGCATTTCCAGTTTCCTGCAAGACGCTCCCTCCCGCTTCGCCGGGCCCCCGGACATCTCCGCCATCTCCACTCACTACAACCGGGACTGGGTCCTGGGCGCGTATGTGCAGGATGACTGGCATGCCCGCTCCAATCTCACGCTGAACTTGGGCTTGCGCTACGAAATGTCCACCATTCCCACCGAGAAGAATGGCAAAATCGCCAATTTGCAGACCATTGAGACCAATCCCGCCAATGGCCCCTTCTACAACAAATACTTCCAACGCAACCCCACGCTCAGGAATTTTGAGCCCCGCATCGGCTTTGCCTGGGACCCCTTCCACGATCAGAAGACCGCTGTTCGCGGAGGCTTCGGCTTGTTTGACGCCCTTCCTCTCCCTTATGAACTGGTCATCAACAATGCCCAGACTTCTCCCTTCCACGTGGTGACGGCGGTCAACAATCCGACGGCCGGAATATTTCCGCAGGGCATTGCCCCCCTGCTCACCAACCCCCCGGCTGGAAGCCAGGTGTGGAATTACGTCCAGCCTGACCTCAAGCGCAATTACATCTCTCAGTGGAACCTGGACGTGCAGCGGCAACTTCCAGGTAACACCGCGCTAAGCATCGCTTATGCCGGCTCGCGCGGCGTCCACAACCCCTTCCAGGAGGACGATATCAATACCGTCTTCCCTTATCACGTCGGCAGCCGCTGGGTGTTCCCCAACCCAATTTGTTCAGGCCCCACTCCCAACCCGACTTGTTTGACCCAGGGCGGCTCCGGCCTTGTCCCGGGCCATCCCATCAACACCAACGTCAATGCCATCCAGACCACCCTCTGGACCAGCCTCTCTTATTACAACTCGCTGCAGGTGCGCGTCACCAAAGATATGAGCCATGGCCTGCAAGCCATGAGCTCCTTCACCTGGAGCAAGACCATGGATACCTCTTCCGGAAGTTTTGCGGGAGATAATTTTGCCAGCGACCTTAGCCCTACCACTCCCTGGTGGGATTTGAGACTTGTCCGCGGCCTTTCGGATTTCAATGTCGGCAAGAACCTGGTCGTCAATCTGCTTTACCAGGTTCCCAAATTCCACGCGCTGGCTGGTCCCGCCGGCTGGCTATTCCGGGGCTGGCAGCTGGGAGCCATTTTTGAGGCCAGCGACGGCGTTCCCCTCTGGCCCCTCGATGGCGTAGAAGGCGATCCCATGGGGCAGCTCAACTCTGAGCCTATCGCCATTCCCGACCGTCTCTACGCCGGACCCTGCAGCTCCATCATCAATCCTGGCAATCCCAGCCAGTACATTAAGCCCGACTGCCTGACTGTTGCCCAGGCGCCCAGCCAGAGTTTTTACAACACCTACTGCGACAAATCGCATGCCTTCCCCCGCTGCGACAATCTGGTTGGCACCCTGGCTCGTAATTCCATCATCGGACCGGGATTGCTCAACCTCGACTACTCCATGGTCAAGAACAATCACATCCGAGAGAACCTGAATGTGCAGTTCCGGGCGGAGTTCTTTAACGTCATCAACCATGCCAACTTCGCGCCGCCGGTGGATAACCTCGAGGCCTTTGACGCCACCGGCGCGCCCGTGCCCGGCTTCGGCCAGATTGATTCGACCCAGACGCCCGGCCGAGAAATTCAATTCGCCGTCAAGGTGATGTGGTAATCCTTTCGGGTGCGATACTCGATGCCGGGCAACCAGGCCTGGAGCCTGGTTGCCTGTGGTGGAACTGAACGGTAGTAGCTGAGCGCAAGGAGGAAAAGCTGCCGCATGAAACAACCGGCCCTGGGGAGACTCGCGCCGGGGTTTCTGTGTCTTGTCCCCTCCCCCATTCGTTCATGCACTTCCCCGGGTAGATCAGAGCCTGGCCCTTCAGCCGGCCAACCCATGAGCTTCTATTCACAACTCGAACATCTGATCTCGTCCTTGCTGCCGTTTGCGGTTCAATTTTTCAGGAGGCCTGAATGAGACGTCTTGCGCTTCTGCTGTCGCTGGCTCTGGTTTTTCCGCTCTCCCTATTCTCCCAGGAGACGTCTGTTCCTGAGATTGCATACGATTCGGTTCCCAACCTTCTCAAGCTTCCCCCCGGCCTCTACCTTGGCGAGGCCGCCGGCGTGGCCGTGAACTCCAAGGGAGATCTCTTTGTGTTCACCCGTAGCGGCCACACCCGGCTCTTCGAATTCGACCCCAACGGCAAATTCCTGCGCGAGATAGGTCAGGACCTCTACGGTTTCTCCTTCGCCCATACCGTGCGCATAGATAACAACGACAATATCTGGTGCGTGGATGAAGGCGCCAACATGGTTATCGAGTTCAACCCCGAGGGCCGCGTCATCACCCTCTATGGCCGCAAGCCCGAGGCCGTCGAAGGCGGCGCCCCGCGCGCTCCCGGAGCACCCCCGCCTCCGCCACCGCCCCCCGATTTCGCCACTTTCCAGGAGCGCTTGTTCAATCGTCCCACCGACGTTGCCTGGGACGCCCAAGGTAACAGCTTCATCTCCGACGGTTATGGCAACTCGCGGGTGGTGAAATATGACAAAAACGGCGACTGGGTAATGGAATGGGGCAAACGCGGCAGCGAGCCCGGCGAATTCTTTCACCCCCACTCCATCGCCACTGACGCCAATGGCAACGTCTATGTGGGTGACCGCGAAAACCACCGTATCCAGGTCTTCGACGGCAATGGAAAATTTCTGAACGCGTTTACCAATATCGGCGCGCCCTGGGCCATCTGCATTACCCCCGGTCCGCACCAGGTGCTTTATACTTCCGACTCCAACCAGGGTCGCATCTACAAGATGGATTTGAATGGCAAGATCCTGGGAGCCTTCGGCAAGCCGGGGAAGCAATTAAAGGAGTTTGGATGGGTGCACGAAATTGACTGCCCCTCCGAAAACACCCTTTTCGTTGCCGAACTGCTAAATTGGCGGGTGCAGAAGCTGATTCTGCATCCGGCTCACTGACCGTCCCCGCTCGGGTGAATGCAGCGGTGGGGCCGCATCCTGGCGTGGGTGTATGACCTCGCCGCTGTGCGGGCTGGCGGTGGCCGTTATCGCCCCGCGCCGATGCGCCCGCCATCTATGTGGTGCTGGTAACGGCCAGCGGCGGTATGCACATTACCCAAGTCATGGCTTGCCGCTGCATGCGTTACTAAAATAGAACATGGCGCGGCGCTGATGGCGGGTACTGCCTGTGCTGCGTGAACATTAGCATCAGCTTCCGTAAAGTCGAAGGCCGTCAGCTTGATCCGCCCGCACAGAGGCGGTAGTGCCCGCGGCCCGTTTTGGCCTTGACAGCACCCGTTTTGGTAATACACTAAAGGCTTTTTACAGCGTCCATCACCTCTTGGCGGTCTCTGTTCGGCCCAGTTTCTCCAGCGAAGACGGGCAACCATGCCAAAAATCCTCCGCCCCACACTGATTGCGCTGGCGCTGCTCTCCTCGGCGTCGCTTGCTCAAACAGTCGGCGGCCCTTGCCCCACCTCCAATTCCACCAATCAGCCCATCGCCGCCGTCTCGCCGGCTCTCATCTGTCTTGTGCCCCAGGTGTATGGGCCAGGTGGCCTGGTGGGCGCTGACAACAATGGCCCCCTGGGTTCTACCAATCAAAGTTCCTCCGCCTTTAAGCACTCGGTTCACTTCCAAACCTCCAGCCTGGCAAGTTTTTCCCCGCTGACCACCGAAATTGGCACTCAGATCAGCCAGATACCGATCACCTCCCCGGCTTCAGGCTTCATCTTCACTTTCAATCCTTCCCTCGGAGTCGTGGCGGAAACAACCCGGAATTTCGGACCCATCCTGACGGAACGAGCCGAGACCATTGGCCGGCACAAACTGTTTGTCGGAGTCAGCTACCAGTTCTTTGATTTTGATGGCCTGGACGGGGTGAATCTGAGGAATTTTGGCGCCGTCTTCGGCCATGAATCTGAGGCTTGTCCCAGTCCCAATCCGAATAACGTCACCTGCGTTGTTGTCAACGGCAAGAGCGTCCCTGCCATTACTCAGGACTTTATTTCCACCCAGAACAGAATTGATCTCAAAGTTCATCAGACTACTCTGGTGGGCACTTTCGGTCTTACCAACCGTCTGGATCTGTCCATTGCTGTCCCTATCCTGAATGTGCGCATGGATGTGACCTCCGACGCCACAATTCAAAGTGTCGAGATCACGGATCCGGCCGTCATACCCTCCTGCTGTGTGCATCGTTTCGACAACTTGCATCCGACCTCCACGGAAAAAGAACTTTTTCCCGCGGTCGGCGGGTTCACTCCCGCCTATTACAACCACGCGCTTTTTGCCAACGCCAATTCTGCCTTCGGCGTCGGCGACATCGTTCTGCGCGGCAAATTTCACGCCTGGCAGGGCGAAAAAGCCGGCATAGCTGTCGGTCTGGACGCCCGCATTCCCACTGGCAACGAAGAAAACTTCTTGGGTTCGGGCACTTGGGGACTGAAGCCTTTCCTCGCCTTCTCTTATTTAGGCAGAGTCTCTCCTCATGCCAATGTAGGACTGCAGGTGAACGGAAATTCAATTTTGGCGGGAGACGTCACGACTGACACCAAGGCCCAATTGCCCAACGTCATAAGCTACGCGGCCGGCCTGGACATTGGAGTGGTTCGGCGCCTCAGCCTTACTGCCGACTTTCTGGGCCAGGCCCTGCAGAACGAGAAGAAAATCTTCCTGGCGCCCCCGGTTTCCGATTTCACCGGCGCTCTGCATCCGGAAATTTCCGTCTCCACCGCAACCATCAATCAGGAGAGCGTAGCCCTGGGCGGAAAGATAAGCCCGCTGGGGAAATTGCTGATAACCGCCAACATCCTGTTCCGGGTCAATGATGCCGGCTTGCACTATAAGCCCGCACCCCTGATCGGCCTGTCTTATACCTTCTGATCGCGCCCCCTCCGAATGCGCTCTGCCCGGCTCATAATGCGGCATTGCCGTTGCGCGATTGCGGGATTGCGGCTAGGGGCCGGACTAATCCCTGTCCTTGGCCGTGGAGCGGCTCAATTCTGGACGTGCGGGTTTCCTGGCGGGATTGCGGCCTACAACTTCCGCGATGGCCGCGGAGTTGCGGTCGCGGCCTTCTTTGGCAAGCTGGTCCTGCTCCTCAGCAACAGCTTCCTCTTCGAGCTCGGCCGGCATGGCTTGCCTCCACCATCCAAGCCTACCCGCAGAATCACGGCCCTTCTGTGATGAACATCACTTTTCCGTGTGATCTCAGGCGCCGCCCCGTCCACCGCCGGATAGCCCCTTTTCAGCGTATGGACTCGATCACCCATTTTCCCGCGCCGCCTTGGGCTGAGTTCAATTTCCGCAGCCGCATCACCACCTTGGCCGAGCCCGGGTTCTGTGTCTTGCCCCCAACTGTGTAGTTCAGCGACTGCGTGAAACGAATAATGGCTTCATCGTGATTGATTTCCGGCTGCCCGAGCAGATCGTAGCTCAACCTGACCTGCTCAGCCTCTTCGAAGAACTCCCGCAGGCTGCCGATTTGCCGCGAGCTCATGCCCGGCCAGATGGCCGCCAGTTCTTCGATTTTGCGGTCCTCATAGGCCTTCCGGTACTGCCCCAGCACGGTCAGGACAACCTGCCCGTCATCGGCCGGGGGCGGCGCGGCAGCCGGGAGTACCGGACGCCGCGGTTCTGCCTGCAGCTTGGCGATTTGACTCCGGGCAGCCCCCGCGTATTCCCCGTCCGGGTATCGGCGCAAAAAGTTCTGGTAGGCGGCTACCTCCTTTGCGCCGCTCGTCCGTCCCCAAGCGGCGCGCTCTTCGGAGCGCAATTGCGCCAGCAGATTGCTCGCCATCGCGGCATGCGCTCCGCCCGGGTACTTGGATAAAAATCCAGTAACTTGCGCCGCATCCCGCGATTTGGCCGCTTGTTCCCAGGCACGAAATTCGTTATCCACCGCCAGCTGCGCGTCGCGGAGCGACAACTGGTTGGCGTAGACGGTTACCGGACCGGTGAAAGACTTGAATCCTGGCGCCTCGATGCTGACCGTGTAATTCTCCGCCAGCAGGTCCTGCAGCGCGTAATGGCCCGCCTGGTTGGCAGCCACCCTGGCGCTTTTCCCATCCGCTCCACTCAAGCTGATCGTAGCCCCGGGCACTGGAGCCCCGGAGGCATCGGTAATGGTCCCCATCAGGCCGCCGCGCACAGAAACCGGAAGAAGCTTGAAGCTGATGGTTGAGACCGCGTCGTTGTGGATTTCCACCCGCTGCTGCACGCCTTGGAAACCCGGCTTATCGGCTGCCACATCGTAAACTCCCGCCGACATTATGGGAATCCGCATCTTGCCGGCCCTGCTGGTGGTGCCATATTCCCGGCCATTGATCAGAATTCGCACCCCGGAATCACCGGCGTTCACCAGCAGCCCCCCATTTCCCGCCGCCGGCGCCGTGGTGCTGTTGAAGGAGGCCCAGAACGCGGGCGGCTCCAGCATCGTCCCGGTTTTTCTGATATTCAGTGGAATGGTGGGATTCAGCCGGTAAACGTATACCCCGTATCCGGCGGTCAGCAGTAGAAGTGGCACCAGAATTCCCGAGGCCAATCTCAGCCCGCGAACGTAGGCGGCGTGCTGCCGTCGTAACTCCCCGCCTGGCAGGCAGGAGCGCACCCACTCGTCGTCGAACACTTGCCCGTAGATGCGGTTGCGCACCTTCAGCCTGCCATCCTCTACCCGCGTAATACCGGAAAGGCGCAATACGGTGACCAGCGGGTCGGAGGGATCGTCGGCCACCTCGCCGCCGCGCCTTACCTTGGCATACAGGGTAAGCAGGGAGGGTGCGTCCACTTCGCTGCGCAGCATTCGCTCGCGCACAAACAGCAGGTTGTCATCCCGTTCGCGCGCCCGCCGCGAGAGGAACAGCTCATCACATATGCGGTCCACGTCGCGCGTGGACCCTGCTTCGCTCTGCGCTACCGCCAGGCAAAGGCGCTGGGTCAGGTAGGGATGCCCGCCTGTCCAGTACAACACGCGGCGCAAAAGCTGCAACCCAAGTTTCGGATCACGCCCCAGGCCCAGGGAAAGCGGGCCCGCCTCCAGGTCGCTGAAATCGCTGAGCTCAATGCGCCGGCCCACGTTAAAGGGCGTTGTACGCGTATCGCGGATCAGGTCGGAGGGGCTGGCCACGCCCAGCAGGCAGAAGGTGAGCCGGTTCAGATCGGCTTCGTCGCTGCGCCGGTTGTAGAGCTCGCGAATACCGGCAAAAAATTCGTCGGTGGAAAACGGCAAACTGCGCACACTGTCAATCTCGTCCACAAATATCACCACCGGCCCCTCGCAATTGGGCAGGACGACATCCGTGACCACGCGCATCCACCGTTGCAGCGGGCCGAGGCCGCGGTGACCGACCCAGCAATCCTCCACTTCGTCTTCCAGATCCAGTTGCCTGCCGATGCGTTCGGAAAGCCCGTTGTACCATTGCTCCGCATTCAGGTTTTGGCCCAGCCCGGTGAGGTCGAGCACCGCTACCGAGGCATTCTGCTGTCGCAAACGCGAGGCGGTGCGCACCATCAGCGACGACTTACCCATCTGCCGTGCGGTGAGCACGTAGCAGATTTCGCCCTTCAGAAGGTCGTGGTACAGCCGCTCGTCCGCGTTGCGGGCCACGTAGCAGGCTGCGTCCCGGCGCAGAGTTCCGCCCACAACGTAGAAGGCTTCCGCTGCGGAACTGGAGTGCGTACCGGTCACACAAAATGCCGGGTGAGATAGATTTCGTAGAGCCGGCAACGCGGGTGCATGAGCCGGACCGATTCCCCCGTCACTACTCCCGAACTGCGCAGGCGGTAAAACAGTTCTGGGCTGGAGGCCGGCTTGCCCGCGAGTACTCCCTTCATGGCGTCACAAAGCTTCTGGTCCTGAGCCAGAGACACCAGAATGCGCCGCAAATGGTCGCCGAACGGACCTTCGTCGCTTGCCGCCTGGCTCTCAAATTCGCCGAAAGACAAGTTGCGCGAGGCCAGTTCGTGCAGCCCGCGTCGCGTCAGGTAAGGCTGCCCGCCCAGCAATTCGTAAAACTGCAGCAGTTCCCTGGGATCCTTCAAGGGAGAACCGTAGCGGCTGTTAAGCTCGGAAACCTGCTCCAGGGTGAAGTCGGAAAGCGTCAGCCGCGTCCCCACGTTAAATGGCGATTGGTTCATGTCCGTAATAAACAGGTGGGCCTCGGTGGCATAGGCGATAGCCAGCGTCAGGTTCTGCCAGGGACCGGTGGGATCGAGCGAGCGCTCGTTGTGCCAGGAACGGAACAGACCAAACACTTCGCTGCCGAAGCTGCAGGTGAACAGCCGGTCCACTTCGTCCATTCCCCACACCAGGCGGGATGCCACGTTCTTGAGCACTTCGCGGCGCAGAAAGCGCTCGAAGTTCATGCTCGGCCCCCGCCGCGGATTGCAGATGTCGGGCTCCACGTCGAGATCGAGCTGGTCGGCGATGGCTTCGGCCAGCGCCAGAAAACACTTCTCTACCGACTGCAGGTGGGCCGCGTTGAGCTTCTGAAAGTCGGTGAGCACCACCTTGCATCCCGCTTTGCGCGCTTCCTGCAGGCCCCGGGCCATAAGCGAAGTCTTGCCCATCTGGCGCGCGCCCTTCACCAGCACTATGCTGTCCTGTCGGGAAATGGCGTCGTAGAACTCCTCATCCGTGGGCCGCACGACATAAAAGCTGGAATCGAGAGGGACAGCTCCCCCCACTGCTTCCAGTTTCACCGGCTGCGCCGTCGGTCGGTTCACTTGCAGCAGGGAAGCGCTCAGCTCCGCCAGCAGCGCGTCATTCTCCTCCGGGCCGTTCCACCGGGCCCACTGAATGCCATCCAGACTGCCGGCCAGGGATTCCGGCAAAGCATCGTCAAACTTGACCCGCACGGGAAGAATCAGTGGCTTGCCCTCCCGCCGCTGCGCGGCTTCCCGGGCGATCTGGATCTCGTAGGCCAGCATCTCGCTTTGCACCGAGGCTGCCGACAAAAGCACCACCACTGCTTCAGCACGGCTGATTCGCTGCTCGATTTCCCGCGCCCACTCCATGCCCACCACCAGGTGGCGGTCAATGAATACCTGGTAGCCGCGCGCGCGCAGCCCCTTTTCGGTAAGCCCTAGCAGTTCCTCGTCGGGGTGGGCATTCCGCTTATAAAGAAGCACAATCTCCCCGCTTGCCGCCGTCCGGGCCCCGGGCAGCGTGGCCGTCGCGGTGGAGGAACTGGCCTGGCCTGCGACGCGCCGCAGATCGGTGGCGATTTCCGCCGCCGTCCGGTAGCGCTGCTCCCGGTCCTTATTAAGGGCGCGGTTCACGATGTGCTCAAACTCCCCCGGCAGTTGCGGGTTCAGCCGCACCGGAGGCACCGGCGCCCGGTTCAGAATGGCTTCAAAAATGACCGCCGAGGTATCGCCCTGGAAGGGCCGCGTTCCCGTCGCCATCTCGTACAGCACCACCCCGAAGGAAAACAGGTCGGTGCGGGCATCCAGGGTCATACCCCTCGCCTGCTCCGGCGACATGTAGGCCACCGTGCCCACAAACTCTCCCGGCGCGGTGAGGTCCGATCCCGTCGTCCCCTGGCTCAATGTGACGGAAAGGCCGAGCGCCGCCGCCCTGCTGGACGCCCCGGCCGCGAATTTCGCCAATCCAAAATCCAAAATCTTTAGCTGTCCGTTCGCGGTTACGAACAGATTTGCCGGTTTGATATCCCGGTGTATGACGCCCTGCGAGTGGGCATACTCCAGGCCTTGCGCCGTCTGGATCCCGAACTCCAGCACTTCCTCCATGGTCAGCGGCCTGGATTGCAGCCGGTGCTTGAGCGTCTGCCCTTCCAGCAGCTCCATGACGATAAATGGGCGGCCCTCATCTTCACCCACGTCGTGCACAATGCAGATGTTGGCATGGTTCAAGCACGAGGCCGCCCTCGCTTCCTGGAGAAAACGGTCCAACGCCCCGTGGGTGCTGGCGTGATCATCGAGTAGAAATTTCAAGGCTACTCCCCGGCCTAACCGGGTGTCTTCGCCCGCATAAACCACCCCCATCCCCCCGCCACCCAGCCTTTTTACGATTCGATAATGAGAAACAACCTTTCCCAGAATGGCGTCCTCAGGCTGGTCGCCACCTTGCTGCGACAGGGCTCGTGGGGGACTTTGGAAAGGCGTATCAGGCATGGCTCGGTTGCATCCACCCCAGGTGGTTCGCAGTATTATGGCTCACTCAGGGCCAATTGGCTATCCAGCTTGAGCTTGCTGGCGCGGCCGCTTCCAAACAAGCCGCATTCCTATCGCTTGCCCTCGCCAAGGCCCGAACGTTTTGCCTTGGAACCCCTGCCGGAATCCGCGAACTGAAACCTCCGTGGCCATTCCACCCAGACCTTAGAGCCGGGCTAAGGTCATGCACCATAAACGAAACAACCCCAACGCCCTCAGCTGCCGGTTGGACCCCTGCAATCAAGCGGCGGAACGCGGGTTTCCCGCCCCAACGCTGTCCTGCGAAAAAAATTGGCTTGGCACAGCCGTCGCCATTGTGTGCCGCCAAACTCGGGCTTACAATCAGCCCACACAGAGATGAAGTCCGGCAAGGCTATTTCTGGCAATCACGTACATGCTAATGATTGTCCATCAGTAGGTGTACCGGCTGCTCCGCGACCGAACCTCACTCCCCGCACCCGGCATCGGCACCGCAGGCGTCATAGAAAATTTCGAAGATTGCGGCGCTATGGCGCGACGTTTTTGATCTATGCGGCCGTCGTATCGGCTGCATTGCTGTACTGGCGCTCGCTCGCGAACTGACTGACTCTGTTCGCGCCTGCAGCCCATGCCGGGGTGAAGCTTCACGCGCGGCGCTGCAAGCCCGGCTGCTCCCCTCTGCCCCTCTTCAGCCAGGAAGCTCTCGTCGCGCTGCAGGGGGGCAAGCCGCCGCTGCAGGCTGCCACCGCGCACAGGAAATAGAAGGTGCAGGCATTGGCCGGAATCTGCAGGTTGAAATCGAAGAAACTGTGGACCAGCAATCCGGTGCAGCCCACGAGCGCGGCCAGCCCCAGCGCCCGCGACCAGTCCCGGTTCCAATCCTGCGCGTTGCGTAGCCCGGCGCGGTACACCTCCACGATGAACCACACTACCGACGCGAATCCGACCAGGCCGGTCTCGGCCAGCGCCTGCACGTAGTCGTTGTGCGCCGCGTTCACAAAGAGGTTGGTGTAGAAGCTGCGGAATTGTGGATAGACCACAGTGAATGTCCCCAGGCCCCAGCCCAGCACTGGCTTTTGCCGGAACATCCGCAGCCCGTCCTTGGTCATGGCCAGCCGCATCCAGTCCTGCAGCTCGGTGAAGTGGTGCCACAGCGCATTCGTTCCTAACCACACCACAAACGCCAGCACCATCAGACAAACTGCTCCCAGGGCCGCCGCGATGCGGCCGTTCCTTTTCCGCCACACCAGCAAGCCGAGTAGAAGACCCATTTCGGCCAGGAATGATGCCGTGCCGGCGCGTGATTGCGATAGCACGATGGTTCCCGCCATCACGATCCCGGCGAACCCGACCAGCGCCCGCTTGCCGCCCCGGAACAGCGAGCCCAGGCTCAGCACGATGGGGATGGGCGCCAGCATCTCCATCAGCCCGGCGTAGTGGTCATGATTCACGTATGGGCCGAACGGCGACCCCCCGCTGTGCAGCGTGCGCAGCCAGTAAATCTTGCCGTTGGAAGTTAGGTCCTGGCAAATAGCGAACACTGCCAACCCGAACCCAAACAGGGTCAGCGCCCAGAGAATAGTTTTGGCGCAGCTTTCCCCGGTGAGGCTCTGGACGGTGAGGAATAGAAGGATGCCGTAGCCCAGGTACTCGAAGCCGGCCACCAGCGTGGCATGGCGGTACGCCGTCATCCCAAATCCAAGCTGGGCGCCCACCACCGCGGCGAAGAGAAATGCCGGCGCATAAAGCGGGCTCGCTTCCACTCTCAGCTCACCCGCAATCACCTGCCGCGCCCCCCAGGCCAGGAACAGCAACCCTAGTCCGGTCTCCAGAATCGAAACTGACCACTCCTCCACCGCGCCAAACGACAGCACCGCGAAAAAAAGCAGGCCGCAGATGCCGAAGAGAAGCACAGATGGATGGGGCGAAGCCTTGGCTGACAAAGCCGGTGCCCGGGATGGCTGCTTGAATTCCAGTTGGGCGGACGTGGCGGCATTCATAACGGCTCTTTGGCTTTCATCGCTGGGTAAGGCTCACATCGTCAATCCAGAACTTGCCCTTGATCAAAGGGTCGCTCGGAGTGCGCGTCACTTTGACCACCAGAAGCGACGTGTCTGAACCTGTGCGGAAGTCGGCCGGCTGCTCCCGCCATCCCGTCGTTCCTGACGAATCCTCGCTGAGCGCGTAGGAGCGGCCGGAGTAAGCGTCAACTACCGTCACCCGAGGTCCGCTTGCGCTTTCGATGTCTTCGGCTTTGGTGTAAACGCTGAAATGATAGTTGGTGTTCGGCTGCACCGGCACGTACTCGTACAGGCCTGGGTTAGAAATGCCGGGTCCTTTAAAAACCATTCGTAACGACTGGTTGCCGCCGTGGAATTCACTGCTGTCCATCGAGAGTTCCACCGCATCGGCCACCGTATAGCGCCAATCGAACCCACCGTTCAGGAAGTTTCCCTCCAGGCCGCCATCCACGATCAAATTGCCCGGCCGGATGTAGCTTTGAAGGTCATGGTCGCGTTGCAGAAGCTGTTGCCACACCTGCTCAGCTGCCGCCGTTTGCTGCTTCTCGATCAGGTAATCGAAAAACGGAAAGGCATCGGAAGCAGGGAACTGCTGCCCCAGTCCGGTCAGCCGAGTCCATACCGCCTCGGCGGGAGCGGTTTGCCCTTCGCTGGTGAGCAGACTGAGGAAACCGAAGTAGGGTGCCGGCTCGGGTGGGACCGCTTCCGCCAGCATCGTGTTCACGTCCCGGGTCGCCCGCCAGCATAGCCTCAGGGCGGCGTTCAGCTGCACTGGGTCGTTGGCCATGACCACGCGGAAAAGCGAAAGCGCCCGGCCCAGGTCGTTCTCTACCAGGTAGAAGTTGGCCGCTTCCCAGGCCACGTCGGGAGCCGTGGGCTCGGCCTGCAAGGCGTGCTCCAAAGACTCTCGCTGGAGTGGAATGTTCCCGGATACCTGGTAGGCGGCCGCCAAATCCAGCCAGTAGCGCGCCTCATGCGGGTTGAGCGCAACCGCAGCCTCCAGATTCGACACCGCCGCCGCCGGACTTTGAGCCATGAACAGGCTGTAGCGGCCCAACTCCCACCGCGGCTCCGCATTCCAGGCTTCGAGCTTCGCCGCTCGCGCCAGACTGCTGGGATTCGGCTGCGCCATCAACCTCACCGCAACATAGTGTCGGGCGATGGCGGCGAGGTACAAACTCACCGCGGCCAGGCAGAGCACTGCAAAAGCTGCTTTTCGCGGCCCCGGGCTCAAATTCACACGCATTCAGGGGCGAACCTGCTGGTTGCTCAGGACGCGCTCGCGCCCAGCTTTTCTTCCTCGTTGTCCTGCTGGTAGTAGCGGCTGGCGTACTTGCTTCCGTAATAGTAGTAATAACCGTCCGCCGAACGCATGTTGAACGCGTTCAGCACAATGCCCATAACCCGCGCATTCACCTGCATCAGCAGCTCCGACGCCCGCCGCAGAGCAGCCTTCGGTGTTTGTCCCGAGCGCGCCACCAGGATCACCCGGTCGGCGTCAACCGAGAGAACCACGGAGTCGGTCACCGACAGGCACGGCGGCGTGTCTATGATGATGTGGTCGTACTCGTCCCGCCAGCGCGCAATGTAGTCCTTCATCACGCTCGAACCCAGCAACTCCACCGGATTCGGCGGCACTGGACCTGCCGGAAGAATTTGCAGGTTGGGAAGCTGCGGAAAGGGAACTATCGCGTCCTCAAACTTGTCCACCCCGCTCAGAACCGTGCTCAGGCCCGCGCTCGTCTTGATGCCCAGGGCCTTGCCTACTCCCGGCCTTCTCAGGTCGGCGTCCACCAGCAGGACCCGTCCGCCTTTCTGCGCCAGAACCATAGCCGAGTTGGTGCTGACCGTGGTCTTACCTTCTTGCGGCAGGGCGCTGGTGATCAGAATCACCTTCGGCGGTGCGCCGAACGAGGAGAGCAAAATGGAGGTCCGCAGTGCCCGATAGGACTCAGCTGCCTCCGACTTTGGCCGGCAGTAGGTCACCGGGCCCATCGCTTCTTGCTCTTCGTTGCTGACTACCCCCGAGCCTAGCCTCTTTCGATGGCCCTGTGCCGCCAGTTGCAGCGGTATCGTTCCCAAAGCCGGCAGAGCCGTTATGGTGCTCAGCTGCTCCAGATTAGCCACCGTCGTATCCAGGCTCTCCTGTAGAAACGCCAGGCCCACTCCGCCGGCAAGGCCCAACAGGAATCCCAGAGCGATATTCCGGGGCACGTTGGGTTTCGTCGGCACAATCGGAATTCGCGCTACGTCCACCACGCGGATGTTGCTCGAGCGCAGCCCCGCCGTCACCGAAGCTTCCTTCAGCCTCTGCAGCAGGTCCTGGTAGAGCGAGCGGTTGGTGTCTGCATCGCGCTTGAGCGAGGTGTATTCAATCGCCGCTTCGCTCAGCTGGTTGGCTTCCTGCTTCTGCTGCTCGAATGCGCCTGTCAGAAGCCTCTCCCGCTGCACCGCCGCCAGGTACTGGTCGCGCACCTTGGCCAGCAGCCGCTTCTGCTCAGCTCCGATCGAGACCTCGATTTGTTTTAGCTGATTCTTCAGTTCAACCACCTTAGGATAGCCCGAGCCAAACTGGGTTGTGGTTTGTGCGTACTGGTTCTGCAGCTCGGATTCCTGTGTGCGCAGCTTCTCCAGCAGGCTGTCGGTGTCCAGCTTCGCGAAGGCGCTGGCATCCCCGGTTTGCGCCATCTTGTAGTTGGCTTCTTTCTGGATGCGGTCGGTTTGCGCGTCGGTCAGCTCTTTGTTCAGTTCGTCCAGCTTGGCGGTCACGATGTTCTGTTTTTCGTCAATGCCTACGATGCCATGTTCTTTCTGGTAGCGGACCAGCTTCTCCTCCGAGGTTTGAACCTTTAGTTGCAGGTCTGATAGCTCCTTGGAAAGCCAGTCCGCGGTCTGGCTGGTGGCCTCGTACTTGGTGCGGAAGTTTTCCTCGATAAAAGTCTTCACCAGCGTGTTGGCAATTTCTGACGCCAGCTGCGGATCATGGTCCATGTAGCTGATCTCGATCACCCGCGTCCGCGGGACTACTTGCACACTCAGTCCGCTGCGGAACCTCCGTATCAGCCCGGCGACCTCTTGCGGGTCGCTGTGCGGATTGTTGGAACCAAGTCTCTGCGATTTGGCGATTACGGCGTCGGCCCCCATAAAGGCGGGGTTACTTTCCAGGTGCAGCGTGTCAATCACCTTCAGCGCCAGTTCGTCCGAGCGCAGAATTGACAGTTGCGTCTCCAGCGAGACGTTGTAGTCCCAGTCTTCCCCCGTGGTCGCGTTCTCCAGGTCCTTCAGCCCCAGCACATTCGAATTTTCCGGATACACCGCAATCCGCGACTCCGCCTGGTACAGCCGCGTCATGTGCAACGTCGCGATCACCGCCAGCACGAACACAATCCCAAACGTCGCCACAATCGTCCACCGGCGTTTCTTTAGCACCCGCCAGTAGCCCAGCAGCGGATGCTGTTCTGCCAGCCCGTAACCGTAACCCGAGGAGTACCCCGCCCCACCCTGCGATTCCACAATTTCAAACGGACCCTGCCCACTGCCGCCGTTGCGATTAGGTTGCAGAATGATGCCTGAATCCATGAATCCCCTCGGGCTCCGTCGCCGCAAGCCCCGCCCTGCCTGTTTTGTTTTAAAAAATTATCGGGATTCTAGCATCTCCCTCGCACAACTCTTACAAAATTTTCAGGATGTCGTCATCCTCACCTCACTTCCCCCGCCGCGCCGCCGCTCCTCCCCTGCTCTTTTTCCGAAACATTCCTCCCGCTGTGGAAAAGTTTGGTTCCTGGGGACCAGATTTGCACAGGAAACCCGCCTCCCCGGATTGTCCCCGCCCCACGCCTATGCTAATAAACTCTCCAAGCAAAGCCACAGTGAGACATTCGCGGCACCCCGAAGTCCAGGCTCTTCGTGTGTCTCCCCTGGCTTGATCAGCCTCGGCTCCAGGTCACACGTGCCCTGCTAAGTGACGGGGCGGAGCTGTAGCAGCCCGGCCTTCCTCCCTGAATCATGCCTCGCTCAAAATCTCAAATCGCGGTGCTCCTCACCGGCGCCTTCCACGCCTTCGGCGGCATCGAAACCTTCAACCGTTCCCTCATCCACGCCCTCGACCACATCGCCGCCTCCCGCAACCTGCGCGTCCGTGTCTTCTCCCTGCTCGACCAAACCACCGCCGCCTCCGCCACTCCTTACCTCACCTCCGGCCGCCTGCAGTTTCGCGGTTTCCGCGGCAGCCGCACGCGCTTCGCCCTCTCCGCCTGCCACGCCGCCCGCTCCGCCGATATCGTCATCATCGGCCACGCCAATCTTCTCCCCCTGGTTCTGATGATGAACGTTCCCCTGATGAACCTCCCGCTGATGTCCCGCTCTTTCAAGTGCCTGATCGCCCATGGCATCGAAGTCTGGAAGCCCCTGCCCCGTCTGCAGCGCCTGGGCGCCTCGCGCCTCGACCGCATCCTCTGCGTCAGCGCCCACACCCAGCGCGAAATGATGCGTCTCAACTCTCTGCCCGCCGACCGCTTCCGCGTCTTCCCCAACACTTTGGACCCGGTTTACGCCCGCGCCCGCCACGCCCGCCTTCACCGCGCCGCTCTCGGCTTGCCCGCGGGTCCGATGCTGCTCTCCGTCTCCCGTCTGGCGCCTTCCGAGCGCTATAAAAATGTCGCCGCCGTCATCGCCGCCCTGCCCCAAGTCCTGCGCCAGGTCCCCGACGCCTTTTATGTCATCGTTGGCGACGGCGCCGAGCGCCAGCCCTTCCTCGATCTTGCTCGCCGCCTCGGCCTCGCCGGCAAGGTCTTTTTCCCCGGCGCTGTCCCTGGCGCCCTCCTGCCTTCCTACTATGCCGCCTCCGACCTCTTCGTCCTGCCCAGCACCAAGGAGGGTTTTGGTATCGTTTTTCTGGAAGCCATGGAGCACGCCAAGCCCTGCATCGGCGCCCGCGCCGGCGGCATTCCTGAGGTGGTTCGCGACGGCGTTACCGGACTCCTCGTAGACCCCTCCGACCTCCCCCGCGCCCTTCCCCGCGCCCTTCTTCAACTGCTCGCCGACCCCGTGCTTCGTCAGTCCATGGGCGAACAGGGCAGGCAAGAACTGGAACGCAACTTCGCCTTCCCCCATTTTCGCGACCGCCTAGAGCACACTTTGTACCCCACCACCGCCGCCGAAGCTCCTGAGCCCGTGTGCGCGGCTCCTAAATTGGCATGAGCACTCAAAGAGCGAAATTTGAAAGAGGCACCGCGTGAAGGTCCTGCTCGTCGGAGTCGGCGAGTTCTACCATACGGCAGCTTTTTTCAAGCGAGTGCTAAAGGATCTCGGCCACGAATGTTTGTTTCTTGACGAACAGAAATACGTCGGCAACCGCATCGGAGAGTCAATCGCTTACCGGCTTTGGGACAAGAAGCCTTTGAAATATCGGGAATTTCAACCGGGAACTGGTTAGCGTGGCCGCCAAGTTTAAGCCGGAAGTCATGCTAGCTACAAAAGGCTCTTTCATTTCGCCCGAGGCTCTCATCGAAATGAAGCGTTCTAGCGGGGCGCTCCTCATTAACTACGCAACCGACGACCCGTTCAATCGAAGAACCTCAGGGCGCCACATCGTAGACGCCATTCCACACTACGACGTTTACATCTGCACCAAGCGCGCGATTATGGACGACGTTCGGCGGGCGGGCTGCACGAACGTGGTTTTCGTCCCATTTGGATATGAGCCAAGCATGTACCACCCGGAGCAGTCGGTGGCAGCCGAGGAACAAGCACGCTACTGCTCCGATGTCGCCTTCATCGGAGGCGCGGACGCAGACCGCTGTCCGTTCTTCGAGGCTTTAGTGGATGCGATTCCGAATCTTGATTTGCATCTTTACGGCGGTTACTGGGACCGTCATCCTCGCCTGAAGAAGTTCCATCGCGGTTTCGCCATTGGACGGGACTATCGTCTCGTCATTGCTGGCGCCAAAATTGCCCCCTGCCTGGTTCGTCGGGCCAACCGCGACGGTCATGTCATGAGGACATTTGAGGTCCCCGCTTGCGGTGGTTTTATGCTCCACGAGCGCACTCCGGAGTTGCTGGAGTTCTACGAAGAGGATAAAGAGGTAGCCTGTTTCGGCTCAGTCGAGGAACTTGCCAAGAAAATTCAGCACTATCTTGCGCATCCGCAAGAGCGCGAGGCCATTGCACGCGCCGGCCGCGCCCGCTGTGTCCCCACCTACTCCTACGACAATCGCATGAAAGAGATACTGAGGTATTGCACAGACTCCAAGCCCGTTCACTCCGAAGCTGCAATGGTGGGCGACTGATGCCTCACGAACTGGTGCGCAAACGCGGGGGCAGCACCCGTCCCACGAATCTGATTCCGGAGCCCGCTTTGCGCCAAATGAACTCTCGTTCTTCGTTGCGCAACCAGAACACCCAAGTGCTTAGAGCCACGGCCGCCAGACTGGCAGCGCCGGAGCAGATCCAACGCGGCAAGGTGCCCAGGTCGGGAGCCACATGGACGGCCCAGGTGGCGGCAAAGCCGCAGGCCCCCACTCCGATCATCCCCGGCCAGAGTTTCGCTGCGAACGGCAAATACGGTTCTCCAATGATGTGGCAGGCATTGCGCACCACAAAGTGATAGCAGGCAGCGGCCTCAACCACCATGAACGCAACCGGTAACGCTTTCAGACCCAGCTTCGGCAGCAGCAGCGCGCCCAGCGCCAGGCCGCCGATGCTGGAGACCAGGTACGACATCGCCAGCCCCTTGTGCTTGTTGGTGTACGCCGGAATCGCCGAGGCCGCCATCCACGGCGACTGCAGCACCAGCCACAGCAGGAACATGCGCAGCAGCCAGATATCCACCGTCAGTCGGCCCCGTGTCCAGAACGTGAACACCGACGCACCTTCAAACCACAGCGAAGCGGAAACCGCCACGCACCCGGCCACGGTCACAAACAGCACCAGCCGGAAGGCCAGCCGCAACCGCTGCTTATCTTCCAGCGCCTCCAGCCGGGTTAGGTTGGTGGAGGAAGAGTGAACGAACAGTCCCACCAGTTGGCGGATGGAATTGGCCAGCGTCCGCGTGGTCACAAACAGCGCCAGCGCCGCCGTTCCCAGCATCCCCGCCACCAGCAGGTTCGAACCGTGCAGCGTGATGGCTACCGCCCACCCGATGACCGCGAAGAATATGCTCTGGCTCAAAATGGGACGCAACAGCGAGATCTGTGCTTGCCCCAATCCCGGCGCCAGCTCCGGAAAGCGCTTGTGCACGTCCCACCACACCACGGCCACGATCAGCAGGAACCCCGCCGCCTGCGCCCCGGCCACAACTGCCAGATTCGGCCACAGCAGCAGCGCCCCGGCGGTCAATGCCAGGGCCAGCACCTTAAATCCGTTCATCACCCACTGCGTTCTGGCCAGGTCGCCGGTGGTGCCATACACCCACCACAGCAGGGAAGCGGGCATCGTCCACAGGAACTGCCCGCCCAGCAGCACCAGGACAAGAAAAACCGCGTGGCCGGTCAGCGAGAGATGAAACCAGGAGCCCACCGGCGCCCAAGCAGCGAATGCGGTCAGCGCCGCGCTGCCCACCACGGCTATGCCCACGTAAAACGCGAACGCGGTGTCCCGCACTCGGCGATAGTCTTCCATGTCGCCTCGCGCGTACGCCTGGGTCAAACGGTTCACCGCCCAGGTCTGCACTCCCAGGTGAAAGGCAGAGAAGTAGGCCACCAGCGAGCCCAGCGTCAGCCACTCTCCGTAGAGCGATGCCGACCACACGTGCAGGTAGATAGGAACCAGGAGCAGGTAGCCGACAATCCCAATGCCTTGTCCA